>CALXCO010000006.1 GCA_944386805.1 uncultured Clostridia bacterium
ACACAGAAGTTAAGCTCATCAGTGTCGAAAATACTTGGCTGGAGACGGCCTGGGAAGATAGAGCGATGCCGGCACAAAATGTTAAGGTCTGACATTTGTCAGACCTTAACGCCACATATTGCTCCTTAGCTCAGTCGGTAGAGCGCATGACTGTTAATCATGATGTCGTCAGTTCGAGCCTGACAGGAGCAGCCAGTAAACCCACTTGGGATTACCAAGTGGGTTTTTTGTTATCCAACGAGAAAAGAAACCGACGGAACCTGTGAAGGTCTCCGTCGGTTTTGTTAATTATAACAGTTGATCTACAATTGGATACAGAATAAGTCCGCCGATTCCGGCACCTACCATTACAGTAATGGGATTTGGCTTTTTCCAGCGCATAATAATCAGTGCGACAACAAAAATAAAAATCGCGATAAAATCTGTTTGCGAAAGATCAATACCGTTAGGCCAGGCTGCTGAAATAAACAGTGAAACACCAGCACCGGCAATCATTGCCACAACGGCTGGACGCAATCCGGAAAGGACACCCTGTATTGTCGAAAGTGAACGGTAACGATAATAAACAAATGCCAAAATAGAAATAATGATGCAGGAAGGTGTGATGCAGCCGAGGGTGGCAATGATTGCGCCGGGAATTCCTGCAATCTGTATGCCGACAAAGGTTGCTGAATTGATCGCGACCGGTCCGGGTGTCATCTGAGAGATGGTGATAATATCCGAGAACTGGGTCATCGTCAGCCATGGATGAATTTCAACGACCTGATGCTGAATCAGGGGAAGAGAAGCGTACCCGCCGCCAAAACTGAACAGTCCAATCTGAAAAAAACTCCAGAAAAGTTCGAGGTAAATCACTTTTTCCCCTCCTTTTTGCTCTGCCAGAGAATTTGCAGGCCGCCTGCCACGCCGCTGATAACGATGATCAGCATGACGTTGACATCAAACCAGACGGTCGCTACAAATGCAGCAGCCATAATCAGAGTAGGAAGCAGTTTCTTCTTTTTCAGAATATCAAGCCCCATTGTCAGTACGACGTCGACAATAACGGCGACAACACCTGCTGCCATTCCTTTGAGCAAAAGATTGACGATCTGATTGCTGCGGAATGCCGCGTAAAAAAATGAGATAATCGACAGCAAAATCAGCGGAGGTAAAACGGTCCCCAGTACCGTGACAATTCCACCCAAAATACCGCCGACCCGATAACCAACGAGTATTGACGCATTGACGGCGATTGGTCCGGGAGCTGACTGGGCGATTGCCGTCAGGTCGAGCATTTCATCCTCCTCAATCCAGTGGAGTTTTTCGACAAACTGCTTTCTCATCAACGGAATAATTACATAACCACCGCCAAATGTAAATGCACTGAGTTTGAAGGTGGAGAGAAAAAGCTGGAGATACTTCCGGCTTTTTTTCATTTGATCATCACTTCTTTCCTGATATTTAAGCGATCAGATTGGGCGTTGCAAAAGCCAAACTATCGACCATAACTATTATACCACTTGATTGCTTATATGAAAAATAGTATAATTTTATTAAAACCATAAGAAAATTCTTATAAGGAGTGGACATCAGATGACCTTGCGGCATATTCGTATTTTTCTGGCGGTTTGCAGCCATGATTATAATATCACCCGTGCGGCTGAATCATTGTATATGACCCAGCCGGCGGTCAGCCTTGCCATTCGTGAGCTGGAGGACTACTACAGGGTACGCCTGTTTGAAAGGATTTCCCGCAAACTCTATATCACCGAAGCCGGAAAGCAATTGGAGGAATATGCTTCCCATCTGGTTTCCATGTTTGATGATATGGAACGGGAGCTGCGGGACTGGGATTCTGCGGGTGTTTTGCGGGTCGGTGCCAGTATTACAATCGGGTCGCAGTTTATGCCGGAGTATGTCCGTACATATCAATCGGTTTGCCCGGCAGTTGAAGTGAAAGTTCAAATTGGCCCGACAGGTTTTCTGGAACGGGAATTACTGGCAAACCGGCTGGATTTTGCGCTGGTAGAAGGGGTGGTTCATTCGCCCCATCTGGTATGTGAAGAGTACATGGAGGATTCTCTGGTTGCAATTTGTGCACCGGGAAAGCCGTTTCAACAGGGGGAGACGGTGGAAATCGAGCGCTTTCGCAAGCAGCGGCTGTTATTGAGGGAAAGCGGCAGCGGTACCAGAGAGGAATTTGACAGTGCTGCACGGCTGGCAGGGTTCTCGGTGGAACCGTCGTGGGAATCGACCAGTACCAGTGCACTGGTCAATGCTGCGATTCATGGACTTGGGATAGCGGTTCTGCCGGGACGGATGGTTTCTGACCAGCTGGGGAATGGACAGGTTGTGTCTTTTGAGATCAGGGGAATGGATTTGCGCCGAAGGTTTATGATTGTCTACCACAAAAATAAATTCCTGTCATCCTCTGCTCGTACCTTCATTGAACTCTGCCGGAAGTCTGCGGCTTCGGAAATGGCGGTTAATGATAGTTGCAACAGATGACCGATAAAAATTTGGCATCATTCGCGATAGACGCCGTTCTGTGGCTGTGTTATAATCAAAATAGAGAGTTTATTAAGATAAACGGTAAAAGAAAGGAAGGTAAAGCGTATGGCTGTGATAAAACCGCCTTATTTTGGCGCCGCCTATTACCCGGAAGGTCTGTCCGATCAGCGGGTGGATGAGGATATCCGGCAGATGAAGGAAACGGGTATTAATGTGGTACGGCTGGCGGAATTTGCCTGGAGCAGATTGGAACCGGAAGAGGGTACTTATGATTTTGGCTGGCTGCGGCGGGTAATTGCAAAACTGGACGAGGCGTCTATCGGCGTGATTCTTTGTACTCCAAGCGCGACGCCGCCGGTGTGGCTGACCCAAAAGTATCCGGATATTCTCCCGATGGCGGAGGATGGCCGGCGGACCACCCACGGCGCACGTCTGCATTATTGCCCCAATCACGAGGTTTATCAGTATTATATTGAGAAAATAAACGAGGCACTGGTCAGGGAATTTGACAGCTGTCCGAATGTAATCGGCTGGCAGGTCGATAATGAGGTCTATATCTGGCAGGGAAAAGGATGTTTTTGCCCTGCATGCCAGGAAAAGTTTCATCGGTTTTTAAAACAGCGTTACGGTACGATTAAGCAGCTGAACCAGTCCTGGCAGCTCACCCTTTGGAGCCAGGAATATCAAAACTTTGAGCAGATTCCTCTGCCCAGAAGCGACGTCTGGCATCATCCGGCGCTGAAAATGGCCTGGCTGGAATTTCAGGAGGATTCTGTGGTTGGGTATGTCAACCGGCAGTACCGTACAATTAAAAAGTATTCCAATAAACCGGTCGGCACCGATATGATGCCGGCACCGCTGGTCAGTCATGATAAACTGACCAAAGAAGCGGATGTGGTGATGTTTAACCATTATAATGACGAGGAAAATCTGGAGCAGGTATTTTTCTGGTTTGAATATCTCAAAACGCTGCGGGATACGCCGCTGTGGAATACCGAGACCGACCCCTGCGGCAATGGCAGCACCGCCAGACAGCCGTATAAACCGCGTGGATTTTGCACCGTTAATTCCTGGCTGCCGGTTATTTTCGGCGGTGAAGCCAACCTGTACTGGCACTGGCGCGCTCATCGCGCAGGACATGAACTGATGCACGGCGCGGTCATTGATGCGCATGGACGCCCCAACCATACCTATGGCGAAATCAGACAGCTGGCTGTGGATTTTAAAAGATGCGCCGATTTCCTGAATCAGACCAAAATAGAGTCTGCCCCAATTGCTATCCATTATGACGCACTGGCTGAAAAGCTGTTCCTTGCCCAGCCAATTGCGGCTGGACTGGAATATCAGCCGGTGCTGCGGGATTATTTTTATGCGCCGCTGCGCCGTGCCGGTCAGCGGGTGGATATTATCCCACCCTCTCATGACCTTTCCGGATATCGTGTGGTTATTTCGCCTCTACTGCCGTATATTGACGAAGAACTGTATTCCCGTCTGCGCAGCTGGATAGAAGAAGGCGGCATCTGGATTGCCGGACCGCTGACCGGATGCCGGGATGCGGCCGGTGGGCAGCTGGAAAAGCCGTTGGGACCGCTGGAGGAATGGGCTGGATGCACCCGCAGATATGCGCTGGCGGCAAATGAAAAGTACCCGTTTGACCTGCATGACTCGTATGGAGAGAAGAGCGACGGCGCAGTATGGTATGACGCTTTTCAGACGGCAGAGGGCCGGGCAACGGCTGTATACTGGAACGCTTCCTATGAGCTGGCAGGATTGGCGGCAGTTGTGGAAAGAAAGATCGGGAAAGGGAAACTGATTCTTCTGGGAACTGTTCCGCAAAAAGAACTGTTGCTGCGGCTGACTGAGGTGGATACCAGCGGTCAGGCTGTCAAAAATCATCATCAGCCGGATTATCAGGCGTCTGATAATCTGCTTGCCGTACCGCGGGTGACTGGAAATAATCTGGAAGCCGGTGTTTTGCTGGCGGAGTTTAAAGGCCAGAAAGGACAATTGCAGCTTTTCCGAAAAGCAGAAGATCTGCGCACCGGACAGCTGTTCAGCGGCAGGGTGGAGGTTTCTCCCTGGACCGTTATGGTACTGCGATATGTTGAATAATCAAATGGACTGAAAAATCCCGGATTTTCCGATTGCGGAAAGTCCGGGATTTTGCGTGATGAGATTAAATTATAATTTTGCGACTTTTTCGTCAATCAGCTGCTGGACAATGACCGGATTTGCACGGCCGGAAGTTTTGCCCATAATCTGACCGACCAGCGATTTCAGGGCATTGGTTTTGCCTTTCTTGAAGTCGGCAATGGACTTCGGGTTCTGGGCGATGGCCTGATCGACCAGCTGCTCCAGCAGGACAGGGTCGCTCAGCTGGAACAGGTCATGGGCACGGATATATTCTTCCGGAGACTGGTCTCCGTTTTTCCACAGTTCACCCAACACCTTTTTCTCGGTCGACGAGTTGATTTTGCCGTCGATGGTCATGTTGACCAGAGCAGCAAGGTGTGCGGGTGCGACCGGGATACGGACGGTATCTTCGCTTTCTGCCGACATCAGCCGGAAGACTTCGGTCAGCATCAGGTTTGCGGCCTGTTTGGGGTATTCCGTCGCCGCACAGACCGATTCAAAGTAATCAGCGGTTTCAGGGGTAGCCGTCAGCATTTCGGCGTCATAAGCCGTCAGACCAAACTGTTCGATATATTTCGACTTGCGCTGATCAGGAAGGACCGGAATGGATGCTTGCAGCTGTTCCAGCTGCTGTTCGCTCATCTCAATCGGCGCAAGGTCGGGGTCAGGGAAATAACGATAATCGTTTGCATCCTCTTTGCGGCGCATGGAAGATGTTTTTCCGGATTTTTCATCAAATCGTCTGGTCTCCTGGACGATCTCTTCGCCGTTTTCAATCGCTTCCACCTGGCGGCGGTATTCAAACTCAATCGCCTTCTGTACATACTGGAAGGAGTTCAGGTTCTTCATCTCAGTACGGGTGCCAAACGGCTGACCTGGTTTGTGCACCGACAGGTTGACATCGCACCGCAGCGAGCCTTCCTGCATCCGGCAATCGGAAATACCGGTATACAGGATGGTTGCACGGAGTTTTTGCAGGTAGGCGACTGCTTCTTCAGCCGAGCGGATATCCGGTTCCGATACAATCTCAATCAGCGGAACGCCGCAGCGGTTGCAGTCGATAAAGGTACCGCTCTTATCGTGGACCAGTTTTCCGGCGTCTTCCTCAATGTGAATGCGGGTAATGCCAATGCGCTTGGAGCCGGTAGAGGTTTCAATATCCAGGTATCCATGTTCACACAGCGGCAGATCATACTGGGAAATCTGATAGGCTTTCGGCAGATCGGGGTAAAAGTAGTTTTTCCGGTCTTGCTTGGAATAACGTGCAATCGTACAGTTGGTCGCCATGCCGGCCTTGATCGCGTATTCTACAACCTTGCGGTTGAGGACCGGAAGAGAGCCGGGCAAACCCATGCAGACCGGGCAGACATGAGTGTTGGGTTCTGCGCCGAAGTCGGTCGGGCAGCTGCAAAAGATTTTGGTCCGGGTTTTCAGCTCGACATGAACTTCCAGACCGATGACCATTTCATATTCAGAAGTAAATGCAGACATCTTGATTCATTCCTCTCTGATCGTTATCTGGAAGTGGTTTCACAGGTCGTCTCATAGGCGCGCCCAATGCGGTAAAGGACAGGCTCCGAGAAGGGACGTCCAATCAGCTGCATGCCGACCGGAAGGCCATTGGAAGCTGTCGCGCAGGGCATTGACAGAGCAGGAACACCGGCGATGTTGACCGGAACGGTGTAGATATCGCCGAGATACATTTCCAGCGGATTGGACGTCTTTTCACCGATTTTATAGGCGGTCGTCGGCGCTACTGGTGAGAGGATGCAGTCGCATTGTTCAAAAATCCGGTTGTAGTCATTGACAATCAGTGTTCGCACCTGCAAAGCTTTTTTATAATAGGCATCGTAGTAGCCGGAAGACAGTGCAAAGGTGCCCAGCATAATCCGCCGCTTGACCTCCTGTCCAAAGCCTTCGCTGCGGGAGTTTTTGTACAGCGAGGTGATATCGTCGTAATCCTGTGCCCGGTAGCCGTACCGAATACCGTCGAACCGTGCAAGGTTGGAGGAAGCTTCGGCGGAAGAGATGATATAATAGGCGGAAAGTGCATGGGAAAGGGTCGGCATCGAAACTTCTACGATTTCAGCCCCCAGTTCTTTGAACCGGGCTACAGCTGTTTCAATTCCTTTCCGGACATCGTCGGAAAGTCCTTCCCCGAAAAACTCTTTCGGAAGGGCAATTTTCATTCCACGGATGTCTTTTCCGAGTTCAGCCGAATAGTCGAGTTTTTCCATGTCGATGGAAGTGGTATCCCGGCTGTCATGTCCTGCAATGCAGTCCATGACCATCGCCGAGTCGGTTACATCACGGGTCAGCGGACCGATCTGGTCCAGCGATGAGGCGAACGCAACCAGCCCGTACCGGGACACGGTCCCGTAGGTCGGTTTCATCCCAACGACGCCGCAGAATGCTGCCGGCTGACGGATAGAACCGCCGGTATCACTGCCCAGTGCAAAGACTGCCTCGTTTGCCGCAACCGCTGCCGCCGAACCGCCGGAAGAACCGCCCGGTACGCAGGACAGGTCACGAGGGTTATGGGTGACCTGAAAATAGCTGTTTTCGGTCGAAGAACCCATTGCAAACTCATCCATATTCAGTTTTCCCAGCATGACGGCGCCGGCTTCATCCAGTTTTTCGATGACGTGGGCGTCGTAGGGAGGCACAAAGTTTTCCAGCATTCTGGAAGCACAGGTGGTGGTAAAACCTCTGGTACAAATATTATCTTTAATACCGGCCGGGATGCCTGCGAGCGGGGAGAGCTTTTCTCCACGCGACCGCCGGTCGTCAATCTGTGCGGCTTTCTGCATGGCTTCCCCTTCCAGAACCGAGAGGTATGCCTTGATGGAGGGCTCTCTTTCCCGGATAACGTCCAGATAGGCTTTTGCTGCCTGAACTGCTGTAATCTCGCCTGACTGGAGATGACCGCTCAGCTGGCAGAGTGAAAGTTCAGTGATCTGTTTGGTGTTCATGATTTGATTCCCCATTCTCCTCTATATATTTCGATAAACGGTGTCACTCTACCGTCTTGGGCACCGTCATATAAACGCCATCGGTCGTCGGTGCGTTAAACAGCATCTGTTCGCGGGTAAAGCGGCTGGAGGGGATATCCTCCCGGAAGACGTTCCTGAGCGGGACAACATGGGCTGTAATCGGCACGCCTTCGGTATCCAGCGCCGAAAGCTGGTTGGCAAAGGCAATAATATCGCCCATCTCATCCGGCAGCCGCCTTTTTTCTTCATCCGTCAGCGAAAGACGGGCAAGGTTTGCAACGTTTTCGATGTCAATCAGGCTGGCGTTTTTCTGTTTCTGTTTCTGAGAGGCGATATGCTCCTGTTTGAATCCTTCCAGCAGCCCCAGGACCTCCAGCTGTTCGGTGCTGACGGCGGAGGGCGCACTGGTCATCGGACAGGAAGCATCCTTGACTTTCGGGAATGCGATGACATCCCGCAGCGAATCTGCACCGCACAGAATCATAACCAGCCGGTCCAGACCGAATGCAAAGCCGCCGTGGGGCGGTGTGCCATACCGGAAAGCGTTGACCATAAATCCGAACCGGTCCTGAATCTCATCATCCGAGAAGCCGAGCGCTTCAAACATGATTTTCTGAACCTGCTGGTCGTGGATACGGATGGAACCGGACCCCATCTCAACACCGTTGAGAACGACGTCATAAGCCTGCGCCCGTACACGTCCGGGGTCGGTCAGCAGATACTGGACGTCTTCCGGATAAGGCATCGTAAAGGGGTGGTGGGTTGCGACCCAGCGCTTTTCCTCATCCGACCATTCAAACTGAGGAAAATCGGTGACAAACAGGAATTTATAGACATTTTTGTCCCGCAGTCCCAACAAGTCGCCGAGGTCCAGCCGCAAGGAACCGAGAACTCTTCTGACCGTTGCCAGTTTGTCGGCACAAAAGAGGATAAAATCACCCGGATGGGCGTCAACCGCATGGATAATCGCCTGAATATCCGATTCAGAGAAGTATTTGGTCAGGATGGAGTAGACCTCGCCGTCCGGCCGGAGTGCAATCCAGGCCATGCCGCCTGCGCCATAGCTCTGGGCCTTGCGGGTCAGTTCATCGATGGTCGAACGGGTAAAGGAGTTGCCGCCCGGTACACAGATTGCCCGGACTACTCCACCGGAATCTGCAACCCTGCGGAATACCGCAAAGCTGCATACCTTTGCGATATCAGTGATGTCGACAATCGGCAGCCCGAATCGAAGGTCAGGTTTGTCTGAACCATAGACGTCCATTGCTTGCTGCCAGGTCATCCGCAGGAACGGTTCCCGCATATCCAGCCCTTTCATTTTGCGCATGATCTGCTTGAACAGGCTTTCCAGATGCTGGAAGATATCCTCCTGTTCGACAAAGGACATCTCCATATCCACCTGGGTAAATTCCGGCTGACGGTCGGCACGCAGGTCTTCGTCTCTGAAACAGCGTGCAATCTGATAATACCGGTCGATACCGCCGACCATCAGCAGCTGTTTGTAGATCTGGGGAGACTGGGGCAGCGCATAAAAGCTGCCCGGATGGACACGGCTGGGAACCAGATAGTCCCGTGCGCCTTCCGGAGTGGATTTGCAGAGCATCGGTGTTTCGACGTTGATAAATTCTTTTTCGTCCAAGAAGTCTTCGACCACCCGCACCAGCTTGTGACGGGTCAGCAGGTTGTGGTAGAGGGAGCTTCTTCTCAGGTCGAGATAGCGGTATTCGAGCCGCAAATCCTCTCTGACCTGCACATTGTCGTCCAGATCAAACGGCAGCTGGCTGGCCTGGGACAGGACATTCAGCTTTTCAGCCATCAGTTCAATTGTGCCGGTCTGGAGACGGGGGTTGTAGGTTTCTGCCGACCGAATCCGGATGGTGCCGGTTACCTGAATAACCGACTGGTTGCGCAGTTTTTCTGCTGCCGAAAAATCTTCAGCGGAAAGGTTCTGCTGGTTGAAGACGACCTGTAAGGTGCCTTCCCGGTCTTTGAGGTCAATAAAGATTACACCGCCCATATCCCGTTTGGTCTGTACCCAACCGGCTGCGGTGACGGCACGCCCCACATCTTTCTCTCGGAGTGCGCCGCAATAATCGGTTCTCATCATATCGGTTCAATCCTTCCTTTATCGGGTTTTGCCGCAAAAACAAAAAAGTCTTTCGTCCTAAACACGATTGTTTAGGACGAAAGACTTGACTTCCGCGGTACCACCTAAATTGGATCCTGCGATCCCAACTCAATACTGACACTTCTCAATATCTATCGGATATAACGGTCCAACCCCGTCTGAGCCTACTCGGAAAGGGATCTCCTTCCTTTGGGTCAGCAGCTCCGGGATGTTCTTCAAAGGGAAATCTGTACCGCAATTTCACCGCCTGCGGCTCTCTGGAACGACCATTCCAATCTACTCTTCCCATCGACGCTGTTTTTAAATATGCAATTATTATAAACACATCCTGCAAAAATGTCAAGGGCTTTTTCTGTCAATTTTTGTTTTTTACCCAAATTTTTATATTGCTCACAGAATCATCAGCCCGGCTGCGCCGCATATCAGTCCCAGTAATGCACCGCCCAGCACGTCTTCCGGCCAGTGCAGACCGGCTGCCAGCCGGCTCAGACCAGTTATCGCCGCAAGTACAAGCATAACACATCCGACCGGTACGGACATCCGAAACATCGTCATCGCCAGAACGAATGCACTGGCGGTGTGATTGGATGGAAAGGATTTTCCTCCTTTTTTATCGATCAGCGGCCGAATCGAAAGCTGCTGGTAAGGGCGTTTGCGGTTGATTCGTCTTCGCAGCAGACCGGAAATAAACAGGCACCCTGCCGGAAACACAATCGTTCCAGTCAGCGACACCACCTGTTCCCAGGCAAATCCGGAAGCCAGTGTCCGCCAGCCTGTCAGGCAGAGCTGCAGCGCATATACGACGAAAAATAACGGCGGCAGCCCACGGACAATCTTAGCTGCAATCTTTTCCCGGCGGCTGCTTTTTCGCAGCCACCCCAATATCAGGTTATATTCCCGTTCGGTCCAGTGAAAGAGATCGAGCGGGTCATTCAGTCCGGCAGTTTTCATCCTTCAATTGCCGACAGGATATCTGGGACACTGGTGACCATATAAGTGACAGGCAGATCGGTTGTCTGACCTTTGCGATTGAGCCAGCAGCAGGGAATACCGTAGGCGACAGCACCCTTGATATCACTGGAAAGGGAATCCCCGACCATCAGGACTTTTTCTTTCGGAGGATTTCCGAGACGGTCAAAGACAAAGTCAAAATATTCCTTTTGGGGTTTCTGGGAACCTGCTTCCTCTGAGACAAAGATACCGTCGCACAGATCGGCCAGTTCCGAAGTTGCCAGCCGTTTTTTCTGTACACGGGTGACACCGTTGGTGGCAAGGTAAAGTTTCGCGCCCAACTGCTTGATTTTGCGGCAGAGATCCAGTGCACCCGGCAGCAGAATATTTCCTTCTGCCAGTCCGTCCAGATAATCGCTGTTGGCCTTTACGCCGTCGCCCGAAAATCCGATCGCTTCAAAAAAGCGGGCAAACCGGTTGTCCAGAAGAAAGCTTTTGGTGATGTCTCCCTTTTCAAATTCTAGCCACATTGCGTCGTTAATCTGCTGATAACGATGGACATTGTCCTCTGTCCACGGAATGTTGTACATTGTAAACAGACGGTGAAGCGCATTGATTTCAGCTTTGCCAAAATCAAAAACAGTGTCGTCTGCGTCCATCAGGATAATATCATATTTTCTCATGTCAGGTTCTCCCTTCAGTTTTCCTCGCTGGATTGACTGGTATCCGATTCGTTTTCCGTTTCACTGCTTTCGGATACAGATGCATCGGAGGAAGCGTCTTCCGACGCATCCTCACTGGTTCCGGTATCGAATACGCTGCATTTTAAGTAGATTCCCTCTTCAGTGCAGCAGTACATGACGCCGTCTACCATCAGAAAGGGGACGGTCTTTCCGCCAAAGTTGCAGCTGCCATCGGTAATCGGGAAGGTATTCTGGTCTCCGGTTGTGACGGCCGTCAGTTCCTCGGAAGATTCACCTTCCGGCTTTTCGGTCAGCTGTTCGGAGGTGACCATATAGTAGGTTCCGTCATACAGGAAAAGCGGAGGATACATGTAGTCAGCAGCTGTCATCTGCTTTTCAGAAAAGACGATCGAAACAATCGCAGTCACGCCGCTGGTCATCACCAGCAGGACAACCAGAACAATACAGATAATCTGTGTCGTCTTTAATTTCAGGTTTTTCTTTTCCGAATGGGTCAGCCGGTGGGGCAGTTTTTTTCGGCGCTTTTGTTCCTCTTGCTGTTGATGGCTGGCGAGAAGTTCAGCAGCGCGACGTGAATCTGTCTGGTAGTTGCTGTTTTTTCCCTTATTTTTTGCCATAATTCTGTTCCTTTCCAAGCCCGTCAAGGGTATTTTCCGCTTCGGTGCAATACAGCTATTATAACGCAAACCAGCCGGTAAATCAACCGAATGGGATGTAAACATTCCGCGACAAAAAATCCCGAAAACCAGCCGGTTTTCGGGATTTGTCCAGTCTGTGTTTACTTTTCAGAAGGATTGAACATCAGGTCACGGATATAACGGATGGTGTACTTGACGCCCCAATCGCCCTTTTCACCCTGCCAGGTGCGGGAGTGCGGCTCAATCGACAGATAACCGTCGTAACCATGTTTATACAGGATACCGAAGAATGCTCTCCAGTTGATCGAATCGATGCCGGCAGGCGGGTTATCGTAGTGGTTGACCTGAGGCATGACTTCCTTCATCAGCACCTCTTCCATTTCCGGATGCTGCTTGCAAAGGTCTCTCAGCTTCCACATCTGCGGTTCATTGGAATTGCCCAGCTGGACAACGCCTTTGATATGAACATAGCCAAAGCGGTCGCCCCATTCAAATGCTTCCCGCAGATAGGCACCCTGATCACCGCCATGAACAAAGCTGTGAGAGGGGTCATATTTGAGATACAGGCCGGGAACCTCGTCCAGAACCAGTTTCCACTGTTCAGGGGTGGTGATATAGTTGCCGCCCATAATGCAGTTGACGAGGCAGGTCTTCATTCCGGCCTGCTCAGCCTCAGCAACAATCATTTTGAGAGCGGCAATAGCTGCGGTGATGTTTTTGTAGTAAGTCAGCTGGGGGACATAGGCAACGCTGCACAGATAGTGTTTTGCGCCCAGTTCTTTGCCGGCCTTGATAATTTCCCGGACATTGTTCCATTCTTCTTCGTTGATCGAGCCATCTTCGTTGAGCAGATGGCTTGCCCAGCGGCCAACGGCACCGACTTCGACACCGGTACGGAGAGAAGCTTCTTTCAGCTGAGGGACAATTTCACGAATCTGTTCAACCGACTGGCCAAAATACTGGGTGGGGTTGAAGTCAAATTCTGCAAAGTCGAGACCGAGTTCTTTTAAGTGATCAAATTCTTCCGGCTGAGGGCGGACAATCATACCAAGTTTCATATGAAACAACATCCTTTCCTGGGTAACGAGCGTTTATGTAAACGATTACATATGACAATTATAGTAGCTTTAACGCAAAAGTCAAGAGGGAAAATAGTGATTTTGGCAGATTGATCAGAATAGCCTCTGCCGCTTTGTATACAGTTACAACAGCAGCAGAGGCTATTCATTCAACTTCTTCCGGTGAAGTCCCGGTCAACGCTCATGACGGTAAAAATCCGAACTCCATCAACTGTTTCCGGGATTTTTTCGGATACCGTTTGTTTAATCTCGTCATCCGACATTTTCAGATCATGGGGAACCAGAATATCAAAAATCAGGTTGTTGTGGCTGGTGCCGCTGACCAGACGGACATCATGGATGCTGCACCGGGGATCGATTGCTTCGACCGCCTGACGTGCGGTTTCTCGCAGCTGGTCAAGCAGCGGATTATGAGTATCAATCGGGTCCAGATGGATTGTGACGATACAGGACAACTTTTCGCCCAATTCCCGTTCGATGTTATCGATCAGGTCGTGCAGATAAAACAGTTCTCCGTCGCCGTCAACTTCCGCATGCAGGGACACCATCACACGACCCGGTCCGTAATTATGGACAATCATATCATGGATGCCGAGAATCTCAGGGTGGGAAAGAACGGTCTGTTCAATCTCCTGGACAAATTCCGGTTCAGGCGGCTGGCCGAGAAGGGGAGAAATCGTATCTTTCGCCGATTCAAATCCGGTTTTCAGAATCAGGATCGATACCAGCAGGCCGAGCCATCCATCCAGCGGAATCTGGAAATAACTGCCGATGGCCATGCCAACCAGCAGAGCAGTGGTAGAGATTGCATCGCTGCGGGAGTCGGCAGCTGTTGCCTTCATTGCCTCGGAATGAATTTCCCGTGCCAGATAGCTGTTAAAATGTGCCATCCACATTTTAACCAGAATCGAGACGATCAGAATCGCAGCGGGCAGCAGTTCAAGTCCGACCAGTTCGGGCGAACGGATTTTGGCAATCGAGTCGGTCAGCAGCTGATAGCCCATCATCAAAATGATAAACGAGACAATCAGTCCGGAGATGTATTCAATACGACCGTGACCAAACGGATGCTCAATATCCGGTTTGCGTCCGGCCATCCGGAAGCCGACCAATGTTACAATGGAGGAACCGGCATCCGACAGGTTGTTCAAAGCGTCCGCCGTGATGGCGATTGAACCCGAAATCAGGCCGGCAATCAGCTTGCCGAGAAAAAGCATCAGGTTCAAGACAATGCCGACGCCGCCGGACATGGTTCCGTACTGTTTGCGGACAGTTGCTTCATCGGTGCAGCCTTTCAGCGGCTTGGTGACAAATTGGCGAATGATTAAGCGGATCAAAGAAGACCACTCCTTTTTGAGCATTAACTTTTATTGTAGGATGATGCCGGCCAATTGTCAAGATGTTAGAGCAGCACAACCATTTATCAAAAAATCCTGCCTCTGAAAAGAGGCAGGAAATTCAAGCATAATCAGTCGTAAATGCCAGTAGACAGATAACGGTCGCCGCCGTCCGGCAGAAGGGCGACAATGGTTTTGGCTTCGTTTTCCGGCATGGAGGCCAGTTCAATGGCCGCATGAACCGCTGCACCGGACGATATCCCGATCAGGATACCTTCGGCACGGGAAAAGTCGTGCGCGCCGGCCTTGGCCTGTTCATCGGTGATATCCATCACCTGGTCGAGAATATCCCGGTCAAGCAGCTTGGGAATAAAGTTTGCACCGATTCCCTGAATGCCATGGGAAGCAGCTGTGCCGCCGGTCAGCAGCGGGGAAGAGGCCGGTTCAACACCGACAATCCGGATTTCAGGATTCTGTTCTTTGAGATAACGGCCGGTGCCGGTAATTGTGCCGCCGGTGCCAATTCCGGCGACAAAAATATCGATTTTGCCTTCGGTATCCCGCCACAGTTCAGGACCAGTTGTCTCATAATGGGCGCGTGCATTGGCCGGGTTTTCAAACTGACCGGCGATGATGCTGCCGGGAATTTCCTGATGCAGCTGTTCAGCCTTTTTGATTGCGCCCGCCATGCCTTCGCTTCCGGGTGTCAGCACAAGCTTTGCACCGTATGCTGCCAGCATGGCCCGACGTTCAGCGCTCATCGAATCCGGCATCGTCAGAATGGTCTGATATCCGCGAATCGAAGCAATCGACGCCAGTCCGATGCCGGTATTGCCCGAAGTAGGTTCGATGATGGTGCTGCCGGGTGTCAGCAGCCCGCGCTGTTCAGCGTCCAGTATCATATAATATGCCGCGCGGTCTTTGACCGAACCGGCGGGATTGAAGCATTCCAGCTTGACCAGCACTTTTCCGTACAGCTTTTTCCCGGCGGTAAAGCGTTCAGGGTAAAGCAGAGGGGTATTGCCGATCAGCTGCTGTGCAGAATGGTAGATCATATCGGATTTTTTCCTTTCCGGTCGTTGCGTATCAGATGGATACGCTGTTGTTTTGGAGGTTGTACAGACAGTACGGCCCATAAAGGGTGGTATGCTGTCCGTCGTCTACAATAAAGGAGTCGTCAAACAAACCGTAGATAGGTGCATGGGTGGAAGCTTCGAGAATGTCATCCAGATGTTCTGCGTTGACCGGGTCCAGATGGGGCTCGATGTTGATTTGAACCAGTCCCAGTCCCTGATAAATCTCAAGCTGGGGCGATCTGTCGTAAATGTTGCGTGCAAGGACAACCCGGTCGGCCATATTGATGGAACCGGCACTCATTCCGATGACAATCCCGTCAAATCCCATCAGCTGTTCCCGTAGGTGATATTCCTTAAAACTGGCGATCTGCCGCAGGGTATCACCGCCGCTGAGCCAGATTACCTGTGCGTTGCGGATGTACTTTTCTGCCTGCGAGGGAGAAACAGTGTGGTCAACAATATGGAATCCTGAAAACAGGATGCCGATCTCTCCAAATTTGCCGCGAATTTCTTCAGCCCAGTGCATGTTTCCATGCGGATCGTCGAAATCGGATGCGATAAAAACAAAATTTCCCGCATCTGTTCTGCCGTCGGGGAGATATCCTTTCAGTACCCGTTCAAAATCAGGGGTAAAGCCATTGTTGAACGCACTTGTCAGAAAACAGACAGCCATGCCATAACGTCTCCTTTTCCCAAATGGGGAGATGACCAGTGCGGTCATACTCCCCAAAGATGTTGATGATTCAGATTTTTCCGCCGGCGGCAAGTTCAAATCCTTCTTTCAGCTCACCGATCAGCGAGAAGCATTTGCCGGTTCCGATGCCGACACAGGACACCGGGTCACGTGCGACCTGGGTATGAATGCCGGTGACATCCTCGATCAGCCGGTCGAGTCCGCGCAGCTGTGCGGTGCCGCCTGTCATCAGGATACCTTCGGTCAGGACGTCCCCCGACAGTTCGGGCGGGGTTTTTGACAGCACCTGTTTGACGCCCAGCACCAGTTCATCGGCATGGGGGCGCAGTACGTCGGCCAGTTCGGTCTGTGTAACGGTGATCTCTTCCGGGATACCGGTGATCAGGTTCCGACCGCGGATGGTTGCCCGGATACCGGGCTCAGGCTGGAATACACAGCCAATATCCTTTTTCAGCTGTTCGCCGACGGTGGTACCAATTGCCAGTTTATAGGTTGTTTCTATGTAGCGGACAACTGCCTCGTCGAAGGTATTTCCGGCGATTTTCAGCGAAGCCGATACAATAATTCCACCCATCGAAATGACGGCAATATCGGTTGTACCGCCGCCGAGGTCGACCATCATCCGTCCGACTGGACGGGTAACATCAATACCGGCGCCGATGGCCGCAGCAATCGGTTCGTCAATCAGATAGACTTTTCTTGCGCCGGCACTCAGTGCTGCTTCAACAACAGCCCGTGCCTCGACCCGCGTAATTGCGGAAGGAATACAGATTGCGACCCTTGGACGGGTCAGCAGTCCGCCGGCGACTTTCCGGACAAACTCCCGGATCAGGAATTCGGTAAACTCATGGTTGGAGATAACCCCTTCCCGGACCGGGCATTCAATCTGAATATAGGCGGGAGCGCGCCCCATCATCCGCAAAGCTTCATGACCGACCGCAACGACCTCTCCGGAGCGGGTGTTATACGCGACAACGCTCGGTTCCTCCAGCACAATGCCTTTGCCGGGACGGTAGATAATAATTTTTGTGGTACCGAGGTCAATGCCGAGATCGACAGCCATGGCGGCACCTCCTTTTGTAGTCAGAATAAGGAATTTTTTTATTTTGTCTATTATACTCCAAATCCGCGTTACATGCAACCAACAGAATAAAATAATAGCCGGCTGGTGCGAAGCTCCAACCGGCATGATCTGTACAGTCAAGATATTTTGGCTTGGTAATTTAACGGATAAAGTTGGTAAAGATATGTTCTTCTTTCTGCGGTAGGCCAAATTTTTCTTTACCCAGCGCAATACTCTTAATCAGGAACGCCATATTATTTCCTAGTGTCCGCATAACCTGCATACCCTCTTGATCCTGATGGACCTGTTCAGGGGTATAGCCGTGTACGCTGTTCCAATACTGGCTGGAAGCAATTGGCATACCGGAAATGGTAAAGTATTTGTTCAGTTCGTCGAAGGTAGCTGAACAGCCGCCTCGTCTGGCCGATACAACAGCGGCACCCACCTTCATGGTTTTGTCAATGGTTGTGCTGTAAAACAGCCGGTCGATAAAAGATATCAGTGTTCCATTTGCAGACGCAAAATAAACAGGGGAGCCGATCACAATGCCATCGCATTCGGCAAATTTTGGCGCCACTTCGTTGACCAGGTCGTTAAAAACACATTTCCCGGTTTCTTTGCATTTCCGGCATCCGATACATCCGCGGATATCTTTATTGCCGACATGGACAATTTCGCTTTCAATGCCATTTTTTTCCAGTGTTTTCGCGACTTCGCTGAGCGCAGTATAGGTACATCCTTCACGGTTAGGGCTGCCATTAATCATCAATACTTTCATCAGTATCCTCCTTATCTGACAAGGCCGGCCAGCATTTCAACCGATGCAGCCTGCCGGTGGTCAAAAAATGAACTCTCCTGTCTGTCCATCGATGCAATAAGCTGCATTTCTTCTGCGGTCAGAGAAAAATCAAAGATATTCAGATTTTCCTGCATCCGTTCTTTTCGGACGGTTTTGGCCAGCGGAACGATTCCTCTTTGTATCAGCCAGCGGAGAATGACCTGTCCAACCGATTTTCCATACCGACTGCCAATTTCTGTCAGTACCGGATTGGTAAACATGCCGTTTCTGCCTTCGGCAAAAGGCGCCCAGGCCTGTAACTGTACATGATATTTTTCATTGATTTTCTGTGCATCAATCTGCTGATGAAACGGGTTAATTTCGATTTGATTGACAGCAGGCGTAACCTCATTGAAAAGAGCAAGGTCGGCCAGTCGATCAGGGTAGAAATTGCTGACGCCAATAGCACGGACTATTCCTTGTTTATATAGTTTAGTCAATGCACGGTAACTGCCATAATAGTCATTCACTGGCTGATGAATCAGGACCAGATCAAGATAATCCAGCTGCATTTTTTCCAGTGATTCCAAAACCGAAGAGTAGGCTTGTGTTTCACCTGCGTTGCTGATCCAGATTTTTGTTGTGATAAAAAGTTCCTGCCGTGAAATCCCGGAGGCGCGGATGGCTTTACCCACTGCAATTTCATTGCCGTAGGATTGTGCGGTATCGATCAGACGGTAACCTGCTTCAATTGCCTGACAGACGGTCTGCATACACTGGGTTTCATCCGGGATCTGGAAAACGCCAAATCCCGCAGCCGGCATTTGAATTCCATTGTTGAGTATAACTGATTGCATGATCATTTCCTCCTTGAATTTTTTCTTTGTTAATGGTATCATACATCTCGGTAGTAACTACCGGTCAATTATAAAACCGGCCTTATTTGTAAATTTTTTGTGAAGGAGCAGTCGCCATGCTGTATACAATGAAAGAAACCTGTAATCAGGTTCAGATGAACTATGAAGCACTGAAATTTTACTGCCGGGAAGGACTGGTTCCCAATGTCAAAAGGGATGAAAATAATTTTCGTCTTTTTGATGAACGGGATATCGCCTGGATTAAGGGCGTGCAATGTCTGCGGAAATGCGGAATGGGTATCAGAGAGATCAAGCAGTATATGGCGTACTGTCTGCAAGGTCAGGAATCCATTCCGCAAAGAAAAGATATGCTGGAAAATACCCGCCAGAAACTGGAGCAAAAAATACTGGAACTACAGGAAAATCTCAAATATATTGAAAGTAAACAAGAATATTATGACGATGTTATGGCAGGACGTGTCCGGTATACGAGTAATCTAATTGATGTCTGATCGTTTTCGGCATCCTACAGCTGACCGGCGCGGCAGCTGCTATAAGGGAAAAATATACAACAATTTTATAAATTGTGCCCTTTACTTTTTGCTCAATAGGTGCTAAAATTAGAGTGATAAATTGAAGGTGTACTGTTCCCTTCGATTTGGTTCTGGGGAAACCGGTAAGCCCCGCCTGACCGGTCTCCAACTATCTTGTATTATTAATCAAGGAGGATAATTCCAATGCCCAGAGCAAAACAGTCAATGGATGGCAACACCGCTGCTGCGCATGTAGCTTATGCGTTTACCGACGTTGCTGCAATCTACCCTATTACTCCTTCCAGCCCGATGGCAGACTATGTTGACCAGTGGTCTGCGGAAGGCCGCGAAAATATTTTTGGCAACCAGGTTAAGGTTGTCGAAATGCAGTCCGAAGCAGGTGCTGCAGGTGCTGTTCACGGCTCTCTGGCCGCTGGCGCTCTGACCACCACCTTTACCGCTTCTCAGGGCCTGCTGCTGATGATCCCGAACATGTACAAAATCGCTGCTGAGCAGCTTCCCTGTGTATTTGACGTATCTGCGCGTACCGTTGCTACCCAGTCGCTGAACATCTTCGGTGACCACAGTGACGTTTATGCCTGCCGTCAGACCGGTTTCGCCATGCTGGCTGAGACCAACCCACAGGAAGTTATGGACCTGTCTGCTGTTGCACATCTGGCTGCAATCGAAGGCAAAGTCCCGTTCATCAACTTCTTTGATGGTTTCCGTACCTCTCATGAGATCCAGAAGATCGAAAAATGGGACTACGCTGACCTGAAAGAAATGGTCAACATGGACGCTGTTGAAGCATTCCGTGCACATGCTCTGAACCCTGAGCACCCCGCTATGCGTGGCTCTCATGAAAACGGCGACGTTTTCTTCCAGCATCGTGAGGCTTGCAACCCTGTTTACGAAGCACTGCCTGCTGTTGTTGAAAAATACATGGCAAAAGTCAACGAGAAACTGGGTACCAACTATGACCTGTTCAACTACTACGGCGCTGAGGATGCTGACCGCGTAATCATCGCGATGGGCTCCATCTGTGACGTTGCAGACGAAGTTATCGACTACCTGACCGCTAAGGGCGAAAAGGTTGGCCTGGTTAAAGTTCGTCTGTACAGACCCTGGGTTTCTTCCGCTCTGTTGAAAGTCCTGCCCAAGTCTGTCAAGAAGATCGCTGTTCTCGACCGTACCAAAGAGCCTGGCTCTCTGGGCGAGCCTCTGTATCTGGATGTCGCTGCTACCCTGCGTGAAGCTGGCCTCAACGATATCGTCCTGATCGGCGGCCGTTACGGTCTGGGTTCCAAGGACACTCCTCCTTCCTCTGTTTTCGCAGTCTACAAAGAACTGGAAAAGGACGAGCCCAAGGCACGCTTCACCATCGGTATTGTCGACGACGTTACCGGTCTGTCCCTGCCTGAGGTTAAACCTGCTCCCATTACCTCTGCTCCTGGCACTGTTGAGTGCAAGTTCTGGGGTCTGGGCGGCGACGGTACCGTCGGTGCAAACAAGAACTCCACCAAGATCATCGGCGACCACACCGATAAATATATCCAGGCATACTTCCAGTATGACTCCAAGAAGACCGGCGGCGTAACCATTTCGCACCTGCGTTTTGGCGACAAGCCGATCAAGAGCCCCTACTACATCAACCAGGCTGACTTTGTTGCCTGCCACAACCCCTCTTATGTTGTCAAGGGCTTTAAGATGGTTCAGGACGTCAAACCCGGCGGTATCTTTATGATCAACTGCCAGTGGGATGACAAAGAGCTGGAAGAAAAGCTGCCGGCAGCTGCTAAGAAGTATATTGCTGACAACAACATCAAGCTCTACACCATCAACGCGATCGACAAGGCTATTGAGATCGGTATGGGCAAACGTACCAACACCATCCTGCAGTCTGCATTCTTCAAACTCGCCAACGTTATGCCGATCGACGACGCTGTCCGCTTCATGAAAGAGGCTGCTAAGAAGTCTTACGGCAAGAAGGGCGACGCAGTTGTCGAGATGAACTACAAGGCAATCGACGCTGGTCTGGACGCACTGCATGAAGTCAAGGTTCCTGAGTCCTGGAAGAATCCGACTCCCGACGCAATGGCTGCTGAGATCTTCGGCCGTCCTGCTGTTGTCGACATGGTCAAGAACCTGATGGATCCGATTGCCAAGATGGACGGCGATTCGCTGCCTGTTTCTGCATTCGCTAAGATCGCTGACGGTCAGTTCGAACTGGGCGCTTCTGCTTACGAAAAACGTGGCGTTGCTGTCATGGTTCCTGAATGGACCGCTGAAAAGTGCGCACAGTGCAACCTCTGCTCGTTTGTATGTTCTCATGCAACCATCCGTCCTTACATCCTGTCTGAGGAAGAGGTTGCTGCTGCTCCTGCTGACATCCGCACCGTCGCTGTCAAGGGCATCAAGGACATCGATCCCAGCTACAAGTTCTCTGTCGTTGTATCTCCTCTGGACTGCATGGGCTGTGGCGAATGTGTCACCGTCTGCCCGACCGGCGCCATCAAGATGGTCCCTCAGGAAGCAGAAGCTCATATGCAGCCTGTATTCGACTACTGCTACGAGAATGTCCGCAAGAAACCGGGCATGCCCTCCGAAACAATGGTCAAGGGCTCTCAGTTCAACCAGCCGCTGCTTGAATTCTCCGGCTCCTGCGCTGGCTGTGCAGAAACCTCTTATGCTCGTCTCGTAACCCAGATGTTCGGCGAGCAGATGTATATCTCCAATGCTACCGGTTGTTCCTCTATCTGGGGCGGCCCGGCTGCTACCGCACCTTACACCGTCAACAAGGTTTCCGGTCATGGTCCTGCATGGGCGAACTCCCTGTTCGAGGATAACGCAGAACATGGCTTTGGTATGTACCTCGGCCAGAAGGTTATCCGTGACCAGATCATTAAGAAACTGGAAGACATGGCTGCAAGCGACAAGGCTTCCGCTGAACTGAAAGCTGCTGTTGCTGCATTCATGGAAACCAAGAACGATACCAAGAAGAACGCTGCTACCGTTCCTGCTCTGGTTGCTGAGCTGGAAAAGGCTGCTGCAGAAGGATGCCCTGTTGCTCCTGAAATCCTGTCCAAGAAACAGTACCTCTCCAAGAAGAGCGTCTGGATCTTCGGCGGCGACGGATGGGCATACGACATCGGCTTCGGCGGTCTGGACCATGTCCTGGCTTCCGGCGAGAATGTCAACGTCTTCGTATTCGATACCGAGATGTACTCCAACACCGGCGGACAGGCTTCCAAGGCTTCCAACATCGGCGAAGTCTGCCAGTTTGCAGCTGCTGGTAAGGAAATCGGCAAGAAGTCTCTGTCTGAGATTGCTATGAGCTACGGCTACGTTTATGTTGCACAGATCGCTCTGGGCGCTAACCCCGCACAGGCTCTGAAGGCTATCAACGAGGCTGAAGCTTATAACGGCCCGTCTCTGATCATCGGCTACGCTCCCTGCGAGCTGCACGGTGTTAAGGGCGGCATGACCAACTGCCAGAACGAAATGAAGAAGGCAGTTAAGGCTGGTTACTGGAACCTGTTCACCTTCAATCCTGCGCTCAAGGCTGAGGGCAAGAACCCCTTCACCCTGACCTCTAAGGAAGGCGACGGCAGCTACCAGGATCTGCTTGCAAACGAGACCCGTTACAGCCGTCTGGCTAAGGCATTCCCCGACCGTGCAAAAGAACTGTTTGCGAAGTCTGAGGATACCGCAAAGGCTCGTTACGAGCATCTGCTCAAACTGGTTGAGCTGTACAAATAATTTTGTTTGGACGGCTTACTCTGAATAGCAACTGAAAATGCCCTCTCTCTGTCATCCGACAGAGAGAGGGCATTTGTGCGTAAACAGAAAACTGCCATCGGGGAATTTCCTCAATGGCAGTTTTTTAGCGTTTATAGTCTTCCGCTTGCTTTTTCGATTTTTTTCAGCAGGGTGGAGCATGGAACAATCAGCGTGCCTGCCGCCAGGTTTCCAAGCGCATGCACTGCGTCCCACGGCAGCCCGGCGATGATCCAGGCGATCATTCCCTTGAATGACAGTCCGAACATAATCGCCTGTGCCGGAGCATAAAGGGTTCCAAATGCAAGCCCATGCAGTGCGCAGACCAGCATGTAGACCGGAACAGCGATCTTTTTGGGCATATTCTGCGGGAGCAGCATCGTCACACCCCATAGCACCGTCCAAAGGTAAAGGTAAGGGACCCACCATGCCGAAAAACCGGCAAACAGTCCGTTTAACAGCACATATGTATAAATCGGATACAGCGCCTTTTTCCGATAAACAATCGTATAGGTCATTGTCAGCATCCCTAAGAGGTGGATGTTGGGTGCCCACTCCATCAAAATTTTGGAGCAGTACATCAGCGCCCCCAGCATCGCAAAAACCGCCATCTCCCGCAGCGAAAGCCGAAGCTTTCGCCCGGCGGAGGATGGCGGGGTGCTGTCAGAATATTTATGCTTCAATCTTGAAAGAGTAGGTGCTGCCGGGAACGATGTCGGTAGAATCGACACCGGTGGAAGCGTATTCGCCGTCGATATAGAATGCCCAGTATTTGCCGTCGGTGTCGTAATCAGCGGTTACGCCGTTGACGGTCTTGACGTACAGTCCATATTCGCTCTCGTCACCTGCGATCAGACCGAGGTCGAGAAGAGCAGCGCCGACGGTTGTTTCGTCGGTCTTAACGTTGAACAGGGTAGTGGAACCGTCGTCCAAAACGACTTCAAATACAAATTCGGTCTCGCCCTCACCGATGGTTGTGCCTTCGGAAGAAGCGGAAGCGTTTTCACCACTTGCTTCTTCAGCAGAGGTTTCAGAGGAGGTTTCGGAAGAAGTTTCAGCGGAGGCGTCAGAGGATGCTTCCGAAGATTCAGAAGCGGAGGATTCTTCCGAAGAGCTGCTTTCTGTTACAGAAGTGGAGGAAGAAGACGAGGTGGTGTTATCGTTGCTGCTGCATCCGGTGAAGGAGACAGCGACTGCCGCAGACAGCGCAAATGCGAGAATGACACTAAACAGTTTGTTCTTTTTCAGCATGAAAAAGCACTCCTTTGTTTTAAAAGATTATCCGATGAGAGGGAAACCTGGTCAGACATTCGCTGACGCCGGATACCGCGGCATATTATTTCCGGTCAGGCAAGTCTTTCGGCTCGCAGCGCCCATTTTCCCAACCTTCTCACGGCCGACCGGCCGCAATGGTCATCTCATCCCGGCCACTCTGCGGAAGTGACCGTTCGGAAGGCGGGCTGTGCTGCATACGGCAGCGGTCCTGCGCAGGCTTTGCACCTGCTTCCTTGTCCTGAATCAATCGGCAAGCACCATTATAGCACGGGGAAAATGGTATGTCAAATTTTTATCGCTATCTTTGTAAAAAACGACAATAAACGTGCCAAACTGGTTGGCAGGCAATATAAAACTGCGCACCAGACAGACCGGTGCGCAGTTTGAGAGAGGAAATCAGGCAGTTTTAGAGTGTGGCAAGTTTGGAATAGCTTTCTTTCAGCGCCGGATACAGCTCGGTGTACAACTTGTAGAAAGGAGCATATTTTTCGCTGTTTTCAGCAATCGGAGCCTGTACCTTGTCCGCTTTGATGATTGCACGGCATGCCTCCGGAACCGAAGCGTATTCTCCGGTGCCGACCATCGCCAGAATTGCGACGCCCAGTGCCGGACCTTCCCGGTTGGCGGCGGTCTTGACTTCACAGCCGTACAGGTCAGCCAGCATCTGCCGCCAGATTTTGGAGGTACCGCCGCCGCCGCAGGCCATCATATCGTTGACCGGAACGCCCATGCCGCCGATAATATTTTTGCAGTCGTTCAGTGAGTAGGCAACGCCTTCCAGCACTGCACGAAGCATGTCCCGTTTGGTGTGAATTGCCGACAGGCCAAAGAATACGCCGCGGCAATCCGGATCGAGATGGGGCGTCCGTTCGCCCATCAGATAGGGCAGATAGATCAGCCGGTTGGAACCGACCGGGACTTTTTCCGCTTCCTGGTCCATCAGGAAATAAGGGTCGACTCCCATCAGCTTGGCAGTTTCCTTTTCTGCTTCGCAGAAGTTGTCGCGGAACCATTTCAGCGACAGCCCGGCGCCCTGGGTGACACCCATAATATGCCACTGTCCGGGAACGGCACAGCAGAAGGTATGAACACGGCCTTTGGGGTCAATCGAAACGGTCGAGGAATGGGCAAATACGACACCCGATGTACCAATCGTTGTAAAAGCCTTGCCGTCTTCAACGACACCGGTTCCGACTGCGGCAGCGGCATTGTCACCGGCACCGCCGACGACCGGCGTACCAACTGCAAGTCCGGTCAGTGCCGCAGCCTGTTCGGTGACATAACCGGTGATTTCAGGAGATTCATATACCTTGCCCAGCAGGTTTTTATCGATATCCAGTTTTTCGAGGACTTCATCCGACCAGCAGCGGCCCGGAATATCCAAAAGCTGCATACCCGATGCGTCGGAGACTTCGGTCGCAAATTCTCCGGTCAGTTTATAACGGACATAGTCCTTCGGGAGCAGAATTTTTGCACAGCGTGCGTAATTTTCCGGCTCATTGTTGCGTACCCAAAGAATCTTAGAAGCGGTAAAGCCGGTCAGCGCCGGGTTGGCGGTGATTTCAATCAGCCGTTTGGCTCCGACTTTTTCGGTAATTTCTGCGCACTCCTTTGCGGTACGCTGGTCGCACCAGATGATCGAACGGCGGATGACCTTGCCTTCCTTATCCAGCATGACCAGCCCGTGCATCTGACCGGAAATGCCGATACCACGTACGTCAGCCGGTGCAATCCCACTTTTTTCGAGGACCATCTTGATGGTACCGGCAGCGGCGTTCCACCAGTCGTCCGGGTCCTGCTCTGCATAGCCGTTCTGAGGCTGATAAAGCTGGTACTCAATGGTTGCGGAAGCCAGCGCGTTTCCTTCCCGGTCAAACAACACTGTTTTGGTGCCGGAAGTGCCAAGGTCAATACCAATATAAGCTTTCATGGCGGATACTCCTTCTTCATATTGTCAGAGGTTTTCACGGATGCGGATGATATTATCCATATAACAGAATTCCTCGGCGGGAGGGATATTGTTTACAATCGAGTCGAACAGGATCTGCATTGCCCGGTATCCCTGCCTGAAAGGTTCCTGGCAGATCGTCGCCTGAATCAGCCGGTCAGAAACCAGCTTGCGGATTTCCCTTGTATCATCACAGGATACAACCGTCAAACCTGTCAGTCCAAGGTCAACCGCCGCCTGCATGCCGCCGACCGCACCGGCTGCTGCAAAATACAGGGTATTGATCTCCGGGTGGGCGATCAGCATCTCACGGGTGACCTGATAGGCGATTTCCGATTCATCCAGACTTTCGCAGATATCGACGACCTTTGAGTCAGGCATCGTCTTGAGGACATCCGAAAAGCCCTTCATCCGATGGTTATGTCCCAGCATACGCACCGAACCGGTGACAATTCCTGCACGGACTCCCTGCGGCCGCATTAAGCGCAGCATACCGCCTGCGGTGACGCCTGACTGATAGTAGTTACATCCGACATAGCAAAGCCTGCGGGTGTTTTCAATATCCGAGTTTACCGTAAGGACCCGGATTCCCTGATCGATCAGCTCATTGATCTTCTGCTCGATTTCCGGAAGGTTGATCGGGCTGATTGCGATACCGGACACCCCGGCAGCTCGCATTTGATCCAGCTGACCAAGCTGCTGGTCTACATCATACCGTCTGCCGCCGGCAATTTGCAGCGTGATGCCGAAGTCTGCGTATTCTTCAATTGCAGTCTGGGCACCCTGCATGACTTCGTCGAAAAATTCATTGCCGTCGGCATTTGCGATGATGCCAAATGAAAGGTTTTTCCGCTGGTAAGCCAGTGCCTTTCCGGCACGGTTCGGGGTATATCCCATCTCTTTGGCAATGGCCAGGATTTTCTTTTCGATTTCAGGCCGGACATTACCTCTGCCGTTGAGTGCCCGGTCTACCGTACCACGGGATACTCCGGCAAGTTCGGCGATCTGTTTGACTGTTACTGGCATATGGATACCGCCTTCCTTCGCATAACTGCTGGTGTGCTCGTGCACTGTCTACCTTTATACTAACACGTTTTGTCCAATGCGTCAAGGGAAAATGCAAATTCTGTCACCCAGTAAAAAACAGAGGGTTTCCATTCGCGGAAACCCTCTGTTCCATGATCAGCTGTTACTTAGTTCATCGAAGCGACGATTGCGTCAGCCAGTGCTGCCAGTTCCGTCACCGTCTGTTCAGAGACGGTAGAACGCAGGGTAACGACCGGTTCCAGGATGGTCGTATTCTTCATCTTGCCGACTTCTTCGTTCATCAGCTTGCCGCTCATCGGCGCCCAGGTACCGTTCTGAACCAGACCGACGGTACGGTTCTGCATCGAATGGGCCGCCAGGTCGGTCAGCAGGTTTTCAACCGGTGTAAAGATGCCGGCGTTGTAGGTGGAAGCAGCGAATACCAGATGGCTGTATTTAAATGCTTCAGACAGCAGGTAGGAGACATGGGTCGCCGAAGCGTCGTAAACTGCGACATTGGTGACGCCTTTTTCAGCCAGCATGCCTGCCAGAATCTCAGCAGCATTTTCCGTTCCGCCGTAAATCGAACCATATACGATCAGAACGCCTTTCTCTTCGGGAGTATAGGTCGCCCATTTCTGGTACTTGTCGACAAACCAGCCGATCTGTTCGCCTTCCAGAACCCAGCCGTGCAGCGGGCAGATCATCTTGATATCCAGTCCGCCGGCCTTTTTCAGCAGAGCAGCGACCTGAGGACCGTATTTGCCAACGATGTTGGTATAATAACGTCTTGCCTCATCCAGATGACGGTTTTCGAAGTCGACGTCCTTGGCGAAAATGCTGCCGGAGACAGCACCGAAGGTGCCAAATGCGTCGGCAGAGAACAGAATGCTGTCGGTGGTGTCAAACGTAACCATGGCTTCCGGCCAGTGTACCATCGGAGCCATAACAAACGCATAGGTATGTCCGCCGATGGTCAGGGTATCGCCTTCCTTGACAATCTGTGCACGGGAGTCGATATCAAAGGAAAAGAACTGCTTGATCATGCAGACGGTTTTGGCGTTGCAGACGATTTTGGCTTCGGGGTAGCGGAACACGGTATCTGCGAGGGTTGCGCAATGGTCAGGTTCCATATGATTGACGATGATGTAATCCAGCTTGCGGCCGTTGAGCAGGTGCGCCAGATTATCAAAGAAGGTGCCGGAGACAGCATGGTCAACGGTATCAAAAAGCACCGTTTCTTCTCCGACAGACAGATAGGCGTTGTAGGAAACGCCCTGAGGAATGGGGTATACATTCTCAAAAAGAGCCAGACGGCGGTCATTTCCGCCAATCCAGTAAAGTTGTGATGTCAGTTTGCGGATATTATACATGGCAACAGCACTCCTTTGTTTTTAGAAAAGTTCTAAACCGTATACAGTATATCATATCTGCTCCACCCCGTCAAGGACAGGCAGGATAAGAATTGCAGCAATTGACGGAAGATAAACTGTGGAAATTTTTGGGACAGATAAACAAACTAAACTCAATTAAAAAATTAATTCAGTTTTTCTAAGAAAAACTTTCACTTTCTTTATATTTTGCCAAGGAAAGGCGTCATTGGGTGAACAAAAAGTAAAAACTAGCACTCATATATTGACAGTGCTAAAATTTGTGGTATAATAAAATCAGAACAAAGAAAGAGCAAGGGCTCCGGAAAAGGAGAACAGCTCCCCGGTAAACAGCCGGTGCTTTGTTCAGCCGCGAAAGCGGCGTTTCAAAAAAGTTGTTTACATCCTGATTGGAGGAATGATTTATGTTAATGCCTAGTATTTTCGGTGAGAATTTGTTCGATGATTGGTTTGATAAAGATTTCTTCCCCGGCCGCAATCCGCTTTATGGTAAGAACGAGAAGAACCTCATGAAGACGGACGTCCGTGAAGAGGGAGATAACTACGAGGTTGCAATTGACCTGCCTGGTTTCAAGAAAGAAGATGTCACGATCGAACTTGAGAACGGTTATCTGACGATCACCGCTGCCAAGGGCCTGGATAAAGATCAGGACCAGGAAAAGACCGGTTATATCCGCCGCGAACGTTGGTCCGGCAAGTGCAGCCGTACCTTCTACGTTGGGGATTCTGTCCGCAGTGAAGATATCAAGGCCAAGATGGAAGATGGTATCCTGACCATGACTGTTCCGAAAGAACAGAAGCAGCTTCCGCAGAAGAATACCATTATGATTGAGGGTTAATGTGTGTCCGGTTGTTAAAACCATCCTCTGTAAATAAGTGAAGGGCCGTTCCGCAGATATTCTGCGGAACGGCCCCTCCTTGTTATGCAGGCCAAAATTCTGAACATGGTGCAGGTGCCCGGAATGAGCATCTGCACTGTTTTTATTTATGACTCGATGTATTCCATATCGGGTGTATAACGGACATACGCGACCTGCGGGTCATTTTTACAGCGATAAAGCGCCCTGTCTGCCCGCCGGATCAACTGGTCAGCAGTCATCCCGTCTTCCGGATAGAATGCAATACCGATGCTGCCGGAAAAAGCACCTGTTTTTCCGTCGATGTCGGGAATCTGCTGGAAGGCAGCCGCCAGCTGGGCAGCTTTTCGAAATGCGATGGACACATTGGGCAGAGATTTGAGCACGGCGACAAATTCATCGCCGCCTATCCGTGCAATCAGGTCGGTGGAACGCAGGTTGCTGCGCAGAATGTCAGCAAAAGCTTTCAGGAATTTGTCGCCAAACAAATGCCCACGCTGATCGTTGATTTGCTTGAAATGGTCGACGTCCATATACAGAAGGGCAAACTGTTCAGATTGAGCTGTCAGCTGCTGTAATTCCATATCCAGCCCGCTGCGCCGGTACAGTCCGGTCAGATAGTCGAAAGTTGCTTCCTGTTTCCATTGAAGCGTTTGCTGTTTACGCTCATCGATACAGGTCAGTTTGCCGATAAAGCTGGTACAATACGTCTGGCTGTACCCGGTTTCATCCCAGAAAAACCGGATATAGACCGCATACCATCGCGGCTTTTGGTCGGCATGGATCAGCTGTACCTGGAACTGAAGCTGAGGGGTTCGCGGCGGCAGACTGGCTATCATTTCGTTCAGCTGCAGCCGGTCTCTTTCCGGAAGCAGGCGGTTCGGCTTCAGCAGGCTGCTCGCATCCGAAAATACGCTGTCCATTCCGAATATTCGGGAAAATTCGCTTGAAAAGCGCAGCAGATTGCTGTCCCTGTCCCAGATAAAGGTGATATCCTGAGAAAGATCGGCCAGTTTCTGATATTTGAGCTGTTCCTGGCGCAGCAGCCGGTTGACACGTTCATTCAGGATTTTTTCATACACAACAGGGTTGCTGCGGTAAGGCGCAGACGAACTGCCTTTTTGGCTGTCGGTTTCAGAAAACTCTGTGTCCGGCAGCAGTCCATTTTCCAGTATCACCCGATAAAATTGCTGTTCCATATCCTGAAAGATATCCAGCAGGACCGGATTAAAACAGCCGCAGTCACCCCGCAGAATCATCTGTACGGCTTCCTGATGGCTGTATGCGGGTTTGTAGACCCGCCGGTTGACCAGCGTATCGTAGCAATCCGCCAGCCCGACTGCCTGTGCCCAGATTGGCGTCTCTTCACCCGTCAGTCCATCCGGGTATCCGCTGCCGTCCCAGCGTTCATGGTGCCAGCGGCAGACATCATAATAATAACTGCGGCCGGGCAGGTCGTTAAAAAAGCCGATGTCCTTGAGCAGATGGGTACCGGCCGTCGTATGCTGTTTGGCCTGTTCATATTCCTCAACGTTGAGCGGACCGGGTTTTTCGAGGATTTTGTCGGGAACCGCGATTTTTCCGACGTCGTGCATCATGGCGGCCAGTCCGACCTGACGGATAATCTCGTCGGTCAGATGGTACCGCGGCCAGCGCTCCTTGACCTGTTCCAGTAAAAGGCAGGTCAGCAGCCGGATACGTTGGACATGTCCGCCTGCGTCATGCATCCGAAACTCCAGAACTGTACTCAGGACATCAATAATCATATAATCGGACAGCTCCCGGCCTTTAAGCCATTGCAGCTGATAGGTCAGCTGTGCCTGTGCGATTTGGTCGGTATTCTGTTCCAGCCGCTGCATCTCCAGAATACGGGAAACCCGCCGCCGGATAATTCCGGGGTGAAAAGGCCGGTAAATGACGTCGGCGACGTCCGGCAGCATCTGCCGGACTTTTTCATCGTCGGTGGAGCTGACCATCAGCAGGACCGGTATCTGTGCAAGCTTTTTCTGTGTCCTGATCATTCGGAGAAGAGACCGGGTATCCATTGTAGGCAGCCGGGCATCCAGAAAAATCAGGCAGATATTGGGCTGTGACAACAGCGAGACCGCATCCTGACCGTTTCCGGCTTCCAAAATATCATATTCTCTGCTGAACAGTTCGCTGAGAATGGCGCGGTTAATTTCATATTCATCTACAATCAGAATTTTTTCTTTTTCCATCGCAGCCATTCCTCCGTCAGATTTGGTCAAAATAATTAGAGAACAGTTTATAATATTACTTGTATATATTCCTGATTATACCATATTCCGGTAAAAATGACCAGATATTTTTTCATAACCGGGGGGAATTTTTCGATAGAATTCCTGAATGGGCGTTGACAAAAGCGGGAAAAAGGATTATACTGTTCACATAATGAACGTTCATAAAATGAACGTAAGCTTTCCGGCTCGTCAAACATGACCTGCCTCAGGAAATGGAGGGCATATTTTGGAACAGATTTTTACGCTGCTCAGCGCGGTCAGTGCAACACCTGTCATCGACCAGCGGACACTCGCTGCGATTACCGGCATATCTGTCGGCAAAGTCAATGCGCTGATTCGCAGTGCTGAACAGGATGGATACCTGATTGCCGGCCGCGAGGGCAAAAAATCCCGCCTGACGCTGACAGATCAGGGACACCGGATGCTGGAACAGATGCTGCTGTCCAGAAGTGATGTCAAGCTGACCTTTCCGCCGGCTGAAAAGGCGGATACCGCAGTGATTCTGGCCGGCGGCAAACGTGCCGGGTTTGACCGTCCGATCTGTTTGCAGCCGTTGGGCGAAGACGGACAGACGCTGCTGGATCGGATGCTGAATGTGCTGACGGTGTGTGGAATCCAGCGGACGGTGATTGTGACCGGGTGGCAGGATGAGATGATCCGGCAGCATCTCGGCAACCGTTCGGATATTACGATCCTGCACAATGAGCGGTATAAATGGAACGGTACAATGAGCGGGCTGGCGTTGGCAGAAAAGACCCTGAAAGACTGGAATGTCGGTTCATTTCTTGTCATCAAATCCGATCTGGTATTTGAGCAGCGGGCAATTCAGTCACTGATCGAAACACGGGCGCCCTTTGCGGCGCTGCTGACCGCACCGGGAGGCGGCAGCGATGAGCTGCTCGCCGAACTGGATGAAAACGGCTGTATCTTCCGCTTTTCCAAGGATATCCGGCAGATCAACCGGGTACAGGGAGAGATGACCGGCATTGCCCGTATCTCGATGGAAGGCTTTGAACGGATGCTGGAGTATTTTTCCCACAACCTGAATCCGCTCATCAGCTATGAATATGTTATGGAGAGTGTCGGACGGATTTACCGGTTTACCGGCGTGATGGTCGATGACCTTTGCTGGGGGAAAATCGAGTCACCGGACGATTACCGGGAGCTTCTGCGGCTGACCTATTCCCGGATTGAACGCAAGGAACGGCAGATGCAGGAACAGTATGCCCGTGATACGATGCGGAAAATCCTGCCGGACGATGAGGTACAGGAGGTTCAGTTTGCTGGCGGCCTGACCAACACCAACTATCTGATTCAGGCAAGCTCCGGACGGTATATTCTCCGTCTTCCCGGCCGGATGACCGAGAGCATGATCAACCGCAGCAACGAAAAGCGCAATGCAAAAATTGCATCTGACCGCGGTTTCAACTGTCATCTCGTCTACTGCAATGAAAAGACCGGCGTCAAACTGAGCAGCTACATTGAGAATGCCGAGACGCTGACTCCACGCACGGTTCGGCTGGAGGAAAATATGGCGTTGGCAGCCGATATACTGGGACGGCTGCACCGGTCGGATATTGTCTGGGAAAACCAGTTTGACGTTTTTGATGAGGCGCTTCGGTATGAGAAGCTGCTGGACGATCCCGGACGGATGTATCCCGGTTTTCCGGCGCTGAAACGGAAGGTATACGCGATGCTGCAGCCACGGCTGCAAGAGCTGGGATGGGAACTGAGCCCCTGTCATAATGACCTGGTCGCGGCCAATCTGGTCAAAAACAGCGTGACCGGCAGGATGTACCTGATTGACTGGGAGTATTCCGGCACCAATGACCCGATGTTTGATATTGCGGCGCTGTTTTTGGAAAACGATTTTTCTGCCGAAGACGAAGAACTGTTTTTCCATTATTATTATGGAGACCGGCCGCAGCCGGCTGCATCACGGGAAAAGATTCTGATCTTCAAAATTTTGCAGGATTATCTGTGGAGTACCTGGACGGTCCTGAAAGAATCCCGTGGGGACAATTTCGGCACCTATGGTCTGGACCGCTTTACCCGTGCACAGAAAAACATCGACCTTTGGGAAAAACGCTTTTAAGCATACTGCAACCGACAGGAGAAGAGAACCATGCAAAAGAAAAATGCACCTCCACAGAAAAAACAGCAGATTGACTGGGGAATTACCATCTTTCCGCTGGTGGCTATTGTTGTACTGTCTGTCTATCTGGTGCTGCGTCCGCAGCAGGCGGAAGCGGCGATTGCCGCACTGCGGAATATACTGGTCAACGATCTGGGCAGTATTTATATGATTTTTGGATTGGGTGTTCTGGTTTTGTCGCTGGGCATCGCCTTGTCCAAATATGGAAATATCCGGCTGGGCAAGCTTAAAAAACCCCGTTATTCGACCTTCACCTGGGGCGCGATGATTTTTACCTCGACGATGGCGGCGGATATTCTGTACTGGTCGCTCTGCGAATGGAGCTATTATTACAGTGAAACCCCGTTTGCAATGGAAGGAATGACACTCGCACAGAAACAGGACTGGGCTTCTTCTTACCCGCTGTTTCACTGGGGTCCAATTCCGTGGGCCTTTTATATCCTGCCTGCGGCCGCTTACGGCTATATGATGCACGTCAAAAAATCTCCCCGTCAGCGGATGAGCGAAGCCTGCCGTCCGATTTTGGGCGACCGGGTGGACGGTAAACTCGGCAAGGCAATCGACCTGTTTGCCATTATCGGCCTGCTGGCGGCGACAGCTACCACATTCAGCACCGCAACCCCGCTGCTTTCCGGTGCACTGGCCGAAGTGACCGGTCTTGCCGAGAGCAACCTTCTGTCTATTTTTGTGCTAATCTTTATCGCGGTAGTTTTTACACTGGCGGTTATGTTTGGAATGAAAGGAATTTCCAAGCTGTCCAACATCTGTATTGGTCTTTTCTTTGCGCTGATGGCAATTTTCCTTTTCTGCGGCCCGACCAAGTATATCATCGAAACCGGTATCACCGCAATCGGCAATGTAGCCCAAAACTTTATTTCGATGTCCACCTGGATGGACCCGCTGCGGCTGTCAGGTGACGGCGTTGCCGGCTTCCCTCAGAATTGGACGATCTTTTACTGGGCTTATTGGATTAGCTGGTCGGTTGCGACCCCCTTCTTTATCGGCAAGATCAGTGAAGGACGTACCATTCGCCAGACAATCCTGGGCGCATATGTTGCCGGTGTATCGGCGACCTTCCTTTCCTTTATTGTGTTTGGAAACTTTGGACTGCATTTGCAGGTCACCGGTGAGACGGATATTGCTTCGCTGATTCTGGAGCAGAGTCCCTCAAGTGCAATTCTGACCATCTTTGAGCATCTGCCGATTCCAGGTGTAGCGCTGGTGCTGCTGGTGCTGGCAATGGTTGCGTTTTATGCTTCGACTTTTGATGCACTGACGATGGTCATTGCTTCCTACTCAGTCAAAAACATTGGCGAGGATGAAGAGCCTGGCAAAAAACTGCGTGTCTTCTGGAGCATTGTGTTTATTGTCCTGCCGATTGCACTGCTGTTTAACCAGTCGACCCTGTCGATGCTGCAAACGCTTTCAATCTGTGCGGCTTTCCCGATTATGGTTATAATTGGCGTTATTATTGCCGGGTTTATTCGCAACCTTCGTCGTGGTCAAACTACAGTGGGAAGTTGCGATTCGGAAGCTCTTTCCTCAAAACAACTGGAAAACGAGCCGGAAGGTACAAATTGAGCAGTTGTTTTTCATCTTTGAATATTTGTTTCTGGGCAGCAGACTTTTACCGGTCTGCTGCCCGTTTTTGGTTGTCCAGCTGGGAAAAATAAAAATTTTTGCTTTCCTGCAACTTTTTCCTCAGCTGTCCCGTCTAGTATATGACGGATGAGAAAGGAGGCGCTTCCATGAAGTCCGCTATGCTGCAGCAAAAAGTTGAAGATGAGATCTTGCAGTCCTATCAGTCGCTTTACCGGTTGGCATACAGCTACGTAAAAAACCCGGACGACGCTATGGACATCGTGCAGGAAAGTGCGTATAAAGCAATTCTGCATTCGGATGAAATGCGCAATCAGGACACAATTAAAGGCTGGCTTTGCCGTATCGTAGTCAATACAGCACTTGATTTGCTGCGCCGGCGTTCCAGGGAACCCTCTGTCGATGAGATCCCGGAAACCGGCCAGGAAGATCACTACGAGGATACCGATGTACTGCGGGCGCTTGACATTCTGGATGAGCGGGAAAAAACGGTAGTAATGCTTCGCTATTTTGAAGATTTGAAGCTTTCTGAAATTGTACAGATTACGGGAGAAAATCTGAATACAGTAAAAAGCATTCTCTACCGGAGCTTGCGCAAACTGAAAGTCAAGTTAACTGAAGGAGGATCTCTATGAGAAATATAGATTTGCAGGATATCAGTGATATGCAAGAAATCAAGAATGAATATGATTGTATACCTGTGCCGGAAGAGCTGGAATCAAAAGTCCGTGCTGCTATCCAGAAGGCCAGGCTCCAAAAAAGGAAGGAGAACAGTTGGATTATGAAAACACGTAAAATTGTAGTAGGCGTCGGTGCAACCGCTGCGGCCTTTATGGTAGGTATTACCGGCCTTGCAAATTCCAATGCAAGCATTGCCAGTGCAATGGAACAGATTCCGGTACTCGGTGCGATTACCCGTGTCGTGACCTTCCGTACCTATGAGGATGAAACCGGTGGAGCGTCTGCCCATATTGAAGTTCCTCAGGTTGAAGGCGGAGAAGCTGTCAACGATGCGATTAAGGAATATACCAATACCATCATTGCTCAGTATGAAAAGGACGCAGAGCTGTATGATCATGAAGAATCACTTGGTGAAACCGATCATTATTCGCTGGACATCTCTTATGAGACGGTTACCGACAATGAAAAGGTATTTGGCCTTCGTCTGAATCAGACCCAAATTATGGCAAGCGGATACGAAACCGTCGTTATTTACAACGTGGATAAATCTACTGGTAAAATTATGAGCCTGGGCGATCTGTTCCAGAAGGACAGCAATTATCTGGATGTACTGACCAAGAATATCCAGCAGCAGATGCGTGATCAGATGCAGGCAGACGAAAGTGTCTATTATTGGCTGGATGATGAAGTAGAAGACTGGAATTTCAAACAGCTTTCCGAAAATGCCACCTTCTATATCAATAAAAATGGCAACTTGGTTATTGTTTTCAACGAGGGCGACGTAGCTCCGATGTATATGGGTGTCTGCGAATTTGTGATTCCCTCTGATGTTACAAGTGAGATTGCGCTGCCGGGTTACCTCGGATGAGCGTTATCAAGCAAGGAAAAATCCGCGCGTCCCTTTATGGGGCGCGCGGATTTTTTATCGGATAAACATTTTAAGTGGTTATTTATTTGTTGGCGTTAAACAGCCCGACAAAAGCATCCACAGGAGAAACACCCTTGAAGGTGCTTTCACCCGCCATCTTTTCAACCAGCGTTTCGACAACGATATCTTCCGAAGTATAAGCGTTGATATAAGTCGGGATACGGGGTGCGTCCAACAGATGATAGGGGTTGTCGATGGAGACCATCATCGTGGGCACATCATGGATCATCTGCGGAACGGTGCCGCGCTTGCCCGGCCAGGTAATACGGGCAGCACTGTCCGAACCATTGGTTTCGATGTTGCAGAAGTAGACGATTACATCATATTTCTTCTTGAATTCTTCAATCTTCATCTTGGCGATATCTGCGTTTTCATCCTCGGGATCGTAAAGGGTGACATTAAACCCTTTTTCCTCCAGTTTCTGGACAAACAGTTTGCCGTAATCGCCGCGGGTATTGTGGTAGCCGGGTTTGTCGCCGATGACAACTACATACAGGTTTTTCTGCTTGTTGACATCAAGCGGCATCAGATGCTGGGTATCCTTGACCAGCGTAATGCCCTTGTCGGCAATTTCTTTTGCCAGTGCACGTCCTTCGCCTTTCTCGAAGATTTCCAGCGCTTCTACCGGCGGTACAAGCGTTCCATTGGCTTTCTTGGTGTGCAGGTGCATTTTAGCCTTCAAACCGAGAATGCGTGCCAGCGCGTCATCCAGCCGTGCCATCGTAAGGATACCGTCTTCGATACCTTTCTTCATGTAGTTGAAATCCTCTTCCATGTCGCGCGAGAAGAGGAAGATATCGGCACCGTTTGCAATCGACATCGGAACTGCTTTGCTTCTCGGAACAACTTCGATAAAGCCGCCCATGCTGGTCGCGTCGGTGATAATCAGACCGTTAAAGCCCATCTTTCCGCGCAGCAGCTTGTTGTGCAGGTCGGCATTGAGCGAACCGGGCAGGATGTCCTCGTCTTTGACGTCGGGGTTGTAGAAACGGGTGTAGGAGGGCAGCAGGATATGTGCACTCATCAGGGTTTCGATACCATCGTCGATCATGCCCTGATAGACCTTGCCGTAGCTAGCATCCCAGTCTTCCATGCTCAGCGAGTTGATAGACGCAAGGAAATGCTGGTCACGTCCGTCGACGCCGTCACCCGGCCAGTGCTTGACACAGGGAACCAGACCGCCTTCCCGCATACCGCGTGCAATGGCACGGGCAAATTTCAGGACGTTGTCCGGATTGGAGCCGAAAGAACGGACGTTGGTGATCGGGTTCAGAGGGTTATAGTCGATATCGACAACCGGGCCGAAGTTCCAGTTTGCGCCGACAGCCGCGCATTCCTTTGCACAGATCAGGCCGGTTTTATAAGCCAGTTCAGGGTCTCCGGTTGCGCCGATTTCCATCTGATGTCCGCAGGCAGTGCCGTCCATAATCATATTGCTGGCGCCGCGGTCGAGGTCACCGGCGATGAACATCGGGATTTCATAGTAATCCTGGAAACCTTTGATTTTTTCGCGGATATCCTTGGAGACAGCGCCGCGCAGCAGGAAGCCACAGGGTTTCAGGTTAATTTTTTCCAGTCTTTCAATAGTTGCCTCTGCGGTTTCATTTGCCGGACTGTTGAAGAGGAACAGCTGACCGATTTTATCGTTCAGGCTCATGCCTTCGATGGTTTTTTCTACCCAGGCGATCTGTTCATCGTCCAGATAGAAAGGTTTTGCGCGCAAATCGACTCGTAAACTCATAAAAAAACATCCTTTCCGTCCAGAATTTAGTCTGCTAATTATTGTAATTATAGCATTTTTGACGGTAGGGGTCAATTCATTTGGCACAACACCTCCAGAAAATGATAAAATATATCCAATTTCTGATAATTTCCGCAAAAAAACCGGAGGACAGCGCATTCGCTGTCCTCCGGCACGAATTGCAAATATGCTTATTTATCCTTGTTGGTCGTGATCTTATTCAGCGCACCGATTGCAACTGCAATAACCGCCATGACCACAAAAACACCAGCCATACCCTGTACCAGGATTTTCAGGCTGTCCAAAAACAGAGGAAGGTTCATCAGAATGCTCCTTTCTATTTAGCGGGCAATAAGGTTGAGGATCATACCGCCTGCGATAACACTGGCGATCTGACCGCCGACGTTGACACCGGCAGCCTGCATCAGCAGGTAGTTTTCTTTGTCTTCCTTGAGCGCCATCTTACTGATAACACGGCTGCTCATCGGGAAAGCGGAGATACCGCAGGCACCGATCATCGGATTGATCTTTTTGCCTTCCGGCAGGAAAATATTGATGATCTTAGCAAAGACCACACCGCCAAAAGTATCGAATACAAAGGCAAGCAGGCCCAGCGCCATAATTAGCAGCGTCTGGGGGTTGAGGAACTGGTCGGCCTGCATCTGGCTGGCAATGGTGATGCCGAGGAAGATGGTGATCAGGTTTGCCAGAACGTTCTGAGCTGTCTGGGAGAGGGAGTCGAGGACACCGCATTCACGCAGCAGGTTGCCGAACATCAGGAAACCAACCAGCGCAACCGAACGGGGAACAACCAGTCCGGCAATCAGTGTGACCATGATCGGGAACAGGATCTTGGTCTGTTTGGAAACGGTGGAAGCGGAATACTTCATATGAATAGTCCGTTCCTTCTTGGTGGTGATGGCGCGGATGACAGGGGGCTGGATAATCGGGACCAACGCCATATAACTGTATGCCGCGACCATAATGGCGCCGGTGTACTGGCTGTTAAAATACTGGCTGACGAAGATGGCGGTCGGGCCGTCTGCCGCACCGATGACGCCGATCGAAGCAGCGTCCTGGATGTTGAATCCGAACAGACATGCCAGGCTCATAACGGCAAATACACCCAGCTGTGCGGCTGCGCCGAAGATCAGCAGATACGGGCTTTGCAGGAGCGGACCGAAGTCGATCATCGCGCCGATGCCGATAAACAGCAGCAGCGGGAACAGTTCGTTTGCGATACCTGCGTCATACAGAACGTTCAGTACGCCGATTTCATTTCCCTGGGTAATGGCGCCGGAGTTGGGAAGGTTGACCAGAATGGCACCGAAGCCCATCGGCAGCAGCAGGCTCGGCTCCATATCCTTTTTGATTGCGAGATAGATGAGCACGCCGCCGATGATCCACATGACCACCAGTTTGATGTCCAGCTGCAAGAGGTTTCCAAAGATTGCTTGCATTGTTTTGGGTTCATTCCTTTCGTTTTGTAGTGAGTGGCCGGTACAACAGAAAAGGGCAAGACCACTCCGCACGACTGTGCAGAAAAGTCTTGCCCATTCAAAGCGGTTGCGGGAAATTGTCCGGTACCGGAAATTTCCGTCATGTCGCATACCGCCAGTCGGTTTTTCAGCAGAAAAACGACCGGCTACTCCCTTTTCAATATACCTATTATAGCATATCCTTTATGGCTCGTCAAATACATTTGTGCAAAAAAAAATGATAAAATCGTCATGGTTTTTTGATAGATAACAGGCTGCCATCGGTTCAAAGGCCATACGGACGGATGGTCACCTTTTGCGCCGGCGGTCATTTTTGCTGTCGGAATAATAAGTGCGTTTATTCTGGTACATACGCTCGTCCATCTCGCGCAGAAAACCGTCGATGCTGCCGGTGGCCGGTTCCAGAATGGCGCTTCCCATCGACAGGCTGATCTGATAAGGACGGGCGCCGGTATTATTTTGCTGTTCAATACGGCGGCAGATGCGGAGAATCATTTCGTCAATTTCCTGCGGCTGCCGTATCGGGAAGATCACGATAAATTCGTCCCCACCATACCGGACGGCAAAGTGGCCGGCAGTCTGACTGTCCATCATCAGGCACTGGCCGACAATCCGCAGCGCGTCATCGCCTTCCGAATGTCCATAGACATCGTTGATTTCCTTGAAAGCATTGATATCCATCATAATTCCCGCAATCTTCCCATTTTGCGGTTTTTGCAGGATACAGCTCAGAAAGCGGGTCAGATATTCGCGGTTATACAGTTTGGTCAGCGAATCCAGCATGGATACTTCATTTTGGAGGTTGACGTACAGCGACATCAGGCCGAAGGATACCGATACCCAGATCAGTGCTATCCCGTAAAAGAGCAACTGAATCAGACTGCCGATGAAGATAGGGGCTAAAAAGACGATAACCGGCATAAACATATATTTGCCGATCTTTTTTCGGGAGATAAATACCAGTATTGCACCCGACATCAGATACCCGTAGGTAACCAGATAAGAGACAATCGCAAACGGTGTACGTGCATACACGTTATCAGCGGAAACGGTAAAGAAGACGTCGATAAAGATGTTGCTGATCGCCAGCAGACAGACGATAGCCGCAGGGATTGCGACAAAAGGATAGATTTTTTTCAGACGTTCTGTCTGGCCGAACAGTTTGTAATCCACGTAAACCGTCCACAGGAAGGAAAAGATGCTGTCAGCGGTAAAGATTATGGCGTTCAGCAGCCGGTTCAGAAAGACCGCGCCGGCAAACATTTTGCCATCAATACAGAAGGTCGCCGTCTCTGTAAGACACAACGCCAGCGTCAGATTACACATGATAAAGAATATTTTTTCATCCAGAAAGACATTGCGTGTTTTTTGGGGATTGCTTAGAATCAAGGTAATCATCAATGCGGTCCCCAGACCATTAGCGACAAATATTGCGGGCAGATTGATCAAGGAATCACCATACTTTCTGTTTCAGGTTAAAAAATATGCTGAGGAAATGATTTACTCCTTTAGAATATTATTATACTATATTTGTACTCAGAAATCAATTCCCGGCTTGCAAATTTGTCTGATATGCTGTTTTGTTATTCTATTTTGTCCAAAATGCAGACTTCTTGAAATTCTGTATATTTGTTTTAAAAAATGTCAAATATTTTTTGATTTTTTGATTTACTTTCACCTGAGAAAGTGATATAATAAAATCAGGAGTAGTATTGACAGAAAGAGAACCGCATTTTTTCAATACACGCGTCCGACCTAAGCGGCAATTGGTTTAAATATTGCCCTCCGACTCACAGAAAGGAGTGGTCGGGTCTATGCAAATCATGTACAAAATCGAAATCCATACTCCGTTTGGAATTTGTCCCGGCAGGATGATGATTCAAACGGAAAACAATGATGCAGTGGACGGATATCTGGCGGTTTTAAATCAGATTCAGCCGTTTTTCGGGCATGTGGAAGCAAATGGGCGGTTGACGCTCAACTGCAAGCTGGCAACGCGGGCACAGAAATACAATGTTGTATTATCCGGGCACGCTGACCCCCATCGGGTGGAGATGGGCGTTTGTGAACAACATGGACGTTTTGATTACCTGGTATTAGGGGTCGGAGATCCACAACGTGTAACCATCGAGCAGTAAACCTATGACAAAGCCGTTTTTCAGGTCGGTTGCGACTTGAAAAACGGCTGTTTCATTTTTTGAAAGACGATCTGTTTGACAAATTGTCCGGAATGGTTCACAATAAAGGCAGAATACAGAAAGGAGATGCTGGTATGTTTGTATATTTTCCCAGTTGTAATTTTACCCGCACGTTTCCGAAAACTTCCGCGGCTGCCAAAGAGTTTATGGCAAAGCAGGGAGTCCGTGTGGAAGGCTGCTGCCGTCCCGGACATAAAAACCTGACAGACGGTGAACAGGCGCTGGTTGTCTGCCAGACCTGTACGCTGCTGATCGGAGAGCGCCGGCCGGATATTCCGATGCAAAGTGCTTGGGAGTATCTGGACAGCCTGGAGATTGCCTGGCCGGATTATCATGGCGAGAAGATCACGGTTCAGGATTGCTGGCGGGCTAGAAATAACGATGGTTTACATGCCGCAGTTCGCAGCCTGCTGCATAAAATGAATTTTGTCGTCGTCGAACTGGAAAAGAACCGCCGTAATGCTGATTTTGACGGTGAATGGCTGTATCGTCCTTCTGCACCTGCCAATTTGAAAATGGCACCCCGGTCTTTTGAAGCGATTCAGCCGTATATCCAGCTGAAATCTCCCGAAGAAGCGCAGGCCCTGATGCAGGCGCATGCCGCCCAGATTCAGACAGACAGGGTTGTCGATTACTGTACTGCCTGCCATACCGGTTTGCTCCATGGTGGCGCCAATGCTGTCAATCTGATGGAACTGCTGATGGGTACAGAAGGATAATACATGCCTGCTTTTATGTTTACAGACAGTAAAAACCCCGCTTATCCAATGGTAAGCGGGGTTTTAATTAGCCTGTTAATCAGCCCTTATTCAGAAATTACTTTCTGGGGTTCTTGATAGCAGCCTGAGCAGCAGCCAGACGAGCGATCGGAACACGGAAGGGCGAGCAGGAAACGTAGGTCAGACCAACGTTGTGGCAGAATTCGATAGAGCTCGGATCGCCGCCATGTTCGCCGCAGATGCCCAGTTTGATGTCGGGTCTGGTAGCTTTGCCCAGTTCACAAGCCATCTTGACCAGTTTGCCAACGCCGACCTGGTCGAGTTTTGCGAAGGGATCGTTCTCGTAGATCTTCTTGTCGTAGTAAGCGCCAAGGAACTTGCCAGCGTCGTCACGGCTGAAGCCGAAGGTCATCTGGGTCAGGTCATTGGTACCGAAGGAGAAGTACTCAGCCTCTTTTGCGATCTCGTCAGCAGTCAGAGCAGCTCTCGGGATCTCGATCATGGTGCCGACTTTGTACTTCATAGAAGAACCAGCCTCAGCGATCAGTTTGTCCGCAGTGGTGGTAACAACTTTCTTAACGTAAGCCAGCTCTTTAACCTCGCCAACCAGCGGGATCATGATCTCAGGCTCGATGTTCCATTCCGGATGTTTCGCAGAAACGTTCAGAGCAGCCTTGATAACTGCTTCAGTCTGCATTTCAGCGATTTCAGGGTAGGTGACAGCCAGACGGCAGCCACGGTGACCCATCATCGGGTTGAACTCGTGCAGGCCAGCGATGATAGCCTTAACCTGTTCAACGGTCTTGCCGGTGTTCTTAGCCAGCAGCTCGATGTCAGCTTCCTCGGTAGGAACGAACTCGTGCAGAGGCGGGTCGAGGAAACGAATGTTGACAGGCTGACCTTCCATGGTCTCGTACAGTTTTTCAAAGTCGCCCTGCTGCATGGGTTCCAGTTTAGCCAGAGCAGTCTTTCTGCCTTCAACGGTGTCAGCGCAGATCATCTCACGGATAGCTGCGATTCTGTCGCCTTCGAAGAACATGTGCTCGGTACGGCACAGGCCGATACCTTCAGCGCCCAGGTTCATAGCGTCGATTGCGTTCTGAGGAGTATCAGCATTGGTGCGGACCTTCAGATCGCGGTATTTGTCAGCCAGAGCCATGATGCGGCCGAAGTAACCGGAGTTAACAGAAGCAGGAACGGTGGGGATAATGCCATCGTAGATGCAGCCGGTAGAACCATCGATGGAGATGAAGTCACCCTCATGATAGGTCTTGCCAGCCAGCTCGAATTTCTTGTTTTCTTCGTCCATGGTGATATCGGAGCAGCCGGATACACAGCAGGTACCCATACCACGAGCAACGACTGCTGCGTGAGAGGTCATACCGCCGCGAACGGTCAGGATGCCCTGAGCAGCTTTCATGCCTTCGATATCTTCAGGAGAGGTTTCCAGACGGACCAGAACGACTTTCTCGCCCTTTTCAGCCCATTCTTTAGCGTCTTCAGCGGTGAAGACGATCTTACCGCAAGCAGCACCAGGAGAAGCAGCCAGAGCTTTTGCAGCAGGGGTAGCAGCCTTCAGAGCAGCGGTATCAAAGGTGGGATGCAGCAGAGCGTCCAGGTTTCTGGGCTCGATCATCAGGACAGCCTGTTTCTCGTCGATCATGCCTTCGTCGATCAGGTCGCAAGCGATCTTCAGAGCAGCAGCGGGAGTTCTCTTACCGTTACGGGTCTGGAGCATATACAGCTTCTTGTCCTCGATGGTGAACTCCATGTCCTGCATGTCATGGTAGTGGTTTTCCAGGATGTTGCAGATGCCGACGAACTGTTCGTAAACTTCAGGCATAACTTCCTTCAGGTGGTCGATATGCTGAGGAGTACGGACACCAGCAACAACGTCCTCGCCCTGTGCGTTCATCAGGAACTCACCGGTCAGGACCTTTTCACCGGTGGAGGGGTTACGGGTAAACGCAACGCCGGTACCGGAATCGTTGTTCTTGTTGCCGAATGCCATCATCTGTACGTTAACAGCGGTACCCCAGGAGTAAGGAATATCGTTGTCACGACGGTAAACGTTTGCACGGGGGTTGTCCCAGCTGCGGAAAACAGCTTTGACAGCGCCGATCAGCTGTTCCTTAGGATCAGAGGGGAAGTCCTCACCGATTTTAGCTTTGTATTCAGCTTTGAACTGTTCAGCCAGTTCCTTGAGGTCCTCAGCGGTCAGCTCGACGTCCTGAGTAACGCCTCTTTCAGCTTTCATCTTGTCGATCAGCTGTTCAAAATACTTTTTGCCGACTTCCATAACGACGTCGGAGTACATCTGAATAAATCTTCTGTAGCAGTCGTAAGCCCAACGGGGGTTGCCCCAGCTTGCGATGGTTTCAACTACTTCCTCGTTCAGACCGAGGTTGAGGATGGTGTCCATCATGCCGGGCATGGATGCACGGGCGCCGGAACGAACGGAAACCAGCAGAGGATTCTCTTTATCACCGAATTTCTTGCCGGTGATTTCTTCCATCTTGCCGATGTATTCCATGATCTCGGCCATGATTTCATCGTTGATCTTCTTGCCGTCCTCGTAGTACTGGGTGCAGGCTTCGGTGGAAATGGTGAAGCCCTGGGGAACCGGCAGGCCGAGGTTGGTCATCTCAGCCAGGTTTGCGCCTTTACCGCCCAGCAGCTCACGCATGTTAGCGTTGCCTTCGCTGAACAGGTAGCAATACTTCTTGCCCATTGTTATTACCTCCAATTACTAATACACACTCCGCGCTTCTTAAAGAAGGCGGGCGAATTCACTTCATGGTCATCTGTACGCCAAAAAAAGCCGCACAAACAACCCTTCCAGTGTCTCATCTCTATTATAGCAAAGATGATGAAATATTTCCAGTATTCTGAAAAAAAAACTGAAAAACTTTTTGCCGGTGTTCTGTGTGATTATGACAATTATGCAGACAAAATTCACTTTTTGCTGATCTCAGGCTTAACAAATTATGCTTCCATTATTCAGGCTGCGTCCATTCGGAAAGGGTAAAAAATTCATATTTGTGCGATATACTATAACTGTCGACAGGGACGGGATACGAAAGTCCACAGAGTCCCAAGACTTCGGGAACCGGTCATAAGTGAGTCCCCCTGGCGGCAGATGCGAGACTCTGGCATACAGCCTGAAGTATGCAAGTCCCGCCGGCTGACTGGGAAATTCAGCTGGCAGGGCGTTTCGGATCATGGGTAATCCGAATTGAAAAAGACATACCCTCTCCTCCTCATTTTTCATACGCTGCGAAACCCCCGTCCTGTGCAATCAGGACGGGGGTTTCGTTTACAGCAAAAGTGCTCCCGGAAAAACCGGGAGCACCAGAAAAATTACAGAGTCTTGTTTTCGATCAGAGCCTGGGTATCCATTGCGATCAACAGTTCTTCGTTGGTCGGAACGATCCAGACTTCAACCTTGGAATCGTCGGTGGAAATACGGCCTTCTTTATGGTTGAGGGCGGTATTGCGTTCATCATCCAGCTTGATGCCGAAGAATTCCATGTTGGAGCATGCCAGTCTGCGGATACCGATTGCGTTTTCGCCGATACCGCCGGTAAAGACGACTGCATCCAGTCCGCCCATAGCAGCCGCATAAGCGCCGATCTGCTTTTTAATCTCGTAGCTGAGCATCTCAGTAGCCAGCGTGCAGCGTTTGTCGCCGGCAGCCATGCCAGCTTCGATATCACGATTGTCCGATTTGCCGCCGGTAAGGCCATAGAAACCGCACTTCTTGTTGAGGTAGTTGCTCATTTCAGTAGCGCTCATACCGGTTTTTTCCATCAGGTAGAGAACTGCGGAAGCGTCGATTGCGCCGCAGCGGGTGCCCATGATGACGCCATCCAGAGGAGTGAAGCCCATCGTGGTGTCGACCGATTTGCCGCAGTCGACAGCGGTGATGGAAGAACCGTTGCCCAGATGGCAGGTAACCAGTTTGAGCTGATCCAGCGGCTTGCCGATGCGCTTTGCAAAATCAGCCGATACAAAGCGGTGGGAAGTGCCATGGAAGCCATATTTACGGATTGCGTATTTTTCGTAATCCTCATAGGGCAGACCGAACATGAAAGCCTTGGGGGGCATGGTCTGATGGAAAGCGGTATCGAAAACGACAACCATCGGGACCTTGTCGCCGACAACCTTCCGGCATGCACGCAGAGCGAGAACATGAGCGGGGTTGTGCAGAGGAGCGAGGGGAGACAGCTGTTCGATCTGATCGATGACTTCGTCGGTTGCGATAACCGATTTGCTGAAGATATCGCCGCCCTGGACGATACGATGGCCGACTGCAGAGATTTCTGCGATCGAGTCGACGACTTTGCCATCGCCTGTGGTCAGTTTTTCAATGACCTTTTCAAATGCTTCGGTATGGGTAGGAAAGCTGCAATCCTCAGTGACGGAGAATCCGGACGCAGTTTTGTGGGTGATACGGCCGTCGATGCCGATTCTTTCACAGTTGCCTTTGGCAATAACCTCATCGTTATCCATGTTGATCAGCTGGTATTTCAAAGAGGAGCTGCCGGCGTTGATAACCAGAATTTTCATATTTTCCTGTCCTTTCCATCAGCTTACGCTGCAAAATAGGTTCTGTCAGCCGGATACGCAGGGTACCAGACCATGCATCTGTCCTGCAAAAGCAAACGATACCGGCGCATTGAGAACGTACACTTATATATTAGCCTACATTCCGTTAAATTTCAAGCATTTTGCAGGAATTTGTAACATTCCATATGAATAAACAGTGAATGCGCCGGGTTCGTTGGAAAAAATGACTGCAAATTGTCCGCTTTCTCAGCAAAAACGGACAGCCGCCTTTTCAACTTCCAGTGCGGCACGGAATCCCTTCATATAATCGGCGAATCCCTGCTGGTCTTCCTTTTGAGGCTGCGCGGTGGTTGCCTTTGCACCGGCGAAGACATGGTTGGCCAGATAATCTTCCAGCGTTTCACCCTTCTGTTTCCATACCCGGTATGCCGCCAGCAGTGCGATACCCCATGGGCCGCCTTCGCCTGCCGTCTCCATAACCGAAACAGGGGTAGACAACGCGCCCGCCATCAGTTTCTGACCGACACCTTCCGCCTTGAAGAAGCCGCCGTGGCCCATCAGCGTATCAATCGTGACATGTTCCTTTTCCGTCAGGATATCCATCCCGACTTTCAGTGTCGCGACAGCCCCATACAGGTGGGCACGGGACAGGTTTTCAAAGCTGAAATCTGCGTCAGGGCTGCGCACCAGCAGCGGACGGCCTTCTGCCAGTCCGGTCACCGGTTCACCGGAGAAATAGTTGACCGTCTGAATGCCGCCGCAATCTGGCTTTCCATCCAGTGCAGCAAAGAAGATGGTGTCCAGCACCTGCGGCATCGAACAGGAGATACCCAGCCGTTTGGCAAATCCGATCAGCATTTCTGCCCAGGCATTGATGTCGGAGGTGCAGTTGTTGCAGTGGACCATTGCGACCGGTTTGCCGGTCGGGGTGGTGACCATATCGATTTCCGGGTAGACTTTCGACAGCTGGTGTTCCAGGACAACCATCGAGAAGATGCTGGTTCCTGCCGAAACATTGCCGGTACGGACGGCGACTGCGTTGGTTGCGGTCATACCGGTTCCGGCGTCACCTTCGGGAGGACACAGCGGAATGCCGGGCTGCAGCGTTCCGGTCGGGTCGAGCAGCAGCGCGCCTTCAGCGGTCAGCGTGCCGGCGTCGTCACCTGCGCTGAGAACCTTCGGAAGGATATCCTTCACCTTCCAGGGATAGCCTTTATCGGCATGCAGCACGTCAAATTTTTCCAGCATTTCCACGTTGTAGTCGCCGTCGTCGCCAATCGGGAACATGCCCGACGCCTCACCGACTCCCAGTGCATTGACACCGGTCAGCTTCCAGTGGATATAACCGGCCAGCGTGGTCAGATGCGCGATTTCCCCGACATGGGGTTCCTGGTTGAGGATTGCCTGTTGCAGATGGGCAATACTCCAGCGCTGCGGGATATTGAAGCCGAACAGTTCGGTCAGCTGTGCAGCGGCCTGTTCGGTCATCGTATTGCGCCAGGTGCGGAAGGGGGTCAGCAGGTTCCCTTCACTGTCAAACGGCAGATATCCGTGCATCATGGCGGAAAAGCCGATTGCCGCGAAGGTCGTCAATTTTTCGCCGTAGTCTGCTTCCACCTTTTCACACAGTTTGCGGTAGCAGTCCTGAATACCTGCCCAGGCATCCTCTAGCCGGTAGGTCCAGATGCCATTTTCCAGTCTGTTTTCCCAGTCATGGCTGCCGGACGCGATGGGGGCATGATCGCTGCCGATCAGGACCGCTTTGATACGGGTCGAGCCAAGCTCAATGCCCAGTGCGGTTTTACCCAGGCGGATATCCTGTTTTGCCTGTTTGATGTCCATTTGAATGTCTCCTTTCGTCATTTTGGTGCGTGCACGGGCACACACCTGAAACCGAAAACGGCGCAGCCCAAATCAGGGACGCGCCGTTTGTTTACAAATCAAAGAAATTATTCTTCGTCAGAGCCGGCGTCCAGAGTAGCACGGATGGACAGAGAAACTTTCTTCTTCTCGTAATCGATGTCGATGATCTTTGCATTGACAACATCGCCGACAGCCAGTTTATCAGAAACCTTTGCGATTCTCTCATTAGCGATCTGGCTGATATGGATCAGGCCGTCAACGCCGGGGATGATCTGAGCAAAAGCACCGAAAGTGGTGATCGAAACGATCTTGACAGGGCAGATGGTATCAACAGGGTAATCTCTCTTGAAGATTTCCCAGGGGTTGTCTTCTGCTTTCTTGTAGCCGAGAGAGATTTTCTTCTTTTCGGTGTCGATGTCTTTGATATAAACCTCAACGGTATCGCCGACATGGACAACTTCTTCAGGGCTCTTGATACGGGTCCAGGACAGCTCGGTAATGTGGATCATACCGTCAACACCGCCCAGATCGACAAATGCGCCGTAAGAGGTAATGGATTTAACCTCACCGGTATATACCTTGCCGACTTCAACGTTAGCCCAGAACTCTTCCTGTTTTGCCTTCTTCGCTTCGTTCAGAACAGCCTTGATCGAACCAACAGCGCGTCTGCGGCGGTCGTTGACTTCGATAACCTTGAACTGAACTTCCTTGCCCATCAGAACCGAGAGGTCCTCAGTGCGTCTGTCGGAAGCAAGAGAAGCGGGTACAAATACCTTCAGGCCGTTGCAGTTGACAAGAATACCGCCCTTGATAACGTCGGTAACAGTACCGGTCATAACGGTGCCATCTTCATATGCTTTGCAAACAGCAGTGTAGTTAGCCTCCGCGTCCAGGCGTTTCTTGGACAGGGTGACAACACCTTCCTGATCGTTGACTTTGACAACAACCAGGTCGATCTCATCGCCGACTTTAAAGCTGTCGGGGGTGAGGCTGCCGTTTTCGGACAGTTCAGATGCAGGAACGATACCGGTCTGTTTGGCACCGATATCTACGTGGATCTCGTTAGGCGTAATGTTGGAGACGATGCCCTTTACCCTTTTCCCGTTATATAATTTTTCAGTCTGAGACTGTTCGAAGAGCTCTGCAAAAGTGAGCTCTTCTTCCTGATTTTCCAGAATTTCACTCATGGTTGTTAAAACCTCCTTGATTATATCAGCCGGGGTAGAAGCACCGGCAGTAACGCCAATATTATTATGGCGTAAAATCCGTGTTTTGTCAAGTTCTGTTTTTGTCTCAACGGCCACAGTTTCGCAGTTTTGGGCACAAATTTCGTAAAGTTTTTGTGTATTCGAGCTTTCGCGGCCGCCGATGACGATCATAAGGTCGGATTTTTGCGCCAGAGCGACAGCTTCCTGCTGCCGTAAATTTGTTGCGTTACATATTGTATCAAATTTTTTGATGTTTGTATAGTACTTTTCAATAATGCTTTGTAAATTTTTCCACAACAATTGTCCGAGTGTCGTCTGCTGGACGACAGCGATTTCCTTTTTATTTTCCCGGCGCAGTTTTTCGAGAATGTCCGTCAGTGTTTTTTCATCCTGGAAGACGTAAACTTCCCCTTTTGCATGGCCGACGATTCCCTGCACTTCCGGGTGGTCAGGGTTGCCGGCGATCAGCAGGACCATTCCCTGTTCGGTGACTTCTCTGGCAATCCGGTGGATACGGGCGACATGGGGACAGGTGCAGTCTACGATATTTCTTTCTTCCAGCTGGTCATATACCGACTGGGGGACGCCATGGGAACGGATGATGACGGTTTGTCCCGGATGGGTTTCTTCAGGAGAGGAGACACTGGGCACGCCCATCTCCCGCAGCCGCTGCACGACCTGCGGGTTGTGGATAATCGGGCCGAGCGTCACTGCGTCGGAAGACTGTCCGGCAATTTCAAACGCACGGTCGACTGCCCGTTTGACCCCATAACAGAATCCCGCGGAGGATGCCAGGGTAATGGTGCGGTGCCCTTTGAGGGCGACAGTTTTTTCCTGTAAAATAGGTTGTTCAGACATGGATATCCTCCAGCATTGTTTCCATTGAATTGGTCAGCAGCCGGTTTGCGGCTCTGATCTGTGAGGGGACCTTTCCGGTCAGTCCCAGCTGTTCATGGGTGATAAAACTGCCGTAGCGGATGACGACAGGGGTACGGAGTCCATGCCGCTCTCCCTTTTTGATGACGCAGGGCTGCAATCCCATACCGGTTTCCGCTGCGATAACCACTGCACCGGATTTCAGTTTTTGCAGTTTTCCGTCCGGACTGCGATGTCCTTCCGGGAAGATAGCGACGACTTTGCCGTTTTTTACATAATCCACCGCTTTTTCGATTGCGGCGGTATCGCCTTTCCCGCGGGAGACCGGAAAAGCGCCAAGTCCCCGAATAATCGGGCCGAGCAGTTTGTTTTCAAACAGTTCTTCCTTTGCCATAAAAAAGCACTGCGGTTTCAGTTTGACCGCAATCAGAATCGGGTCAAAGGTTGAAATATGATTGGAGCAGAGAATAAAGCCGCGGTCGTTGGGAACGTTCTCCAGTCCTTCAAAGCGGACTTTGTACAACATTTTGGAGACCAGAAGGGTGACGGCGCGGGCAACTTTATAAAAGAGCATAATTGGATACCTTCCTTAGGGGGGGGAGCGGTCAGGAATTTTAGACAGAGGTTTTCGGGAGGTGGTCGGTGATGATCTTCTGAATCAATGCAATCGATTCAGCAAAGGTCAGTTCCGAAGTATCGGCAACAATTGCGTCTTCTGCCTGTTTAAGGGGAGAGAGCTCCCGATGGGTGTCGGCATAATCCCGCTTTTCAACGTCCGCCAGCACCTTTTCAAAGGTTGTGTCTTCTCCTTTGGCGATCAGTTCCTTAAACCGACGTTTTGCCCTGACCGCTGCCGAGGCGGTCAGGAAGATTTTGACGTCTGCATCAGGCAGGACGACCGTCCCGATATCCCGTCCATCCATAATCACATTATTCTCACGCGCAAGACGGCGTTGTAATTCCAGCAGATAGGCCCGTACACAGCTGTGTGCCGATACGCCGGACGCAGCCATTGAGACTTCCGGGGTACGGATCAGATCTGTTACATTTTCTCCCTGTAAAAACATCTGCTGGACGCCATCCTGATATCCCATATCGACTTTCAGTTCCGGCAAAAGAGCCTGCACCTGTTCCGCATTTTTAGGGTCGCAGTGGTGGCGGAGCACATAAAGTGCAATCGTCCGGTAGAGTGCACCGGTGTCCACATACAAATAACCGAACGCACCGGCTACTGTGCGGGAGATGGTGCTTTTACCTGCCCCGGAAGGGCCGTCAATCGCAATAGAAATCATGTTGAAAAATCCTTTCTGTTCTGTCTTTATTGCAGCGGGACAGTAGTCCCGTTATCTTCTGTAAAATTAAGTTTGTTCCCGGCGTAGGGGACAATTTTGGGGTATTCGGTAACCTGTGCCACCTCAGGGCAGCAGAGGTTGAACAGCATGGTCGCCCGTTTTTCCACTTCGGCGTAAACGGGGAATTCCCGTTCGAGATCTGCCATCGAGTGGAAAATCGGCAGGGAAGCCGATTTTTTCATCTGCCGCAGTAGTTCCCGTCCGACTGTCTGATTAAAATCCAACACCCGCAGATAAGGCGGCGCGGTCATCGTCAGCTGACGGGTATTGCCGAGCATCAGATTCCAGACAATCCGTCGCAGTCTGGATAAGGTATAGCGCTTTGTTTTGACCATATCCAGTAATTTGGAAAGTGAGCGGGCAGTTTTGGCTGCCGTCAGGAACCGATTTTCCAACCCTTCGGAGATATCCGGCAATATTTTCAGTTCATCAGCAGTTGCAGTTTGCAGCCGGTAGAGGATGGCACGTTCCATTCTGGCCGGGTCGGTGTTGGCACTGCCCTGTTTTAGTACATGGGTAAAAATTTCCAGTGCAGCCGGTGGAATGTATTCTCCGGCAGTGGACGCTTCTTCCGATGCGTACAGACTGCGCAGGAATGATGCACTGGCGGTCTGACCTTCGGTCTGACTGCTGTCATGCGCTGCACCCTGCCGTCGGACGGTAAAAAACTCCATCGGATGGGTTAGCCCGGCATTCGCTTTCAGGTATTCAATTGCCAGAATATTGTTTGGACTGTGCAGCAGGTCTGCGACCCGATCACCGTACAGTCCACGGACAGCTTGTTCTCTTGCCGCGGCGTACGTGATGCCGGTTTTCAGCAAACCGGTAATTGCCGGAGAACATTCCGCCTGTCGAACGGCATCTGCTGCCTGTTGGAGCAGATGCGCGTCTCCTGCTTCACTGCCGCAGGAAATCATGTCGACACATCCGCAACCTGCCAGTATCTGTACTGCGCCTGCTGCAAACCGCTCGGCCGGTGCCGACGCCCATACCGCAGGCAGCTCCAGCACCAGATCAGCACCCGACAGCACGGCTGCCCTTGCCCGGTCCCATTTGGAAAAAAATGCAGGACCGCCTCGCTGGACCGCATTGCCGCTCATGACGACAACCAGCCCATCGGCATATTTGCGTGTCTGGGTGATATGATAAAAGTGTCCGGTATGCAGCGGATTATATTCTGCAACGATTCCGGCAGCAGACATGGCCTTCCTCCTTACGGCAGCGGTTATTCTTCCGTCTGCCCCATTTTCAGATAGTTATAAATCGTATAGCGGGAAACCCCCAGTTTTTCGGAGATAAAGGGAACCGCTTTCTGGTAATCAAATGCGTGCTGGCGCTGCAGCAGCTGAATCAGCATGACCCGGTCCGCTTTTTTCATCTGTTCCGGCGGGACCCCGATTTCCCGCAGACAGCTGTCAAAAATTTCTTCCAGCCGAACCTGTTTTGCCGAGTCAAAAGCCGAATCCAGATAATTGTCAATTTGCAGCTGTTCTGCCAGGTATTCGGCATAGGCGGAAGACTGGGTGACGTCCAGATTGATTCCCAGTCCCAGACAATAGCCGTCTCCATGTACAATCATCGTGGAACTTTTGATTTTCTGGGTTCCCCGTACCACCATCATATTGACCCAGTTTTGCTGCAACAGCTTGGGGTCGATTTCATCCTGCTGATTGCCGAAGATATCCTCTGTCGAGCCAATATGGCGTCCGGTCACATGTCCGTTGAAGATGGCGAGGATAGGGTGTCCCGGTCCGGTCAGGTCCTGTATCAATGTTTCACAGCTGCGTCCGAAAGTTTTGGCGATTCCTTCCGCCAGACTGGTCAGCAGCTGCAGCATTGCCTGTTTGTCCATCCTGTTGTTTATCCTTTCTGGTGCGGCCGGGTCCGGGTACTGGCACAGCGGAGCAGCCGGTGATAAAAAGTCCTGAAGTTATTATACCGCCGAAAAGGGTATTTTTCAACCGAACGGTGAAATTTGTCTTTCACTTCGGTACAAACATGACAATGTGTAAAAATTTTCCGCAGATATTTGACATCTTGTGGCATCGCTGTTATACTGAAATCAGTTGTTGTCCGAACATTCGGACAGGAGATAAACCGGTGCTGAAGATTCGGCACGGCAGTTTGAAAGGGAGTCGGAATCATGATCGTTGTGGAAGCAAAAGAGGCCAGGGAAAAACTGGATATGGCGACCTGTATCGGGTTGATGCGGGAAGGACTGTCCGCTTTGGAAAATGGAAGCGCAATGCAGCCGCTGAGAAGCGTCAATAAGCTTCCGCATGGAAATCTGTTCGGATTTATGCCGGCCTATCTGGGAGATGGCGATTATTTTGGCGCAAAGGTGATTACAGCGTTTCACGCCAATGCCGGCACCGAATATCCGTCTCATATGGGCTATGTCATGATCTTTGAATCGGTTCATGGCAGTTTTGTCGGCATGGCGGACTGCGGCGTCATCACCGAGATTCGCACCGGTGCGGTATCGGGCGTTGCGACCGATCTGCTGGCCGTGAAGAACCCGAAGAAACTGGCGCTGATCGGCGCCGGTGCACAGGCAAGAAGCCATCTGGCTGCAATGCTGACAGTACGTCCCGGTTTGCAGCAGGTTTCGGTTTATGATATTCGTCCGGAAGCAGCGGAAAAATTCGCAGCCGAGTCGCAGGAAAAATATCATATTCCGGTGCAGGTTTGCCCCGATGTCGAAACGGCTGTGCGGGATGCGGATATCATCTGTACACTGACTCCTTCCAAAGACCCGTATCTGAAACTGGAATGGGTCAAAAAAGGCGCCCATATCAATGCAGTCGGCACCTTCAGCCCGGTCACCCGTGAAGTCACTTCCGAACTGGTTGCTGCTTCCAGACTGTATGCAGACCAGATTGAAGCGATGGAAAAGGAAGCGGGTGAATACCTGATTCCGTTGTCCGAAGGGCTGATTACCCGCGAGCATATCCGGGGTTCGATTGGCGGACTGCTGACCGGTAAGGCGGAAGGCCGGACTTCGGACGAGGATATCACCCTGTTTGATGCGCTGGGACTGGCGGTCGAGGATGTCATCTGCGGTCGTTATCTGGTCTGCGGACGTTAAACAACAGACAGCAAATACCGACAGAAAGGCGGGATGGATATGCGTGAACGATTCAACAAAAAACAAGATAGTCCGGATGGCGTATCCATCCAAAACAAACGATAGATTGAGCGGCGGAATTTTCCGCCGCTTTTTCTTTTATACGCTAAAGGATAAAATCCAAAAAGTATTACGATTTTCAGCAAAGGAGAAGGGAAAATGAAATTTTGTGTTTATGAGGTGCGGGAGGACGAACGTCAGATGCTGGAAACACTCCGGCAGAAATATGACCTGGAACTGGTCATAACAGAACAGGATTTGAATGAGGAAACCTTGCAGCTGGCAGAAGGGTGCGACGGTGTTTCGACGCTGGGACATTCTCAGATGACCCGGAACCTGCTGGAAAAGCTGGCTGCAATGGGAATCCATTCCTATTCCTGCCGGTGCATTGGGGTCAATCATATCGACTTGCAGGCAGCACATGAACTGAAAATCCGTGTTTCCAATGCCAACTATTCTCCTTATGGCGTCGCGGATTATACCGTCATGCTGATGTTAATGCTGATTCGGCGGTACAAACCGGCTCTGTGGCGTCAGCAGGTCAACGATTATTCGCTTGGCGGGCTGATGGGCAGAGAAATGCGTGGAATGACGGTCGGCATTATTGGCACCGGACGGATTGGCTGTGCAGTCATGCAGAACCTGTCCGGATTTGGATGCAAGCTTCTGTGCAATAGTCACCGGGAAAGACCGGAGGCTGCCCGGCTGGGCGAGTATGTCAGCTTGGATGAGATTTTTACCCGCTGTGACATGATTTCCCTCCATACCCCGCTATTGGACTCCACTCGCCATCTGGTCAACGAGCGCACCCTGTCGCTGATGAAACCGAACGCCATGATTGTCAACTGTGCACGCGGCGAGCTGATGGATATTCAGGCGGTGACCCGTGCCATTGAAAACCGGAAGATCGGCGGTGTTGCGATGGATGTATTTGAAAAAGAAAACGGCATCTACCATCATGACTGCCGGACAGACATCCTGAAAAACCGGGATATGGCGTATCTGCGGCAGTTTCCGAACGTCATCATGACCCAGCATATGGCCTTTTATACGGCAGAAGCAGTTGACAGCATGGTGATCTGTGGAATTGAAAGTCTGGTAGCATTTGCGCAGGGAAAGCAGTATCCCTGTGAAATTGTCTGAAATTTCATATAAATAATGCGCTTGGTTGTGCAGAAAACAGAAAAAGTTTTGATCTCTTGACCTGGAGTGTACTTCAGCGTGTATACTATACACCGTACCAAAACGTTTTTATGATCTTTAAATGGGGCGCAGGAAGCGTCTTTTCCGGTTGAAGCCGGTGGAATAGCAAACACGTATTGGATAAACAAAAGAGATATTGCAGACCCGAAGGCTGTTTTTTTCGCCAGAATGGCGAAGAAAGCAGCCTTTTTATATGTTCATATACGAAAGGAAAAGATTGATGGAAAACAGGCTGTCCGGCGTGAAACGGTATTTTACGCGCCATTTTGTTCAAAGACGGCTGGCAGAGCTGATATTTGTCCTGCTGGGGGTAACGTTTTTGACCTTTATCATCACATCCGCAGCGCCAAGCGACGCGGCGGAGATGTATTTTTTGTCGCATGGGATTACCCCCAGTGAAACCCTGCTGGAGCAGACCCGGCAGGAGATGGGATTAAATGCGCCGGTGCTGGTCCGGTATGTTCGGTGGCTGGGAGAAGCGTTGACCGGCAATCTTGGAGAGTCCTATCAGTTTGGCGAGAGCGTTTTTGCCCAGCTTTCCCGCAAGCTTCCGGCTACTGTACAACTTGCGGGAGGTGCACTGGTGGTTACAGTGGCGGTATCGTTCCCGTTGGGAATTGCAGCGGCTGTCAGAAAAAACAAACTGGCTGACTGGTTGATACGACTGATATCGTTTGTCGGGATTTCACTGCCCAATTTCTGGCTGGCACTGATTTTATTGTATTATTTTGGCGTCGTACTCAAATGGTTCCCGGTAATCAGTGCCGGTGACCTGAAAAGTATGGTCCTTCCGGTCATGACACTGGCAATACCACTCTGCTGCAGTTATGTCCGGCAGATACGGACGGCCGTTCTGGAAGAGCTTGGACGGGAATATGTCACCGGCGCACGTGCCAGAGGTATTCCCGAATGGCGGATTATGGCCGGGCATGTCCTGCCGGGAGCGCTGACGCCAATTGTCACGATGATCTGTCTGTCAATTGGAAGCCTGTTAGGCGGCGCGGCAATTGTCGAAACGATTTTCGGCTGGCCGGGCATTGGCAGTATGGTCGTCGACGCAATTCGGGTCAGGGATTACCCGGTTATACAGGGATATGTGATCTGGATGGCGGTCATATATCTTGGGGTCAGTCTGCTGGGGGATATTGCCTGCCGGCTGCTGGACCCGCAGCTCAGGCGCAGGAAAGGGGCAACAGCGGATGCATAAAAGTAAAAACAAAGCAGCCATCCGGCTGGGAATCTTTTCGGTGATGGCACTTTTATTGATTGGGATTGCGGTCTGTGGTTCACTGCTCGCACCCTATGACCCGCTTGCATCGGATTATACCATCCCCCTTTCTCCGCCGGATGCCCTTCATCTGTGTGGAACCGACAAACTGGGACGGGACGTCCTGTCCCGTATTCTCTGTGGAGCGGGCAGCTCCTTTTTTCTGACCTTTGTAATGGCGGCACTGGTTACAGTCATTGGAACAGTGGTCGGAATGGTGGCCGGGTATGCCGGCGGTCTGACGGACAGCATTTTGATGCGGTGCATGGATATCCTGCTCGCATTTCCTGGTTCAGTCTTTGCGATTGCAGTGACCGGTATTATCGGTGTGGGGATATTCAATACCGTGGCAGCGCTGGCGCTGGTCTGGTGGACAAAGTACGCAAGGCTGGTGCGGAGTATGACAGTCTCATTGAAAGATCGGGATTTTGTATGGCAGGCGCGGTTTGGCGGTGCGAGTGAAAGCAAAATCCTGCTGTGCTGTATCCTGCCGGAAGTTCTGCCGCAGGTGGTGACGATGGCGGCAATGGATATCGGTAATATGATGATTTCACTGGCCGGATTGTCTTTTCTGGGACTTGCGTCCCAGCCACCTGCGCCGGAATGGGGATATATGCTGTACGAGAGCCGCCAGTATATGCAGACAGCACCCTGGATGATGATCTTTCCGGGAATTGCACTGTTGGTCACTGTGATGGTCTTTAATCTGCTGGGAGACAGCGTGCGGGACGTCCTTGACCCCAAAAACTAAAAATACAGAATATAGTTTTCAGACAGGAGATAAAAAATATGTTGAAACGATGGAAAAGAGTTGCAGCTGGAATCTTTTGTGCCGGATTGGCCGCGGGAATACTGGGCGGATGCAGTACCGCTGCAAAAAATGAATCGGATGAAAGTACTTCTTCTGGCACGTCGTCAAATGAAGCATCTCAGCAGACTGCCGGTCATCTGAATGTCGCGATGTTTTGGGTCAGCACCAGCCTTGACCCGGCGGACGGATACGATGGTTGGGTACTTTCGAGAATTGGTGCCGGTGAGACGCTGGTAAAGCTGGATGAAAACGCACAGGCAGTGCCCTGCCTTGCCGAGAGCTGGGAACAAACGGACGAGAATACCTGGGTTTTCCAGATCAGAGAGGGCGTTACCTTTTCAAACGGCAGCCCGGTCGATGCACAGGCCTGCATGAATGCCATCCAGCGTGCCTTTGACCTCAACTCCCGTGCAGGTGAATATTTTCAGCTGGAATCGATGGAAGCCGACGGACAGACACTTACCATTCATACCGCTGAACCGACAGGCGCAATTGTCAACAATCTCTGTGAGCCGTTGTTTACAATCGTGGATACCAGCGTCGATGAACAGACGATGGATACCGCGCCGATCTGTACTGGTCCCTATGTGGTCGACAGCTTTTCTCCCGAAACAGAAGTCGCACTGGTGCGCAATGAACAGTATTGGGGCGGTACGCCCGGACTGGAGAGCATTTCAATATTTTCGGTGCCTGATTCCGACAGCCGGGTACTGGCGATGCAGTCAGGGGAAGCCGACCTGACGACCACGATTGACAACACCAATCTTGCCCTGTTTTCGGACGAAAGCCAGTACACCGTGTACGAGACAATCGGTCCCCGAACCAACGTTGTATACTATAACAATGCCCGCCCATTGCTGAACGAAAAGGAGTTTCGGCAGGCAATTTCACTGGCGGTGGATAAAGATACCTATGCCGGACTGATCGGGTGTGCACCCGCAACCGGGTTGTATTCGACTGCGCTGGTCTGCGGACAGGACGTAACCGACCCGTATCCGTATGACCCGGAACAGGCCGGGCAATTGTTGGACAGCCTTGGATATCTGGATACCGACGGCGATGGCCTCAGAGAAGCAAACGGAGAGAATATTCAGCTGCAATATTATATTGCAGCTGACCACGGTTCGGCGGACTCTGCAATTATTGCTCAGGCGATGCAGTCGGATTTGAAGAAGGTGGGCATTGATGTCCAGCTGATTCAGACCGAGAATATGTCGGATGTCCGCGCATCGGGCAATTATGATTTCTGTTCTGCCAACGATTCCACCGCGCCGACTGCCGATCCGGAGATTTTTCTTGTCCAGCATTATATGAGCGGCGGCAGCAGCAACTATCAGAACTACTCCAATTCGGAAGTTGACCAGCTGATTGAAACGCTGGTCGGGACCTTCGACCCTGACCAGCGTCAGCAGCAGGCACGGGACATCTCCCAGATGATTTTGGACGATGCCGGAAGCCTGTATATCGGCTATATTTACGGAAATACCGTGACATCCTCCCGTGTCAGCGGTGCAGCACAGTTCCCCATCGACTACTATATTATTACAAGGGACATTACCATCCAATGAGTGCAGAATCGGTTCTTGCTTTTCAAAACGTCACCATCCGCTATCCGTCTCACCCCATACCAGCAGTACATGACCTTTCGCTGGACGTTGCGCGAGGTCAGATTACAATGCTGGTCGGAGAATCCGGGAGCGGAAAATCCACCCTGCTGCGTTCGGTCATCGGATTGCAGCCGCAAGGCTGCCGGATGGAAGGAAATATCATGTTTGAGGGTGACAGTCTCTTGACGTTGTCACCCTCGCGTCTGCGGGCACTGCGCGGCGAAAAGATCGGGATGATTTTTCAGGATGCCGGGCTTTATCTCGACCCACGGCGGAAAATTGGCACTCAGTTTGCCGAGATGCTGCGCGTCCACCGCAAAATTTCCCGAAAACAGGCGCTGGAAATTGCATCAGAACAGCTTTCCTCTCTTTCGCTGGCTGCACCGGACAGAATCCTGGACAGTTATCCGTTTGAATTGTCCGGTGGGATGAAACAGCGGACCGCAATTGGGATGGCAATGGCACTGCATCCCACTTTACTGCTGGCAGATGAACCGACCAGTGCGCTGGATGTGACCAATGGTGCCCAGGTTGCACGGCTGCTGCGGGATTTGTGTGACAGGCAGGGAATTTCCATCCTGATGGTCACCCATAATATCGGACTGGCGGCGGCAATCGGTGACCGAATTGCTGTGATGCGCCGTGGTAAACTGGTCGAATATGGAACGCAGGAACAGGTGATCGGTTCTCCTCGTGAGGAGTATACGGCAAAACTGCTGGCGTCTGTTCCGAAGTTGGACAGATGATGGTATTTGGGAGAAAGGAGCGGGTCAGATGACGGAAATGGAACACCCGGCAGTTCTCGAACTGGAACAGGTAGTCAAAAAATACCCTGTTTCCGGTGGCGAGCTGACCGCGGTCAATGGCGTCAGTATCACGGTCAGACAGGGTGAGACGGTCGCAATTGTCGGAGAGTCCGGCTGCGGAAAGAGCACTCTTGTGCGAATGACGGCCGGGATTGAGCCGGTTACCGAAGGCCGTATCCGGGTGTTGGGAAAAGAAGTCTCCTCTCCGGGTAAACAGCTTTCCCGGCAGGAATGGCAAAAACTGCGGCGGGAGGTGCAGCTGGTGCTGCAAAATCCGTCGGGTGCCGTCAGCCCACGGATGCGGATTGGCCGGTTTATGCGAGAACCGTTTGTCAACTGGCATCTGTGTAGCCGGGGAGAGATGGACAGCAAAATCGAGGCGTTGCTGGAACGGGTGGAACTGGATACGACCGTCCTTGGCAAGTTTCCCCATCAGCTCAGCGGAGGAGAATTGCAGCGGGTGGTGATTGCACGCGCGCTGGCCGTCTCACCGTCGCTGCTGATCTGTGATGAGCCGACAAGTGCGCTGGATGTTTCGGTACAGGCACAGGTGATTGATTTGCTGGAGCGTCTGCGGCGTGAGCAGGGAATGGCGATGCTGTTCATCAGTCATGATCTTGCACTGATGGGCAATTTTGCCGACCGGATTGTGGTGATGTATCTGGGAAATATCGTGGAAGAACTGCCTGCCAGTCAGCTGCGGCAGGCGGTGCATCCGTATACCAAAGCACTGCTGGATGCAGTTTTCCAAATCGGGAAAAAGGATTTTTCGGTACTGGATGGAGATCCACCCGGTCCGCTGCAAATGCCGGCTGGTTGTCCGTTTTACAGCCGCTGTCCGGTGTCTTCATCTGCGTGTGAACGGACACCGGTACCGATGCGGGAATATGGCAATGGACATCGGGCGGCCTGCCTGAAAGTGAAAGAATCTGTTCCGGTAAGCCATTGATAACGCAATCGGACGCGCAGCGTTTCCCGGCAGCATGCGCCGTTGAGCGCGGGCCAGTCAGATGAATGCCGACGCTTAATTTCAGCCTTTTTCGTTTAAATTCAGGGTCTATACGTCTTTACAGCGTGAAAGTGAGTATGGTATACTGGATGTAACACGTTTTTCATACGATTAAGGAGGAAACTATTTTGGAAAGCAACCAATGGCTCTGGCAAATTCTTCTGCAGATCCTGCTGATTGCACTCAACGCAATATTTGCCTGCGCGGAAATCGCTGTTATTTCGGTAAACGGGAACCACCTCAAAAAGATGGTGGCGGAGGGAAACCGGAAGGCTGTCCGGCTGCAAAAACTGACAGAAATTCCGGCAAGCTTTCTCGCAACGATTCAGATCGCCATCACTTTGTCCGGCTTTTTGGGCAGTGCGTTCGCGGCTGACAACTTCGCAGACCGGCTGCTTTCATTGTTTGCCGGGTTTGGAATTGCGATTCCCCGTTCGGTGATTGTCATTCTGATTACCATTTTGCTTTCCTATGTGACTCTCGTCTTTGGCGAACTGGTGCCTAAGCGTCTGGCGATGAAAAAGACTGAACAGATTGCACTGGGCCTATCAGGAATTCTGACGTTTGTCGCAAAGGTATTCTCTCCGCTGGTCTGGCTGCTGACGGCGTCAACCAATGGCGTTTTGAAGCTGCTCCGGGTCAACCCTGACGAAGAGGAAGAAGTTGTCACCGAAGAGGAAATCCGGATGATGGTGGATGCCGGCGGTGAGAATGGTTCGATTGACTCGACAGAACAGGAAATGATTCACAATATCTTTGCTTTTGATGATATCGCAGTCGATGAAATCTGTACCCACCGAACCGCAGTTGCGGTTTTATGGGAGAATGATTCCCTGGAACAGTGGAAGGAAACCATCCACCAGAGCGGTCATTCGGTTTTCCCGGTGTGTGGTGAAGATATCGACGATATCCGCGGCGTGCTGAGCGCAAAGGATATCTTCCGGTTGGGCGGCGAATACGGCAAGGAAGGTCTGCTCAGTCAGGCGCTCCGTCCGGCGGTGTTTGTGCCTTCTACTGTTAAAGCCGACGTCCTGTTCGCCAATATGAAAAAGAGCGGCAATTATTTTGCAGTCGTGCTGGATGAATACGGTGGTATGGATGGCATTATTACCCTGCGCGATCTGATCGAAGAGCTGGTAGGCGACCTGAATGAAAATGAGGCGCCCAGAGAGATTGTCCAGCTGGACAGCAACAGCTGGCGGATTCAGGGGTTGACGGAGCTGGACGATGTGGCGAAAACCCTTGGCGTCAGTCTGCCGGTGGATGAGTATGACACCTTCAGCGGATATGTTTTTGGTATTCTGGGTCAGGTCCCCAAAGAGAGCGGACAGTTTGAACTGGATACACCGGTTTTACATATTGTTGTTGAGTCGGTCCAGGACCATCGGGTTAATACGGCGGTTGTCAGTGTAATCAAAAAAGATACTTAATAAAAAGACAGGCGGCGCGGCTGCCGGGAAAATTTCCCGGATAGCCGCGCCGCTTTTGAATATTTGAACAGAAGAAAAAAGGCAGGACTCCGGACACAAAACTGTATCCAGAGCCCTGCACTTCATATCTGCGCTTGTTTGCCAGTCCGCAGGGGGAAAGCGGTGGACAAACGGAAGGAGTGCCGGGTGGGGAACCCGGTATCCGTGTGAATTGTGGTATTAACAAAATCCACACATTAATTATATCATAGATTGATGGTTCCGTCAATAATTTTATGGCGTTAAAAGTGTACAGTCATGAAGTCAAACTTTATGGAGTTTTGACAGTTTCCAGCCGATACCCTTCTCCGCAGATACTGTTCCAGATTGCCGACGGTGTTTCTCCATTTTGCAGCCGGTTATATATTTCCTCCAGCGTCAGTTTCCCGCCTTCCCGAACGAGTTTTCCATCTTTTGACAGAAAATATCCGGCAGCGGTATCTGCCGCATGCTGAACCGAAGAATCTGTATTTTTTTCCAGTGAAGACTGGCTGAGCGGCTGCGCAATCGTCCGGCATTCGTCGGCAGTCAGCCAGCAAATATTATTTAACTGTTCGACTGAGACGCCCTCTGTTCGGTCACCCATCATGCCCAGCAGTGCGGAGTGCAGGCCAATGATCCGCATCAGCAGCGCGGTTTGGGCGGACGGCTGCTCCTGCCATCCCTCCGGGAGCGACTGAATTTCAGTTTCAAGCAGCGCTGCCAGCAGGTCAGACGGCGAAATAAACACCGTTTCTCCCTCCTCAGTTTCAACCCGATATCCCTGAGGAAGGGGCTGTTGCAGGGAAGATACCGTCAGTGGCTCAAGAAGCGCGTCAAACGGCTGTGAAAATTCCGTCTGTGATTCCGGCAGAGGAAGGTTTTCCAGCTGCCGTGACAGGAGACTGGACACAGCCGGGAACAGGCTGACGCAGACGATAGTGATCACCAGATAAAAAAAGAGGGTTTTCAGGGTGCGTTTCAGTTTGTCCAGTGTCATGAACTTCACTCCAATTTTGCAGCTTTTGCTGTGCAAGCTGACATGTATACAGAAAATATTCGGCAAATATGCGGAAATTTCCTGAGAATATACTTTTTACGCGCAAGAAATGACTTGACGAAATTGCATTTATTGTGTACAATGGTAGTTACAACGCTTAAAAGGGTCGGATTTGCAGAAAAGCGTACCGGAGGTGTTTTGAACATCGTTTTCGGAGGTTTTTATCTGCCGCGTCAGGAGGAGAGTGCATCATGTCGCCTATGAAAAAAGAGTCTTTGGATACCTTATTCAACGAGTTTCAAAAATATAACCATATTGATTCCGCGCTCAATGAAAAATACGGCGTCAAACGCGGCCTCAGAAATGCGGACGGAACCGGTGTGCTGGCAGGTCTGACCCAGATCTGTAACGTTCATGGCTATATCATGAATGAGGGGGAAAAATGTCCGGTCGACGGCGAACTGACCTATCGCGGCATCAATGTCCGGGATATGGTCGAGTCCTGTGTGGCGGAAAACCGCTTTGGGTATGAGGAGGTTTCTTACCTGCTGCTGTTTGGCCACCTGCCCAACCAGAAACAGCTGGATTTTTACCGTCAGGTACTTTCGCAGGTCCGTGCGCTTCCGATGGGATTTGTGCAGGACATGATTCTGAAGGCACCTTCCCGCGATATCATGAATAAGCTGGGCAGAAGTATTCTGGCACTGTATTCTTATGATGAGTTTTCGCAGGATGAAGGGCTGGAAGCCGAACTGAAAAAGGCAATCTATATCATTGCCCGTATGCCCACCATCATGGTCAACAGCTATATGGCCAAAATCGGCAACTATGACAACAAGTCCACCTACTTCCATCCGGTACGTCCGGGTGAATCGGTCGCGCAGAGTATCCTTTCGACGCTGCGTCTCACCCGTGAATATACCGATGAGGAAGCGCACCTGCTGGATATCTGCCTGATGCTGCATGCCGAGCATGGCGGCGGTAACAACTCGACCTTTGTTTGCAGAGCAATGACCTCTTCGGGCACTGATGCCTATGCAGCATATTCTGCCGCGGTTGGTTCGCTCAAAGGGTTCCGGCATGGCGGTGCAAATATTCGGGTCTGCCAGATGTTTGAGGCAATCAAGGCCCAGGTCAAAGACTGGGGCAATGACGATCAGATTCGGGAAGCACTGCGGATGGTGCTGGATAAAAAGCTTGGGGACGGAAGCGGCCTGATTTACGGTATGGGGCATGCAGTTTATACCCTGTCCGACCCCCGTGCAATCATGCTGCGGGATAACGCTGAGAAACTCGCGAAAATTAAGGGAATGGAAGATGAGTTCCAGCTGCTGAAAAAGATTGAACAGCTTACACCGGAAGTTTTTGCAGAGAAAAAGGACTCCTCCAAGAATATCTGTGCAAATGTTGATTTGTACTCCGGCTTTGTATACCGGATGCTGGGACTGCCTGAGGAACTGTTCACTCCGCTTTTTGCGACCGCAAGAATCAGCGGATGGGCTGCTCACCGGATTGAAGAGTATTCGACCTGTTCGCGGATTATGCGTCCTGCTTACAAGTCGGTTGTCCGCAACAGGCCGTATATTCCGATTGAAGAAAGAATGTAAAAAAATCAGAGCGTTTCCCAATGGCGGCCTCAGCTGTTGGGAAACGCTTTTTTCATTTGTTGACAGCTGACGGATGTTTTCAAACAGGAAAAAATCGGTTATAATGTAATGGAATTGTATGATTTTTTTCGAAAGGATGGCACAAAATATGCCTTTTCCGATCACGTTTGATCCACTGACTTATCACTATACCTCCCGCCGCAACGTCGTGTATGCGGCAAACGGGATGGTTTGCACCGGCAACCCTCTGGCAGCACAGGCAGGACTGGATGTCCTGCGGCGGGGCGGCAACGCGATTGATGCGGCAGTTGCGGCAGCTTCGACGCTGACGGTTGTGGAACCCACTGCCAATGGAATCGGCAGCGATGCTTTTGCAATCGTGTATACCGGCGGAAAGCTGTACGGCCTGAATTCAAGTGGCCCATCTCCCCAGTCGATTTCACTGCAAGAGGTGCGTGCCCGCGGCTTTGAACAGATGCCGGAAGACGGTGTCATTCCGGTCAATGTTCCCGGTGCACCGGGTGCATGGGCCGCACTGTCCCAGCGCTTTGGCAGGATGCCGCTGATAGAAACGATGGCCTCGGCGATTCGGTATGCTGAGGATGGTTATCCGATTGAACCGGGCGTTGGTGCCGGGTGGAAGTCATCCTTTGCCCGGTGCAAAAAGGCTGCGGAAAAGTTCCCAGAAGTCAACAGCTGGTTTGAAACCTTTGCACCGGACGGTCGTCCGCTTGAAACAGGTGAACTGCTGCGCCTGCCGGGTCATGCCCGGACACTTCGTGCGATTGCTGAGACAAACGCAGAAGAATTTTACCGTGGAGAACTGGCAGAGGAATTTGACCGGTTTATGAAACAGTACGGCGGATTTCTGTCGAAAGAAGATCTGGCCGCATTTTATCCCGAATGGGTGCAGCCGCTGACAACCGATTATCACGGCTATACCGTCTGTGAGATTCCGCCGAACGGACATGGTATTACCGTTTTGATGGCGCTGAATATCTTAAAGGGTCTGGAACCGACCCATGATCTGTTTACCGAAACACACCGTCAGATCGAGGCAATGAAACTCGCCTTTACCGATGCACAGCGGTATGTTGCCGACCCGCGGTATATGACAGTTTCCCCTGAACAGCTGCTCAGTGCCGAATATGCCGCTGCACGCCGGGAGCTGATCGGCAGCGAAGCACTGATGCTTGAATATTGGGAGCCGGTCAAGGGTGGAACAGTCTATCTGTGTACCGCTGACCGGGAAGGAAACATGGTTTCGTACATCCAGAGCAATTATATGGGATTTGGTTCAGGCGTCGTCATTCCGGGAACCGGCATTTCGCTGAACAACAGAGGATCTAACTTCTATTTGGATGCCTCGCTTGCCAACTGCCTTGGACCGGGCAAAAAATCCTATCATACCATTATCCCCGGTTTCCTGATGAAGGATGGAAAACCGGTCGGACCGTTTGGAATTATGGGTGGATTCATGCAGCCGCAGGCACATTTGCAGGTCCTGCTGTCAGCAATTGACCACCATCTCAATCCACAGGATGCGTTGGATAAACCACGCTGGATGTGGACCGGCGGCAAAACTATTGAGGTCGAACAGACCTTTGATCCTGCACTGCTGGGACAGCTGGCACGTGCCGGACATAAAATTGTTGTCCGACAGTCGAGCGTACCTTTTGGTCGGGGTGAAATCATCTGGCGCAACGAAGACGGCGTCCTTTGCGGCGGCTGTGAAATGCGCACCGATGGACAGGTCGCGGCCTGGTAAGGAGTACGAATATGAAAGCAAGAGTTTTAAATCAGGCGTCTGCCGGAGTATGGCTGTATCTTCCGCAGCCGGATGCAAACGTGATGGAAGCGGTGCGGGCTGCCGCAGAAAAGTGTGGAGCCGGTGCCGGTATGTTCGGCCCTGACTCTGCCGGAATGCGGGTCGCGGATATTCTGTCCCGCGCAGACGTTTTGCCACAGACAGAAGGAGTTCTGTTGCCGGAAGAACCGGTACTGCTGATGGATGGATTTGACCGGGCAGGACTCGACCGGCTTCTCGCGGCGCTGAGAGAGGGTTTTGCGGCAAGCGGACTGCCGGGAATCGCACTCAAAGCAATTGTCACCCCGACCAATCGCAGCTGGCGCTTTGACCAGTTGGTGGCGGAACTGAAAAAGGAACATGAGATGATGCAGCGAAAACGCTGAGTTTTGGAAAGGAGGAGCGGGGTGAAAAGACGGATTTTAAGCTTTCTGTGTCTGCTGATGGCGGTTATGATGCTGAATGGCTGTTCCGCAACCAATGTCATCACCGGTGTCGACGCGCTTTTGCGTCCACCCCGCCTGACAGATGACCAGAATGATATTTATGACGCACTGACTTCATACCTGTCGGGTAAGGAGATGCATCTGGTCTATCCGCAGAAGGGTGAATACCTTTCCGCCTTTATTCAGCGTGATCTGGATGGCGACCAGCTGGACGAAGCGGTGGTCTTTTATCAGCTGTCGGCTTCTACTTCTGCCGCACCGATCAATATGGCAATTATGGGCCATCAGGACGGTAAATGGACCGTCGTATCGGATATTCAGCTGGACGGAAGCGGCGTCGAGGATTTTACCGTTGTCGAAGGAAATGGTAAAACCATGATGGCGGTCGGTTTGTCCTATGCAGGAGAATCGGGAAGCAGTCTGCTCCAGATTTTCAGACTGGACGGACAGGAATTGCAGCTGGTTTTTTCTCGGACCTATCTGGCCAAAACCATCTGTGATCTGACGGGAGACGGAGAAAACGAGCTTTTGCTGGTTTATCCGCATGAGGACAGTGAAGGCACGCAGAGCATACAGGCCGGTTTGTTTATATGTGACGACAGTGGGAGCGAGGATGAAAATTTTGTTCAGGCAGCCTACTGTCTGGTCAATCCGGAAATTACCCGCTACCAGCAGCTGAATACAGTGGTTTCTGTTCAGAACAGCCTGGTCACCAGTGTGCATATCTATCTGGATGGGTACCGTGGAGGTTCGATGTTGACGGAAGAGCTGCAATTGCAGATAAAGGATGGAGTTTCTACAATGGAAAACCTGACCTGGTCGGATACCGGCGAGTGGGAGGGTGAAACCTATCCGCAGCGGGTGGCACTGAACGCAATGGATATCAATGACGACGGCTGGTATGAAATTCCAGGGCAGGAAATGCTTCCCGGATATACGGAGGAGAATACCGATATTATATATCTGACAACTTGGTACCGTCATATCGGTCACCGGTATATTCCATTATATTCGGCGTATATCAGCACGCTGCTCAGCTATCAGTTTGTCTTTCCAAATGAATGGGTCGGGAATGTAACGGCTTATCGCGGACCTTATGGCAATGAAATCACCTTTTCGGTATGGGATGAGCGGAAGCCAATGGAGGATACGGCACTAATGTCGCTGCGGGCGGTAAATATTGCCAGCTGGCGGTCGGGTAAGGTGTCTCCTGAATATGAATACCTTGGCTCGCGTGGACAGATTGTCTTTCTGGCGCGGGTAATTGATACCGAAAGCAGATATTCGATCTCGATGGCGGATATCCAACAACGCTTTATGGATATGGGATAAAGGGGTGGAAAAAATGAAACGGATTCTGGTGGTAGAAGATGAAGACGCGATTCGTGGCTTTGTCGTCGTCAATTTGCAGCGCAGTGGTTATATGGTTGTAGATGCGGCCAGCGGCGAACAGGCACTTGCTGCTTATGAAGCAGCGGATGGCGATTTTGATGTGGTTTTGCTGGACATTACGCTGCCCGGTATCGACGGATTTGAGGTCTGCCGCAGACTGCGGGCAAAGTCGGCGACATTGGGAATCATCTTCCTGACGGCACGGACCCAGGAGATGGACAAGGTCGGCGGACTGATGATGGGGGCAGACGATTATGTGACCAAGCCCTTTTCTCCGTCTGAACTGGTTGCACGGGTGGATGCGGTTTACCGCCGGGTACAGCTGGCGACTGCTTCTCCCAGAGCTGCCGTAATTGAAAGCGGACCGTTTGTCCTGAATACCAAAAGCAGGACGCTGCACAAAAATGGCCGGCAGATTGATCTTACCCAGGTCGAGTATCAGATTGTCGAACTGCTGATGCAGCACCATGGGGACGCAATGGAGCGGACCAAAATTCTTGGAGAAGTATGGGGCACAGCGGTCTATACCGACGCCAAGATCGTGGATGTCAACATCCGCCGCCTTCGGGTCAAGATCGAGGATGAGCCGTCCAGTCCGCAGTATATCCAGACCGTGTGGGGATATGGGTACAAGTGGTGCCCATAAAAGCAGAATGACCGGAAAGGGAGACGGAAAATGCGGGTAAAAGGTATTGCGCAGAAATGGCTGCTGAACTCCTTTGGTATCGTTCTGGTCATTTTGATTATCTTCATCATTGGAATTGGGGTACTGCTCCGGGAATATTATTACGGCGCAGTTCAGCAGCTGCTGCTGGCAAGATCGGATTTTGTTTACAGTATGCTGGAGCGGTATGCACAGGGCAGCGCAACCGGCTCTGTCGACGGAGATCTGCGGGATTATGTCGTTTCATATGCCGACAAGGAGACAATCGAACTGATGGCACTGGACCCGTCCGGTGTCACCAAACTGACCTCCAGTGGTTTTACCTATCAGAGCGGAGCGGCACCGGATTATCAGGAAGCATTGGAATCTGATTCGGGCATTGGCTGGTGGACAGGCGAGATGAACGGACAGAAGGTGATGGCTGTCTGTCGGCTGGTGCCGGTTTTGAACAGCAGTTATTCGGCTTTTCGGTTTGTGGTTTCGTTGGAGATGGTGGACAGGATTATCATGTCGTTGATTTTGCTGGTCACCGGACTGGGATTTGTCGTGCTGACAGGGGTTTATCTGGTCGGCATCGCATTTGCGAAAAGCCTCGTCCGTCCTATTCGGGAACTGGGTGCTGCTGCCCGCAAGATAGCCGGCGGCGATTTTAAAACCCGCATTTCCCGTGAAGCAGATGACGAGCTGGGCGAGCTCTGTGAAACGGTCAATTCGATGGCGGATGAACTGGAAACGGCGGAAAGACTGAAAAATGACTTTATTTCGTCTGTCTCACATGAACTGCGTACACCATTGACGGCAATTCAGGGTTGGGCAGAAACGCTCAGCGATATAGGACATGAGGGCAGTATATCTTCTGATGAGCAGCAGCTGATGGAAAAAGGCATGCGGGTCATTCTGGATGAAACCCAACGCCTTTCGGGAATGGTCGAGGAATTACTGGACTTTTCGCGGATGGAAAGCGGTCGGCTGAATATGCAGAAGGAAAAGATGGATATTCTGGCCGAACTGGAAGAAGCGGTTCTGATTTACGAGGAAAAAGCCAAAAAGGAAAATATACTTGTCCGGTATACCGGACCGGGAATGCTGCCGGTGATTTTTGGCGACCGGGCACGGCTGCGCCAGGTGTTTATCAACGTCATCGACAATGCAATCAAATATTCCGATGCAGGCGGGGAAATTCGCATCAGTGCCACGGTCCGCGGAGACAGCATCCTGATACAGGTGTCGGATGACGGGATTGGTATTGCGCCGGAAGATCTGCCGCGGGTCAAAATGCGGTTTTATAAAGGAAATTATTCCCGACGGGGAAGTGGAATCGGGCTGGCAGTCGCCGACGAAATCATCTCCCAGCATGGCGGCAGCCTGACATTGACTTCGACTGTTGGCGTGGGAACGACGGTAAATATCCTGCTGCCGATTAGTGCGCAGGAACCGGACACTCCAAACGTCGATGGACAGAAGATTATCGAAATTGAGTAAGAAAAAAGGACGGAGAAAGAAATGATAACACTCAGAAAAGCATCTGCACAGGATCTGGATGCCATCGCGGCAGTAGAGGCCGCCTGTTTCCCACAGGCGGAGGCTGCTTCCAGAGAGAGTCTGGAACAAAGGCTGAACTTTTATCCCGATCACTTCTGGTTGTTGGAAGAAGACGGACAGCTAATCAGTTTTGTCAATGGAATGGTCACCAGTCTGCCGGATTTGACGGATGAGATGTATGAAAAAGCCGGCATGCACGACCCAAACGGAGACTGGCAGATGATTTTCGGAGTGGATACGATCCCTTCCCACCGCTGTAAAGGTTATGCCGGAAAGGTGCTTCGGGCGGCGATTGAGGAGACAAGAGCTGCCGGGAAAAAAGGACTGGTTCTGACCTGCAAACCACGGCTGATTCATTATTATGCAGGATTCGGGTTTGTCGATGAAGGGGTATCAGATTCAGAGCACGGCGGTGTTGTATGGCACCAGATGCGGCTGACCTTTTGAATTTTCTGTAAAAGGGAACAAAAGTGCGAAAATAAGGATGAATGTTCAGAAATATCCGTTGATTTTTGGTGCGCAAGCCGATATAATAGATAAGGAATTATCGGGAGAAATTGCTGTCATGGACGTTTGTCCGGACAGCTGCCACCAGATATGAAATCCTTTGTGCCGAGCGGGAATAGCGTGTCGTATCCCCGGCACAGTATCTGTATACAGTTTTGACAGGAAGAAGGAATCACATGAATAAATCTGAGCATCCTACCTGTCCTGCCGGATTCAAAACCAGTATCGGCGGACAGGCGATTATTGAAGGCGTCATGATGAAAGGCCCCAAAAAGACCGCTATGTCGGTTCGCAAACAGGACGGGACCCTGTATCATGAAGTCTGGGACAATCCGGAAAAGAAATGGTATCATAAAGTCCCGTTTGTTCGTGGAATCACCAACTTTATCAGCAGTATGCTGGATGGCTACAAATGCCTGATGAAGTCGGCGGAAATCGCGACCGACGGCATTGAAGATGAAAATCCGTCAAAGTTTGACCAGTGGCTGGAAGAAAAGTTCGGCGACAAACTGGTCAAAACGGTCGGATATATTTCGATGATACTGGGGCTGGTACTGGCAATGCTGCTGTTTGTCTACCTTCCGGCTCAGGCGGTCAGCCTGTGCAAAGGCTTTTTGCCGGCATGGAGCTATTCGCTGGTCGAAGGACTGATTAAGCTGGGTATTTTTATCGGGTATATGGCGCTGGTTTCGCTGATGCCGGATATGAAGCGGCTGTTTTCCTACCATGGCGCTGAACATAAGACGATCGCCTGCTTTGAAGCGGGCGAGGCACTGACGGTCGAAAATGTCCGCAAACATACCCGTTTTCATCCCCGCTGCGGTACAAGCTTTATCTTTCTGGTGCTGTTTATTTCGATTCTGCTTTCATCGGTCGTCACCTGGAACAGTCTGGTGATGCGTGTGGCGCTCAAACTGCTGATGCTGCCGCTGGTGATGGCGATTGCCTATGAACTGATTCGTCTGGCCGGACGGCATGACAATCTGTTTACCCGGATTGTCTCCTGGCCGGGACTGAAAATCCAGCGTCTGACAACCCGCGAACCGGATGACGGCATGATTGAGGCTGCTATTGCTTCGATTGAAGCGGTTTTGCCGGAAGATCTGAAAGACGCGGTATGGGGTGAGTAAACCGGATGGAAAAGACGCAGACGCTGGAGACGTTGCTGCAAGGCAGCAGCGTCCCGCTTGACCGGTTGGAACACGCAATACAGCATGCGCTGGAAGGAATTACCGACGCGCCTGGCTTTGAAGCAGGTCTGATGCTGGAGACGGTTTTCGGCGTTTCACGCACCGATATTCTGCTGGGAAAAACAGTCCCACTGGATGAAAAGCAGCGCGCACAGATTGCCGCGCTGCTTGGTGGCCGGAAAGAACGCCGACCGCTGCAATATCTGCTGGGCAGCTGGGAGTTTTACGGACGTCCGTTTATTGTAGGAGAAGGGGTGCTGATTCCACGTCCTGATACCGAGATTCTGGCTGAACAGGTGCTGGAAGGAATGAAGGATACCCCCAGTCCACGGATTCTGGAGCTGTGCGGCGGCAGCGGCTGTCTGGCGGTTACGATTGCGCTGGAACGGCCGGGTACAGAGGTCTGGTGTGTAGAAAAATCACCGGAGGCTTTTTCGTATCTACAAAAGAACAATGAAGCCCTCGGTGCAGGCGTACATACGTTGCTTGGTGACGCTCTGGACACCGGATGTGTAGAGGGTGATTTTGACTGCATTCTCTCCAATCCGCCTTACCTCTCGGACAGCGATATGCGGGAACTGGAGCCGGAGCTTTCCTATGAACCGGTCATGGCACTGTATGGAGAGTCGGACGGCCTTTTCTTTTATCGCGAGCTGACAGCACGATGGGCGGACAGACTGCGTCCGGGTGGACTTCTGGCCTATGAAATCGGAATGGGACAGCATCCGCAGGTTGCTGCAATGATGGAGGCGGCCGGGCTAAATACCATTTGCCAAACAAGGGATTACGGTGGTATAATTAGAGTGCTGACCGCAAGGAAAAGATAATCCTGACAGCGCTGTAACTTCATAAAAATCAGGACAGTATGGAAAGGAATGGAATAGATTATGGCGAAAGCAAAGGGCGGCGACAAGAACGGACTTCAGCAGCTGGATACCCGTGAGGAACGCCGCAAGGCCCTTGAAGAGGTCATTGCACAGGTTGAAAAACAGTATGGCCCCGGTTCCCTGATGCGGCTGGGACAGAATAAAACGATGAACGTGGATGTCATTCCGACCGGGTCGCTCTGCCTGGATATTGCACTCGGCGTCGGTGGCGTCCCCAAAGGAAGAATCGTCGAGATTTACGGTCCGGAATCTTCCGGTAAGACGACGGTTGCGTTGCAGATGGTCGCACAGGCGCAGAAGGCCGGCGGTGAAGCGGCGTTTATCGACGTTGAACATGCTCTGGACCCGGTTTATGCGAAGGCACTGGGTGTCGATATTGATTCGCTGCTGGTTTCCCAGCCGTCGACCGGTGAGGAAGCGCTGGAAATCACCGAAGCACTGGTTCGTTCCAATGCTCTTTCAATTATTGTCATTGACTCGGTCGCAGCAATGGCGACCAAAGCTGAAATTGAAGGGGATATGGGCGACAGCCATGTCGGATTGCAGGCAAGACTGATGAGCCAGGCCATGCGTAAGCTGACCGGCATTATCGGCAAGACCAACTGCGTCGCGATCTTTATCAACCAGATTCGTGAAAAGATCGGCGTCATGTTCGGCAACCCGGAGACGACAACCGGCGGCCGTGCGCTGAAATACTTTGCGACGGTCCGTATCGATGTTCGCAAAGGCGAGGCCATCAAGGATGGCAACGAGTTTGTCGGCAATGTCACCCGCTGTAAGGTCGTCAAGAATAAGGTTGCGCCGCCTTTTAAGGAATGCTCGTTTGATCTGCTGTTTGGCGAGGGAACTTCCCGTGAAGGCGAGCTGATTGATCTGGGCACCGCGCTGGGTGTTATAGTCAAATCCGGCTCCTGGTTCAGCTTTAAGGGTGAACGGATTGGACAGGGTAAAGAGCGCGTTCGTGCCTTTTTGAAGAACAATCCGGCAGTTGGTGAGGAGATTGAAAAACTGATTCGTGAAAATATGGACCGCTTTGTCTTCAACCCGGCTACCAAGGGAAAAGCAGCCACCATTTCGGTGCGCGGCGGTGTGCTGGCATGGAATGGCAGTGCCTTTGTTCGTGAAGGCGGAGATGATACCGTTGTGGAAACGGCAGTCTCTGAGGATGAGGATACAACCTATTCGCTGACCGATGAAGCACCGGATAATTCAGCTGATATCACCGATTTTGAACTGGATGTTGAAGCGGACCTGGATGACTTTGTATGATCATAACATCCATTACAAAATACGGGGATAAAGGAAATCGATACCGGATTGACGTAGATGGAGAATACTGGTATATTCTGGCGGATACACTAGTGATGGATTTCCATCTGCGCAAGGGAATGACGGTCACGGAACAGCTGCTGGATGAGATTCGCGCTGCCGCCGATTACCGGAAAGGACGGGAGCGGGCATTTTATCTGCTGGAGAGCAGGGAACATACCAAATCTGAACTGGCGGTCAAACTTGCGCGGAATATTGACTGGGAGATGGCGCGGAAGATCGCGGACGAGATGGAGTCGCTGGGGCTGATTCATGAGACTGCGTATGCGAAAAGACTGGCAGAATACCTCAGCAGTGTCAAACACCACGGTTCCCGCCGTATCTATCAGGAGCTGATGAAAAAGGGGTTTTCTGGCAGTGATATCCAGCAGGCACTGGATACGATTGAAACCGATGAAGACGAGCTGACCGCCCTTGTACGAAGAAAGTACACCCGTTTTTTGCAGCCGTCAGAAGAAGAGGAACAGCCTTCCGGGTTTAACCGGGGGTACTCCAAAGGAAAGAATAAAGCAATTCAGGGGCTGATGCGCCTCGGATACAGCTTTGGTGAAAGCCTTGCCGCCGTCGAGCGGGTGGAGGCGGAACTGGCAGAAGAGCAGACAGACTGAGACTGCATTATCAATGCCGGTGAATATACGAAAAGGGGAGCAATTTATGTCCGAAAAACCGATCAAGGTCGGCATGGTAAGCCTTGGATGTCCAAAAAACCAGGTCGATGCCGAAAGGATGCTGCATAAACTGAAAGAAGCCGGGTTCCAGCTGGAAACCGAACCCGGACTGGCCGACGTTGTCATTATCAACACCTGCGGCTTTATCCAGTCGGCAAAGGAAGAAGCGATTGAAAACATCGACGAGTTCCTGACGCTGAAAGAGGAAGGCAGAATCAAAAAGGTTGTCATCACCGGTTGTCTGGCGGAACGCTACGCTGATGACATCGCGGAAAATATGCCGCAGGCAGACGTTATCGCCGGTATCGGATGCGATGATGATATCGTTTCGATGGTACAGCGGGCACTCGATGGCGAGGTCCTGCGCCTCAAGGCACCGAAAGAAGATCTGTCGCTGGAAGGTGACCGGGAACTGTATTCGCTGCCGTTTTACGCCTATCTGAAGATCGCAGAAGGGTGCGATAACTGCTGCTCTTACTGTGCGATTCCTTCGATTCGCGGACGCTTCCGTTCCCGTCCGATGGAAAATATCATTAAGGAAGCAGAACAGCTGGCGAAAAAAGGTGTTACTGAGCTGGTCGTTGTCGCGCAGGATACCACCCGCTATGGCCGGGACCTGTATGGCGAATATAAGCTCGCAGAACTGCTGCGTCAGCTGTGTAAAATTGACGGCATCCGCTGGATTCGTACCCTGTACGCATACCCTGAACGGATTACCGATGAACTGATCGATGTCATTGCTTCGGAAGAGAAGCTGGTCAAATATCTGGATATCCCGATGCAGCATTGTGACCCCGATATCCTGCGGGCAATGAACCGTCCGGGCAGCGGCAAGGAATATAAGGCATTGATTCGCAAGCTGCGGGAAAGAATTCCCGGCATTGTGCTGAGAACCTCGCTGATCGCCGGATTCCCTGGAGAAAGCCATGACCAGTTTAAGAAACTGGCACAGTTTGTCAAGGATCTGCGTCTTGATCATGTCGGCTGCTTCGCCTACTCTGAAGAAGAGGGCACCCGTGCTGCCGAGATGGAGCATCAGGTTGACCCTGAGGAACGTACCCGTCGTGCTGAGATTGTCACCGAGGAACAGGACAACATCAACATGATGAAGAATGAAAAACGGCTGGGTCAGACGGTGACCGTTGTGACCGAAGGCTGGGATAAATACGCGGAATGTTATTTTGGACGCAGTGAATACGAAGCGCCGGAAATTGATGGAAAGATTTTCTTCACTTCCCGCCGCCGTCCTTACCTTGGCGAGTATCTGCAGGTCCGGCTGGACGATATGATGGATATCGATATGCTGGGTACCAATGTAGAGGACATCGAAGACGGACAGTCGGATGAAAGGAATGACGCTGGCAATGAATCTGCCGAATAAACTGACCCTTTTACGGGTCATTCTGGTACCGTTTTTTCTGTTGTTTTTGCTGGTGGACCAGATTCCGCTGCATGGATTGTGGGCACTGGTGATCTTTGCGGCCGCGTCGATTACCGACGCGCTGGATGGGCATATCGCACGCAGCCGGGGACTGATTACCGATTTTGGTAAGTTCCTCGATCCGGTCGCCGATAAGGTGCTGGTATTTGCGGCACTGATTGCCTTTGTTGAGCTGGGACTGGCGTCTTCTGTCGCTGTCGTCATCATGATGGCACGGGAATTCCTGGTCAGTTCGATGCGGATGGTTGCGGCAAGCAAGGGTCGGGTTATCGCTGCCGGAAAGTCCGGCAAGGTTAAAACCGCTGTTACGATGGTTTCGATTGTTGTGATTTTGCTGCTGATGGCGCTGGGTGATCTGGTCCCCGGTATGACGGTTTCGCTGGCGGCGATCAGCAATGTCCTGATCTGGATTTGCGGTGTTATTACCGTTTATTCCGGCGTCGAGTATCTGGTACAGAATAAGGACGTTTTTACCGGTTCGATGTAACCGGCAGCAAAAGCGGATGGTCTGCATATGGTGAGGGAGAGGTGTTTGTACCCTGACCGTGCGCCGGGCGCTTTTGCCGATCAATCAACCTGAAGGGAATGGAAAACTATGTCTTTTCTGATGACAGCAAAGCGGGTACGCACGCTTTGGGGCTTTCGCCTGGTGATTTTTGGGTGTTGCAATGGAAGAACACCCCTTGTTTACCATGTCTGAAGAAAGGATTTGAGCTATGTTAGATCGTCTTCGTGCGGATATCCGCGCCGTCAAGGAGCGGGATCCGGCAGCCAGAAATTCACTTGAAGTGCTGCTCCTCTATTCCGGGCTGCACGCCATCATGCTGCACCGTCCGGCCTACTGGCTGTACCAGCATAAACGCTTTTTCCTTGCCCGCTGGATTTCCCAGTATGCCAAGTTTCGTACCGGTGTGGAAATTCATCCCGGTGCCAAAATCGGAACCGGTGTGTTTATCGACCATGGCTGCGGTATTGTCATCGGTGAAACGGCCGAGGTCGGGGATGGATGCACCCTGTATCAGGGTGTCACACTGGGCGGCACCGGAAAGGATGTCGGGAAACGTCATCCGACCCTTGGGAAAAATGTGACGGTTGGTTCCGGTGCAAAGGTGCTGGGACCCTTTACCATCGGTGATAATTCCAAAATTGCCGCAGGTGCGGTTGTGCTGGAAGAGATTCCGGCGAATGCAACAGCGGTCGGTGTCCCGGCAAGAGTTGTTAAGCTGGACGGCGTGCGGGTGGTGCAGGATCTGGACCAGATTCATATGCCCGACCCGGTCGGACAGGAGTTTACCTCTCTGGAGCAACGGCTTGCCAAACTGTGTCAGTGTGTTTCCGAACTGGAAAAGGAAAACAGAGAGCTGAAAGCACAGCTGGAAAAGAAAGAGGATACAGCGGACGAGACAGAAAACGGATGAGTTGGTCCGCGGCTGATTGAAAGATAAATTCTGCCGGTGCAGTAAAAAGGCTGCACCGGCGGAAATGGAAAGGAACTATCTGTATGAAGATTTATAATACCATGACCCGCAGCGAAGAGACGCTGGAAACAATTAACCCTGGCAAGGTGTCGATTTATGCCTGCGGTCCGACGGTCTATAACCTGATTCATCTGGGCAATGCCCGTCCGATCTGCGTTTTTGATACACTGCGCCGGTATCTGAAATATTGCGGATACGACGTTACTTATGTGCAGAACTTTACCGATGTCGACGATAAGATTATCCGCCGTGCAAATGAAGAAGGGGTCGAACCTTCGGTCATCTCCGAGCGGTATATTGCAGAATACAAAAAGGATGCCGAAGGACTGAATGTCATGCCGGCAGACTTCCATCCGCAGGTTACCAAGATGATGGATAAGATCATCGCGTTTATTCAGGTGCTGGTCGATAAAGGCTATGCCTATGAGGCAAACGGGGACGTTTATTTCCGTACCCACAACTTCAAGGATTACGGCAAACTTTCCCATCAGCCGCTGGAAGACCTGGAGGCAGGCGCACGCATCGAAGTCGGCGATATCAAGGAACATCCCGCTGATTTTGCGCTGTGGAAGGCGGCAAAGCCGGGTGAACCTCATTGGACTTCTCCCTGGTCGGAAGGCCGTCCGGGCTGGCACATCGAGTGCTCGACGATGGCACGGCAGTATCTGGGAGATACGATTGACATCCATTGCGGCGGCGAAGACCTGATTTTCCCGCATCATGAAAATGAGATTGCCCAGTCGGAGGCGGCAAATGGCAAGGAATTTGCCCACTACTGGATGCACAACGGCTTTATTACCGTGGATAAGGTCAAGATGAGCAAGTCGCTCAACAACTTTTTTACCGTTCGGGATGTCGCAGGTGTATACGGATATGAACCTATCCGTTACCTGATGCTTCAGTCCCATTACCGCAGCCCGATCAACTATTCGGCTGATATCATGACCCAGTGTGTCGCCAGCCTGGAGCGGCTGTACAACTGCAAAAAGGCACTCGAAGCAGCACTTCCTCATGCAGTCAGTGCTCCATTTGACCCGGCTGAGCTGAGCAGCTATGAGACCCGTTTCCGCGCCTATATGGACGATGACCTGAATACCGCCGATGCCCTGTCGGTTATCTTTGAACTCGCGCGGGATATCAATACGACGTTGAAGGAGTCTCCGCTTCCCAAAGAAAAACTGGAAGAGATGCACCGCATTTTTACGACGCTGACGGGTGTTCTCGGATTGCTGTACAATGATAAGAAGGATGAAATTCCGCAGGAAGTCATGCAGCTGGTTGAGGAACGCAAGGCGGCAAGAAAGGCAAAAGACTTTGCCCGTGCAGACGAACTGCGCGCCCAGATTGAAGCGCTGGGATATGAAGTCAAGGAGACCCGGCAGGGAACGCAGGTCAGCCGGCGCGCCAATTGACAGAACAGAAAAACGGACAAAAGGAGGGCGTTTTGGATGGGAAATCAGTTTGACCGCATTATCGCGGTTTCATTAAACCCGGCTCTGGATGTAACGTTGTGGGTCAATACGTTGGATTTTAACGAACCCAACAAGACGACAGAAGAAAAGGTTTACGCCGGCGGCAAGGCAATTAATATTGCCCGTGTCTTTGCTTCTTATGGAGCCGAAAACGCCTGCTGCCTGGGAGTTGCCGGCAGTGACAATTATCAGACATTTACCCAGCTGCTGCATGCAGACGGAGTAAAATTTGATTTTGTACAGATTCCCGGTGCGGTTCGGGAGAATCTGACGCTTGTGATTCCCGATAAGCGGGTCCTGAAGGTCAACCGGGCAGGTTGTCCGGTCAGCGCCAAGGCTATGCATGAACTGAAAGACCGGCTGCTGGAGGAGATCGCACCGCTGCAGCATTGCCTGCTGATTTTTGCCGGGTCACTTCCTCCGAACATTACTCCTGAAGCGTACAAGGCATTTATTCTTTCACTCAAGCGTGAAAATGTGGAGATTGCACTGGATACGGCGGTCTTCCGGCTGGAAGATATGGAAGAACTCCGGCCGTTTCTGATCAAGCCGAATCTTCCCGAATTCCGTGCAATGTGCGGAACCGATCTACGCACCGAACAGTCGATTGTCAAATTTGCCAAAGTGCTGGCGGGTTATGTGACCCATGTGCTGGTTTCACTGGGTGGAAAAGGACTGCTCTATGTCGGTGAGGGAGGCGGTGCCCGCCTGATCCCGACACCGGTTGAGGTGCGCTCGACAATCGGCGCAGGAGATACGACACTCGCATCCTTCCTGTATGCGCTGGGACTTGGCCAGACTCCGCAGCAGGCTGCTCATTTTGCCGCAGCAGCTGGTACTGCTTCGGTGACGCTGGACGGTACCGACGTGGTGACCAGAGAGATGGTTGAGCAGATGATGCCGTCGATTATTTCCAAACCGGTTAAAGTGTAACCGGACAGAAACAGGATATTTTTCCAGCCGCTCTTCTTCCGTTTTGCTTGACAGAAGATGGATTTGCTGATATACTTGCTGTGTAAATGTTATTGTAATGATATGCCGCTTCGGAGATTCAGACCTGACAGAATTTAGGTTCTTGAACCGACCGAGGCGGCATTTTTGCGGAAAGGATGAATTGTATGAAGACAGATGTGCTGATTATCGGTGCCGGTCCCGCAGGTATTTTTACAGCATTGGAGATGGTGCGCCGCGGCAGCCGGAAAAAGATTCTGATTGTTGAAAAAGGACAGCCGGTAGAAAAGCGCCGCTGTCCTAAGTCTGTTGTCGGGCACTGTGTCAACTGCAAACCTTATTGCCATATTACCACCGGTTTTTCCGGCGCAGGCGCGTTTTCAGATGGCAAGCTGTCGCTTTCCTATGAAGTGGGCGGCGACCTGCCGGAACTGATCGGCGCAGATCTGGTTCAGCAGACCATCCAGTACGCCGACGATATTTATCTGGAATTCGGAGCGGATACCCATGTGGAGGGTGTCAGCAATCCGGATAAGGTTAAGGTCATCCGGAAAAATGCCATTCAGGCCGGCTTGAAGCTGGTCGATTGCCCGATCCGCCACCTGGGAACCGAAAAGGCACAGCAGCTTTATCTCGCAATTGAACAGTACCTTGCCCAAAAGGGTGTCGAGATGATGTTCGGATGGGAATGCGAAGATCTGCTGCTGGAAGGAGAAAACTGCGTCGGTGCGACGCTCCGCCGGGGTGAGGAAAGCTGTGATTGCAAGGCTGATCATACTGTGGTTGCAACCGGCAGACGTGGTGCAGACTGGCTGGAGAGAATCTGCGCGGAACATGGAATTGCACACCAGCCGGGTACTGTTGATATCGGTGTCCGTGTTGAGGTGCGCAATGAGGTGATGGAGTTTGTCAATGAGGTCCTGTATGAATCCAAACTGATCGGGTACCCTCGTCCGTTTAAAAATAAGGTCCGCACCTTCTGCCAGAATCCCGGCGGATTTGTCAGCCAGGAAAATTATGACAATGATCTGGCGGTCGTCAACGGCCATTCCTATAAAGACCGTAAGTCAGAGAATACCAACCTTGCCATCCTCTGTTCCCATAACTTTACGACACCGTTTAACCAGCCGATTGCTTATGCGCAGAAGGTTGGTGAGCTGACCAATATGCTGGGTGACGGACATATTATGGTTCAGCGTTTTGGGGACATTCTGGACGGCAAACGTACCTGGCAGAAGGAACTGTCCCGTTCCAATGTCCGCCCGTCTTTGCCGGACGCGGTCGCCGGCGATATTACCGCCGCAATGCCCTATCGTGCAATGACCAACATCATTCATTTTATTGAAGCGGTCGACCAGGTTGTGCCGGGTTTTGCATCAAATGAGACGTTGCTGTATTCGCCTGAGCTGAAGTTTTACAGCAACAAGGTGAAAATGGACACCGATTTTAATACCAATATCAAAAATCTGCACTGTCTGGGGGATTCCTCCGGCTGGACACGTGGTCTAATGATGGCATCTGTAATGGGTGTACTGATGGGACGTAAACTGGTTTAAAAGTCAAATGGCCGGAAGAAGCCGACAGGCTCCTTCCAGCCATTTCTTTTTTCTCAGATCCATCTGCCCTCGGAATCTACATGATAGCCGTCAGGAGTGGTTGTATTGGTCAGCATTGCACCGCCAGAGCCGAGATAGTACCAGTATGCGCCCGATTTGACCCAACGGTTTTCTGCCATTGCACCTGAACCAAGGCAATAGTACCATTTGCCGCCTGTCTTGACCCATTGACCGGAAGTCATTGCACCGGAGGAGTAGAAGTAATACCATTTCCCGTCCGCAAGTTTCAGCCACTGGTTTTCAGCCATCTTACCGGAACCGCCAAACCAGTACCATACTCCGCCGATCTTTGCCCAGGAGGATTCATACCGGGTGCCGTCGGCTTTGACATAATACCAGATGCCGTAATCCTTAATCCAGCTGTTGGTCTTCATTTTGCCGTCAGGACCGAGGTAGACGTATTTGTTATCTTTCAGCCGCCAGCAGCTGACAACGCCTGCACCATAGTCATTGAGGTAGTACCAGTCACCATCTGCCTGTACCCACTTGGATTTCTGCATGACGCCGTCGGTTCCAAAATAGTACGCTTTGCCGTTGACGTATTGCAGGCCGGTCATCTTTTTCCCATCTTTGTAATAGTAGGTTTTGCCGTTTTCGGTGACAAAGCCGGGTTGGGTTATGGTCGTAGAGCCGCTGTCGGATTCCTCTTCATCCTCTTTGGGCGTTTCACCCTGCAAGACTCCGTTTGCGTCAAAAGTATACGTCTTGCCGCCAATGGTCTGGGTACCGGTCACCATCTTGCAGTTCGCGTCAAAATAGTAGGTGTTTTCACCCCACGTCTTGAAGGAATTGGGAACCAGATTGTAATAGGTGGAAATGTCGGTCAGAGTGACACTTCCGCCTGTTTCAGCGGTCATCTGCTGCTGATATTTGACCAGTGCGGCACAGTTGGCAGAACCCATATAGTTGACTCCATTTGCCAGTTTGGTCACGGTATCCGGGATGACGACCGGGTCCTGAATGGTCGTGCATTCAATTGACTGCACACCCCATGGCAAAACCAGTGTCTTTCCGGTCTTTTCGACGATACAATACGGTGCCAGTGTTTTCAGAGAAGAATGAAATGCAGGCGTTGCCGTTCCGGGAACAGAGTAAAGGGTTGAAAAATCCTTGCTGTAAAGGCAGTTCTGATAGGTTGTATAGTATGGATTTTTCTCATCGACAACATAAGAAGTGGTAATATAGCGGTTGGTGATGATATGCGTCAGCTGGACATCTTTTCCCAGCCGGAGAGTATCACACACCAGCGCAGTATGCGGAATACTGGTAATGCCGTCCTGTACAATGATTTCTTTCGGCCAGCTGTAGTATTCGATGATGGTCCAGGGTGCCCAGTTGGTATAGGAGTTGACCATCGGCCAGACACCTGTTCCGGACAGAGTCAGCTTTTGGGATGCAACCTCATAATCCCAGCTAAAGCCGTCGGGGTGACTGCCGCCGAGGTGTTTGGCAGTATGGCAGAAATAGACGATGGTATTGATCTGGTTGCCGGCGATCTCCAGTTCCGACGAGAAAATAATGGTCTGAATATCCGCTTCATACTGTTTCCAGGGTGTGTTTTCCACATCTTTAATGTACATTTTTCCACTCAGTGTCAGCGTTTTGGTATCCGAGTTATAGGCCCATTTTCCAGTGAACGTCTCGTCCTGTCCTTCTCCGGAAATTACAGAGGCATGGGCAGTAATGCCGAACAGACCATATGTCGGAACGCTGACTGCTGAAGTCAGCGAGATAGCCGCCGCCATCAGGCAGGCTACCGTAGTTTTCATTTGTTTTTTCATCAGGTTGTCCTCCTTTTTCTGCTGTTTCTGATAAGTATGAATTGGTTATAATAGATTTTGCTTGAACATTTATTGGATTGACCGTTTCAGGTCGTGGTACTGACCGGCAGGTATCCGCTGTGACTGCGGGTTATATCATTTGGATATCTTCCGTCATGACAAATACTGAACAGGCGGATTATTCTGCTTTTTATACTAAATACACATAATACTTTCCAAATGTTGCAAAATATGGACCTCCATATTATACAAATTTGTATGCAAATTATTGGAACTATTTCCATTTACCGCTGATATAATTTTTTTATACCAGAATAGGATTTTCTTGCATCCCGGCTGTTCTTGCGATATAATGGAAAAAAAGCCGGGAGGAGACAGAATGCAGCTGGATGTTTTTGAGGTACTGACACTGATAACAGGCAGTTATAATGTCGCATTTCATCAGTACACAATTTTGGAAAGAAACGTGATTCCGTTTGATAACGTGAGCTTTGACGGCGGTGTGCGCAGATGGTGTTTGCCGGAGTACGATGAGACGGAGTACCTTCTCCAACGTTTTCAAAGACTTCAGCCGGGATGGGTCATTCGATTTCTGGACATGTTTGCCTGCCGGTACCTGTTGCTCCGCTGTTCTGTGGCGGGACAGCAACGAGTGCTGACAATCGGTCCGTATCTTTCTGAGCCAAATTCCAGGGAAAGTACCACCCGCGTTCAAAAAAAGTTCGGTTGGGATACGCGGATGGGAGAGTCTTTGCTGGAATATCGCAGCTCCGTTCCAGTCGTTTTGGATGAGCAGGCTTTTATCCTGATGATTCGCCGGATTGCAGCTCCGCTGTGCGGTCAGGAAAAGGTACTGCCTTTTTCCGAGCAGATCGAACAGGCACAGCCCGGCAACCTTCCAGCAATCAGCCGTGATGAACAGTATGAGCAGGCAATGGCAGCATCCATGATTGAGCAGCGGTATCAGAAGGAAAATGAGTGGCTGGACGCCATGCTGACAGGTAATCTCGATACGATAACGGCCGCAATGCGGGAACTGGCACGCTTTCAGCTTCCGGGCAGGTTTCAGTCGCTGCGTGGTGCACAGAATGTTGCGATCATTCTCAATACTCTTTGCCGTAAAAATATCGAGCGGGCGGGAATTCATCCGGCATTTATCGATCAGATTGCCAGACAGTTTACCAGCCGGATTGACAGCTGTGTTTCTGAGCAGGAGGTCCGCGCAATACAAAGAGAAATTGTACGGGAATATTGTCTGGCAGTCAACCGTTACGCAGCACAGGGAAAATCTTCGTTGATTCGTGGGGTCATCAGTGAAGCATTGATGCAGTTGGACAGTGCAGTCAGCCTGCGTTCGCTGGCTGAAAAAGCGGGTGTTGGAGAAAGTTATCTGTCGGCTCGATTTAAAGAAGAGACCGGGATGACGTTTGGATGCTGGCTTCGCGGGAAAAGGCTGGAGCGGGCCAGACAGCTGCTGGTACGTGACAACCTCAGCATTGCCCAGGTTGCGGAACAGGTCGGTATTCTGGATGTCAGCTACTTTATTCGTATTTTTCGCCAGGATACGGGTATGACACCAGGCGAATATCGGAAAGCAAATCTGCATTTATCAGATAAAATGCTGGACAGTAGAAAATAATCGTATTATGGTAAAAAATAATTATATTTTTTCGGCTGAAATCATGCTACAATAAAATTGTACAAAATGTTTTCTACGAAAGGGGTTATTTTATGCTGTATCCAGTTATGACGGAATCTCGTATGTTGTTTGACCTGAGCGGAATCTGGACGTTTAAAACCGAAAAGGAGGAAGGCGAGGGCAAACATGCCCAGTGGTATGCTGCTCCGTTGGAAGGCGGATGCACAATGCCGGTTCCTGCTTCTTATAACGATATCAAAACCTCGGAAGAATTGAGAGATTATCGTGGCACGGTATATTACCAGCGAAAAGTTTCAGTCTCTGCTCCGATGCTTGCCCAGCGTTTGGTTTTGCGCTGCGCCGCAGTTACCCATCATGCAGAGGTTTATCTGAATGGTGTATTGGTTGCAAGCCATAAGGGTGGATTTTTGCCTTTTGAAGCGGATATTACCGAAGTTGCCCATCCCGGTGATAACCTTCTGACAATTGCGGTCAGCAATATTATCGACCATACAACACTTCCCGTTGGAGAACAGAAAGTTACACCTGCCGGCAGAAAATATAATGCGACGAATTTTGACTTTTTTAACTATGCCGGTATTACACGCCCTGTTAAGCTGTATACAACACCGCGTAATTATATCCGTGATCTGACTGTCACTTCTGCTGTTGATTTTGACAAGAACAGCGCAGATCTGCACTATTCAGTCGATACCGTAGGTGATGGGAATTGCCGGGTTGAAGTCTTTGACGAATCGGGAAAACTGGTCACTGGTGCGGATGGCAGCGAGGGCGTACTGCATATCGATGACGTTCATCTGTGGCAGCCGCTGCATGCTTATCTGTATGATATCCGGGTAACCTTTGGGGAGGACTGTTATACCCTTCCTTATGGAGTCCGTACCGTCCGGGTGGATGGCTGCCATTTCCTGATCAATGAACGTCCCTTTTACTTTAAGGGATATGGAAAACATGAGGATACCTACCCCAATGGACGTGGCTTGAATGAGGCAATGAACGTTAAAGATCTGGCACTGCTGAAATGGCAGGGTGCCAACTCTTTCCGTACCAGCCATTATCCCTATTCGGAAGAAATGATGCGACTGTGTGATCGTGAAGGTATTGTCGTAATCGATGAAGTACCGGCAGTTGGGCTGAACTTCCGAATGGGCGGTGGATTTTTTGGTGCATCCCATGCTTCTACTTTTGGGCCGGAATACGGGGTGCAGACATTCAGCCATCATCAGGATGTTATTCGCGATTTGATTGCACGGGATAAGAACCTTGCCTGTGTTGTGATGTGGAGTATCGCCAATGAGCCTGATTCTGCCGGTAAGGAGGCCGCTGATTACTTCCTGCCGTTGTTTGAGCTGGCAAAGAAACTCGACCCGCAGAAACGCCCCTGTACGTTAATCAACGTGCAGATGATTTCCTTCGATCAGGAAGTTACAAAAGAAGTCTGTGATGTTATTTGTCTGAACCGTTACTTTGGCTGGTATGAGTGCGGCGGAGACCTGGCATCTGCTGAAAAACAGCTGCGTGCCGAATTGGAAAAATGGGCTTCGCTTGGAAAACCGATCGTGTTTACTGAATTTGGCGCTGACACCGTTGCCGGGTTCCACGACGCAACACCTGTAATGTTTACTGAGGAATATCAGGTAAACTATTATGAGATGAATACGCGGGTATTTGATGAGTTCCCGCAGGTTCAGGGTGAGCAGGCATGGAATTTTGCCGATTTTGCTACCTCTCAGGGTGTTGTTCGCGTTCAGGGTAACAAAAAGGGTCTCTTTACCCGCGACCGTAAACCGAAAATGGCTGCACATTATCTGCGTGCCCGTTGGCTTAAAATTCCGGAGTTTGATTATAAAAAGTAATCATTAAGTAACTGCATAATATAGCGGGTGGAATACTAAAGAAATTCCACCCGCTAATAAAAAAGTTGAATTTTTTTCAAAAAAGTATTGACAAAGCAATCGGCTTGTGGTATTATAATAGAGTACTGAGGAACAGTGCAGTACAGATATCGCGGAGTGGAGCAGCTCGGTAGCTCGTCGGGCTCATAACCCGAAGGTCATGTGGTTCAAATCCCATCTCCGC
>CALXCO010000007.1 GCA_944386805.1 uncultured Clostridia bacterium
TTTCTGCCCTTTTTCTTTATTTTACCACATCTAAAAGAAAAAGCCCAGTTTTCACTGGACTTTTTCGACAGACTGAAATCCCGGCAGAAAGTAACTGCCGGGATTTTTTTGTCGGGAAGATTCTGTCAGGAGATGTTGAAGCCGATCAGCAGGCTTAGTATATAATTATAGGTGATATGCGCACAGGCAGCCGACAGGGTAGTAAAGCCTTTCTTTTTCCAGACCAATATTCCGACGATCAGACTGAACAGTGCCGTCAGAACAAAACGGGAGAGAAAAAGCAGAATCAGCAGATTCACCGGATAGGAACCATCCTGCAAACCACGCACAATGCCGGACAGGTTGTCCGGGAACAGGTAGGGCACGATATGTATTCCGCCGAAAATAACCGAGATCAGCAGAATCCGCACCTTTTCCGAGCGAAAAAAGACAACCATCTGTTTTTGCAGATATCCGCGAAACAGCACTTCTTCAACAGAGGAATGGAAAAACTGCATCACCAGGACAGAAACAACAGATCCCGCCGACATTGAGGCAATGGGCTGATAGAACGTCAGCTGATATTCCGGCAGCAACAGACGGGCGCAAACAGCCTGACAGGTAAATACGGCAATGACTGTGACAGCGCCGCAGATGATGCCAAGAAGCACCTGACGCAGGATTTTTTCATTAGAAAAGCCGAGATTGCGCAGTATGGGGAAAGGCACCACCAGTACAGGCAGAAGCAGGCAGTAAAAAAATTTCCAGATATTTAAAGCCGTCTGTGGGAATTCCAGGGCAGCCATAGTCAAATGCAGCGAAATAGCCAGTATAATCACGATAACCCAGCATTTTTGTTTGAAAACTGTTTTGTCCATCCGAAAACCTCCTCACAGCGCTGTATAATATGTTAATATGTTATAAATATTATAGCAGTTTCCCAAGCAAATAAATTGAATATTTTGTGAATGATTTCAATAATTATTCACAAATATCCTGCAAATAACTTGTCGAAACAATACAAAAGCCCTCTGACCGTAACAGGCCAGAGGGCGTAGAGAAGATATGATCAGATTTCCGGGACATTTTTCCCACGTTCTTGTAAAAAGCGGTTCAGGTTTTCCCGGCTTGCATTGACGACAAGGGAGGAAGGAATCTCCAGCTCATCCAGCAGATCGGGAATCGGCCCGAAATACCCCACCTCATAGCTGACATGGGCGTCAGACGATACCGTCATCCAGACGCCGTACTTTTTGCAGAGCAGCGCCAGCTCTTTATATCGTCCGATTGCATCCGGGTTTTTGCGCAGTGCATGGGAATTGAGTTCCAGCGCCTTACCGTTTTCAGCGGCCGTTTTGACCACTGCTTCGTAGTCGAAGGTAAACGGCGGGTCGGTCGGATGACCCAGAATATCGATTTTTGGATGGCGGAGCATCTTCTGATAGACGGATGTATTCTGTTCGGTGGTGCCCGGCTGGATTGCATAGCTGTGCAGCGACGCAATCGTCAGGTCGAGAAAGTCCAGATCAGCCGGGGAAAGGTCGATTTCTCCGTCATAGCTGACGATATTGGCCTCGCCGCCTCTCAGCACCGCGACCGACTGAATGACCCGCGGCACAATCCACATACTGCAAAAATGCCAGGAGTTTGCACCGTCAGGCATTTGTGGTCCATGGTCGGTGATGGCGATTGCGGCAAGGTTAGCGCGTGCAGCACCTGCGACCATTTCCTCAAGTGTCGAGTAAGCGTGATCGGATACAATCGTATGGGTATGCAGGTCAGCAATGATGCGCATTCATTTCAGCCTCTTTTCATCCTTCCAGACTGTTTGCCTGTGAAGGACAGATTTTCACAACTCAGTCGATGTCTTCACCGTTGGATTTGCAGACCTTCTGATACCAGTAGAAGGAATCCTTTTTCCAACGTGCCATCGTACCGGTGCCATCGTCGTGCTTGTCGACGTAGATAAAGCCGTAACGTTTGCGCATTTCGCCGGTTCCGGCGGAGACGAGGTCGATACAGCCCCAAGGGGTATAGCCCATCAGGTTGACGCCTTCTTCGACAGCCTTGCCCATTTCGGCGATATGCTGGCGGAGGTAGTCGATACGATAGGGGTCATGGATCGAGCCGTCGGCTTCAACAGTATCCAGCGCGCCGATACCATTTTCGACAACCATCAGCGGCAGGTCGCCGTAACGGTCGGCGAGTGAGTGGAGGGCAATGCGGATACCGACAGGGTCGATCTGCCAGCCCCAGTCGTTCGCCTTGAGGTAAGGGTTCTTGACGCCTGCATCCATTCCCATATCGTCCGAACCTTCGTCCGCTTTATGAGTCGTGATGCAGTGGGTGGAATAGTAGGAGAAGGAATAGAAGTCGACGGTGCCTTCTTTCAGGGTCTGGAGGTCTTCGTCCGACATGACGATATTCAGTCCGTGGTTTTTGTAATATGCGAGTGCATAGCCGGGGTAATAACCTCTGACATGGACGTCAGAAGGCAGATAGCAGCCCATTTCCATCGACTGGATTGCGGCCAGCTGGTCAGCGGGGTCAGCCGTCAGCGGGTAGGTCGGGCCATATGCGACCATGCAGCCGATTTTCGCATTGGGGCAGATTTCATGGCAGAGCTTGACAGCACGTGCAGAAGCGACCAGCAGGTGATGTTCAGCCTGATAGCGCATCTGTTCGGTATATTCGGTCTTATCGTCGAAGATACCGGCGGACATCGCGCCGCCGAACGGGGTCATGAACATATTGATTTCGTTGATGGTCAGCCAGTATTTGACTTTATTACGGTAACGGGTGAGGACGGTTTTTGCGAACTTCTCATACCGGTCGATCATCCAGTGGTTGAGCCAGCCGCCCTGCTGTGCGAGGTAGAGCGGGGTCTCAAAGTGGTAGATGGTGACCAGCGGTTCAATGCCGTATTTCAGCAGCTCGTCGAACACATCGTCATAGAATTTCAGGCCTTCCTCATTGGGTTCTTCCTCATCGCCGCGGGGGAAGATACGGCTCCAGGCGATGGACATACGGAAGGTATTGAATCCCATTTCCGCGAACAGCGCGATATCTTCCTTGTAGTGGTGATAAAAATCAATGCCGTCATGGTTGGGGTAAACGGTGTCGGGTTCCAGCACCGGGGTCCATCTGCGGCGGGTGTTGACGGTACCGCCGGTCGAGATATCGAATACCGACATACCTTTGCCGCCTTCCTGCCAGGCGCCTTCAAACTGGTTTGCAGCGGTAGCACCGCCCCACAGGAATCCTTTGGGGAATTTGCTCATAATAAAAACCTCCTTATATTGACCGGGATATCCCGGCTTTTGTCAAAACTGTTTATTCCGCAGCGCGGCAAATTTCGCAAGGCTTGCGTTTGCGATCAGTTCCTGCGGGAAGTGGATTTCCTCCAGCATTTTAGCAGCGCGTTCGAATTTACCGACAAACCATGCGCTGTGAGCGTCGCTGGATACGACGATATGGGTTCCTTCTTCAGCACAGCGGATGGCGAGTGCACGGCAGTTGTCGTGCGCTTCGGGAGTATCAAAGGAATGGTCATTGATTTCCAGGCATTTATTTGCTTCTTTGGCAGCCCGCGCAACGGCGGCATGGTCAAAGGGGAGACCGGGACGGCAGGGATGTCCGATAATATCGACATAAGGGTTTTCGAGTGCCGCGAGGTACATTTCGGTATTCTGCGCAGAGGTGCCGTCTCTGAAGCCAGGGAACATATGGATACTGGCGATTACGACGTCGCGGGAACGGAGCAGCCTTTCCCCGATGGAAATACCGCTTTCACCGGTGAAGCAGTCGCAGAAGGCGAGATGTCCCGCAAAGTCAACGATATCGATTTCGACGCCATGCAATACCCGGACGCCGCCAATAACCGGCGGCAGCGCGGTACGGTTCATCATCGGTCCCAAATCAGGGGAGCCGTCAGCCCGTCTTGGGGTCATAAAACTGCTGAAATGGTCGGTCATAGCGATTGCTTCCAGCCCATTGCGAGCAGCCTCGGCGGCATTTTCGCCGATGGTGGAAAAGGCGTGACCCGAATAGATGGTATGGGTGTGCAGATCTGTCAGAATGGAATACATAAACTTATTGCCTGCCTTTCTTCATTATAATCAGTATACCACACTGCGAAAAAAAAGAGAAGAAGTGAAACTGTTTTTTCATAATTTGCAAGATTTGCGAGGCCGTTTCGTCTAAAAAATTTGTCTTGCAAAACATGACAATTTTCGTTATACTATATAGTATAGTATTCGAAAAAAATAGCAGATAAATTAGAGCATTTTGCATAATAATGGAGTATCAGGAAGATATGAAAGCGAACCAGACAGATATATCCGCCGGCGTCTGGAAGCAGTGGCTGTATAAACTGCAGCAAAGACTGCCGGGAATACGGATTTCAATTTCCCGCACCTGGATGATTTCCTATCTGGTGGTGCTGATTGTACCGCTGCTAATCAGCCAGATGTTTTATTATCAATCGACCAGATTGGCCGAACAGAACGCAGCCGAAGTCTGTGATATTGCATTGGAGCAGACGCTGCGGACGCTGGATCAGGCGTTTACCGATGTGCGGGCAGCGGGTCGGGAGCTGCTGACCGGAGAGGAAGCAGTCTCGCTGCAATATATGGAGACACTCAGCAACGCGAACCGGCTTAAAATCGCTGAGCTGAACAAGTCTTTCCAGAAAAAGCTGAATTACAGCAGCTGTATTGATAAAATCATGATGATTTTTACCCGCAGTGGCGTTGCCGCGACCTCAGAGGGCTTTTATACCAGTGAAGAAGTGCTCCGTCAGCAGCTCACATCCAATTGGGGCCTGGATTATGACCAGGTGATGGATACTGTGCTGTCGGCAGGTGATTTTCATGTGATTTTGACTTTATCGGACGAAAATGATTCACCAATATCGGATGGAGCCTGTGTTGTAATGGACGTAGACGCAGATGGGGTGATGCCGGGGATTATTCTGGTTGTCAAACTGAATTTTACCCAATTGCAGGACATCCTTTCAGGAGAGAGCGGCGAATCACAGCCGGTGGTCTGGGCAATATCGGATGATGGACAGCTGGTGATTCCGTCGGGAATGGACGTCGAACGGATGCAGCAGCTGATGAAACAGACAGAGCCTTATCTGGATGCGGCAAACCACCGGGACGCGATTGACGCAGAATCACTGATTATCGGAACTTCCCGGAGTGTGCTGACTGGCTGGCAGCTGATATCGGCGACGCCGACCTCCTTTTATTCAGAGAAACTGAGCGCAATCCGGATGTGGTATCTGGTCTATCTGGTTGCCTGCCTGGGGGTAGGGATTATCATTTCGGTTATCTTTACCCGGAAAAATTTTTCGCCGCTCAGACGTCTGGCTGTATTGCTGCACGAAGGCAAGGGTGCAGCGGAAGACGGGGTCGAATTTCAGGCTCTGGAAGAAGGGGTCTGTAAACTGCTGGAAAAAGAACGGGATTATGAGCGGGAGATTGAAAAGCGCCGTAAATCCCTGCGCAGCACCTCTCTGGTCCAGATTATGAAGGGGACCCTGTATTCCGGAGACGCTTTTCGTGCTGTCAGCCGGGATTATGAGATGACATTTGATGGAACACGCTTTTCGGTAGTCGGAATAGATATTCGGGATTATTCGAATCTCTTCTTTGATGGAAAGGCAACCCGTGATGAAAAGACACAGGAACTTGCCGAATATGTTGTCATTTCAGTGACCGAAGAGATGATACGGGAATATTATACTGTCTACTTCTGCGTCAGTGAAAACCGGTTGTATGGTGTAGTATCGGTATCCGCCGGACAGTCGGAGGAGGAATATCAGGAAAAAATCTGCGACGTCTGCCGTCGGGCAGAGATATTTATCCGGGAACGGCTGGGTATTCAGCTGCAATATTATGTCACCGGCCTGTACGGCGGTCAGACAGAAGGGGACGCGGATGAAAATGCTGCTTCGGCGATACATGCGGCTTATGAAGAAGTGCAGTGGGGTCTGGAGCAGGTGATTGGATTTGAGATAGCCGACCCGGTCACGATGCGTCGGACACTGCCGTTGGAGCGGGCAGAATATGGTGCTGATTTTTCGGGACGGAGTCTGCGCCGGCGGCAGTACGTCGCGGCAGCAGGCGCCGGAGATTTCGAGGAAGCCGACCGGCTGTACCTGCAATTGCGGGAGGACGGCATCTATCAGTTTGAGCATTCCTTCTCCTCGGTTCGTGCCCAGACGCTGATGCTGTATGAACTTCTGGTTTCCAGCCAGCTGAACGCACGTCAGATTGCAGAACAGGAGCAGTTGCTGGGAGAGCTGTCCAGCCAGATCAACAAGGCCCGTGATCTGGGGCAGTTGCAGCTGGCGATTCGGCAGGCAGAGGAAAAGGTTTATGCACTGCGGCATCCGCAGGATGCACCGGCAGAAGAACCGTACAGTGTCCGGGTTGGCCGGTATATAGAAGCACATTATATGGAACCGGGATTGTCGGTTGCATCAATTGCCGAGCATTTTGGGGTCAGTCAGTCGTACCTGCTGCGTGCCTTCAAGAAGGACGGAAGCGGGTGCAGCGTCTCCGATTATATCCATCGGCGGCGGGTGGATGAAGCAAAGATTCTGCTCAAATCTACCACCAAAACAGTTGGAGAGATTGCGCTGTCGGTTGGTTATGGAAACGCACTGGCGCTGATTCGGGCATTCAAACGGTTGGAGAATGGTATGACGCCGACCGCTTACCGGTGCGAAAAGTGAGCAAAAGAAAAAACAGATGGCCAAAAATCCGTCAGGGCCATCTGTTTTTTGCAGTCTGCTCATCAGGTGTCGATGGAAATAATTTCGTGATGCTGTGCCATTAACGTAAGGACATCCTGGGTATTGAAGGTGCGCGGGAAAACGACTTCCAGACCGACTTCCAGATTGTGATCATCGCAGACATTCAGATGGGTAGTTGTGACATGGATTTTTCTGTCGGCGAGAGCCTGAGCGATTTCTTCACTGCGATCGTCATCTGGTTTAAGGCGGAGGGTAATATGGCCGGTGTTGCTGTCCTTGAAGATACGGAGCTGTTTATGGAAGAAATACTGGATGATCAGCAGCATCAGCGTGCTGCCGATGCCCAGTACCCACATACCGGCGCCGATTGCCATACCGATGCCGAGGGTTGCCCAGGTTCCTGCGGCTGTCGTGACGCCGCTGATTCCGTTTTTACGGTTGAGGATGATACCGGCGCCGAGGAAACCGAGGGCGGAGACGACGCTGGAAGCAACGCGCGATGCGTCGAGGGAGACACCCTGTACCACGATGACGTCAAAGAAACCATATTTGGAAATGACGACCATAATACCAGCCGCCATCGAGATGATGGTATGTGTTCGGATGCCCGCCATTTTCAGTCGGACTTCGCGTTCATAGCCGATCACCATTCCACAAAGTGCGGCGACCAGCACCCGCAAAAGATAGTCAGCCTGTGTCAGAATAAATTCTACCATTGTCGTACTCCTTTCTTACGAGAATAGGGAATAGGTTATTTCCTGTACAGACAGGATTTTTGTCAGGATACCGCTTTGCGCATATACTCACAAAAACGCTGCCGTGAAAACAAAAAACGGAATTTTGGCAATAGAAAACCAGCCGGCCGTGCAAAAGGCCGGCTGGTGTATGGCGTATCCATTTTTTCGAAACAGGTAAACGATAAAGGGATACGCCGGGGACTGTACAAAATCATCCTTTGACCGAACCGATCATAACGCCGGTGACAAAGTATTTCTGTACGAACGGATAGACAATCATCATCGGGATGATCGAAACCATAATCGAGCAGTATTTGATCAGCGGGCGGTAGATATCGACTGTTTCGCCGTCAGCATTTGCGACAATCGAGTTTTCAGAGGACTGAAGGACGATTTCACGCAGTGTCAGTTGAAGGGGATAGAGGTCACGGTTCTGAATGTAGATGGATGCGTTGAACCATGCGTTCCACTGCTGGATGGCGTAGAACAGTACGATAACGGCAATGATTGCCTTGGAAACCGGCAGGATGATCTGGAACAGGATACGGAAATGACCGGCACCGTCAATTGTTGCGGCCTCCGACAGCGCATCAGGAATCTGCGAGAAGGAGGTACGCATCAGAATGATGTTATAGGCGACGCAGCAGCCGGGGATAATCAGGCTCCAGTAGGTATCCAGCATATTGAGGTTGCGGACGACCATGTAGGTCGGAATCAGACCGCCGTTAAAGATCATCGTAAAGGTGACCAGGAAGTTAATCGGCTTTTTCCAGTAAAGTCCCCGGACGCTCATGACATAAGATGCCAGGATGGTCAAAAAGGTACCGAGCGCGGTTGCAGAGACGACGATCAGCAGGGTATTGGCATACGAACGTACGATCGAGTTGTTCTGCATGACCAGTCCGTAGCCGCCCAGTGTGACATCACCCAGCGGGTAGAGGATGATACCGGAATGAGCGCTGATTTTCAGCGGGTCAGACAGCGAGCCCATCAGGACATGCCATACCGGAATCAGGAAGATCAGCGAAAGCAGGACCATACCGGTATAATTGAAAATTGCGAAGATTTTTTCGCCTTTAGAACGCTTAAGCATGGACAGTCCTCCTTTCTTACCACAGGCTGCTGTCGCTCAGTTTGCGGCTGATCGAGTTGGCCACAAACAGTACCAGCAGGTTGACAATCGAGTTAAAGAAGTTAATCGCGGTAGAATAGCCATAGTCCGAATCCTTGACACCGACGCGGTAGACATAAGACGCGATGACGTCTGCGGTTTCGTAGGTAGCCGGCGAATACATCAGGATGGTTTTTTCGTAGCCGACGTTCATAATCTGGCCCAGTCGCAGGATGAGCAGGATGACGATGGTCGACGAAAGTTCCGGAAGGGTGATATAGATTGTCTGTTTCCAGCGTCCGGCGCCGTCGATGACCGCAGCTTCATACAGTTCCTGATCGATTGCAGCAAGAGCAGAGATAAAGATAATCGAGTTATATCCCAGGTGCTGCCAGATGTTGGAGCCGACATAAAGGGTTCTGAACCATTCAGGACGGGAAATCAGCGCACCGCCGGTATCGCCGAACATCGCAGCGAGTTTAGTCAGAACACCGTCCGAGCTGCAAAAGTCGTAGATAATCGAGACAACGACGACGATAGAGATAAAGTAGGGCATATAGGAGATGGTCTGTGTCAGCTTTTTGAATTTGACGTTGCGGATCTCGTTGAGGCAGAGTGCAAAAATGATCGGGAAGGGGAACGAGAACAGCAGGCCGTAAAAGCTGATGAGCAGGGTATTGCGGATTACTCGCCAACAGTAGACCGAGTTAAAGAACCGGATAAAGTTGTCCAGTCCGACCCAGGTCGAGCCGAAGATACCCTTTTTGATTGAGTAATCCTCGAAGGCCATCAGGATGCCGCCCATCGGGACATAGTTGAAGATGATAAAATAAACTACAACAGGAACTGCCATCAGATAGACAGCCTTGTTCAGCTGCCAGTCGCGTTTAATCATGTGCATCCGCGAGGATTTATCCGTCTGGTGTCCGGTTCCCGATACAGGTTTTGATTTTGTCATAAAAGGCCTCCCAGTTCAGGACGTAACAGGAGCAGGCGGAGACGAATCTGTTCCGCCCGCTCCACACCAATGAATATCAATCAGAATGTACGGTTGTTGTAACGGTCGAGGGCTGCCTGTCTGAGTTCGATGCAGCGGTCGATACCCATGCTGACCAGCGTCTCACGGTAGCTGTCGTAGTCATCCAGGCTCATCTGGCCCATAATGAACTTGACGTTGCATTCCTGAACGTAGGTTTCGATATCGGTGTACAGGGAAGCGGACTCGGTTCCTTCCTCGGAGGTCATGGTCATGCGGGTCGGCAGAGCGTTGACCGGCTCATATTTCTTCCAGATTTCATAGCCTTCCAGCTTGATCGGGGTCGAGCATTCGACCTGCATGCCTTCGTAACGGATCGGGGGGTTCTTTGCGGAATAGAGAACCAGGACCATACCGGAAGACAGACCGTCGGGGTTGGAATAACGGTAATCATAATCGATCATGCGGCCGGTCGAAGTGGAATCATCCGCATACCATACAGTACCTTCATATTCTTCGGTGCCGTAGTTGGCGTTGAGTGCGACATCGGTTGCGTAGAAGCCGTCGACCCAGCGGATTGCGATTTCAGCGTTGTCAGAATCGGCAGAAATCGAGTTGCAGCCGCCGTGCAGCATATACGAATAGGTGTTGTCGCGGTAAGCAGGCTCAACGTAGGTGGGATCGTCTGCGTCCTTGGTCGGCTGAGGAGCGCCGACATAGCACAGTTCCGTGTTGGTAGCGCCGCGAGATACATAGGTATCATCCAGACGGGTGCCGTAGTCAGTCAGTGCGCCGACCTGATCATTGAGGATCATATCGTTGTCAGCGGTGACACCGCCGGAAGCGCGGGTTGCAAAATCGGGGTCAAGCAGACCCTTATTGTACCAGTCGTTCATCATGACGAGGTAATCGCGGTAACCGTCGTCCATCGGGCCGTACTGAACTTTGCCATCTCTCTGGTAGAAGTAGGGAGCAGTGTCATAACCGGCCATCATTTCGCCGGTATCGATACCGTATTTAGAGGTATACAGCGGAGCCTTGATACCGAGCTGATCTTTAAACGCAGTCAGGACCGTTTCCCATTCGGAGTAGGTAGTTGGGACTTCCATGCCGACCTTGTCCAGATAATCCTGACGGATTGCCAGACCATAGTCGGCATAGGTATGTTCGGAGTCCATGCCCGACCAGATGCCCCACAGACCGTACAGCTTGCCGGTATCGGAGTAGCAGGCCTGTCTGAGTTCATCATTGTTTGCCAGCCAGGAGACGAAGTTGGGTGCGTAATCGAGGTATTCAGCGATATCCAGGAAGTAACCGTCATCGATTGCCTTGTCCTGACCACTGCGGTAAGAATAGGTTGTCTGAGCGGGATAGCTGTAGACGATATCGGGCATTTCATCCGCGGCAAACAGCAGCTGGAAGGATTCACCTTCAGAACCGGCCGGCGGGACGATAAAGTTGATATGTACGCCGGTCAGCTCTTCATACCACTGGAAGAAGTAGGAATCATTGAAGTCGCCCAGCTCAGCCATCGAACCAGCGTTCGGGTACCAGTAATCCAGCGTAACGCTTTCTTCGGTAAGGGGATAGGTCTGCTGGTTGGTTTCACCGTTGACGACACTGGATTCAAGTGCAGGTGCTGAGGATTCATTACCCGTGGATGACTCATCGGCGGTGGAAGAGCTGCCGGTAGAGCTGCTGCCGGAGTCGGAAGAGGTGGACGATTGATTTCCGCAGGATACAAACGCGGATGCCGCCAGTGCACAGATCATAATCAGAGCAAGTGTCTTTTTGGCCTTCATAATAATATCCTCCTGTTTTTACATATTGATTCCGTCCGGCCGCATATTTAAGATAACCAGCGGAATCGGATGACCAAACCAGTGATTTTCAGAACGTTCATAAATAATTATCAAAATCGAACGATTCTTTCAAATGTTTCGTCATCATTTTGTCAACTTTATCCTAACATCCTGAAAAAATAATTGCAAGTAGCAGATTCAATTTTGGAATTATCATTTTCAGAACTTCTGATAATGTCGGTGTTTAAACTGTATTTACATAAAAATCATATCGTTATCATATTCCGTTTGCATTTATGCTTTACAGCGAAAACCATTGTTTGAGCTGGCTACATTGTCATTTGCACTCAGGTGTGGTATGATATTGCCAGTACAGTCTTGATTATGATAACAGGAAAGGAACGGGATAGGAATGAAGATACTGGTTACCGGTTTTGACCCATTTGGCGGAGAGACAGTCAATCCGGCATGGAAAGCAGTCAGCCGTCTGCCGGAAGAGATTGGCGGGCATCAGCTGATTCGGATGATGATACCGACATCCTTTGAACGTGCACCGCAGATGATTCTGGAAAAGGTCGCCGACTGTCATCCGGATTATGTCGTATCAGTCGGACAGGCTGCCGGCCGCACGGCGATTACGCCCGAACGGATTGCAATCAACATGATGAGTGCATCCATCACCGACAACGATGGGCAGATGCCGGTTGAACAGCCGATTGTGGCGGATGGACCGGACGGATATTTTTCACTGCTGCCGGTCGTTGAGATGGTGAAAGCGATTGAAGCGGCCGGGCTGCCCGGCAGGATTTCCAATACAGCGGGCACATTTGTCTGCAACCGGGTGATGTATTCAATCCTGCATGCCTGTCATACGCAATTTCCGGGGATGAAGAGCGGATTTATTCATGTCCCGTGTATTCCGGAACAGACGGTAAACCATCCCGAATGGTTCGCGATGCCGGCTGAAGAGATTACCCGCGGGTTAGCGGCGACCATTGCAGTGCTGAAGTGAAGATTTTCGAGCCAAAAATGGGAAGTATGAAGGCAATTTTATAAATTATTTCAAAAAAATTGAAAATTAACAAAAAATTCCCACCATTTGTCCCATTTTTTGATATAATAAAGAAGTAAAATATCATTCAATGCTGTACATACCCCATGAAAAGAAGGAGGACGAGACAAATGGAAAATTTGCATGAACTTTGCGGGCAGTATGCCGACCTTTGCCGGGAGACGACAACCCTTCCTTATGAACTGTACGACGAGTACCAGGTCAAAAAGGGACTGCGTGACAAAAATGGTGATGGCGTTCGGGCCGGTCTGACCAACATTTCCCGTATTGAATCATTTGATTACAGTAACGGTGAGCGAACTCCCTGTGATGGCAGACTGTATTACCGTGGAATCAACGTCCAGGATCTTGTACAGGGGTTTTTGTCAGAGGACCGGTTTGGATTTGAAGAGACAGCCTATCTGCTGCTGTTTGGCAGGCTGCCGGATGTTGACCAGCTGGATGAATTTACTCAAATGCTTGCGGGTGCGCGGACACTGCCGCGCAATTTTACCCGTGACGTATTGATGAAAGGTCCCAGCCGAGACATCATGATTTCGCTGTCCAAGAGCGTGCTGATGCTGGCGTCGTATGACCGGAAGACAGACGATATTTCGATTGAGAACGTTCTGCTCCAGTGCCTGCGGCTGATCAGTGTATTCCCGATGATTTCGGTTTATGGATACCATGCTTATAACCACTATATCCGCGGAAAGAGCATGTATATCCACCGGCCGCTGCCGGAACTGTCGACCGCAGAAAATTTCCTGCGGATGCTGCGCCCGGACAAGAAGTACACCCCTCTGGAGGCGAAGATACTGGATCTGGCGCTGGTGCTGCATATGGAGCACGGCGGCGGCAATAACTCCACCTTTACAACCCATGTCGTATCCTCGTCCGGCACCGACACCTATTCGACGATTGCGGCGGCGCTCGGTTCGCTCAAGGGCCCCAAGCACGGCGGTGCGAATATCCGGGTTGTTCAGATGATGAAGGACCTGAAATCGCATGTGCATGATACCAGGGATGAGGAAGAAGTTGCGGCATATCTGCTCAAACTGCTTAACAGGGAAGCGTTTGATAAGAAGGGCCTGATTTATGGCATGGGTCATGCGGTCTACACCAAATCCGACCCGCGCTGCCAGATCTTCAAAAAGTACGTTGGGCGGCTTTCGGAGGAAAAAGGCCGCCGTAAAGATTATGAGCTTTACACCATGGTTGAGCGGCTTGCGCCCCAGGTTATTGCGCAGAACCGCCGGATTTATAAGGGTGTCAGTGCCAACGTTGACTTTTATTCCGGCCTGATTTATTCGATGCTGGATATTCCGGAAGAGCTGTTCACGCCGATGTTTGCGATTGCGCGAATTGTCGGATGGAGTGCCCACCGTCTGGAAGAGCTGATCAATGTTGACAAGATTATCCGTCCTGCCTATATCAGTGTCGGGGAGCCTGTGGCTTATCAGGTGCTGAGTGAGCGGAAAGAAAGCTGATTTTTTCAAAGGAGTCCTCTGTTCCGAATTTGTTGGGAGCAGGGGACTTTATCTTTTTTGGAAATATGAAGAATTGCTGAAAAATTTACGGCTGTTTCACGAATTTGGCGGTGACAAGACGGAAAAAAGGTGTATAATGGTAGTATCTAAAATTTGCGAAAGGGGATGATATCGTGAAAATAGACCGACAACTGCTCCAGAAACTGCTGATTGTGGTCGCTTTTGGCGTACTGCTCAACTTCGCGGTGCAGCATCTGGACGTACTCGGACAGGGGCTGTCCTGGGTAGGAGCGGTCATTGAGCCGTTTGCTCTGGGCGGTGTCCTTGCGTTTATTTTGAATGTCCCGATGCGCGCGGTCGAGCGATTTTTGTTTCCTGAAAAGAAAACGTCGGTTATTGAGACGGTTATCATTAAGGAAAATGAGCTTCAGGACAAGGCAGGAGAAATGCTGCTCAATACGCTTCCGGGCGGCCGCAAGGCTCAGAAACTGCCGCAGGAGAAAAAAACGCTGGATGTATCCCGCTTTCGCCGGCCGATCAGCCTGACTGTCACCTTACTTCTGGTGATTGCGGTCATTGCGTTTGTATTTGGGATGGTGATCCCGGAACTGGGGCGGACAGCGACAGCACTGATGGCCGGACTGCCGACCTATTTTGAGACGGCAAGGGCCTGGGCAATGGATGTGCTGGCGGGGAATCAGGCGCTGACCGACTATATCGCCGGATTAGAACTGGACTGGACGGCGCTCAGCTCTCAGATTGTCACATTTATTGAAGAGAGCGGGTTGATCGAAAGTATTTTCGGGACAGCGTCCTCGTTGGTTGGCAGTGTCGTTTCGGTTGTCATTGGAATTGTATTTTCGGTGTATCTGCTGATGCGCAAGGAACAGCTGGGAAAACAGGTCAAAATGATTCTGTATGCATTTCTTCCCGGTGAGGTCTGTGACCAGATCGTACAGATTGCGTCGGTTGCTTCCAAGACCTTTTCACGGTTCCTGTCCGGTCAGTGCACGGAGGCCGTTATTTTGGGGACTTTGTTTTTCCTGGTGATGACGCTGTTCGGATTTCCGTATGCACTGTTGTGCGGGGTGTTTATTGGTTTTACTGCACTGGTTCCGATTTTCGGGTCATTTTTGGGATGCGCAGTCGGTGCGTTTTTGATTCTGATGGTCGACCCTGAGCGGACGATCTGGTTTATTATCATGTTTTTGGTTTTGCAGCAGATTGAGGGACAGCTCATTTACCCACATGTCGTCGGCAACGCAGTCGGATTGCCGTCCATCTGGGTACTGGCTGCGGTGTCGATTGGCGGAAGTATCTTTGGAATACCGGGGATGCTGTTTTTCATTCCGTTGTCGTCGGTACTGTACGCGCTGCTGCGGGAAGTGGTTTACAAGCGGCTGGGAAAGAAGCAGTTGGACCCGGATGAGCTGTAGTAAGCTCCGGAGAGGTAAAAAGACAAGATGAAGATAAAAAAGATATCACAATTTATATTCCGCCGGGTGGTCATTGTCGCTCTGCTGTTGATTTTGCAGGTTGCGACGATGGTTGTTTTCCAGCTTCGGTTCAGTTCCTATTCCAGCTGGTTTTATTTTGCGTCGGTGCTGGCGAGTCTGCTGGCAGTATTTGCGATTCTGACCAGTCGTTCCAATCCTGCTTATAAAATCGCATGGATTGTGCTGATTATGGCGTTTCCGATTTTTGGCGGATCGTTTTATCTGCTGTTCGGTACCAGCCGCCTGTCCCGGCACACCAAGAAAAAGATGTCCAGTATTACACAGAAAATGCGGTATTACGATGCGCAGCACGAACATCTGAAAAAGCTGCTGTACGCGGAGAATCCAAATGCGGCATTGGAGTCGGGATATATTGAACGTGGTGCCCACTGTCCGGTCTACAGTCATACCGTATGCGAATATCATGAGATCGGCGAGAAGAGCTGGAAACGGATGCTTGAAGAGCTGGAAAAGGCAGAGCACTACATCTTTTTGGAATACTTTATTATTGAAGAAGGTCAGATGTGGGACCCGATTCTGGAGATTCTGCGGCGCAAGGCAGCGCAGGGAGTTGACGTCCGGGTGCTGTATGATGACCTTGGGTGCATTTTCAAACTGCCGGACGGGTATGATAAGCTGTTGGAAAGCTATGGAATCCGCGCCTGTGTCTTCAATCCGTTTATTCCGGTTTTGAACCTGCGGATGAACAACCGTGACCACCGCAAGATCTGTGTCATCGACGGACACACCGGTTTTACGGGAGGCATCAACCTTGCGGATGAGTATATCAATGTCCGGGAGCTGCATGGTCACTGGAAGGACACCGCGATTATGCTCAAAGGGGATGCGGTCTGGAGCCTGACCGTCATGTTCCTGACGATGTGGGACTTTGTCAAAGGCGAGAAAAGCGACTACGAGCTTTACCGGCCGCAGATTCATCAGAGCGTTCAGTATCCGCATGACGGGCTGGTGCAGCCGTTTACCGACAATCCGCTGGACAATGAGCCGGTCGGGGAGAACGTCTATCTGAATATGATCAACCGTGCCCAGCGGTACGTTTATATCACGACGCCGTATCTGATTATCAGCAACGAGATGATGACTGCGTTGACCAACGCCGCCAAAAGTGGCGTGGATGTGCGGATTATCACCCCGCATGTTCCAGATAAATGGTATGTGCATATGGTTTCGCAGGCGCACTATTCCCAGCTGATCGAAGCAGGGGTGCGGATTTTTGAATACACGCCGGGCTTTATCCATGCCAAGAGTTTTGTCGCCGATGATCTGTACGCGGTTGTCGGGACGATCAACCTTGATTATCGAAGCCTGTACCTGCATTTCGAATGTGCAACCTGGCTGTACCGCTGCTCCTGCATCGCGGCAATTTACGAGGATTTTAAGCATACACAGGAAGTTTCCCAGGAAATTACGCTGGCTGACTGTCGGGCAGTTCCGTTCAGAAAGCGGCTGCTGCGCAGTGCGCTGAAAGTTTTTGCGCCGTTGATGTAACCAGCTGTTATGAAAACGTCCCTCATGTCCTGATGGCATGAGGGTTTTTGCCTTTTTGGGGAAAACTTGTTTCAGATACTTGACCGGTCAGGTGAATGTTGGTATAATAGCCTTATATATGTGAATCTGAAGACAGGGCTTTTTGATGATATCCGGTGTATCTGATTTGATTATGCCGGACATTCAGCGGAAGCCCGGCTGTAAATGAGGAAAGAATATGCAGTTTTCTGTATTGATGAGCATCTATAAAAATGAAAACCCCGGATATTTCCGGGATTGTATCCAGAGTCTGGTGACGCAGACGGTGCGGCCGGATGAGATTGTCCTTGTTGAGGACGGTAAGCTGCCGGAGGAACTGGAGACGGTCGTCGGGGAGTTTGGAAAGCTTTGCCCTCAGCTGAAGGTTGTTCGGTTTGATCAAAACCGTGGGTTGGGGAAAGCGCTGTCGGATGGGCTGAAATATTGCAGTTATTCGCTGGTTGCCCGGATGGACACCGACGATATTGCTTTTCCTGACCGGTTTGAAAAACAGCTGGCAGCCTTTGAGCGGGATCCGGAACTGACCCTTTGCGGCGGACAGGTTCTGGAGTTTTCCGGTTCGACCGACAATGTACTGCGGCGTAAGCTGGTGCCGACCGAACACGCAGATATTATGCGGTATGCTGCGACCCGTAACCCGTTTAATCATCCGTCGGTGATGTTCAAAAAGGATGCTGTGCTGGCTGCCGGTGGATATCAGCATATGCCTGGCTTTGAGGATTATTATCTGTGGGCACGGATGCTGGCGGCGGGTGCAAAAAGCTGCAATCTGCCGGATTTTATCCTGTATTTCCGTGCCGGTGAGGACGTTTATAAGCGCCGCGGCGGCTGGAATTATATGAAAGCGTCGGTGCATGCCCGCTGGGCGATTCATAAAACCGGTATTTCCGGGTTGGGGTCATTTCTCTACGGAGCAGCCGGACAGATTGCTGTCAGCCTGCTGCCCAACGATGCGCGCGGACGGTTTTACCAGAAAGTTCTGCGCCGCTGACCGGGAAATAGCCGGTTGGTATCAACCTGATAGATTGGACGAAATTGCATGAACAAACAACTGATTCGCCGGATGACAGGTGCATTGTCGCTGCTCAACCGGATGATGCCCAAAAGTAAGAAAAAGGTCGTTTTTTACAGCAATATGGGCTTTCGGGATAATGTGCGGGCGGTTTATGACGAACTGCTGCGGCATCCTGAGATGAAGAATTATCGGATTATCTGTGCGGTCAATGACCGTGCGCTGTGGGAAGGAAGGGAACACCCGGACAACGTCCGGTTTGTCTCCAACATTGGCGGTGTATTCCACTTTCTGACCGGACGGTATTTCTTTTATTCGTTTGGAAAGTACCCGATCAAGCCGTCACCTCGTCAGATGGTGGTCAATGTCTGGCACGGTTCGCCATTGAAAAAGATCGGCAATTATGAGTCGGATGAGGACCAGAACTTTTTCACACTGGTGCTGGCTGCCTCTGATTTTTTTGTGCCGATCATGCAAAAGGCGTTTTCCTGTAAACGGGAACAGGTCGTGGTCTGCGGACATCCGCGGAATGACGCGATGTTTGCGCCGGGCGACCCGCTGGGGACGCTGGGAATTGATAAGAAGTACAGCCGGCTGATCTTGTGGCTGCCGACCTTCCGGCAGTCGGCATTTCTCGGCGATAATGACACTGAGGCCAAAGAGGGGACCGGGCTTCCGATTCTCAGCCGAAGAACAGATATGGCAGCCGTTAATGAGCTGCTTGTGAAGGAGAATACGCTGCTGCTGGCGAAGATTCATCCGGCACAGGACCTGTCGCTGATCGACCGGGAAGGTTTTTCGAATATCCGCATCCTGACAAATGATGAGATGCAGCAGGCGGGGTGTGACCTGTACAGCCTGCTCGGTGTCTCGGACGGACTGATTACCGATTATTCTTCCGTCTTTTTTGATTATCTGTTGCTGAACCGTCCCATCGGCTTTACAGTGGATGATATGGAGGAATACCGGCGGACACGCGGGTTTGTGGTGGACGACCCTTATCCGTTGATGCCGGGACAGTTTATCCATACACCGGAGGAGTTTACCGGATTTTTGACGGCACTGCTGGCGGATGAAGATGCCTATGCTGATCGCCGAAGCGAGGTTGCCAAACTGGTCAACAAATATCCGGGTGGTCATGATGCCGAACGCTGTTTGAAGATTGCGGGCATTTTGTAACGGTGTCTGACAGCGAACTGAAAGAAAGGAATTTAGTCAATGCGAAAAGTCATCACATATGGAACATTTGACCTGCTTCATTATGGTCATATCAATCTGCTGCGGCGGGCACGTGCGCTGGGAGATTACCTGATTGTCGCGCTGTCGACCGACGAGTTCAACCGCGGCAAGGGCAAGGAATGCTATTTTTCCTATGAAGAACGCAAAGCGCTGGTCGAGTCGATTCGGTATGTCGATCTGGTGATACCGGAGACCTGCTGGGAACAGAAGATCGAGGACGTCAAGGAATTTAAAGTGGACACCTTTGTTATGGGAGACGACTGGAAGGGCAAGTTTGATTTCCTGAAGGACTATTGCGAGGTCGTATACCTTCCCCGTACCCCGGAAATCTCGACGACCAAGATCAAACAGGATCTGTTCAATCCCAAAGAGTGAGGAGGCAGACAGATGAATCCGAATGATATGTACCCAGGTTCTCTCGAACAGCCTGGAACTCTTCCGTTTCCGGGATATGACGAGACGCCGGAGATGGGGCAGGGCATGACCAGAACGCCTTATAATATCCCGTTGGGGGTGACACAGGAGTCGATTCCCGGTGCCATTCCGGTGGGAGATATTGCTTCGCTGTACGAAGAGAAAAAGCAGCCCGGTCGGGCACTCAAAGTGCTGACCGGTGTCATTGGAAGCGGAAACGGGGGAATGTCGACCTATGCGGTCAACCTTTTCTGCGCAATGCCGGTCAATGATTATGATGTGACCTTTCTTTCGACGGTCGAGCATCCCTATTATGAAAAGCAGATCAAGGACCATTACGGTAAAATCCGGGTTATTCCATCCCGCAATCGCCATCCATTTAAACATAAAAAAGAGCTGGAAAAGGTGTTTTCCGAACAGAAATATGATGTCTGCCACATCCACCTTTCGACCGCCAGCAATATTGAACCGCTCAAAGCCGCCATCCGTGCAGGCGTCAAGGTCATTATTGCTCATGTTCATTCAGCCGGCGCAGAAGGCGGAAAACTTGCCCGGCTGCTCCACCGGCTCAATGCCCCCAAACTCGGCAAAATGCCGATTATCCGTCTGGCCTGTTCGACAGAAGCGGGACGGTTTGGGTATGCAGGCGGCAGTTTTGCGGTTGTACCGAATGCGATTGACCTCGGACGTTTTTATTGGGACGGCGGACGGCGCAACCGTTTTAGACGGTATTATGACATTCCGCTGGACAGCTTTGTCATTGGCCATGTCGGCCGGTTTGTGCCGGTCAAGAACCAGGGCTTTCTGCTGGAGCTGCTGCAGGAGCTGAAAAAGCTGCGTCCGGACGCAAAATTGCTGTTGTGCGGAGATGGACCGAAGCTGGAGGAAATCAAGGCAAAAGCAGCCGAGATGGGCCTGGAAGGGGATGTCTTTTTCCCAGGCAATATTATCAATCCACAGGACGCATACTGTGCGATGGACGTGATGGTATTGCCGTCACTGTTTGAAGGATTTCCGCTGACAGTTGCGGAGGCATACGCTTCCGGGCTGCCCTGTCTTGTATCGGACAAGGTGACGCGGGAAGCCGGGTTTGGCGAAGAAATCGCGTTTTTCTCACTGGATGGGGATAAAGCCGACCTGGCGAAAAAGGCGCTGGAGATGGCTATTCCGGAAGAGAAACGCCACAGTTTCCATGACCGGCTGCGTGAGCTTGGATTTGACTGGGGCTCTCAGTCGATTCAGATGCAGCGCCGCTACCATGGGGACGACGATTCCCGGCAAGAAGGCAACTCCCGAAAGGAATGATGGATAAGAATGGAAAAATCGTTTATCCGAAAGGCGATTGACACCCTTTTGGATCACAATCTTTACCGGCTGGTTGTACTGGTGATGGTCGTTATTCGCACCTGTGCCTTTTTAAACCCGCTGATTGGACCTTTTGTCAAATTTACGCTGGCATGGTCAGCGCTGATTCTGATTCGGGATTTGTTTACCGAACGGCTGTTTATGACCAACCGGTTCCGTGGGATTCTGTATCTGTTTTTGATCGCCTACGGGCTGACGTCGTTTTTAAACCGGGATCAGAATTTTGCCCGGAACTTGGTCATGTGGGCATACATTATCAGCAATATGCTGGTGATGTACAGCTATGACCTGAAAAAATCTCCGGGACAGATCAAGCGGGAACTGCTGCATTTCAACCATACCTTTATGATTGCGACCTTTGTCGGACAGCTGATCAGTCTGGTCACCTTCTTTATGGGGATTGCATTTGCCTACCGGGTCGATGATGCAGTGTATTATTACGGCATTTATGAGGGACGTATCTGGGGATTTTACACCAACCCCAACGCCGCCAGCTTCTTTATGGTTATCAACTTGATGCTGACCGTGGTCAGCATCATCATCCAGAAAGAGTCGCTCAGCCGCCGGAGAAAGGCTTTTTACCTGGTCAACAACATTGTCCAGCTGCTGATTCTGTTTTTGTGCAACTCCCGTACCAGTATCTTTACGCTGTGCTTCTATGTGATTTTGCTGGTTGTGCTGATGGAGCTGCCGGAAATCATCTGGAACAAAGAGAAGGCGCAGCGCAACCGAAAGATCGGACGGACGGTCTTTGTCGCAGTTGTACTGCCGCTGGCAATTTTGGGGACACATACCTATGCGCTGGAAATCCTGCCCAATTTTGTCCTCAAGACTTCGCTGTCTGAGGAACTGAACGAACGGCTGGAGGACGTCACCAACACCAGTTCGAGCGCAACGATTACTGCGGGCGATGTTGAGCTGGAGCGGGAAGACTTCGGTACCCAGTTCGGCGGACGGTATTACCTGTGGCAGTCGGGCATCGAGCTGATTAAAAACAACGCCCTTTTCGGGGTCGGCAACGACAATGTCCCGATTGAGGCGTACCGGTATGCTGCCCGTTACTTTACAGCGTTTGGCGCCGATATCTACCTGCCGGGTGTATCAGGTGGTCTGCACAACCTCTTTTTCCAGATTGCAGCGGCATCCGGACTGATCGGACTGGCGATTTTTGTCACCTTTGGCGTGCTGGTTTTGCAGCGGGTGGTGCGGTATTATATCTGGATGATTCGGGAAAAACGATTCAACCAACTGGTTGTCGCCTGTATCGCGGTTGTGATGATTATCGTGCTCCGGACAATGACCGATACCGGTATCATTTATGGCATTTATTATCTTGGGGTCGTCTTCTGGACCTACCTGAGTGCGGTTGTCTACTTTATGGACAGTGAGTTTACTGTCGGCAGGAAACCGTTTGTCGCGATGATTCATGACCGGATTTTCCACGGTAAAAAAGAGTCCTGGAAGGTTACCGAACGCAAAACAGCGCATCAGAAAATTTCGCTGAAAAAGAGCAGACCGGCAAAAATGTCTTCACTGCCGGGAATCGGCGACTGATTATACAGCATATGAGGAAAAGCGGCTGGAGTTTGAACATGCCGCTTTTCTGTTTTCAACAACTTGAATAAAGGGAGCAGGATTTGTGTGGAAGGTGAAACACTAAAGCGTGTGCAGCAGACGGTGGACGAGATACTGCTGGTCATTGACAGGCAGGCGAAAGCCTGCGGCGTACCCTACTATCTGTTTTACGGCAGTGCACTGGGAGCAGTCCGCCACCACGGCTTTATTCCGTGGGACGACGACGCTGACATCGTATTATTCCGGAAGGATTTTGAGAAGCTGCGCGCCTACTGGGCGGCGCATCCGGTAGACGGATATTTTTATCAGGATGTCACGACCGATCCGGGGTATTCGGTCAAGATTACCAAGATTCGGAAGAATGGCACCGCCTTTGTCGAACCGCAGCTGAAAGACTGTGATATGCACCACGGAATGTTTGTCGACATTTTCGTGCTGGATGATTATGTCAAAAATAATTTCCTTCGCCGTCTGACAGAATATATCACAATGTTTGATTACAATGCCGAGCGCCAGTATCTCCCGGAAGCAAAGATTCCGCGGATGGTTTACCGGGTGACCAATCGGGTTTTCCACGGCGGCGGAATCTTCCGGTGGTGGTACCGGTCGGTTTTCCCAAAGCTGAAAAAGGATGACAGCATGTGCTCGGATATTGCGTCGTTTACCAATTCCCACCGGTATGATTTTAAACGGGAATGGCTGGGAACACCACAGTATGTGCCGTACGATGATATTCAGCTGCCGATTCCGCAGAATGCAGCCGAATGTCTGAAGGTCTGCTACGGCGATTTTATGACCCCTCCGCCGCCTGAAAAACAGGTCAGCAACCATAAGCTCTACTATATTTCATTCGATTCCGAATATCATCCGGCACCCGGAAAGGGGACAGGCGACTGATGTCCAGATCAATAACACTGAACTCAATCTATAATTTTATTCTGAAAGTTTTCCGGCTGATCGTGCCGGTGCTGGTCGGACCGTATATCCAGCGGCTGTTTGACCCGCATCTGTACGGTAACTTTAACGACGCGTCCACCTGGGTTGACCTTGCACTGGTGTTCGGCAGCTTTGGAATTTATACCTATGCAGTGCGGGAAGTTTCAGCCGTCCGTGACGACCGTGAAAAGGTCAGAAGCCTGTATGCGAGCCTGTTTTCGATGGGACTGTGCACCAACCTGGTGGTATCGGTGCTGTACAGTGCAGTGATCTTTTTGCAGGTGGATTCGGCAGCCCGGAGTATCTATCTGGTGCTTGGGTTTAAGGTACTGGCCAACATCTTTATGGTGGAATGGCTCAACGAAGCAGGCGAAAATTACCGCTTTATTACCGTCAAGACCATCATTGTCCGGTTTGCCTATCTGATTGGGATTTTTGTGCTGATTAAAGAACCGGACGACGTTCTGCGGTATACGATGCTGGTCGTTGTGACCGACCTTGTCAATAACCTCATCAGCTTTGTCTATGTCACCCGCCGGCTTGGGCTGACCTTCCGTGGGATTTCCTGGAAACAGCATTTTATGCCGCTGGTCAGTATTCTGGTCATCAGCAATGTCAATCTGCTGTACACCTCGCTTGACAAGATGATTCTCGGTCAGGTCGCCGATAAAATGCAGGTCACGGTCTACAAAACCCCGCAGGATATCACCTATATGATCGGCCAGCTGCTGGCGTCGATTGTACTGGTTGCAGTGCCGCGCCTGGCCTATTACAGCGGCAACGGCCGGATGAAAGAGTTTATGGAGCTGGTCGACAAGAGCTATCACAGCTTTATGCTGATTGTCTTTCCTGCCTGTACAGGCGTTGCCTGTCTGGCACCGGAGATTATGTGGATTTACGGCGGCGGAAAGTATGACGCCTCAATTCCGGTACTGATTGCATTTTCCATCCGCACGATGGAAAGTGCAGTGTATACCATTTGCGCCAACCAGATTCTGTATGTGCTGCATCAGGAAAAGTTCCTGGTTCGGGTGCTGTTGGGGTGCGGCCTGCTCAATGCCGTGCTGGATATTCTGCTGGTGGTAGCAGGCGGATATACGCCGCTGACTGCGATTCTGTCCACCTTTGTGGCAGAGGTTATCCTGATGGCGATTATCTTCTGGTTTATCCGGGTCAAACTCCATATCCCGTTCCATTTTGTCAGCCGGCAGAATCTTCGTTATCTGGCATTGTCGGTGATCTTTGTGCCGATTACCCTGGGAATCCGTGCGGCAGGGTTTGGCTATATCTGGACAGCGGTGCTGTCGGTTGGAATCTGCTGTCTGTTCTATTTTGGCGCACTGCTGATTTTGAAAGATGAAACGATGCGGTTCCTGACCGGAAAGCTGCTTTCCCGTTTTAAACGCGGTTGAGTGGGGAAGGAGTAGAGAAACATGCCCCTTTTTAAACGGGTGTATCTTGAGATTGGAAATGTCTGTAATCTGCACTGCTCCTTTTGCAGTCCGCGGGTACGTCCGGCACGGCAGATGAATTTTGAGGAATTCAGCGGAATTTTGGCACAGCTGAAACCGTATACCGATTATCTTTACTTTCACGTCAAAGGCGAACCTCTGGCACACCCGCTGCTGGAATCGTTTTTGGCGGAGGCGGCCAGACAGAAATTTCAGGTCACCATCACCACCAATGGAACCCTGCTTCCACAAAAAGGCAAAATATTGGTGCAGTCACCTGCGGTGCGGCAGGTCAATTTGTCGCTGCACAGCTTTTCAGCCCATCAGGGGATTGATACTGATGGATATTTGGACAGCTGTTTTGCGTTTGCGCGACAGATGTCGGCAGCCGGACGGTATACGACGCTGCGGCTATGGACTCTGTCCAATGGGCGACAGGCAGATGATGGGACAAGGCATATCCTGTCCCGGATTGAACAGTTCTTTGGGGTGGAAGGCGACTTGGCGTCGATGCTGGCAAGCCGTGCGGTTGCACTTGGCAAAGGCATCTTCGTCAGTTTTGATGAGGAATTTGAATGGCCATCGATGTCCGCACCGTTTATATCGGAGGAAGGTTTCTGCCACGGATTGCGGCAGATGATCGGGATTCTGGCGGACGGGACGGTCGTTCCCTGTTGCCTGGATGCGGACGGGAATGCACCGCTTGGCAATGTGCTTGAAACACCACTGGCGGAGATTTTGTCCCAACCGCTGTTTACCCAGGCACGGGAAGCAATGTTCAATCGAAAGGTACTGCTGCCGCTGTGCCAGCGGTGCAGTTATCGAACCCGCTTTAACTGAATATCGAATGAGAAAAGCACCTGTATCTGCCGCTTGACGGCTGATACAGGTGCTTGCTGTGTTTGGGCGGATTATTCGTCGGATGGGAGTTCAACCGGCTGGTAGACCTGCTCATCCGATGTGGATTCTTCTGTTGTGGAAGATGAATCGGTATTTTCGCTATCCTGTACATTGTCTGACTGGGGCTGATCTTCCAGCTGGTCTGCAAAATAGCGGCAGATTGCCCTGTAATAACATTCTGCGGCGGCTGTTCCCGATTCGCCGCCCATCAGTGCCAGGTCACTCTCGCTTGAAACGAAACACTGTTCGACAAGTACTGCCGGAGCCTTGGTCTTTTCCAGCATCCCAAAGGACGGGTCGGTAAATACAAGGGAGTTGCTGGATTCGACGAGGTATTTTTCATTGTTGTCATCGTAGTAAGCGTAACGGATGCCATTTTCACCACGTATCGTCATGCCGAGTGCAGAAAACTCTTCGACCAGCATTTCGGCAAAATCATAACTTTCCGGATGGTATTTCCGACCAGGTGGGGCAGGGTAGCACTCAAATCCACTGCCGGAGCTTTCCGGGTCGGAATTTGCGTGGATACATACCAGCAGATCTGCATAGGCGTCATTGGCGACCGCGTACCGCTCCTGAATGGTCGCGGTCGTACCTTTTTCGTGACAGAGAACCGGCTGGAAGCGTCCATCCGCTTCCAGTAAATCGAATAGTGCTTCGGCAGTTTCGCCGGTCAGTTCCGCTTCATCCACCAGTCCGAGTGCACCGGGGTCATCGCCGCCATGACCGGCGTCGATTGCGATTACCGGACGGCTGTCGAGAAAATCTGCAACTGTTTTTCCGATGGTGTATTCGGTGTCGTCGAGAATATCCGGTTTCCAGGCGCCGATTTTAATGCCAACAATAAGCAGCGCTGCTCCCATCAGAAAAGAGAGCAGCGTTCGTCCGCATCCCGGACGGTAGTTGGATGAGCGATAGGACATAATGTGCGCATTCCTTCCATATAAATACAAATCTTTACAAACACAGCAATTATATCACGGGAAACAGGTCAAGTCAACAAAAACCGCCATACGGATGAACCATACGGCGGTTGATTGCATCAGAAATATTTGGTTATCAGTCATTCGGACCGGGGAAATTGATTTTCAGCTTGGCATAGAAGTCAGCGAGGGTCAGACGGGCGTCGATTGTATGGTACACACGAATCGGACGGTTGTTCTGGTTGGGAATATAGTTCATGCTGCGCGGGTCGAAGCGAGGTGCAGGAATCCAGTCCCAGTTATACCGCTCGTACTCTTCCAGCAGGACAGTGACGGTTGCCTGGTCGCCGAGACCCCAGCTTTCACCGTGAGGCCAACGGGGGAATTTGGTGAATTCGTTGTTAAAGTCGACCATCTGCTGGACGAGGTAGTGCCCGATTTTGCCATACGGTGCGACATTGACCTGCAATTCTGCAAGGGACACGGCGGGGTGTTTATAGACATTCATCGGAACCTGCCACAGCGGAACACAGGAGCAGAACAGGACGTTTGCGGCGTTGATATCCATCATCAGGTTGAATTCCTGACCACCCAACGGGTACATACCGCCGCCAATCCATACGACGGTCATTCTGTCCTGAATTTCCGGGCAGAGCAGGATTGCCGACGCAACGTCGGTCACAGCGCCCTGACAGACAACGTACAATTCATGCGGGTCATCTTTCAGCGCTTCATCGATAATCATCTGTGCACCGGCAGAGAGGACCGGTGTCTTTTCATCAGGCATCGAATGGGGTGCACCCTGTGCGATGCTGACCTGACCGGTCAGCCCCATCAGATCAACTACCTTTTCAATTTCGACAACCGAAGCGCGTGCAGTTTCACCATCCGGGTACATCTGCGGGTACTGACGGGGATTCTTTTCAAAATGACCGCCGATGATACCGACCACGATTTCCCGTGGGGTCATCAGATGGTGGGCGATTGCGAACTGGTCGTCTGCTTCATTTTTTGCGTCAGCGTGGACAATGACGCGAACTTTTTTGTTGTCCGGAACCTGGAAGATATAGTTTTTTTCAAACATAGTCAAAACTCCTTTATCATAATTTATTCGTGGCTGGCGAGCTGGAAGTGGAAGACACTGACCGAAGCGGGCGGGACGGTGATGACCCATCCGTTTTCCGTCAGCCGGGCAGAACCATTGTCTGTCGGATGGATTTTGTCAGGGTTTTCAAAGGTGTTGCAGTCGGTTGGATGTTCAGAGCAGAGGGTCTCGCCGCCATTGCAGAAGACTTCTTCCGGAAAGCTGACCGTGACCGAATGCCCTTCCTGATAATCAGGGCAGACAATGTTCAGATGGATGACATCCCCACTGCGTGATGCAAAGGCCATGACTCCAGTAAGCCCATCTGCAACCGGCTGGGAATCATTTTCCAGCGTCAGTACATTGCCGCCGCGGTGGACCATATACATCTGATAGATATAGTAGTTGGGAGTCAGGACGGTTTTATCTCCATCGGTCAGCAGCAGCGAATTGAGGACGTTGACGGTCTGGGCACAGCAAGCCAGTTTGACTTTGTCGGCTTTCTGATGGAAGATATCCAGCGTCAATGCACTGGTCAGTGCATCACGCATCGAGCACTGCTGCCAGAGAGCGGGCCTTGCAGCAAAGGCGCTGCCGTGCCAGTTGCCCCATTCGCCGATATAGAGGTCGCATTTGGGTGCAGGATTGGGAAACCACGGGACTTCCGATTCCGGGAAATCTGACAATCCCTGTTGAATCAGCGTGTATTGTTCGTCGATGACGTCGCCGATCTCCAGTGCGCCGTTGAGCACCCGGTACCAGTCTTTTTCATCGAATCTGTCGACATCATCGGAACCGGTGATATTCCAGTTGTAGAAATGCAGGTCAATTGCGCCGATACTGGGCTGACGATAGCGGGAGAGGGCAGTGAACAGATCTTTTGTCCAGCGTACCCGTTCTTTGGGTTTGTTGCCGTCGGGACCGGAGAGAATATAGGTCTGGGGGAGGGATTCACGGCCTTGCGGTGTCATTTTGACAAACTGCGGCATGGCGGAAGCATAGCGGCGGTAGGCATCGGTATAGCCTTCCGGCGTCATATTGCCGCCGCCTGCCCAGACTTCATTCCCGATACCCCACAGCCGGACCTGATAAGGCTTGTCATGTCCATTTTTGCGCCGGAGGTCCGAAAGTGCGGTCGGCTCTTCCCGGTTGCAGTATTCCGCCCAGTCAGCAGCCTCGCGGACAGTCCCCGAAAGCATATTAATATTCAGCCAGGGTTTTGCATCGATCAGTTCACACAACCGCATGAATTCATCGGTTCCGAAGGAGTTGTCTTCGGTCTGATAGGTGCCGAAATTGCCGTTGTAGATTATCGGACGGTTTTCTCCGACGCCGTCCTTCCAGTGGTAGGTATCGGCAAAGCAACCGCCCGGCCAGCGGACGACCGGCGGTGCGATTTTTTGCAGCGCCAGCAGGACATCTTTCCGAAAACCTTCGATATTGGGAATATCGCTGTCCTTTCCGACCCAGATACCGTCATAGATACAGCTGCCGAGATGTTCAATAAACTGGCTGTGCAGTTCAGGAGAAATCACGACACCGGGAGAAAGGGAGATACGGATGGAATCTTCTTTCATCATAACAAACTCCTTTCCAGTGTGTACGAGCACTGTGTAAAGATAACAAAAGGCGGGGCCGAACGACCCCGCCTTTTATGGACCGAGAAATTATTTGACTGCGCCCAGCGAGATGCCTTTGGAATAATACTTCTGGAGGAAGGGGAAGAGGATCAGGATGGGAAGGATTGCGACAAACGCGATAGCCATCTGAACGCCGGTAGTCGGAGTCTGAGCGAGCATCTGAGTCGCATCAGTGGAAAGGCCGCTGGTGTTCTGCGAGAGGAACTGCAGGTCAGAGACCATCCGGTTCAGGAGGTTCTGGATACCGAAGAGATTAGTTGCCTTGGTGATGTAGTACAGACCGTTGGTCCAGTCGTTCCAGTAACCAAGAGCCGAGAAGGTACCGACAGTAACGAGAATCGGTTTGCCAAGCGGGATAACGATGCAGCGGAAGATGGTCAGCTGGGAAGCACCGTCGATCTGAGCTGCCTCAAACAGAGCGTCAGGAATCGAGGTCGAGAAGTAAGTGCGGACCAGCAGAACGTTCATAGCGCTCATCAGAAGGGTAGGAACGATCTGAGCGAAGACAGTATCCTTAATGTGGAAGGTAGTCGACCACATCATGTAGGAAGGAATCAGACCACCGGAGAAAAGCATCGTGAAGAATACGTAAAAGTTCCAGACTTTTCTGCCGGGCAGGTTTTTAAGGGACAGCGGGTAAGCAAACAACGCAGTAATCAGTACGTTGATGAAGGTTCCGACGACGGTGTACAGAACCGTGTGTGCATAAGCCGAAAGGATTTTATCACCCGACTTGAAAATATAAGAATAAGCAGCGAGAGAAAACTTTTCCGGAATGAAACCGTATCCTTTTGTCAGCAGGACGCTTTCATCGGTGATGGAAGACATCAGCAGCAGGACGAACGGCAGAATGATAAACAGCGACCAGACAGCCATAATGACATTGGTGACGATCTGATAAACGCGGTCTTTTTTCCGAAGAGCCATAAATCAAATCCTCCTTTTTTAGAACAGTGCGTTGTCCGGGCTGATTTTGCCGACAACCCAGTTGGAGAAGAGCACCAGGATGAAGCCGACGATCGACTGATAGAAGCCGACTGCCGAAGACATACCGATGTTGCCCAGTTTCATCAGACCACGGTAGACGTAGGTATCGATGGTATCGGTGACCGAGTAGAGCAGACCGGAGTCACGCGGAATCTGGTAGAACAGACCGAAGTCGGAGTAGAAAATTCTGCCAATGGAGAGAAGGGTCAGGGTAATGACAGAGGGAAGGATTTCAGGGATGGTGATGTTCCAGACCTGCTGGAGTTTATTTGCGCCGTCCAGTTCAGCTGCTTCATAATAAGAAGCTTCAATACCGTTGATCGAGGAGATGTAAATCAGGCATCCATAACCGATACCTTTCCAGGTGTTGGTGATAATCAGGATAGCGGGCCAGTATTTCGGCGTGTTGTACCACATGACGGGGTTAATGCCCAGCATCGGGAGGATGGTCTTATTGGCGATACCATACTGCATCGAGAAGATGGCGTAGATGATATAACCGACGATGACCCAGCTCATCAGGTAGGGGAACAACAGCGCTGACTGGTAGATTTTTTTGCCGATCTTCCAGGTGATATCACAGATAAAGATTGCAAAAATAATACCGATTATCGTATTCAGCAGAATGAAGCAAACGTTATAGAGAATTGTGTTTCGGGTAATAACGAAAGCGTCTCTGGTCTGGAAAAGGAACTGGAAGTTCTGCAAACCACACCAGGGGCTTCCGAGAATACCTTTCTGGAAGTCGACCTGTTTAAATGCAATGACCAGACCAAACATCGGAATATAGTTGTTAATCAGCAGGTAGAGTGCACCGGGAACCATCATCAGGTAGACGGGAGTCCATTTAAGCAGCCGTGCCTTAAGCTGAGAATTCGCCTTTGCCTTGGCGATATCTTTTGTCATGAATTTTCCTCCTGTTCATACAAGGTAAAAGGCCGCAGGCCGGTGGAAAAGTTTCCTCTTTGGCCAGCAGCCTTTTTTCAGTGGAATAGATTTTACTGAATATTCAAGATCAGGACACGCCGTTTGCAGAAGCCCATTCATCCAGCTGACGCTGTTTTTCATCCATATATTCCTGGAGGCCGGCAGCGTAAAGTTCGCTGTTCATCTGCGGGATGATGGTTTCAGGATCAACTGCGCCGCATTCGATGGACTTGTAGTAGGTGTTGTAGACATTGGTCAGAGCGGTCTGCATGTTGGCAACGTCGGTAGCGGAGGTATCGGGGATAAAGCCGTAAGCCTTGGACCAGACAGAAGCAGCGTTGCAGTCTTTATACTGCTGCCATACGTCTTCGGGGTTGCCTTCCCATACAGATCCGACGAACTGGTTGGGGTTAGCCCAGCCCATTGCCAGATGGTAGCCACAGTTGGTAGCGTCGACTCCTTCGGGGTAGGTAATCATAACGTCAGAACCGTCCATCTTGGCGTAATGTTTGCCTTCAATACCAAAGTTGAGCAGGTCATTGAATTCCTTGCTGGTGAAAGCAAAGTTCAAAAACTGCATGGCTTTGACCGGATCTTCACACTGGTGAGCGATACCCCAGTTGACAAAGTTGATAGCAGAAGAGTTAATAATATCCCATTCCGGATAGAGTACCTGGGTAACCAGTTCTCTTGCGGTGGTTGCTTCTTCCTGAGCGAGGAAGCCGGGTTTAATGGGCGAGAAGTAGCAGAATGCACTGCCGGCTTTCATCAGGCCCTGTGTTGTTTCGGTAGTGGTAGCAGCGTCCAGCCTAACCCAGCCGTTGTTGTACCATTCGTTGACAGTCTTTGCCTGGTTCATATAGTAATCTGTTTCAAACAGGTTGACAACATCCAGCGTCAGATTGTCAGGATCATCCATCATCAGGACACCGAGGTTATCATTCAGGTTATCGAAAGGATAGAACTTAGTGACCATGTTCTGGCCGACGACAACGTTCAGTTCAGGATGTGCTTCGTGGACCTGAGCAAACGTATCATACAGATCTTCGTAAGTGGACCAGTTCTCATAATCGATTCCCAGTTCATCGACGATATCTTTTCTCATAACGATACCAGCGGTGCCCATTGCTTCTTTCTGAGAGGGGATGCCGTAAAGAACGCCGTTGATCTGGCCGCCATAAGCCTGTTCTTCACCGACTGCCTCAACGATACCCTGGCCATATTCTTCCATCAGATTGGTGCCGTTCCAGTCCAGCAGGTTGATGACCAGGTTCTGGGAAACGTAAGCGGAAGCCTGTGTTGCAAAGGTAAAGACGATATCCAGTTTATCGCCGCCGGTCAGCATCAGACGAAGTTTTTCGGTGTAATCACCAAAGCCGAGCTGAACGCCTTCAAAGGTCACACCCAGTTCTTTCATCGTCAGATCACTGATTGCCTGCATAACCTCAGCGTTATCAGGCTGTTCCGCAAGGCCCAGATAAGCCATTGTAATCTGATAAGTTCCATCGGAAGCAGTGTCGCCATCGGTGGAAGCAGTGGAATCGGTGCTGGAAGATTCAGTACCGGTGGAGCTGTCGGAGCTGCTCTCAGTGGTGGTATTGCCACCGCAGGAAGCGAAAGCAAGTGCACTCAGAGAAGCTGCGAGGATAGCTGCGAGAACTCTTTTTTTCATAATGTCACCTCATAAAAATTTTTTTGAATGTTTTTCCGAACGTTTAGTGGTTTTTCAACCTTGCCCATATTATAGCATTAAAATTTTCGGAAGTCTTTAAAAAACTGGATACCTTTTTTATAAAACTGGACATACTTTGTTTTAATATTACGTCTAATTGGACACAACAGGGCGAATATTTTCATACAAATTATACAGAATCCACAGATTTATAATATTCAGCAATTTGACGAATTCAAAATGTCCAGATTTTTAAAATTGGCAGTCTGTATATATTGATATGTTCGCTTGCAAATTACAGACATTTCTGATATATTTTAAAGGGTAGACATGTAAATTTTTGATGACAGGGGGAGATCATACGGACAGCCTACGTAAACGAATACCGGTTTTGATGACGGCGACCATGTTGCCGGTGTTGCTTTTTACCCTTTTGACGCTGTGGCAGTCAGGCCGGCAGATGCAGGATGAAGTTATTTCGACGAATGAATCTGCCCTTGATTTTTATGCCGCCGAGATGGAACAGTCTCTGGACCATATGCAGTCTTATCTTTTGAATTTCAGTGTATTTAATACAGACGTTGCGAATATCAACAATAAAGACCACGATGTCCGGATGATTACCAAAGGGAAGATTTTTGAAAAAATGCAGCAGGATTTTAATATGTACGACGCCGACTGTATTTTCATTTATGAACCTCAGTATGATGGAATGGTTGTGGTGTATTCTTCTAATATAACCTATCTGGAAGTTTCCACCTTTCGTCAGGTACTGAGCAAAAATTACCAGAAATATCTGACGAATTTTCACTGGACAGTCGGACAGATTGCGGGAATTCCCAGCCTGTATCAGATCAATTATTCTCATGTAGGTGGTTATCTGTATGGAGCGTTGTATGATGTGACGGCGATGCAGAGCCGTCTGGAAGAATCGTCGGAGGATTTACAGGTTTATCTGACTGGAATGGATTGTAAGCCATTGGCAAACAGCTCCCCGATGAATGCTACTTCCAAACTGATTTTATCGGATGAACCATATCCATCTGGTGGACGGACGGTTATTCAGCGCAGTTCTGATATGGGTTTTATTCTGTGGATGGTATTTCCGATACAGGTTTTTCTCGGCAACATGAACACTTTTTTTGTTTTTATGCTGCTGCTTGCGTTGGTTACAATCGGGGTGCTGTTCTGCACATCGCTGCTGATCTACCGGTGGATACTGCATCCGCTGACTGCGATTGTCGAAGGCATGAGCCGGCTGGCGTCGGGCAATTTTGATTACCGGATACATTTGCCGGACGCAGCATGGGAGTACCGGCAGGTCGGGAATATTTTTAATCTGATGGCGGAGCAGATCAAAGATCTGAAAATTCAGGTATATGAAGAGCAGCTGCACCGTCAGGAATCGGAACTGAATTTCCTGTACATGCAGATGCGGCCGCACTTTTTCCTCAATGCGCTGACGACGCTGCAAAACTTTGTCAAACTCGGCCAGTACGAAAACATGTATGATTTTACCGGATATCTGGGCCAGTATATCCGGTATTCACTGAGGCGGCATGTATCGGATGTGACGCTTGACGACGAGCTGGACCATATCGAAAATTATGTTGCGATGCAAAATTTGCAGCATCCCAATTCAGTGCTGCTGATGGCCGACGTGCCGGATGAAGCACGCAGATGTGCAATGCCTGCATTTATCGTATACACTTTTGTCGAGAACTGTATCAAACATGCTCTTTCGATGGAAACGATGCTTTCGGTGTTTATCAGTGCCCAGGTTACCCAGGAGAGCCTGTACCTGGCGATTGAGGATGACAGCACCGGATTTCCGGAAGAATTTTTAAAGAAGTTCAATGATCCGTCCTGGCTGGATGACCCAAGTGAAAAGCACATCGGGATTCGCAATGTCAAACGGACGCTGTGGCTGTTGTATAAGGATAAAGCGACCTTACGGCTGTCCAATGCAGTTCCGTCAGGTGCGCGGGTCGAGATGCTGATTCCATTCCGGCCGATACAGGAAGAAAAGATGGGGGAATAACGGTTGACGATTTTGATTATAGACGATGACAGCAGTATGATTGAGATGCTGCTCAAAACGATGAACTGGGACAAGCTGGAGATTGATACCCGGCTGACGGCGTCAAGTGCCGCCGCTGCCCGGCAGATTATCCAGTCTCAGCCGGTCGATCTGATGCTGTGTGACATCGAGATGCCGGGTGGGAGCGGGATGGAGCTGCTGCAATGGGTACGGGACAGGGGACTGGAGACGCCGAATATCTTTCTGACCAACCATACCCGGTTCGATTATGCACAGACGGCAATCAAGCTGGGCGCAGTTGATTTTGTCTCCAAGATGTCCCCGACTCAGGAACTGGAAGATGCGCTCCGGCGGGCGGTCAATATTGTCAAAACGGTCCGGATTCAGAAACGGTATGTTGATTATGGACGGTATTGGGAAGAAAACAGCGGTTTGCTTTGGCGGCAGTTCTGGCTTGACCTGATTCATGAGACGATTCCACCTGAACGGGAGGCGATAGGCCGTGCGGCGAAGGATCGTCTGCTGAAATGGTATGGGGCGCAGCTTCCGGGTGGCCCGTTGCGCATCATGCCGGTGCTCTGTACAATTCAGCTGGGCCAGGAGGCGATTGCAGGCTGGCCGTCACAGGAGCTGGACTACTGTGTATACAACGTGGTATCAGAGGTGCTGTTTGGGACGACGAATTCCGACCATATTGTACCATTGGAGCAGCAAAATGGACGTGCGGTTTATGTAGTCATGCTGGATGAGAAGGACGCCGCCGGGGTTGAAAAGAAAGCACGGGAACTTGTCGATCTGTTCAAAAATGTTTTGATGATCAGCATCAATATTTATTATGAAGAGCCTGTTCTCCCGGATAAGATTTCTACTGTTGTCCGGAAGCTGCAGACGGTGGACTGCAACAACGTCACCGAGCCGGCAGGTGTCCATATTCTGAAAGAAAACCATGCACAGGAGAATGGACAGAAGACAGCACGGATGGATTTTGCCCGATTATCGGGCATGTTGGCAGGCGGGCAGTCCTTCCAGACGGTGAGCGCGGTCAAGGAATATTTTGCCTCCCTTCCGCGGTCGCAGATTACCCTTGAACTGCTGCAGGAATTTCAGTATGACTTTACCCAGGTACTGTATTCGGTGCTGACCGAGCGGCATATTGAAGCGCATCTGCTGTTCGGACAGCCTGCGGCCAAAAATCTGACCCGCCATGCGACGGTATCGCTGATCGATATGCTTAAATGGGTCAGTTACTCAGCCAACGCAGTGGTTGCAGCCCTCAACGAATCCAGCCGCAGCAATACGATTATCGGGACGGTGAAGAAGTACATCGACGAACATTTTTCCGGGCATATTTCCAAAGCGGACCTGGGCGCGCTGGTTTTTTTGAATCCGGACTATCTGGCCAAGCTGTTCAAGAAAGAAACAGGGATTGCCCTGAACGATTATATTTCCCAGGTGAGAATTGAGAAGGCAAAAATACTGCTAGCAGACGGTTCCGTGCCGCTGACGGATGTTGCGATGCGGACAGGGTTTGACTATTATTCTTATTTCTCTACGATATTTAAAAAGGCGACCGGCGTCAGTCCCAGTGATTACCGCCGCCAGCTGTTGGGCAATGATGAATGAGACCATACAAAAAGCCGGGGCTTTTAATCAGCCTCGGCTTTTTGTATGGGAGCTATTTGGGGTTTGATTTACATTTTTAACAGCTCTGCCATTTCATCCACATCAGGAATATCGGCGCCATTCGTGCCGTCGTGTGCGTATGTGACGCACATGTTATCGTCGATGACAAATGCAGCGGGGAGTTGTTCCTCAACACCTTCGTACCGGCCATGGGTCAGACCGCGATCTTTGGCGGCCTTGATCTTTTCCATCACATTGCCGCCGCCCAGTTCGGCCATGGACGCAGCGGGATTCACTTCAAAAAGGTTGTAAAGAGTTCCATCAGGGTCGCAGATGATTTCAAACGGATAGACATCCGGCGAACCAAGTTCTTCAGCCAGCAATGCCGGGTCGGACTGAAGGACAACTTTTGCCTGACCGCTGACGGCGTGAATTTTGGCATACTGTTCCTTGAGCAGCAGCATGTCGTACTGACAGAGGGTGCAGCCATAATATCGGAGAAACAGCAGCATGGTTTTATGTCCGGCGACCTTATCAGCAAGGTTCTGATTGGAACGGAACGGGGTGTTGTAGACAATATTTTCGATTTTCATACCAGGTGTGAGCTTCACGACAATAACCTCCTGAGTCGATGTCCGGCAGATTGGAACCGGCATTTTTTATCAGTATATCACAGAGCGTTTATTTTGTACAGCCGCCAAGGATTTCAGCCAGTGCGTCGATAAACGCCTGATTCCATTCGGGCAGGCCGATGGAGACACGGCTCATCTCAAATGCTCCGATCATGATTCCATACGAATCCTGCATCTTCTGCTTGAGGACAACGGGGTCGACAGGGGAGGAAAAGTAGATGAAGTTTGTCTGCGACGGGTAAACAGTACAGCCGAGTTTTTGCATCTGTTCGGTCAGCCAGTGACGGCTTTCCACAATTTTTCCCTTGCTTTCGGTAGAGAACGCCTGATCGGCAAGGGCTGCAACTGCCGCAGCCTGACCCATTTTATTGAGGTTCCAGGCGGCAGGGCATTTGTTCATTTCGGCAATCAGTTCCGGGGTGGACAGTGCATAACCGACACGGACGCCAGCCATTGCGTAGTATTTTGAGAAGGTTTTCAGGATGACGACCGGACGTGTAAAGCGATTGAGATAAGAAACCATCGATTCACAGTCAGGAGCTTCCGCGAATTCGATGTAAGCTTCGTCAACAGCGGTCACAACGGTATCCGGCAGGCTTTCAATAAACGAAAAGATTTCCTCAGCCGTGCGGTAGGTACCGGTGGGATTATTGGGGTTGCAGATAATCACCAGTTTGGTTTTGTCGGTAACCGCCTTACGCAGTGCATCAAGGTCATACCGCTGGTCCTCGGTCACCGGGACGATGACCGGAACAGCACCGTTGACATACGCCATGTCGATAAATGCCGCGAAAGTCGGCATACACAGCAGGACCTCGTCTCCTTCATTTAAAAAGGTCATGCCCAGCATATCAATCATTGCGCTGGAACCGGAACCGGTCAGTACACAGTCAGGCGTCAGATGATAAAAATCTGCGATTGCCTTTTTCAGCGGGCCTGCGCCGAAATCGGGGTAGTTATTGGCTTCACTGGCCGTATTGCGAATTGCTTCAACCGCCTTGGGGGACATGCCATAGGGGTTTTCATTGAATCCCATCCGGATGAGGCGGGAGGGGTCGAACTTGGCTGCCTGGCTGGGACGCCGGGAAGCGGGTTTGTTTTGAATGGCGCGGGAGGTAAGTTTTGTGATATCCATCTTGCATACTTCCTTTCAAAATCCCTGTTTTCAACGGATGCAGGACATTTTTGTCCTGCATCCGATCAGTTTATGACGCTTTGCGGGTGGCCATGCAGCCAGGCAGCGAAATTTTCGATTGCGAGATCGACAGCACGCAGCCGGGACTCTTTGGGCAGCCAGGCGATATGGGCGGTGACGATTGCGTAGGGACAGTCCAGCAGCGGAATTTTTTCTTTAGGTGGTTCCTCACGCAGGACGTCCAGTCCGGCCATATAGATTTTACGGTCCATCAGTGCCTGATACAGGTCATCTTCGTCGATCAGTCCGCCGCGTGCAGTGTTGATCAGAATGACACCGTCCTTCATTTTGGCGATCGATTCCCGGTTAATCATCCGGTCATTTTCACTGGAATACGGACAATGGAGGGAAATGACGTCCGATTCCGCGAGAAGTTCATCCAGACTGACCTGCCGGATAAAATCGTATTCCGGACCGACTTTGGCATGACGGCTGTAAGAGATGACCTTCATCCCAAGACCGGCCGCCATTTTTGCGGCACAGAAACCAATATGTCCCAGCCCGATGACACCGAAAGTCTTGCCATACAGCTCGATCTGGGGGGAGAATGTTTTCAGGAAGGGAGCATGGGGGTTGACGGCCTTTTCCTTCCAGTACCCATCTCGCGTATAACTTGCGTGTGCCGAGATATTGTGGCAGATATCGAGTAGCAATGCAATTGCATACTGTGCAATCGTCTGACCGCCGTAAAAGGTATTGGTGACCGTCAGGTTATACCGTCTGGTCATCGGAATGTCGAATTCTCCGAACCCATGGGAAAGGGTAGACAGGTAACGAAGCCTGGGGTGCTGCTGAATATATGATTCTTTCATCAGCTCACCGGTAATCCATGCCCCCAATGCCGCATCACTGTCACCGATCTTTTCCCAATACTGAGCAGGGGCGAGATGGCTTGCCTGAAAGATTTCCCAGCTTTCGATTTCGGGAATTTTCGACAGACCGTCGTTCCAACGGTCTGCGAGTTCCTTAAAAGCCAGATCACTGCTGGCAGGGCTTCCCTGAAAAACGACAACTTTCTGTTTGTTCATGTTTCAACTGGCTCCTTTGCTGTCAGCCTGCCTCGACCACCTGTTCCGGCTGCGGGTCATCCTGTTTCATATCGATATGTTTGGGGTCCTGGTTCGGGTCGGTAATACGGCGGAGGAAACGCTGGGTACGCGGGTCCTGAGGATGGACGAGAATTTCAGAAGGCGGACCCTGCTCGACAATGACGCCATCCTGCATATAGATGACGCGGGAAGCGACTTCTTTTGCAAAGGCGATCTCGTGGGTGACAACGATCATCGTAATACCAGTTTCTGCAATGCCTTTAATGGTCTGGAGCACCTCGCCGACCAGTTCGGGGTCGAGTGCAGAGGTCGGTTCGTCAAACAGAATGACATCCGGTTCCAGAACGAGCGCTCTTGCGATACCAGCACGCTGCTGCTGACCACCGGAAAGTGCGCTGGGGTAGTAGTCAAAACGTTCCGACAGTCCGACACGGGTCAGCATCTTGCGGCTGATTTCCTCAGCGACGGGTTTGGGGCGGCGCTTGACGGTGATCAGGCCTTCCATGACATTTTCAAGGATGGTTTTGTTTGCGAACAGGTTGTAGTTCTGAAAGACCATCGCGGTTCTGCGGCGAAGTCCGAGAACCTCAGGACGGGTATGTTTTTTGCAGTTGACGGTATGTTCACCGACGGTGACACTGCCCTCGTCACCGGGGTCAAGGAAGTTGATGGTGCGCAGGAGGGTAGTTTTGCCGGAGCCGGACGGGCCGAGGATAACAACAACTTCACCGACATCGATATCGAGGTCGACGCCGTTGAGGACCTGCTGACTGCCAAAAGATTTTTTGATATTTTTCAGAGATACCATCATAATAAAGACCTCCAGTAGATGCGAAAATAATGACCGGGGACAGACCCTGTCAGGCAACGGTTTTCGGTCTGAAACGGTTGAGACGGGTTTCAGCGGTATGGAAGAGCCGGTTGCAGATAAAGCTGATCAGCTCGTAAATCACGGTGGTGATCACGTATGCTTCGATGAAATTGAGTCCGGGGTTTGCCAGCAGGTTTGCTGTTGCGGTAATCTCATAGACACCGACGTAATAAGCCAGCGAAGTGCCCTTGATAATACCGACGAACAAACCGGACAGGTTGGGGAGAGCGACTGCGAGAGCCTGCGGGAAGACGATTCTCCGCATTGCCTGCCAGGTGGTCATGCCGACCGACCATGCAGCTTCCAGCTGGCCGCGGTTGACCGAGTCGAGAGCGGCACGGAATACCTCAGAGGAATATGCAGCCTGATCGAGCGAGAGGGCAACGATTGCATACCAGATTGCCGGGATGGAAGTGGTATCGATGCCGGTTGCGCTGTAGATCATCATCGGCAGCGCATAGTAGGCGACGTACAGCAAAATAACCATCGGGACGCCGCGGATAAAGGAGACGAAGACGGCACAGATCTGAGAGACGACCGGAATTTTATTCCGTCTTGCGACAGCGATGAGGATGCCGATGATCCAACCGATTATCGTCGCCACCAGAGCCATTTCAAGTGTAACGGGGATTGCGGCGAGAACCTGAGGGAGTGCTTCCTTTATAAAGGTAAAATTCATCTGATACCCCTCCTTTAAGTTCTGCGGCCTTTGGTATAGGCTTTTTCAGCCAGTCGTGTTCCTTTTTCCATTAAAAAGCAAAATGCCCAGAAAATCAGACCGGCGGCAATGTAGATTTCCAGTTTGGTTGCGCCATAGTTGGCGGAGGAGACAGCTCTGGCCTTTCCCATCATATCCAGTACGCCGATGGTAAAGGCGAGGGACGTTTCCTTAAACAGCATAATGATGTTGTTACCCAGCGTCGGGATAGCGATGCCGACCGCCTGCGGGAGGATAACGCGGAAGAAGGCGACTGCCGGGCTCATACCGACCGACAGGGCTGCTTCCCGCTGGCCTTTATCGACGGCGAGGTAAGCACTGCGCATCATTTCCGACATATTGGCGGACACCGACAGCGAAAGGCAGGCGATGATGTAAGCGGTCAAGGAGACGCCGCTCATATCGATACCGATTCGTTTGAGGACCTGCGGCAGGCCGAGGTAGATCAGGAAAATCAGGATCAGCGTCGGGATACCACGCATAAAGGAGACATATCCTTTTGAGATGACGTTCAGAACCTTTTTATGGGAGAGGGACATCATCGCAAAAGCTGCACCAATCAGCAGTGAAAACAGCAGAGAGGACAGCAGAATCAGCATCGTCATTGGAAAAGCCTGAAGAATTTTTGGTATTGCCCTCAGGATTTCAATTGGTTGAAAGGTATTCATGGAATCACTCCTCTTGTAATCGCCGGGCGGAGGGTAAGTCCGCCCGGCGCAAACCGGTTATGACGGTTTTGGCAGATTAAGATTCAGGGACAATCGTGATCTTATCTGCATAAAGGGCGAAGATATCTTCACCGAAATATTCGTTGGACAGTTCGCCCAGCGTGCCGTCATCCAGCATTCCCTTGAGGGTATCCGATACTGCGTCACAGAAATCCTGTTCATCCGAGCCGAACATCTGGTAGGTATCTTCGACCATGACGACGTCGGTCAGTTTCAGGTCAAGTCCGAGTTCCGCGTTGACTTCGTTAAAGGTAGACGCATAGGTCAGTGACGCATCGACCTGACCGTTTGCGACCTGTTTGTAGCCGTCGGCGGTGGACAGGTCGGTTACAGCGATGATATCCATTTCCTCACCCGGATGAGCATCGTTCCAGGCGGTGCACATGGTGTATTCATAGGAAGTGGGGTTCTGGTTGATCTTCTTGCCGGCCATATCTGCCAGTGTTTGGATATCGCTGTCCGAGCGAACTGCCAGACACATCGGGGAGAGGCAGTAATACTGTTCCGGGAAGAGGTATTTTTCTTTTCTGGCTTCGCTCTGAACCAGCTGGTGGGAGACCATATCCAGCTGACCGGCGTCCAGCGAAACGATCAGTGCCGAGAAGTCCATGTACTGGATATCGAACTCGTACTGTTCCAGACGGTTATCCAGTTCTTTCAGGACGGCGATATCATAGCCTTCCAGTTCACCGTTGTCATTGAGCGAGCAGAACGGAGGCATCGAGGAGCCGGTACCGATGTGCTTAACGGTGACGCCATCCGCAGTGGAGGTCGATCCCGTCGACGAATCGGTATTGCCAGCAGCGCTGGAGCAGGATACAAGACCGGCGGTCATGGCAGCCAGACAGGCGATTGCGAACAGTTTCTGGAATTTTTTCATTTTCATCAAACCCTTCTCCATTATTCGGAACATCAGATAAAAACAGAAAAGGCGTCTGCATCGGGGAGCTTTCCCCTCAGGATGCAAACGCCTTTGTTTCAGGATTGTGTTTTCTTGTTCCGATGGTCCGATTATAGCAGTGGATTTGCAGGATGTCAACAGGATTTATTTCAAAAATGGCTGCAATTCCCAACTTTTGGATATCTGCACAGAATTGTGCTTTTCATCCCCAAAATTTTCTGACATCCTGCTTTTCCATCCCGGTTTGCCGCAAAATCCGGGCTACAAATGCAAATTTTGCAGGGAAAATCCGGTCGATTTAGTTTTGTGGGTGGCTGCTTTGGCGGTAATAAGGGGAAAGACTGCTTCTTCAATATGAATTATTTTAATAAAAATCTTGCAAATATTTTTCACGATTGCAAAATACAGAAATTTGTGATATTATGTAAATAATATACTTTGCCTGTATCTGCTGTAAACTGATAAAAGGGCAACCGATGAAAGGATCTGATGGGATGAATGTCATTTATGTTTCCCCGCATTTTCCGACCAACTACTATCGTTTCTGTCAGGAGCTGGCCAATAATGGCGCAAATGTTCTGGGCATTGGCGACGCTCCGTATGAAGAACTGTGCGATGAACTGAAGGAATCGCTGACTGAATATTACCGTGTTTCCAATATGGAAAACTATGATGAAATGCTGCGCGCGGTCGCATTTTTCACCTTCAAGTATGGCAAAATCGACTGGCTGGAATCCAACAATGAATACTGGCTGGAACAGGACGCCGCACTGCGCACCGATTTTAATATCACAACCGGCCAGAAGACACCGGATATGGAAAAAATCAAACATAAATCGGCCATGAAGGCTTATTATAAGCTGGCAGGCATTCCGACAGCCCGTTATCATCTGGTTGACACGCTGGAAAACGGCCTGAAATTCGTATCGGAAGTCGGTTACCCGGTTATCGTCAAACCGGATAATGGCGTCGGTTCCAATGCAACCTATAAGCTGAAAGATGAGAAGCAGCTGCGGGAATTTTATGCGTCCGGCTGGTCCACCCAGTATATCATGGAGGAGTATGTCAACGGTGAGATCTGCTCGTATGACTCGATTATCGATTCGCATGGTACGCCGCTGCTCGAAACCGGCAATATCACGCCGGTTTCGATTATGGACTCGGTCAACGACCGGAGCAAGGTATTCTTCTATATTGTCCAGACACTGGCGGACGATGTGCGTGCGGCCGGACGTGCCTGTGTCAAGGCATTTGGGGTCAGAAGCCGCTGCACCCATCTGGAATTCTTCCGTCTGCTGGAGGACAAGGAGGGTCTTGGCAAGAAGGGCGACATCGTCGGTCTGGAAGTCAATATGCGTCCTTCGGGCGGATTTACGCCGGAGATGATCAATTATGCCTGCTCGACCAACTTCTATAAATGCTGGGCCGACATGGTCTGTTTTGACCGCCTGACGCTGCCGGATTATCCTGAAAAGTTCTACGGCGCACATGTTGGCCGCCGTGACGAAAAACATTATCTCCATACCCATGAAGAGGTTATGTCCCGCTGGCGCAATCAGATCATGATGACCGGGGTACTTGACCCGGCGCTTGCAGGCGCGATGGGCGACCGGTTTTATATTGCCAAACTGGACACGGCTGAACAGCTGGCCCAGTTTGAAGAATATGTTTCGGCAGAGGTTTAAGGAGGCAATCCGATGGAAACAAAGGTTTACAAAGAGTACTCCAACTGTCTCGGACGGGATATGGAATTTAAGGTCTACGGCCATGGAGGAAAACCGGTGCTGGTTGTTCCTTCCCAGAACGGACGGTATTTTGACTTTGAAAACTTCGGAATGGTGGATGTCTGTGCTCCGGAGATCGAGCAGGGAAAACTTCAGCTGTTCTCGTTTGATACGATCGACGCTGAAACCTGGTCGGACGAAGGGGGAAACCCTGCCCGCCGGATGGCACTGCACGAAAAGTGGTTCCATTATGTCATTGATGAGCTGTACCCCCGGATGATGCAGATCAACGGTTCGAGTCAGAAGGCAATGGTCACCGGCTGCTCGATGGGTGCATATCATGCCGCAAACTTTTTCTTCCGTCATCCCGACCTGTTTGATACAGTCATCGCGATGTCGGGTATTTACGATCCGACGCTGATGATTCACGGCTATTTTGATGAGAATATGTATATGAACTCGCCGGTTCATTCGCTGCGCAATATGCCGCCGGATCATCCGTATATGGAGCTGTACCGCAAATCCAAGATCATCATCTGTGTCGGACAGGGTGCCTGGGAAGACCTGATGCTGGTCGGCACGCGGGAACTGGACGAGGTGCTCTGCCAGAAGGGAATTCCCGCATGGATTGATTACTGGGGTTATGATGTCGACCATGACTGGCCATGGTGGCGGAAACAGTGGCGTTATTTCCTTGACCGCGTGATGGAATAAATACAGGCGAAAGTCTGGAAGATACATAAAGTGGGACGGTCAATCTGCCGAAAGATTGGCCGTCCCACTTTACATTTTAAGCAGAAACGTGTATACTGAAAAAATATCACCAGTGGAATAATGGTATGACAGGTTTTCGCCAGTTCCACACCGGAAAGGAATATAAACGACATGAGAATCGTAGTAAAAATTGGAACCTCAACCCTCGCGCATCCTACCGGACAGTTGAATATCCGCCGGGTAGCCGAGCTGTGCCGGGTGCTGAGCGACCTGAAAAACGCAGGAAATGAGATCATACTGGTTTCATCCGGCGCCATCGGCATGGGAATCGGCAAGCTTTCGCTGGGAGAACGGCCGCACGATATCCCGACCAAACAGGCAGCCGCTTCGGTCGGACAGTGTGAGCTGATGTATACATATAATAAAGAATTTGGCGAATATAATCATACGGTTGCCCAGATTCTCCTGACCGCACTGGATTTGCAGGACGACCAGCACCGGGCAAACTTTGAAAACACCCTCAACCGTCTGCTGGAGCTTGGTGCACTGCCGATCATCAATGAAAATGACTCGGTTGCAACTGAGGAGATTGAGATTGACAACGATACGATGGGCGCATTGGTCGCCACGGCAGTCGGAGCAGACCTGTTGATTCTGCTGTCGGATATTGATGGCCTTTATACAGCCGACCCGCATAAAAATCCGAATGCAAAGCTGATACACGACGTGCTGGAACTGACGCCGGACGTGCTGGCACTGGCAGGCGGGAAAGGTTCCAGCCTGGGTACAGGCGGCATGGCAACCAAACTGAAAGCGGCGTCGATTGTCAATGCGGTCGGAATCGATATGGTGATTGCCAACGGTGCAGCACCGCATTTGCTGTACGATCTGTTGGAAGGACAGCCAGTCGGGACCCGTTTTTACGCGACAAAGGATAAAGATTAGAACAAAAGCGAATGATGAACCATTAAAGGAGGAATGCCCCGTGACAACACAGGAAATCCTGCATGCGGCAAAAGCTGCCGCTCCCTCGCTGCTTACCCTGACGACCGACCGGAAGAATGCGGCACTTTGTGCGATGGCGGACGCACTGGAACGGAATATGCCGTCCATTCTTGCGGAAAACGAAAAGGATATGGAGGCTGCAAAGGGCTCCATTTCAACCGTCATGCTTGACCGTCTTCGGCTGACACCTGAGCGGGTGAAGGGGATGGCGGACGGCATCCGTGAGGTTGCAGCGCTGCCCGACCCAGTGCGGGTGCTGGAGAGAATTGAACGCCCGAATGGACTGGTGATTGAAAAGACGGCTGTTCCGATGGGTGTCATTGCGATTATCTATGAATCTCGTCCCAATGTCACTTCTGACGCGGCGGCTCTTGCGGTCAAGGCAGGGAGTGCCTGTGTACTGCGCGGCGGCAAAGAAGCGTTCCGTTCGGGATTTGCGATTGTACAGGCATTGCGGGAAGGCCTGAAAGCAGTCGGACTGCCGGAAACGGTTGTTTCGCTGGTCGAGGATACCACCCGTGAAAGTTCGTATGAGCTGATGCGGGCAGTTGGATTGGTTGATCTGCTGATTCCGCGTGGTGGCGCAGGTCTGATTCGCGCCTGTGTGGAACAGGCAAAGGTCCCCTGTATCCAGACCGGAACCGGTATCTGCCATATCTATGTCGATGACAGTGCTGACCTTGCACAGGCGGTCAATATCGTCGAGAACGCAAAAGCCTCCCGGCCTTCGGTCTGTAATGCAGAGGAAGTGCTGCTGGTGCACAGTGCAGTTGCCAAACAGTTCCTGCCGATGCTGAAAAAGCGGGTGGTTGACGAGCGGGCAGCTGCTGGGCTGGTCCCGGTTGAACTGCGGCTGGATGAACGTGCAGCGGCCATTATCCCCGGAACACCGGCAGGTGAAAAGGATTTTGACACCGAATTTCTGGATTATATTCTTGCTGTCAAGGTGGTGGACAGTGTCGACGAGGCGATTGCACACATTGCCGCCCATTCGACCGGACACAGTGAAGCGATTCTGACCAAGTCGGAAGAACACGCCAACCGGTTTACGACGCTGGTTGATTCGGCTGCCGTATACGTCAACTGTTCCACCCGCTTTACCGATGGCGGCGAATTTGGGCTGGGATGCGAGATGGGCATTTCGACCCAGAAGCTGCATGCCAGAGGACCGATGGGGCTGGGTGAGCTGATGACCTATAAATATGTAATCCACGGCAACGGGCAGATTCGCTGACCCAGATTCAGACCAATTCACGAAAGGATGGGGAAACAGGATGGCAACATTCGGATTTATCGGAACGGGAAATATGGGCGGAGCATTGGCGATTGCTGCCGCAAAGGCGATTGGCGGCGGGAACCTGCTGCTGGCCAACCGGACGCGGGAAAAGGCGGAGACGCTTGCCGACCGGCTGGGTGCTAAAGTTGGCAGCAACAGTGACGCAGCAATGCAGGATTTTATCATGCTGGGCGTCAAACCGCAGATGATGGCAGGGATGATGGCGGAGATTGCGCCTGTATTGCAGGCGCGCGCTGAAAGAGGAGAGAAGTTCGTCCTGGTCACGATGGCGGCCGGGCTGACGATGGAGAAAATCCGTGCGATGTCCGGGACGGACGCACCGGTTATCCGTATTATGCCGAATACGCCGGTTTCGATCGGCAAAGGTGTCGTTCTTTATGATGGCATGGACGTGACAGGGGACCAGTGGAAAGATTTCCTGACGGCATTGGAGCCTGCCGGACTGCTGGAGCCGCTGTCTGAATCGCTGATTGACGCGGGAAGTGCAGTTTCCGGGTGCGGACCGGCGTTTGTCTATCTGTTTATCGAAGCGCTGGCCGACGGCGGCGTCGAATGCGGACTGCCGCGTGCAAAGGCATTGCAGCTGGCGGCAAAGACGTTGTCCGGTGCAGCCGAACTGGTGCTCGCCAGCGGCAAACATCCGGGACAGCTGAAAGACGAAGTCTGCTCACCTGGCGGAACGACGATTGCCGGTGTACATGCGCTGGAAAAAGGCGGTTTCCGCTCGCTTGGCATGGACGCTGTCAAAGCGGCGTATGACAAGACAGCGGCACTGAAATAATGTGTGAAAGTTGAAAACGCTCCTGTAAAGCGGCGTCAATCCGTTTTACAGGAGCGTTTTTTGTTTTGACAGACGGTAATTTATTCAGTTTTTGCCTTTTCCATTTCTGCGGCGGTTTCGATCAGCATCTGGTACAGCTGCTCAGGATTTTCGGCAATCTTTTTTGCGCCGTTTTCGATCAGGAAATCACGGTCCTTGAATCCCCAGCAAACCGAAACCAAGCCGGTGCCTGCATTATGAGCAGTCTGGATATCGACCTCCGAGTCGCCGACATAGATGGCAGATTCAACCGGCATCCGGAGCTGTTTGAGGGCAGCCAGGACGGTATCGGGAGCAGGTTTTTTGTTGATGCCGTCTTTTTCGCCGATGGCGACCAGCACCAGCCCGCTGAAATAAGCATCGCACAGTTTCTTGACCGCAGCGTCAAACTTGTTCGAAACGACCGCGACCGGAACACCCTGTACTCTCAGTTTGCCGAGCAGCTGGATAATGCCCTCATATGGTGCGGTATGGACCTGACAGTGGGCAGCATAATGCAGCCGGAAAGCACCGTAAGCTTTTTTGAACTGCGGGTTCTGCTGTCCGCCTTCGAGGCAGCGCTCGATCAGCAGCATAACACCGTTGCCGACGAAATTGCGCACCTCTTCCCGGCTGTGGGGAGGGAGTCCGCAGGCGCTCATAGCGGCGTTGACACTGGCGGTCAGGTCGTCGAGGGTATCCAGAAGTGTTCCATCCAGGTCAAAAATAATTGCGTGATCTTTCAGCATAGTGATGATGTCCTTTCTTGCATTGGCCGCAAAGCGATGCGGTCATTTATCCTTTTTTGTCAGATGATGCCGGGTACCGTCCGGTTCCACAATAATGGTATTGTCCAGCTGAGCGCGCAGGCTCGCACGGAAACCGTCAATATATTCCCGCCGGAGCCGGAGCTGTTCTTCCTGTTCTTCGGAGGTAAGGCCGACAGTTTTTTTCTTTTTGGCCAGTTCGTTGATGCGCTCAATCTGTTGTTGGGTCATTGGACAATTCCTTCCTTTCCAGCGGATTTGTATCCTGTCGGAGAATTGATGTCAGAGAGCGGAGAAACGTCTGATCATCGGCGGAGGAGCGGGGACGGTGTTTCGGGCTTTTTCTGCCGGTCTCGCGCAGACGCCGCCCCAGATACCGTTCAAAGAGCAGCTGGTCAATATTGTCAGTGGTGAAAATCAGCCCTTCGTTGCTGATGGCGGCGGCACCTTTGCCCAGCGCCATCGATGCGACACCGTAGTCCTGCGTGATGACCAGGTCACCGGGAGAAGTCAGTTCGATCAGTTTGTAGTCGGCAGCGTCGGCACCCTGACTGACGGTTATGACGGTGGCATAATCGTCCTCCAGCAGGTGGCTGTCATCCGCGACCATAATCAGCGGAATATGGTTTTTCTGCGCTTGTTCCCGGACAAGCCGCCGTACCGGACAGGCATCGGCGTCAATCAAAATTTTGCCGTGAAACAGTTGAACTTCCTCCTTTTCTGCACATTTACACAATAAATCCGGCCTCGACGCGAACAGGGAGGCCTTGGACAGGATTTCCAAATAATATTATAACACAATTCGTCTCAAATGACAAATTACTTCTGAAAGATTCGTCAAAATGACGGAATTCGGTGAAAATTGCTTTCACAGACGAAAGTTTTGTGAAAGGTCTTGACTTTCATGTTGTGAAGTATTAAAATATGATAAGGATGCTGGGTGTTTCGCTGTGGCGGACAGTCCCGGCTGAAAAGACAAAATATTATAAAGAAAGGGCTGGTCTGTTGATGAACGAAAAGCTTCGCGAATTGAATGTAGAATTTCTCTTTGATGCGATACTCAAACTTCAGACGATGGAAGAGTGCTATAACTTTTTTGAAGATCTCTGCACCGTCCCGGAACTCAAGGCGATGTCCCAGCGGATTCATGTAGCAAAAATGCTCAGTGAAAAGAAGGTCTATTCGGATATTGTCGCTTCGACCGGCGCGTCGACCGCTACCATCTCCCGTGTCAAACGTTCGCTGGACTATGGATGCGATGGATACAAGGTGGTTTTTGACCGCCTGGACGCAGATGCAGATAAAGAGCAGTAAGGGAGGGTCTCTTTGAGCGGATATGTCAGCTTTGCCGGAGTGTATGACCGGCTGACGCTGGAAATTGATTATCCGGCGCGGGGGCGTTTCTTTGATGAGTGTATCCGCCGCCATGGCGGAAAAAAGGGTGTGCTGCTTGATCTCGGCTGTGGGACAGGTACGATGTGTGAAGTGATGGCGTCACTTGGGTACGATGTGATCGGCGCCGATTCCTCATATGAAATGCTGACCGAAGCAATGAACAAACGGTTTGAATCGGGAATGGATATCACCTATATCGCGCAGAGTATGACAGAACTGGACCTGCCGGGTAAGGTGGATGTGGTGATTTCGACGCTGGATTCGCTCAACCACCTGACCGATTATGAGGACTTTGACCGTGCGATTGAACGGGTAGCGCTGTTTCTTGACCATGAGGGTGTGTTTGTCTTTGACGTCAACAGTGTGTACAAGCATGAAAAGGTGCTGGCGGGAAATACTTTTGTGTATGACCTGGATGATATATACTGTGTCTGGCAGAATACACCGGGTCCGGATTATCTAACTGAGATGGACCTCGATATCTTTGTCCGGGATGACGACGGCGCTTACACCCGGATGGAGGACCATTTTGCCGAGCGCGCTTATACCCATGAACAGATTACCGCGTCACTTGCAAAACATGGGCTGCATCTGGAGGCAGTGTATCATGCCGACAGCTTTGACCCGCCGAAAGCGGATTCCCAGCGGTTGATCTACGTAGCGCGCCATATTGAGAAAAAATAAAAAGAAACAACAGGTTCCCGTAAATGCGGGCAGGGAAGTGAACAGCGGGAAATCTGCTGTTCACTTTTGCGGTTTATGGAAAAGGAAAGGAAGATGGACAGATGGGAAGAATAACCCGTGCGCTTTCGCGCGATGGTTCGGCAATGGCGATGGCGATTTCTGCCACCGATATCGTCACCCGGATTGAACAGATACACCACACTTCGGCGGTCATCACAGCGGCTGCCGGACGTCTGGCGGCGGCAGCTTCGATGATGGGGGTGCTGCTCAAGGCGGAAAAGGATACGCTGACACTGCGTCTGGATGGCGGAGGACCTGCCGGTGTTCTTCTTGCGGTATCCGACTCGCAGGGAAATGTCAAGGTTTCGGTGACCAATTCGGTCGTTGAGCTGCCGCTCAACAAGATGGGCAAACTGGATGTCGGCGGGGCAGTTGGCAGGAACGGAACCCTTTCGATTATCCGCGAGATGGGACTGAAAGAGCCGTATATTGGACAGGTACCGATCGTATCGGGTGAGATTGCCGAGGATATCACCAACTATTATGCGACCTCGGAACAGACCCCGACTGTCTGCGGACTGGGCGTACTGGTCAACCCCGATCTGACGGTACAGGCGGCAGGCGGCTTTCTGGTTCAGCTGCTGCCGTTTGCGGATGAAAAAGTAATCGACCGTCTGGAGGAAAACATCAAGGATCTGCCGCCGGTTTCGTCGATGATTCGGGACGGAATGACGCCGCAGGATATCGTGATGAAGCTGCTGGACGGACTGGAACCGGATATTCTGGACGAATATCTGCCGGTTTACCGCTGCGGTTGCTCCAGAGAGAGAACGGAAGAGATGCTGCGTTCGTTGGGAAAAAAGGAACTGGACGAGATTATCCGGGAAGACCACGGCGCAGAAGTCTGCTGCCATTTCTGTGAAAAGAAATACCAGTTTACGGAAAGTGAACTGATTGCGCTGCGGGACAGCATCGATGCACCCGACCAGCAGGATGGAGGTCAGGCATGAGGGTACTGATCATCGGAGATGTTGTCGGTGCGCCGGGATGCAGCTTTGTCCGCGAGAAGCTTCCTTCTTTCAAACGGGCTGAGAAAATTGACGTGGTGATTGCCAATGGCGAAAACTCGGCGGTCGGAAATGGTGTGCTGCCCGGTTCAGCCGGACACCTGTTTGACAGCGGCGTCGACGTGCTGACCGGCGGCAACCATTCCTTCAAGCGTCGGGAAATTTATGATTATCTGCCCGATCATCCTAACCTGCTTCGGCCTGCAAATTACCCCGACTGCCCGTATGGGGAAGGATGGTTTGTACTGGATGGCGGCAGCTATACAATGCTGGTTATCAGTGTACTGGGGCTGGTGTATCTGGAGCCGCTGGACGATCCGTTCAAGACGGTTGACCGGATTATTCAGCAGCATCCCGCGACCTATACAATTGTTGATTTTCACGCCGAAGCAACCGGCGAAAAGATGGCGATGGGATACTATCTCGACGGCAGAGTTTCAGCTGTCGTCGGGACCCATACTCATGTACAGACGGCAGACGAACAGATTTTGGAAAAGGGGACCGGCTATATTTCTGATTTGGGGATGACCGGCCCGGTTCGTTCGATTCTCGGAACGTCGCCTGAGGATATTGTCCGCAAGATGACGACCCATCTGCCGACCCGTTTTCATGTCCCGGAAGGGGACTGCAAGCTGGAAGGGGTTATTCTTGACCTTGCCAAAAACGGGTTGTGCACCGGAATCCGCCGGGTGCAGCTGCGCTGAGAGAAATTTGGCATATAGGTGCAGATAATAAATGAATCAAACATTTTATGCTTACCATGTTGTGACTGAGCGACCGATGGAAGTTGGACAGCAGATTTTGATGGATGCCGCGCATCCCAATGGTGTATACCGTCGGGTAATGGAGAAGCGTGCAGAAGTGGAAGCAATCTGGAAAAACCCAGGCGGATATAATGCCGATCAGTTGGAGCATCATATCCGCGTAGCTCTTCGGGAACTGGCACTGGAAGAGATTCGACAGCAGCGATTTGACCAGTACCCGTCCAGAATGTATTGCCTGTATGTTTCCCGTGGGCTGAAAGAAGCGCGCCAGTGGGCAGAATGTTTTGTCAATTGGGGACGTCCGACTTTTTCGATTGTCCGTTTGAAGGTTGAGGGAAGCAGCTTTGCGGGTGATGCCAACAATTGTTTTGATGCGTTGACCGACCGCGAAGCAAATCTGAAACTGGCAGAACGGTACTGGGAGAATCTCCCCAACCTGCGCGGTGAGCCGCTGATTGAAGAAATTCTGGCGAGTGGTCGAATAACGGTCGATCAGATAGTTGAACAGATTGGATGCAATCTCAAATAACCATCGGCCAGTCGAAAAATGGAAAGATAGCCTTGCAATTTTCGGCAAATAGTTTTATAATAGAGACAGTGAGAGGGTTTTTCTCCCCGAAAATCAGAAAGGAATGTCATCATTATGTCCAAACAGTTTATTGTTGAAACTTCCGCAAGACACGTACATGTTACCAAAGAAACTCTGGCTACCCTGTTCGGTGCCGATGCAGTTCTGCATAACAAAAAGAACCTTTCCCAGCCCGGCCAGTTCGCATGTGAAGAAAAGGTTACCGTTGTTGGCCCCAAAGGCTCTCTGAAATGCTCGATTCTTGGCCCGGAAAGATCTGCTGACCAGATCGAGGTTTCCTTTACAGATGCACGTGCACTGGGTGTTGTTCCTCCTGTCCGTGAATCTGGCGATGTTGCCGGTTCTGCTCCCTGCAAACTGGTTGGTCCCTGCGGAGAAGTTGAGCTGAGCGAAGGCGTTATCGTTGCAAAACGTCATATCCATATGACTCCTGCTGATGCTGAAGAAATGGGCATCAAGGACAAAGATGTCGTTTGGGTTAAAGTAAACACCAACGGCAGAAGCGTTGTATTTGGCGATGTTGTCTGCCGCGTCAGCAGCAACTATGCGCTGGCTATGCACATCGATACCGATGAAGCAAACGCTGCCGGCTGCGCTGGCACTGTTATGGGCGAGATTGTTACCCTGTAAATCTGTTATGAGAAAAAGCACCCTTTCCATCAGGAGAGGGTGCTTTTGTCGATAATGAGAGATTTTGACGGAACAATCTGATTTACGGCATTTTGTAAACCGGATCGAGCTGAATCAGTTCCGACAGGGTGTCAATTTCAATGATATCGCCTTCATTGCAGGGACGCGGCTCGATATGGAACTGATCGTTGTAATGGGTGAGGGGAACATCATCCCAGTAGCACTGTTTTCCTCCGGGAGAATTGAAAAGGAGCGGGAGCAGCTGTTCCATTTTTTTACCATCTTCTTCGGTCCAGAAGGTAATATCATACATATGATAGCAATCCTGTCCGCCGATTTTCATACCGGTGACCAGGCCGTTTTTGACAATCAGCCGCCAGTCGTCGGTCTGGTCCATATGGACCCCGACGTAAGAAGCGCAGTATTCATACGGACGAATCAGCTTCGGATTGCAGAGATACAGGTCAGAGTCCAGTACATAGGCATTGCCGAACAAATCCCGGACCTTCATGGCGGAGGAAATGTTGTTCATTTCCTTATAATCGGGGTTTTCGACAAAACGAATCATCGGATATTTTTTCAGCAGCACATCAAACTGTTCGCCGAGGTACCCACGGACGATGACAATTTCCGGAATACCTGCCGCGACGATTGCATCCAGCATCGTTTCGATCATCGGGCGTCCATGAATCCGGATGAGTGCTTTGGGGGTATTCAGGGTGATGGGCATCAGTCTTGAACCGAATCCAGCTGCAAGAATGACCGCGCGTTTGACTTTATAGGGTGCGAGTGCGTCCATTCCGGCGTCGGTAATCCGGTAACCGTTGTTTTCATCGGCAGAAACGGTGCCTGATTCGAGTGCATGGGTCAGCAGCTGGTTGACAGCACCCAGCGAAAAGCCGGTTGCGGCAGAGATACTGCGCTGGGTATGTTTTTCGTCTTTATGATACAGCAGATGGGTCAGCAGGGTAAAATCCCGTTTAGTCAGTTGCATATCAACATTTCCTTTCCTGTGTTCATAGGGAATATGATAGCACAAAAAAATGAACAGTGCAAGACACAGGCCGAATTTGTTCGATTATTTGATACAAAAGATGATGTTTTTCGTCAAAACAGGTCAGGAAAAGGGTTTATATTAACATTTCAACACTTTTCCCCAAAAAGATCGCCGGAATCACTTGTAATTTTGATAACGATATGATATGATAGGGTAAAGAAAAACTGCCGGGAAGGAATGATGGAAGATGAAATGCCCATATTGCGGCTACAATGAAAGTAAGGTAATTGACTCCCGACCGACCGAGGATGATGAGAAGATTCGAAGAAGGCGGGAATGCCTTTCCTGTGGAAAACGGTTTACGACGTATGAAATTGTGGAGACGGCTCCGTTGATGGTGGTCAAGAAGGACCATTCCCGGCAATTGTTTGACCGGGAAAAACTGATGCGGGGAATCATCCGTGCCTGTGATAAACGTCCGGTAACCAGCGAGATGATTATTGGAATCGTGGACCGGATTGAGCAGAGCTATGTGAATCGGATGCTGCGCGAAGTATCGTCGGAGGAACTGGGAGAAGCGGTTCTGCTGGAACTGAAAAAGCTGGATAAGGTGGCATACATTCGGTTTGCATCGGTTTACCGGGATTTTTCGGATGTAGAAACCTTTATCAATGAACTTTTGAAACTGCAAAACGAGGAATAAATTTTTTTTGGAAATAATATTCTTTGTTGCAACTTTTTCCCATCCCTGTACGTATTACATATAGAAGACACAAACAGCGTCCTTTGCATCTGGTTGGGGAGAAGCAATGGAGCTGTTAGTGGAGGTGATAATCTGCACGATGTCTGATGGTACAAAAACTTTTAAAAATCGTGGAGAATCCTTGACAATATTTGACAGGGATGGTAGAATGAAGTTGGATAAGAAACATTGTCCTTTCCGTTTGAAGATCATTTGGGGAAGTCTCAAACGGGAAAATTATGTAAGGAGTGAATGAAAATGAAAAAAACTTTGAAAAAAGTTATTGCACTGGCGCTCTCATCGGCAACTGCATTCTCTGTATTTGCTGTAAGTGCATCGGCTGCGCAGTATGTTAATACCCATTCTAATAGCTACTGGGGCAGCTATTGGTGCGGTTATTGCCATGACTATCACAACCTGTCGGAGGATGTTTACTGGGATCATTACGACTGGTATTACAATGATGGGTACTACGATGGATACTATTACGGTGATTCCTATGTCCAATTGACTGCTAACCAGTGGGTTGGCGGCGAAATCTCTGTAAAGGTTCCGTCCGGTGCAAAGGTTGTTAAATGCACATGGTCTGATCTTTATAACGTTACTGCTATTTCTCCGCTCCGTCTTGAAAAGGTAACAAACGCAAAAATTGATGGAGTAGGTTCCTATCGTGCTACTTGTACTGTTGATTTTCAGTATACAATCAGACCTGGAAAAGTTGTTACTGAATCGGTAAGTGTGACAATTAAAGGCACCGCATATAAAGATCCCAATGAAGCTATGGAACACCCTGATTATCAGAAAGTGGAAACCAGCTACGGCAGCTATTATCCCGATTATCCTTACTGGCCCGGATATGACGAGAGCGACGGCTTCTGGTACAACGGCGTATGGTACAGCTATTCTGACGGCTACTACTGGAACGGTAAATGGTATCCTTACTATCCCGGCTCCGGTTCCACCTCTATCCGTAAAGAGTACACTGTAGACTGGAGCACCGATACATTCTATTACAATGGTAAAAAACAGGTTCCGACCGCTACTGTCACTGTTGGCAGCAGAACCATTGAACTGAATGTCAAGCTGACCAGCGGCAATGGCATTGATGTCGGCAAGCATCGCGTTGTTGCATCTGTTCCTTCCGGATACAGCGGAATCAAACTGGACGGAGCTTCTTTGTACTACAACATTGAAGAACCGCTCAAGAGTGGTTTTGTCTATGAAGACGGCTACACCTACTACTACGAAGGCGGCAAGGCTGTCACCGGTTGGAAGACCATTTCGGGTGATACCTACTACTTCGAAAAGGGCGGCAAAGCCGCTACTGGCTGGAGATGGCTGAACAATGCCTGGTACTACTTCGGCTCTGACGGCAAGATGCAGACTGGCTGGGTACGTGACGGCGGTAAGATTTACTACTGCTACGATTCCGGCGTAATGGCGAAATCCACCTGGCTGAAGCTCGACGGTTACTGGTACTACTTCTACAACGACGGCCGTATGGCTGAATCCGAATGGGTATACAGCGGCGGCAAGTGGTACTTCCTGGCTGGCGATGGCCGTATGGCGACCAACACCACGATTCCTGGCGGTTATTATGTTAACTCGGCTGGTGTATGGGTGAAATAAGCAGATATTTCCGATTGATCTGCATGCAGATATCTTCCCCATAAGACAGGACAAGTGACATCCTGTCGAACGAAAGGGCAGGGATGGCGAAAGCTATCCCTGCCCTTTTGGTGCGCGGTGGTATTAAAAGAGGGTTTCAATATGAATCACCGGCCAGAGATGGAGCAAAGGTTTTTGCTGAATCGAAGCGTTTTCGAGCAGTGTTTCAACACTCTCAAAGCTTTGTTCATCACCGTCAACCCAGAGGGAAACATACTGGGCAGACCCACTGCGTGAGATAAAGCACGCCACGCCATTTGCTGTAAATTCCAGTTCACGTCCCCGGTCGATCAGCCAGATCAGAGCAGCCAGCGATTTTTCGTCCAAAAGTTCCCGTTCAATTTGTTCATACAGTCCCATAGAAAACTCCCTATACAACAAACCCCAGCTGAAAATACATGATTCAGCTGGGGTTATGTTTTGATTAGTTTTTAATAAAGAATTCTTCGTACCAGAGGATAAAGGTATAAATGACCCAGATCTTCTTCATATTGAGTTTGACGCCGTTTTTATGGTCGTCCAGCATTTTGCGGATATAATCGTGGTTAAAGAACATCGCCGCGACTTCACCGTCAAATTTTTCTCTGACCATCTCGTAATACTTGTCCTGGCGCAGCCAGTCGCTGAGGGGGACAGGGAAGCCGAGTTTTTTCTTATTGGCCGTACGTTCCGGAATTTCCTTGATTGCCGCACCACGGAGCGCCCGCTTGGTCACCTCATCGTAGGCACGGTAGCGGGTTGGAATCTGAACAGCCAGTTCCAGCATTTTTTTATCAAGGAAGGGGACGCGAAGCTCCAGCGAATTCGCCATGCTCATCCGGTCAGCTTTCTGGAGGATATCATACAGCATCCAGGTGTACATATCCACATACTGGAGGGTAGTCGGTTCATCGAAGCCCTTCATCCGGTCGAACAGCGGACGTGCATAATCGGTCGGGTCCTTGGCATGGTATTTTTTCTTGAGGACCTGGTCACGGTTTGCGGAGGTAAAGTTATAATTTGCCCGCATAAACCGCTGATAAGGTTCCATTGCACCGCGCAGAATGAACTGTTTGCCTTTAAAGTCAGGCATGTGTTTTACAACACCGGCAGCTGCACGGCGAATCTGGCGGGGGATACGGGAATACTGCTGGAAATGACCGCCTGCAAGGTACATCGGATAACCGCCAAACAGCTCGTCAGCGCCCTCACCCGACAGCACGACCTTGACATATTTTGCTGCGTTCTGTGCGAGAAAATAGAGCGGAATTTCCGACGGATTGGGGAGGGGTTCATCCATGTAATACTGGATTTTGGAAGCCATTCCGAAATAATCATCCGCATCGATTTTGTTGCTGATATTCTGGACACCCACGACTTTGGAAAAATCCTGCGCATAGGACAATTCAGAATACTTTTCTTCCGCATATCCAACAGTGAAGGTTTTAACATCGCTGGTGCATTTGGCGACTTCCTGAACAACATAAGACGAGTCGATACCACTGGAGAGGAAGCAGCCGACCTCAACATCGGCGATCTGATGAGCCTGAACCGATTCGGTAAAGGTTTTGGAGATCAGGTCTTCCCATTCTTCCAACGTTTTGCTCTCGTCGATCTTATAGGTTACTTCGTAGTAACGTTCAATCTTCATTTCGCCGTTCTGCCAGGTGAAGCAGCAGCCGGAGGGCAGCTTATAGACATTTTTAAACATCGTTTCGCTGTCCGGAACATACTCATAGCAGAGCCAGTCGGGGAGACGTTCTTCGTTCAGCTCCTTTTCAAAACGAGGATGCTCAAGGAAGGACTTGATTTCACTGCCGAAGAGGAAGGTATCGCCCTTTTTGTAATAATAAAACGGCTTGATACCGAAGATATCTCTTGCTCCAAACAGTTTTTTCTCTTTTTTGTCCCAGATGACAAAGGCGTACATTCCGCGCAGCTTGTCCAGCAAGCCTTTTCCGCCGTACTCCTCATATCCATGCAGCAATACTTCCGAGTCAGTTTCGGTGGTAAAGACATGCCCTTTTTCCAGCAGATCGGCGCGAATAGACTGATAGTTATAGATCTCTCCGTTGAAAACCAGCACCATTGAACGATCTTCGTTAAAAATCGGCTGGCTGCCGCCGGACAGGTCGATGATTGCCAGCCGCCGGAAACCCAGCGCGATATCTTCATCGACATAGCTAGCTGCCTGGTCAGGGCCACGGTGGGTAATCCGGTTTCCCATAGCGTCGATTACTTTTTCAGCATCAGGCAGTCCGTTGACCGAAAATCCTGCAAATCCACACATTTACACTTCCCCCATTCCACTTATCCTTTGGCAATCAGATTCTGATATTCCGCGCGGAGTTTTTTACCGCACTGGAGGACCGAAGCCCTTGCCAGCACTTCCAGCACGTCCAGACACCCGTTCACCTGGTAATCTCTTTTAATGAGTGACAGCTCGGTGCATCCAAGGATGCAGACCTCACATCCAGCCGTTTTGAGGCTGTTGACCACCCGATCAAATCGTTCCATCTCGACCGGCTTGCCAGCCTTGACATTCTGATAGATCAGGTGCATAACCGACTGTTGGCCTTCCTGGTCGGGAATTTCCCAGGCAATACCGGCTTTTTGCAGCTCCGTCTGGAATAAACCAGTCTGTACCGTCCCACTGGTTGCAAGGATACCGGCTTTTTTGACGCCGGATTCCTTCAGCAGTTTTGCAGTTTCCCGAACTGCGTGAATCCACGGAATCCCACATTCGGGTGCAACTTCATCATAAAAGCAGTGGGAGGTGACACAGGTCACTGCAAAGCGGGTAGCGCCGGTCAGTTCCAGCGTTTTAGCCGCCTGACGCAGAACCGGCACCGGGCTTTCGCTGGATTTGCCCAGCAGGAAAGCTGTTCGGTCGGGGATTGTCGGGATATTGAGCAGGATGGTCGGGAGATGCTGCTGGTCCACATCTGCGTCAGTCATCGAGACGATCAGACGCTGGAAATAGGCAGAAGCCATCGGGCCCATCCCGCCGATAATTCCCAGAACTTCCGGGTTATCAGAAAAGAGTTTGCTCATTCGTGCAGTCCTTTATTACCGAAATATTTTTTATATTTTTTGACATAGTTGAGCTGGTTTTTCAGCAGGTAGATACGCCGTTTGATACTCATATCCGGTTCATAACGGAAAGAGTGGACAAACAGATGGTCATGAATCAGATCTTTTGCCTGCTGTTTAAGCGCTTCATCTTTGACATACTTAAAGATGATCTTTTTGGGGATGATGCTCCACAGCGCCTGTTCTTCTGCAATGACACAGCCCATCGGCTGGTTGAGAATCAGGTCGTTGACCAGGAAGGTTGCGAGGTTATAGCCGGCCGCCGTGACAAAGAAACTGGAGCGGCCCTGACGCAGGTTCATTTCAAACAGTTTGTACTTGCCGTCACGCGGGTCGAGCTTCATATCAAAGTTGGCAAATCCCTTGTAACCGATGTCTTCCAGAAATTCCTTCATCTGCGCCGACAGTTTATGGTCGACGGTATTGATAATGGCGGCATAACTGCCGATACCTTCCGGCGAGTGTTCTTCCAGAAGGGCATGTCCCAGCGCAATCAGCTTAACCTTGCCGTCTTTGCCGCAGTAGCAGTTCATGACCCGCATCTGGGCATCTTCGCCGGGGATGTACTCCTGCAAAATCAGGTGATCCTGATAGCTGGAGCCGTAGATTGCCGCGAGGATTGCATCGAATTCTTCCTTATTATTGGCCAGAAAGACCTTTTTCTTGTGCGGGAAGGAGCAGTTCCAGTAGGCGACCGAGTTGGACGGCTTAATGATGCAGGGAAAATCAAACGGGAGGACGATATCCTTGTAATTTTCAGCCGTGCAGGTTGTCGTCTTCGGGAACAAGAAACCATGTTCACTGCAAACCTTGTAAAAGCTTTCCTTGATGGAAAGCTTCATCAGCAGCGGTTCATCGATGCAGTTGAAGACATAATAATCTCTGAGCTTGTCCTGATTGCGGACCAGCAATTTGATGTAGTTGTCACCGCAGGGGACAAGCAGCAGCTGTTTGCCGTTTTGATGTTCCTCTGCGAATTTGATCAGAGTTTTGACAAAAACTTCGTCGTTTTCCAGATCGGGTTCAGTAACAGCGACTTTGACAATTTTCGAGTCAGAGGTAGCGCCGAGCGCTTTTTTGGCGATGGCGTAAGAGGTTACGCCGTATTGACCATACGCTTCATGGAAGGAGCGTGCCATGCCGTAAACATTGACATCGCTGCCCAGAAGCACCGGGATAAAGGGTGCGGACATGAAGTCTCTTCCTTTCGTTTCGATAATAAACGGACACACGAGTTGACATATATCCAATAATCTTTATTATACTATCCTTCTATGGAAATTACAAGTTATTTTTCAGTGGGGTTTGTGGATGTTTTGTGAAGGTGAGATATTTGCTTTGAATGTTACTTTCACAGGAGTGACCAAAGAGCTCTGCATGGTTAGCCTGGCTAACTATGACTCCAGCAAGCCTTTAAAAAGGCTTAACCTAAACTTATATATCACCACCAACCCCATTGAGTACATAAAATTGGTTCACAACCTGCGGATCGCAGCTTTGCGCTCATGTGAACAGATTGTGCGTACGCTCTTTTTACGTTTGAGCGTGGAAGCAAGGTTGGGTTGCTGAGCACAGGAGGCATGAACGAGTCCCGGCAAACAGGCAGCGCGGGCTCCGCGCTTGCGGAAATTGCGATTGTATGGTATCATAATCTGGGATAGAACCGAAAGAGAGAAAAAATTTTTTGGTGGTCGCCCATGCAGTTGTGTACCGACGTGCACAGATGCAGAAAGGAATTCAGAAAAAATGACGCTTTTATGTAAATGTTTGCTGACGTATCTCCTGATTATGAACCTGCTGGCCTTTATACTGTGCGGGCTGGACAAGTGGAAAGCAAAGCGGGGATACTGGCGGGTTCCTGAGCGGGTGCTGTTCGGGCTGTCGTTCTTAGGCGGCGGAGCTGCGTTCTGGCTGGGGATGAGACTGTTCCGGCATAAGACAAGGCATTTATCCTTTCGGATACTGATACCGTTGTCGGTTGTGCTGTGGATTGGCGTGATTGTCTGGCTGGCGATGAAGGGAGTATTGATCGCATGAGTGAGCTGAAATATCTGCCGGTGACGGATGAACTGTTTCCGTTGCTGGGGAAGGTATATGCCCAGGCGTGGAAGGGAGCGAACAGCTTTTTTTCCACTCCGGGTTATCTGAAAAAGCAGACGCCTGAAAAAAAGGCCGAGCGGTTTAAAAAACAGTTTAAGCGGGAAAAGAATCTGAACTTTTACCTTGTGATGCTGGACAACCAGCCGATTGGAATGTATTCGACCAGCCTGTATCCGGATGGAAGCGGCGAACTGCGCAAGATCTATCTGCTGCCTGCCTACTGCGGCAAAGGATACGGGATGGAAGTCCTGCTGCACATTCTCTGGGAGAACCGGGAACGGGACCGAATGTTTTTGTGGGTACTGGGGCCGAATGAACGGGCACTGCGTTTTTTTGCCAAATGTGGATTCGTCGCGACCGGTGAGCAGCAGGATGTCGCGCCGGAAATCGGCCTGATTGAATATAAAATGCTGCTGGAAGGACCGCTGGACGTCCGGGCAGCAGTAATCCGCAGCCTGCTGCGCAGTGAGCGGAAGGCACATGAGTCGCTGCTGAGCGATATGCTTGCCCACAATAATAAACCACAGGCTCCTGAACAGTCACTGCCTGTCGCTGCTTCGGCGGAGGTAACGCTTGCCCAGACTGATCAGCTACTTGCCGACTGGCTGAAGACGCTGTGTACAGCGGATGGGATTGCCGGAGAGGAAGACGATGTGTCTGCCGCGGCTGCCGGCCTGCTCAGGGAGTATACCGACGACGTGACGATTGACCGCAGCCGGAACGTGATTGCGCGGATACAGAAGGCAAAGCCGGGTCAGCCGGAGATTTTGCTGGATGCGCATCTGGACGAAGTCGGGATGCTGGTCAAAAAGATTGAGGATAACGGTTTTGTCCGGGTGACACGGGATGGCGGCATCGATACCCGGCAGCTGCTTTGCCAGGAGGTTGTGCTCCACGGTACTCGTCGGATTCGTGGGGTTGTCGTCCTGCCGGCTGAAAGCGGCAAAATTCCGGATTCGAATGACCTGCTGATTGATACCGGCTATACAAAAGAACAACTGGAGGAGATTCTCTCTCCGGGTGATATGATTACCGCAGCCGGACGGTTTACCCGGCTTTCGGGACATCAGCTCAGCAGCAAGGCACTGGATGACCGTTCCTGTGCAGCTGCAATCCTGTATGCGCTTGAATTGACAAGGGGAGAGGAACTTCCCTGTGGTGTGACGGTCGTCTTTTCGGCACAGGAAGAGATCGGCGGACATGGCGCGGCTGCTGCGGCCTTTACGCTGCACCCCGATCAGGCGCTGGTCAGCGACGTCAGCTTTGCCTGGACGCCGGACGCTGACCGTAACGAATGCGGGCTGATCGATAAAGGCGGCATGATTGGAATTGCACCGGTGCTCGACCGGAAGATCACCGACCAGCTGCGGACACTTGCCGCCGGAAAGGGAATCCCTTTCCAGCTGGAGGTGATGGGCGGTTCGACCGGTACCAATGCCGACCGGATTTTCTCGACTGGCGGCGGGATTCCGACTGCGCTGATTTCGCTGCCGCAAAAATACATGCACTCACCGGTTGAGGTGGTTTCGACACAGGATATAGCGGCGGTTGGCCGGTTGATGGCGGAATATCTGCGCCAGCCGGCTGGAAAAGCTGCCGGCGTGAAGGAAGGAGCTGAGTCGGATGAAACTGTCACATCTTGACCGACTGTCGGGAATCAGTGGGATTTCCGGGGATGAATCGGCGGTAGCAGAAGCGATTATCCGCAAGATTGACGGGTATGCCCGTTGGGAACGGGACCCGGTCGGGACGTTGTTTGTTTATAAAGAGGGAAAAGAGCGGCGCAAAGAGCCGATGCTGGTCATGACGCATATGGACGAACCGGGACTGCTCATCTCCCATATTACCGATGAAGGGTATCTGCGGTTTGTCACAGTCGGCGAGATTGACAGCCGTGTTTTGCCAGGACGGCAGGTCGCCGTCGGCGAAAATGCAGTTCCCGGCGTCATTAGCTGCAAGGCGATTCATCAGACGACCAGAGAAGAACGGGAAAAACCGATTGTTCCGGACAAGCTGCTGATCGATATAGGAGCAGCCAGCCGGGAAGAAGCGGAAAAACTGATTAAAATAGGAGACAGTGCGGTATTTCTGTCTGACTTTGAACGGCTGGGCGGCCGTCGTGTCAAAGGCAAGGCCTTAGATGCACGGATGGGCTGTGCAATCTTAATCAGCCTGATTCGTGCCGACCTGCCCTATGATACCGTATTTGCCTTTACGACCCGTCATCACGCAGGCGGCGGAGAATCATTCGCCGCTTTCAGCGTCAAACCGGCCAAGGCCGTTGTGATCGGTGGCATTGCGGCGGATGACCTGCCGGGTGGAAAAGGAGACTGTGCGCTCGGAAAAGGTGGTGTACTGCCGCTGATCGAGCGTGGAACGGTCTATGACCGGACATTTGCCGCTGAGGTCATCTCCACTGCGGCTGCAAAAGCAATCCCACTTCAGACAGGCTGTGTGCTGACAGGGACGACCGGAACCGGACTGGTTCATCACAGCCGTGGCGGTGTTCCGAGCGTATTTCTGGGGCTGCCCTGCCGGTATATCGGCAGTCCGGCGGTTGTCGCAGATGAAGCGGACATGGAAGCTGTCGAAGTGCTGACGATGGCGCTGATTGAACAGCCGGCTGAATAAACAGAAAAACCATAATGACAGGAGGTTATCGGAATGTTGGAATACCGGTATGATACCCAGCTTTTAATTGACGGAAAGAATCTGGATGAAGACGCAGTGCACGATTATATCATCGCGCACTTTAAAGGCGACTGCCTTCTGGCGATCGGCGACGAAGACACGCTGAAAATCCATTTCCATACCAACGAACCCTGGCAGGTACTGGAATACTGCGCGACGCTGGGCGAAATTTACGATATCGTGGTGGAAGACATGGACCGTCAGGCGCGAGGCCTGAAAGGTTAATTGCCAGAAAATCAAAAATCAGAAAGCAGGAACAGATAGAATGAATAACGACCTTACCGAATTTTTTGATCTGCCCGCCGGACTGCTCCAGCAGGCAGAGGAATGTGAACAGCTGATCAAGCCGATTTTTGAGCGGATTGACGGAATCGCCGCCTATGACGAAGCAAAAGTGCTGGCGGCATTTGGACGGCATAAAATCTCCGCTGCCCACCTGACCGGTTCCAACGGATACGGTTATGACGACCTTGGCCGGGATACGTTGGACAAGGTATTCGCCGACGTAATGGGAACAGAAGACGCCCTTGTCCGGCATACCTTTGTTTCGGGAACCCATGCACTGACCGTTGCGCTGTTTGGTGTCCTGCGGACTGGCGACCGGATGGTTGCGGTGACCGGTGCGCCGTATGACACGCTGGAAGAGGTCATCGGACTGCGTGGGGAAGGAAATGGTTCTCTGCGGGACTTTGGGGTCAGCTACGATCAGGTCGATCTTCTGCCGGACGGTACGCCCGACTATGACGGAATCAAAAAAGCGGTCAAAGGCGCAAAACTCGCCCATATCCAGCGCAGCCGCGGATATGCGACCCGTCCGTCGCTGACCGTTGAGACAATCGGAAAGATTGTCGCGGCGATCAAGGAAGTCAGCCCGGAGACGATTGTGTTTGTCGACAACTGCTACGGCGAATTTGTCGAGCGTCAGGAGCCGTCGGCGGTCGGCGCCGATCTGTTGGTCGGTTCGCTAATTAAAAACGCCGGCGGCGGGATTGCCGAGACCGGTGGTTATATTGCAGGGCGGCACGATCTGGTTGAACTGTGTGGTTACCGTCTGACCTCACCGGGTATCGGACGGGAAGCCGGATGTTCGCTGAACCAGAACCGGCCGATGTATCTGGGACTGTTTTATGCTCCGTCGGTTACGGCAAGTGCCATCAAGACGTCGGTCTTCGCGTCAGCACTGTTTGAAAAACTCGGCTACAATGTCAGCCCGCGCTATGATGAACCACGTACCGACCTGATTTTGCAGCTGGTTCTGGGCAGTCGGGAAAAGATGTGCGCCTTCTGCACCGGCATCCAGCACGGTTCGCCGATCGACTCGCATGTCACGCCGGTTCCGTGGGCAATGCCCGGCTACAATGACGAGGTTATCATGGCAGCTGGTGCCTTTACACTTGGTTCGTCGATTGAGCTTTCGGCGGATGGTCCGATGCGGGAGCCGTACGCTGTCTGGATGCAGGGCGGCCTGACCTGGAACACCGGCAAAATTGGTGTACTGCTGGCGGCGGCTGAATGTCTGAAAGAGGGGAACGCGTAATGGTACAGGATATCGCGCCCCATTCGTTTGACAATGGGTATCACGATCAGAGTCCGAGCGGGAAAGATACCGTTTTTGTGACCGATGGGGAGCGGATGCTGGCGCGGCTGGAAGAGGACGGAAGCCTGTCTTTTCCGAAATATCGGGATTTTGCGGTAAAACCGGCAGTAACCCGGTATCTGTTCCGGCTGGACAATGAGAGCTGGTTTGCAGCATTGGACGTCGATGGGGTGGAATGTCCCGGATTCGAGTGGGTCCACGCCGGAAAACTCCGGGGTGCCATCCCGCATGAACGATCGTTTGCAGGGGTGACAGCGATGCAGCTGATTCGTTGGTACCGGGCAAACGTTTACTGCGGTTGTTGCGGCGAGAAGCTCTGCCCGGATGGGAAGGAACGGATGCTCCGCTGTCCGGGATGCGGCAATATGGTGTACCCGAAAATTTCGCCCTGTGTCATTGTCGGGATTACCGATGGAGACAAAATCCTGCTCACCAAATATGCCCGTGGCCGGTACAATCATTATGCGCTGGTTGCCGGGTTCTGTGAGATCGGCGAAAGCTTTGAGGAGACAGTCCGCCGTGAGGTTCGGGAAGAAGTCGGTCTGGAGGTCGACAACATCCGTTACTGGGGCAGTCAGCCCTGGTCGTTTTCTGATACATTGCTGGCGGGATTTTTCTGTGATGTCAAAGGCGACCCGACGCCCCATCTGGTCGATGGGGAACTGCGGGAAGCGACCTGGTTTTCACGGGAAGAAATCCCGGTGCATGACGACGGCGTCAGCCTGACCCGTGCACTGATCGCCGCTTTCCAGCGTGGGGACCTGTTGCCGTAGGCAGGTTCGCACAGTTGACGGATTCGATCATCTGTGATTTGATACATCAGAAAACCAGTCCAGAGGGAAATCATCGTTTTCCTTCCGGACTGGTTTTGCTTATTTTATGATGATTGATTTTCTTCTGCTTTTGCCGGTACCGATTCAAATATCCGCAGGACGGTTTCTGCATCAAGATTCCGCCCCCAACATCCGACAATTACGTTCCCATAGCAAACACCGAGTTCCTGATTGTTTTCGTCCGGTGATGCAGGAAAATACTTTGCAATCGTTTCGGCATTTAGTTTATCCCGGTCGATGATCGGTCCCGTCCAGCCGTATTCACCTTTTTCATCTGTCCGGCTGATGGTGATCGAACAATGCTGATTCAATTTTTCCGGGTTGTCATAATCGAGCATAATCTGTCTTGTGCCAGTTTCCGCACCGGTTTCACGGTCAATTTGATAGGAAACAGCTGCATAATTTAATTCCAGCCCATCCGGTGACCAGTTTGGGATAAATCCACCGAGTTCCGGGTCGGACAGGCATTTTTCCAACTGCACTTCGTCCGGGTCAGGAACTTGAACCCTCTGAGCAGCTGTTTTATTTTCCAAAACGTCCAGCAACATCTGCCATTCTGTTTCCGGGATCTGTACCGCGACATCCAGCATCCCATCGAAACAGACATAACCATTCTGATACAACCGCAGATGGACAGTCATGCCGTTCTGCATTTTGAAATAAAGGTGGTATATTTCGGTTTCATAGATTGATGTGACGCCGTCTTCCAGTGGAATCTGGTCTGATAAGAGAAATTCAGCTGCGTCCAGCTGATGAATAAATGTTTCGATGATTTCGTTGCAGTCTTCGGTCAGCCGGTAACGTTCGTTTTCACTGTTGTACCAGGATGCGCGGCTTTCAAACTCGACTGCATCAATATTGCCGGAGAGGTGCAGGCGGTCTTCATACAGTTCGGAGCCATATTGGAGGGTAATCCCATTGTTGCAGATATACAGCTGTAAATTACCGTTGTCGGATTTCATACAGAGCATGAATTCCGGGTCATATCCGTTGACCGCGTAAAAATCGCCGCCAATGCTGCCGGCAAGATCGACATATCCATCTTCCGGCGTCCACTCATCGATCAGCCCGATCGCCGTTCCAAGGTGTTCACCAATCAGGCCGTCATCTTCGTCCAGCGTATCATATTGGACGTAGCACCGACCCTGATAGAGAAAAAAGGCGATCATATCTGCTGCAACGTCGTTGCCAAGGTAGACATCCAGTGGGGGGATAGTCACACCACCGGTATGTTCTGTTTGGGCATAACCATCATGAAAAGATGACGTCCCACTTTCTGTCTGGTCATACACTTCGCCGGTCGACAGGGATGGAGAGGTATCTCTTTGTGGAAGCATCCGGATTCCGGCAGCGGAAACCAGCACCACAAGGCAGGCGGCAGCTGCTGTGCCAATCATACGGGAAAATTTTCGCCTTTTGCCGTTGTATTCCGCGGCTTGCTGAATATACTGGTCATCCAAATGTCCCAGTGCGTCCAGAAATTTCTGCGGGCTCATGTCAAATCTCCTTTCGTATTGATATAGAAAGAATAGCAGGCGGTTTCGTCGCTGGTTACGGTCGATGTCGATGGGCTTTCCCAACTGGCAGCGGCATCAACATCTTGAAGCAAATTATTGGCATATTGATTTAGTTCCTGGCATGGCGCATACTCCGTCTGATAACCAACGCCATCGATGACCAGAAAAGGACTGTATGCCATAATTTCTGTCTGAGTGCCGTCGGTCATGGTCAGTGTAAAGATGACACCCTGTCCTTCATACTCTGTGTAGGAATTGTCCTGATTATAGATAATCACATCCTGTAAAAGATCTGCCAGCTTGTTGAGGTCCTCGATTTGAATTGTCCTGTCGGGAGGAATGAGTCGAACGGTTGCCGACGAGATTTCTGTTGCGGTCAGATTGTCATATGGTTTTGTGCCGGAAGCCGAACATCCGGTGAGACTGAATGTACATATTGTTGCGAGTATCCATGCAATGAGTTTTTTCATAATGAGCACTTCCTTTACCGACTGACTGCTTTTTGGGGATTGACGTTAGGAAGATACAGCTATATCGTTTTCTTCCAGCCAGACTTTCAGTTTTTGACGAATACGAACCAATCGAACCGAAACCGTTTTTTCTGTCAGACCGACCTGCCGCGCAATTTCATGGTAGCTGTCCATAAACCAATACCGCCGCAGAAAGATCACCCGGTTTTCCACCGACAGGCTGTCCAGAAACTGCCGGATAACGGTAGCCAGTTCTTTTGCGTCAAGCTGATCGTCGAGTGTACCGGCAGAAGACAGACACCCTTCCAGTTCATGTAAAGCGACGTCATAATGGGAGTTCCGTCTGGCAGCCGTTTTCTGGCGAAGGCACCGGAGTGAAAGGTTGCGCACAATTTTGCAGATGTAGGACAGCAGGGGAGAGGGGTTCTGCGGTGGAATTGTGTTCCATGCTCCCAGATAGGCATCATTGACACATTCTTCGGCGTCCTGCCTGTCGCCGAGGATATTCAGCGAGAGGGAACGGCAGACTTTGCCGTATTTGCAGTCCAGCTGGCGGATGGCTTCTTCCGAGCGGGCAAAAAACAGACGGATGATTTTGTCGTCCTGCATGAGTAGGCGCCTCCTTTCCTGTTCAACAGTATACTACCGGTTTGACATGAAAAACTACAGTAAAAAGCATTTTCCTGATAAAAAAATTGTACCATAGCGGACACGGCCGGGGAATGAGACAAAATATACAAATTGAAGGGACATTTTTCTCTTTACAAAAAATGATATTTTTGAATCACAATTTTGTTATTGCCAAATGGATTCGTTTATGCTATACTAAAACTATCATGATACCGGTTCGAAATTAGGTTAGTTTCCTATCTGTAATCGGTTACATACGAAAGGATGGTTAATCAAATGGCTAAGATTAAAGTCGGCTTCATCGGATGCGGCGGCATTGCAAATTCCAAGCATTTCCCCGGCATGGCACAGCAGGAAAATATCGAAATGGTTGCTTTCTGTGACCTGATTAAGGAAAGAGCAGAAGAGGCTGCTAAGAAATACGGCACCCCCGATGCTAAAGTTTATACGGATTATCATGAGCTGCTGGCTGACCCGGAAATCTACGCAGTTCACGTTCTGACTCCGAACGTTGCTCACTGCCAGATCACCTGCGACGCACTGTATGCAGGCAAACACGTTCTGTGCGAAAAGCCGATGGCTGCAACCAAGGAAGACGCTAAGAAGATGCTGGAAGCAAGAGACGCTACCGGCAAGATGCTGACGATCGGTTATCAGTACCGTCATTTCCCGGTCAATGCAACTGCCAAGAAGGTTATTGACGATGGATGGCTGGGCGATATTTACTACGGAGAAGCAACCCTGCTTCGTCGCCGTGGCGTTCCGACCTGGGGTGTATTTATTGATAAAGAAAAACAGGGCGGCGGTCCTCTGATCGATATCGGTACTCATGCACTTGACCTGACCCTGTGGATGATGAACAACTACGACGTAGATTATGTAGTTGGTACCTCTTTCGAGAAACTGGGCAGACTGCTGGACCCCGAACATCAGGGCCAGAACGACTACATGGGCAATCCTGACCCCTGGAAGAACGAGTCCTATGACGTTGAGGACCTCGCTGTCGGCATGATCAAGATGAAGAACGGCGCTGTTATCAACCTGCGTGCATCCTGGGCTGTCAACATGGCTGAGGACGCTGGCGCTAACGGACAGGCTACTGTCAACCTGTGCGGCACCAAGGGTGGTCTGGATACGATCACTGGTGTTGTCAGACTGAACCATGTTGTTGCGAACCAGACTGCAATCACGATGGTTGGTAAAGCAATTCCTCCGTTTATTCCTGGCTTCTCTGCCGGCAAGGCTCCCAAGTCCAAGGAAGCTGAGATCTGGGCAAACGCTCTGGCAGGCACCGGCGAACTGTTCGTCACTGCTGACCAGGCTTATGTTGTTACCCGCATTCTGGACGGCATCTACGAATCCTCCAGAACCGGCAAGCCCGTTTACTTTGACTAATTTCAAGATATAGTTGAATCGACAAAGGCTCTTCTGTGCAAATGGAAGGGCCTTTTGTTGATTGATATGGATGGCGGCTGTTGGTATACGGGATAAGAGTATGGAGGGAAGAACGATGAAAAACAGGAAAAAGCTTGTGCCGGTTGCGGTAGCTTTCGTGATGTTTGCTTTTCTGGCTGCGACGTCCTTTTTTATCATTTTGTCTGTCCGACTGACCCTGTCGCCGCGGGAAATTCTGCGCAATATCGAATATGTACCGGATACAAATGTGGTTGCCGAAGTTGTCGAACGGGACCCGGAAGCGGGCGAAGTCCATATGGTCTTTTACTATGATGCAAATGGTGAGCCTGGCCTTGCAGCCTTTCGGCCCAGATGGACGGGATATGAGTTGACAGACGGCGGCACAACCGATAACTGGCGCTGTTTTCTCTGGTCAAAAGATCAGGGAATTGCGCGGTATATTGTCTGGGGTGTCTGTGAGGAGGATATCACAAAAGTCTGGCTGGACGATCCGGTCAATGAATACGCGAAAGTTATTTCAACCGGCGATCGGCATTTCTGGTACGCATTGACGGATATGGTGGTGTCCAGCAATGAAGCGGTTGTATTGATTCCATAACAAAAAACGGACGCGCAGGGAAATAACCTGTACGTCCGTTTTTTGTTATGTTATGCCAGTTAAAAAATACAGCTAAAAGCGACAGGGACAAGTAAAACCGCACAAACACCTGCCACACATACGGCGATTACTTTGTTAAAATCCTTTCGCTGCTGTTCGGACATATTTTTATACCATTTCATTGAAATCGCCTCCTTACTATAAAGTTTATCACAGATTTCCAAGAAATGCTACCAGTTTTCAGACGAATTTTGCCGTCCAGACAGAAAAAAGCGGTATCCGGCATTGAAACCAGATACCGCTTTTTAAGATAGTCCAAATAAAAACTTATGGGCTGTTTATTTTTCGCAGAAGATTTCGATCAGTTCGCTGTTCAGTCCGCGTACAAAAGCGATGCGGGCAGGGAGGGGATTGTCAGCCTGAATGACGATGTCATTCGGCTCCATATGAGAAGTCGCACCGGCATTCAGTGCAGCCTGATACATAGCGTCGGTATCTTCGGCAGCGACCGCGATGTGCAGCCATTTGCCCTGATCGTCGACATCGGTATTGCCGCCGGAGAAGATTTCGAGCAGGCATCCGTCGCCCATATCCAGCATAGCGGCAGGTTTTTCATCGCCCCATCTGCGAACCACGGTAAATCCAAATACACGGGTATAAAAGTCGATGGTTTTGTCCAGATCTGCGGCTGTCAGCGCGACATGGTGCAGTCCTTTTTTCATAATGGTCATCCTTTCCTGTTTACCGGAATCCGGTTAATAACTCTGGTTATTTTCACAGACATAAACCGTGATCGTCGTACCGCTTTCCAGGTCATATTTGGTTCCGGCCATATGGTCAGTACCGATGACATAACCGGAGGGGTAGTCGGTGCTGAGTTTCTTTTCAATCTTATAGGGGATGGAAAGTTCATTGAGCTTCTGCTCATATTCTTCCTGGCTGCATTTTTCCCAGTCAGGAATGACGACATACTGACTGCCGCGGCTGACTTTGACCCGGACAGTCGCGCCCTTTTCGAGCTGGGTACCGACTGCGGTATCCTGCCAGATGATTTCACCTTCAGCGGCGCTTTCGCTGTAGACATACTCGATGTTTGAGTCAATCGTAATATGGCCAGTCACTTCGCCATCCTGCTGAACGTCTTCCAGCTGGCGTCCGACCAGCTGAATCATCGACCAGGTTTCAGCGCTGGATTCTTCCGAACTTTCGGAAGACGGCTCAGAAGAAGGTTCAGACGAACTTTCCTTAGAGGATTCTTCCGAACTCGATTCAGAAGAGGAGGAAGAGGAGCTGACAGGAGGGGTATAGTTGCCAAAACCGGAGCTGGAAGAAGAATCATCTGCTCCAAGACTGTCGGAAGAAACGATATCGTTTTTATAGGAATCCTTGTTGCTGTTTTTTCCGCCGAACAGAATCCAGAAGGTGAAAATCAGGATAATCAGCAGAATCGGCAGCGTCACAAACATCGCGGTCAGTACAACATTGCGTTCCTTCTTTTTCTCCATCTCTTTGGCAGAGACATGGTTTGCCTGAACCGGACGCTGATTGCGCTGAACCGGGCGCTGAGCAGGCGCATTGCGCTGCTGCGGACTGCGCTGCTGATTATTATTACGCTGCTGAGGAGCCTGACGCTGTCCCGACTGGACAGCCGGTCTGGAGCCTGTGGTGCGCTGGGTGCGCGGAGGTTCACCGCCGCTGCGTCTGGAGGCATCGCCACCCTGTGCAGGCGTATGGCGGACAGGATTATCCGGATACCGCGGCGCATCAGAAGGACGGATTTTTTCAGCGTTGCCGGATGGAATCGCAGGGATAGCGACCGTCGGCGCATCGCCGCCGGTCGGTGCTTTAGAGGGAAGCAGCCGGCTGCTCAGTTCAGGAATGGTACGGATACGGTCGTCCGGCCGAATGGCAAGACCCTGCATAATTGCAGAAGAGACCTTTGTCGGAACGGTTTCATTTCGTTCACGCGGGCGAATCAGTTCGGTTTCAGGCGAACGAATCAACGCTTCCGGCGGTGCGATACCGGTCACGCAAAGGTAAAGTACTGCACAGATTGCATAGATATCCGTCCAGGTACCATGCGGTGAAGTCGTGGAATACTGTTCAGGAGCGGAGAATCCGGGGAACAGTTCCGCCGTCAGCTCGGTACGGGCCGCACGGACGGCGCTGATGCCAAATCCGGACAGTTTTGCTTTACCGCTGCTGGTGATATAAATGGTAGAAGGGCTGATGCCGCGGTGGATAATCCCATCTTCATGAATCAGCTGCATCGTACGGATGACTGGCATCATCAGATCGTAGGTTTCACCCCAGGTCAGCATCATGCCTCTGCGCTGTAAAAACTGTTCCAGCGTTTCACCCAGCGGATACTCGGAAACAGCGTATACTGTTTCACAATCTTCGGTAATATCCAGAATTTGGGCAAGACTGGAGATAGAGCGCAGATGAGAGATTTTTTCATTCACCTCAAGGAAGTCGCTGAGATAGGTTTTAAACTGTATCTGGCAGTTGGGGCGAATCTCAACGGTGCGCCCGTCAGAAGAACGGGTGACCAGTGCTTCGGGAAAAAATTCTCTGACCGCGACTTTGCGGTCAGAGACGGTGTCATAACCGATATATGTAACACCCTCGCCATTATAGGAAAGAACCTTTCCGACCAGATAGCGGCCGCCAATCAGGGAACGAGGGGCAAGGCAGGACTGGATGCGCGGTGCGTTTTCGGAATAACCGCAGTAAGGGCAGACGCTGAGGTCGCCTTTATTTTCCATGCAGCCCATGCACAGATTCTCGTTCATCCATTTCATTCCTTTCTGTTCCGGGCGGAGACCGCCTGCGGAATTCGATATATATGCGGACACTGCCGCAAAAAGACTTCACAGCCAAACCGGAAGTCGGGTAGTGAGCATAAAATTGCTTATACAATTATAAAGGATTTTCTCCTTTTTGTCAATTGTCCGGGGCGTTGTCCCGCCGAGGTAAACGGATGATCGAATTGTGGTCGGAGCAAAAATTTTATCACGGTGCAACTTTTTACCCTTGAAGACCGTATTATATAGAGTAAAAGAATTATGAGATCGGGATTTTAGTATTTTTGGTATATACGGGAAATAAAGAAGGTGTTTTCATGAGGAAATATTTATGTGCAGCAATTGCCATGCTGTTGTTGAGTTCCTGTACGGTTCAAATAACGGGGACTTCTCAGATACCTCCGTCGTCTGATTCAGTTGACGAGACGTCGTCACAGTCGGAACAGGAGACAGTGCAGCAGCCCAGGTTCCCCGGATTCGATCAGATTCCGGGCGGTGTGCTTTACATATCCAGCCGGAACGGTTCCATCAGTTATCTTCTCGGAGCAGACGGACTGGTGGATATGGGGCTGATTACGATGAAATATGATGTAACCGATTCATCGCGTGCCTGCTATGTCAAGACGGCTGGCGGGACGCCGGATGGAGAGACTGCACTTTTTGACAGTACAGGGAAACAGCTGAGCGATTATGATGCACGGGCATTGCAGCTGCTCGCCGGGAATTATATTGTCCGTGGGAACTATGAAGTTACCGAAATTGATGGGTACATTTTCTCAACGGACGTCGCTTTTATCGACCTGACAACGGGGGAGACTGCCTGGGAACCGGGAAGGTGTGTCGTCCGACCGCTGGATGAAGAACACCTGACAGTTTGTGTACAGGAAACTGAAGAGGCAGTCCCGACCACAATGGTGGTCAATATCAGCAATCTGGAGATTGTCAAGGAGTTTACCGGATATTATGGCACGTCCGACAGCTGGCAGTATGCGCCTGTTCCGGACAGTTGTCTGCTGCTGTTTGACGAAGGGATGGAGAATATATCGTTGTACGCTCTGGAACGGGAGCAGCTCTATCCGGATTATCGTCGGGAGGTCGGGGAAGCCGTTCTGTTTGGCAAGGATGGCAGCAAACAGCTGTTATTGCCGGATGGGAAGATGATGTCAGTTCCGGAAGGGGTCGAATACTGGTACTGGTCGGATGCAATTCAATACTGGCAGCAGGCGGACGGAAGTTCGTATTGCAGCGCGGCCTGTTATGGCGATCAGACGATACCGGTGCAGTATGTCCAGTGCGACGATTACCAGCAGGAATATATTACCGTCTGTAAGACGGACGGTTCGCTGGATATCCTGTCGCTGGACGGAGAATTACTGGTATCGGTGCCGTTTGAGCAGGGAAAGGAAAGTTTTGCGGTTGGAAACGGCTGGATTATGACCCGTACAGCGGATGAATCCGCGATCTTGACAGCACCGGATGGTATCGTATATACTTTCGATGGGATGATGAATGTCTGGCCACTGTGTCAGGCGGATGGACAACAGTATTTTTCAGCACAGCAAAGTGACTATTCAATGGGGGTCCTCGATCAGGAGGGCAATCTTCTGGTCAGCGGGCTTGCTTCTGTATATGCAGCAGCGCATGAATCCGGGCTGCTGGTCGCTGTGGAAGGCGAGCGGGTCGGCCTGATGGATGTCGAGGGAAACTGGCTGTGGCGTGAACCGGAAAAAGGATGACCATTTCGGAGGGAAATACACTGGGAGATGAATTTTCATGAGCAAGGACGGACAAAACAAAGAATTCAACCATAAATTGCTACTCATTGCGGCACTGGCGATTGCGTTCCTTTCTGCCTGCGACAGTCAGAGTTCACCTGCTGGCAGTCAGTCTTCGGACACTGTATCGAGCAGCGCGGTTGAATCTTCGGAAAGCAGTGCACAGGAACAGACGCCTGCTGTTGAAGCGGACAGCCAGCTTCCGGATGACGGAAAACTGCGTGTCGCCGATTCGCCGTCAGAAGGCAGTGGGACGACTGTTTTCTGTGGCAGTCAGATTGTATATGATGGAGATGGGTCGGCATCGGCTTTCGAAGGAAACGAATACTTTTATGTCCGCCGGATTGTGGGGGACGAGTATCGCTCGACGATTTATAACCGGGATGGTGAACAGCTGCTGGAAGTTCCGGGCGGTTATCCGCAGCTGATTGGAAAGTGGCTGATCTTTGCCGGGGATATTTATGGAACAGCTGTGGAACCGACCATCTATAATATTGAAACGTTGGAACAGGTGCCTTTGGGGGACGGCGTGAAAGAAACGCAGAGCTTTTTCGAGTTCGATGGCTATATATGCTCCGTTGTTTTTGACACAGGCGCGACAGATACGACCATTTATAGTGGGGAAGACCTGTCGGTTGTTGCTGAATTTCCCGGTTATTCCGGCTCGTCGGCATACAATATCGATGGGTTTGTCAGCATGAGCAAGTACGACGAAGAAACAGGGAACAGCCAGACGATCTATTATTCTCCGTCTGATGGCACAGCGTATGAAAATGTGATGAACGTCTGCGGAAAGAATCTGCTGACGATTCAGGTTGACGGTGACTATCAGGTCTGCGATGTTACGACCGGCGAAACCGTCGCAGAAGGCAAGAACTATACCTATTATTCGGATGCTGTTAAAATCTGGCAGGACTTCGGAAACAATACCTTTGTCGACGCGCCTTGCTATGATGGGGAGAAAGAGGTCTCCTACGCCTGGTGCAACTGGTCTTCTGGTGACCCGTATATCAATGTGAACTGTCTGGACGGGAGTGTTGAGGTGCTGAATCTGTCGGGTGAACTGGTCAACAGCTGTGCGGCTAAGGAGGATAAGAGCCTGATTTATACCAATGGCGGTATGATCGTAGAAAACCAGGCGGACGGCATTAAACCGGGTGTCACCCTCTATTTCCCGGATGGGAAAGAAAAGCAATTTGATTGCTATAACTGGCTGAACACGGTCTTGCAGGATAAGCTGATGGTAGGGAGCTATCAGTTTGGGCAAAAGTACCTGTATGATCTGCTGGATATCGAAGGCAACATCCTGATCGAAGGACTCAGCAACTACAATTATCCACAGGACGACGGTCCGATCTATGTCAGTAAAGGTTTTTCGTATGGCTTTATGGACACGGACGGCAACTGGCTGTGGAAGAGAAGCATCTTCGATTCCGCAGTGGATGAATCTGATTCAACATACTGATCATGAAGGCGAAAGGGGCAAATGATGATGCGCAGATGGTTATCTGTTTCACTGACTGTACTGCTTGGCGTGATGCTCTGCAGCTGTACTTCACAGTCACCGCAGGAGAGCGCCTCCGGCGAACAGTCTTCGGTTTCCTCCTCGGAAATCGAGCAAAATGATTCCTCTGAAGAAAAAACTTCAGAGAATTCTTCCGAACCTGTATCTGAATCGACGTCAGAACCGTTATTAAGTATAGATGAATATCCTACCGTCGACGGTTCAACCGCAACAATGCCGCTGATGGCGGCTGTACTGCAAAAGGTCTGCGGGATTGACGCCGAGCAGGCGGAAAGTTACGTTTATGCAAGCAAGACTTCACAGTCCTGGCTGGCGCTGTCCAATGGAGACGCAGACCTGCTGCTGGTGTACGAAGCGCCTGAAAGCACCAAAGAACAATTGGCAGCAGGACCTGAGTTGGAGGTCACCGCGATTGGACGTGACGCGCTGGTTTTTATCGTCAATGAACAAAATCCGATTGAGTCGCTGACGCAGGACCAGCTGCGGGACATTTATACTGGCACAGTGACCAACTGGAGCGAACTGGGTGGCAACGACCAGTCGATTGTCGCCTTTCAGCGGGATGAGACGAGCGGCAGCCAGACGCTGTTTGAGAAGTTACTGGTTGGTGACCGTGATCTGACGCTGATGGACCCACCGACAGAACTCCGTCCTGGAATGATGGGTGCGCTGGTCGACGGTCTGGCATCCTATAACAATGAAGGCAATGCAATCGGGTATTCAGTTTATTACTATATCAGTGAAATGTATGCCCAGCCGGGATTGAAGCTGATCGGTGTGGACGGCGTTCAGCCGGAGTATGACACGATTGCTGACAACAGCTATCCGCTTTGCAACGAGTTTTACGTAGCAATCCGTGCGGACGAGCCGGAAGACAGCCCGACCCGAAAGCTGTACAACTGGATTTGCTCTGATGAAGGCAAACAGACGCTGATTGATGCAGGGTATGTTCCGGCAGAATAAATATTTTTCGCGCATTTTTTTGTCGTTCATCACATAACTGTCACTTTTCTGCGGTATTCTGTATACAAGGACGGAAGATAATCCAAAGAAAAGAGGCGAGGTTCCCTGTCAATCAGATTAAACAGGCTGGCAGCGCTGGTGATCAGTATGATGCTCCTGTTTTGTCTGGGAGCGGAGACCATATTTGCTGTCGGCAATACAGCAATGGCTGTCGAAACCCAGCCGGCGTCAGAATCGGGGGAGAGTTATCCGTTCGGTGAGATGCCGGACATGAAGCTGTTGATGCAGGCACTGGACGTCATTGGCGACACGCCGCTGGACAGTTTGAGTGAACAGCAGTTGAACGAGTTGAACCAGTTAGGGTTTGACCAGCAGGCATTAAAACAGAATGCTGATCTTTTGGATCAGCTGATCGATAACAAGCCACTAGATGGGCAGCAGCTGTCGGATGATCAGCCGGACAACTGGATATTCTGGATAGGGTTCGGCGGAGCCGGACTGCTGCTGATCGGAGCCGGAACGGCGGTGTATCTCCACAGACGTTCCCGGCGATAAAATTGCCATACTTCTTACATTTCTCCCCAAAATGCACGCTGCGCCGGTAGATACTGGAAAACCCAGTAAACACCGGCGTTGTGCATTTTATAGAGCGTGAAAAATGGGGTTATTTTTGCTCGGTTGGTAACACGTTGGTAACACTAGATGGTGATTAACTCTATCTCTTTTTTAAGGTTATCCACAGTCTTATGGATGTACACTGCGTCGGTAACGTCACCGCCTGCATGACCCATAATCCGCTTGAGAGCGGAGCGGTTCGCGCCGGCTTCGTCCATTAGACTGGCGAAGGTATGCCGGCAGTCATGTGTACGATGACCGTCCAGACCGATTTGATGCAGGGCCGCAGTGAAGTGCGGGGTATAGGCGTTTCGAGTCATGGAAGGATAGACGAGAGTAGGTGCATCTGGATTATAGAGTGATTGGATCAGCGGCAGGATTTTGTGGTGAATCGGGATAATCCGGTTTTTACCGGCATCGGTTTTGCTGCCGCCGATCATGTACCCGTCATCCAGGTGGACATCTTCGGTCCGCATGGCGAACAGCTCACCGGCACGCATACCTGAATAAATCAGAATCAACGCCAGCTTGATGGCAAATACATCTGCGTGCTGCCAGAGTAGCGTAATTTCATCCGGCAGGAAGGGGACGTGTGGTTTTTGCGTCTTTGGCTGCTTACCGATGTCGATTCGTTCGGCGTAGTTGGTCTGGATGACATCCAGCTTTATCGCGTATTTGAAAACAAGATTCAGCAGGCTTTTTAGCTGGTTCAATGCGGTCGGCTTTAAATCGACGCTGTCAATCAGCGTTTGCAGCTGGATCAGCTTCAGGTCAGCCATCGGCTTGTCGGCAATCGGTTCGCATATCTTATATAGGTAAGTGTATTTGGCAACAACAGCCGGTGTTACGGTTTGGGAATACCGGGCAATCCATTGTGCATACATATCGCCGAAGGTCACATTTGCCGCGCTCAGATCGTAGGGGTTGCGGTTATATTCTGCCAAAGCAGCAAGAGCTTCTTTGCGCGTGTGGAAATAGCCAATCGACTTCCGGACCAGAATACCGTAGTCATCCCGTCCGAGCGTAATACGCGCCATATATGGCTTGCGTCGGCGTCCGGACAGCTTGGTCACGCTGCCGTAACCGTTGGGCAGCTTCATGAGCATAAAAATAACCACCTTTCTCTAAAAAAGTGTAGACTTAATAGAGGTCAGGTGGTATAATAATCTTGCACGAGTATTATGGTCACCCGACCTGATATTCTTCACTCCCGCTCTGGTGTTGGCGCACCGGGGCGGGATTTTTTATTTACAGGAATCGAATCATAAATTTGCGGATTCGTCTGCCAGCATATTCAGGTGGCGGCGATAGCGGCGTGGGATATCGATACCGACCATCAGTCTCAGTTCCAGCAGTGCATGAGACAGGGCAGCGAACCCATCCCGGTAGAATGCAGAGATTCTCCGGAGTTTGTCGGTTATTCCGCGGTAGTCAGATGGGCAGACAAACGTCCAGTCTGCGCCGTCTTCATCGACAACAGCACGGAAGTACTGGTCGATCTTACGGCTGTCTCCGTCAATCAGTCCGGCTTTACCGGCCCGATCCAGTAGAATATTGTGTTCAACTGCTTCATCAATCGGGGCAACGATTGCCGTTTGTTCATCGAATGAAACCAGCAACAGGAGCGGATCGCCAGTTTTTCTGGCTGCTGTTACATCGTCCTGAGTGGGATAATAGATGATTTGCATACAGGTTTCCTTTCTGTTCGCTGTACGGATCTCAGACGGCGTTATTTTTGTGGGCATATGTCGCACTGAGCAGTCCGTTCTGGTGTTGTAGCACTGGGACAGTTTTTTATACTTCGTTATATTTGACTTGTAAGGTGATTGTATATCCCGCTGTGAGCTGTGTCGTGTAGATACTGAACAAAGCGTCTCCAATTTGTAATTCTGCATCATTGGAACCAATGTTTTCTTCAACAAATGCACGAGCAGCGTCAGAATCACTGGTGTCGTAGGGCATTGTTGCGCAGAAGCTCAGATATGCTGTAGCTGCTTCGGCTACATCTTCCAGATTGTTATTATTCAAATCGGTATAATTAAAGCTGGCACTAACGACTTCATAATAGCTATTTTTAGCTATCGAATAATCCATAGTTATATCCGACGATACCTGACGGGTGCAATTGCAATAAGTGTCACCAACATCATGATCTTCGGGAAAACCATTTTGCTCAAGTCCAACAACGATATCACTGTAAAACGATCCGGGAATTCCGGGAAAGTATTCGGGATCAGACAGATCAACTTTGTGCTCTTCTTCACTGGTTTCCGAAGGTTCTTCTGCCTGTGAAGATTCTTCAACAAGAGCAGAAGAAACAGAGTTTGACGTTGAAGATTCAACACTGGGGGTAGCGTTCTGGCATCCTGCCAGAATCATCATTGCAACTAAAAGAATACAGGTCAATTTTTTGTTCATATGAAACACCTTTTTTAAATTTATCTTACTTTGCTCACGCAAGTAATAGCCTTGCCCATGATATGGATATCTTCGCATTCCTCACCAATATAAACCATCGGTGGGAAGGCTGGGTTTTCAGCCATCAGCATTACACCATCAGGACGGTGATACACTCTTTTGAGAGTTGCATCTTCACCAATCAGGACGGCAGCAATCTGTCCGTCGTCAACATCCGGTTGGATGCGGATACAGACCAGATCGCCGTCTCGGATATGAGCACCGATCATACTATCACCGCTGCATCGCAATACAAAATCCGCCTGGACAAATGTAGGTACGTTGACCATATCTTCTATATTTTGTTCAGCTAGGATCGGAGTACCGCAGGCAATTGTGCCGACAACCGGTAATTGCTTGGTTTCAGGAACAGGCATGACATTTTTGATGTGGGAGTAGTCTGGACGTATTTTAGAAGGTACTGGATCAGATGGACTGTATTTGTTTATCTCTTGGACAACACGTTGATTATCCAAATAAAATTCCGGTTCAGAAACATAACCAAGCAAATAATCGACTGATACATGAAAAAATGAAGCAATTTTAATGAGGGTTTCAGAATTTGGTTCGCGCAGCGATTTTTCATAATTTACATATGTTGTATAAGGCATTCCTAGTTGTGCTGCCGTTTCTTTCATGGTAAGACCGCGTTTTTCTCGCAGTTCTTTCATACGGTTCATAACATCACCTCTGGTACAAGTATTACACAAAACGGGTATTTTTTCAATAGGAAAATTTTCATTTTGTGTAACATCTATATTTTCATAAACAGAAAATTGTTTATTATTGCGCTTGAATAATACTCATTTTGAGTATATACTTTAAGAGTACTCAAAATGAGTATCGCAAAGGAGGTGAGCAAATCAGATGCAATACCCCAATATAAATGCTGAACGTGCCCGCAACGGGATGACGTTGGAACAGCTTGCATCTACCTTAGGAGTAACCCGGAAGACCATATACAATTGGATTTCCAAAGGTGATATTCCCCAGGGGAAATTGGTTCAGATGGCAAATTTATTTGACTGCTCCATTGATTATTTGCTGGGGCAGCAAACTGAAAGAAATACATTAACAGAAAGGATCGATTCAAATGAATGAAAAGCCAACAGGTCTTCATTGTCTGGGTCAACACTTTGCAAGCTGGTATCTAACATTAAAAAAAGACAGTATTCCTGATTTTGCAAAACCTTGTGAAGCCTGCAAATATCAAGAATACTGTGCGCTTCATGGATCCCCCTGGGATGATCTGATTTTGCCTGTTTTAGCGGAACAGGGAATCAGTGTCAGTTTGGTTCATCAGGAGCATCAATCAATAGAGGGCATCTGCCCCACTGATCCAGATGCGGACAATCTAACCCATCATCACAGGTGAAAGACATTTTTTATAACCTGGAGACCGCCCAAGTATTGGAATAACTGCATATCGAATCTCAATAGTACGATATTCATCAAATCTTGGACAAATGTCAGAGTAATATGTAACGACTAAATTGTTCATGGTTTACACCTCCTTTCCGGCTATATTTTATCATACTGGAATAGGAGATACAAGAAAGGAGGCAATCATATGTCCAATATCATTATCAGGACCATGACGATCACAGAAGCCGCTAAAGCCATGCGGGATGCAGGCATCCGAATCAGTGAGGACCGGCTGAGAGCCGGCATTGAACAGGGAGTCTATTCCTGGGGCGATTGCGTGAAAATGCGCTGCCCAGAGTACACCGTGTACCAGAAGCTTTTTTATCAGTGGATGAAAGAGCGGGGCGAGCCGATCGAGAATGAGCCTGCCGGAAGTGATGCGCTGTGATTTACGCACGCTGCATCCGCTGCGGCCTTGCGTGGGGCATCAGCATCAAACAGGTCATACCGAAGTCGGGCTATGTATGCCCACATTGTACATACGACAGGAGGAATAAACCGTGGACAGACTTACACACGAGCGGGTCAGCGGAATCAAAACCGGATACTGGTCACCCAACAAAAAAGACGAGCTGATCGAGCGGTTAGCTGCTTATGAGAATACCGGTCTGATGCCGGGAGATGTTCGAACGCTGGTAGCCCGCAATCAGCGGACAACTATCTCGCTGCCGGATGGTAGTTGGTTTGTTAAAAATCACAACGGGGAAAACGTGCCCTGGGATTTGATTCCACCCTGCATTTATGGTGCGCTGTGCAAGCTGCACGACTATGAAAAAACCGGGCTGACTCCCTCTGATGTGGAGCAGCTGCTTTGGAAGGAGTAAAAACCATGACAGAAAAGAATATGGATAAGATGCTGGAAATACTCTCCGCGTCTATTTCAGGAAATATCATGATCAGAAAAACTGTAGGCGGAGAAATTGAGGTGCAGACAGACCTTCATCCGGTATTTTCCCTCTTTTTGATTGTAAATGTTATGGGCATGGAAATTAACCGGGCGTGCAGCGATGAAGCAGGTGATTTGTGTCTGGACAGAGAAAAAATTCCGGAAATCGTACAGAGTCTCGCTGATCAGATCACGCTTGAATTGACGAAGGGAGAATAAAAATCATGGACAGAACATTGGGAACGATGGCAAGAAAACAGGCGAGCCGCGAGAGGATGCACACTGCTTACCTTTACTGTGAAGGCACCGTCAAGGTTGTCCTGGCAGCGCTGGTCAAGTTGGCGGTTTGCGGAGCTGTCGGGATGGTCACGGCGGCACTGCTGCTGGATCTGACGCCTACGCCTTATCTTTGGGCATGCAGCTGTGCAGGTATTCTTGCCAATCGTTGGCTGTCACGTTTAGTGAGCATCAAGCCGAAAAAGAAAAAGCACCGCTGAGACGACAATCTCAAACGGCGCATGAAAAATATCTACAATATTAATATACATCGAAAGGATGGTTTTGTCAAATGACAATTGAGGAATCAGGCGAAATCTTCGCCAACATTTGTATGGGAACAAAGGAACAGGCAAAGTTGCTTGCAATTGCGTCCGGTTTAAGCTACCAGCAGGCAATGGCAGCGATAATCAGCGCGCTGGTCCTTGAACTGGGGAATATTGGCTTCAATGACTGACAAATACACCGATCAGGAGGTCGTCGAGCTTTACCGCCGGGGCAGGAGAGACCCGCATATACTTGATAAACTGCGTGATCTGACCCTGCTGCCGGAGGACAATCTGCTCAGCATCCTGCACTTGGCGGGCGAGGCACTGGATATCAACCGCAGGCCTCGTAAAAGAAACGCCCGGAAATACAGCGACCGGCTCTGGAAGGACATCATATCCATGCGGCTGCAGGGTGTTGCGTTTGACGACATTAGCCGTCAGACCAGCATGAGCATCAGTATCCTGCGGGGATGGCGCAAGCACGCGCAACGCTTGGGCATCGCTGTACCAGATCAAAAGATCGCATCCGGGATTCAGTGCATCCCGGAAGACAGAAAGGAAGATCAGAAGATGGATGAAAAAATCAAGCAGGAATCAGAAAAGCGTGATCCGCTTTTCGACCAGATGTACGATGCAATCAAACTGTTTAAAAACAGCGGATACAATGGCAACTTCAAGCTTGAATACTCTGAAGGCGTTTTGTCCGTTGTTATGGCGATCGGATCATGATGAAGGTATCTGTTTTGCGATCGCCTGAGATTCACGACTGGGAGCGTTTTGTCATCGTATCAGATGGCATGACGACCATCTGTGAGATCTGTGACAGCCGGGAGGTCAGACAGCTGGTTTTCCGGTTGGAAAGAGAACTGACGGAAAGGAATGACAGAAATGGCGGTACGCAATCTGAAAGACCAACATCAGAGCCAGTTTGTGAAACTATTTGAGCAGCTGACCGGGCGATATTCGCGCTGGCAGATATGGGCTGATTTTGTCGTGATGACCGCTATAGAGCTTTCAGTCGCAGTGGACAAAGTGACCACTGCTGAAAAGGTTCGTACATATCGGACGATCGCAGGAAAGTACACCGAAAAAGATCAGCAGGTGTTCGCACAGATGCTGGGTGAAATGGCTCTCGGACTGGACGAGGACCCGGATCAGGATTTCCTCGGACAGATCTTTATGACGCTGAAACTTGGCAACGACCACAACGGACAGTTTTTTACCCCATACAGTGTCTGTCGGATGATGGCAGTGATGAATGATGCAAGGGAACAAATTCGGCAAAAAGGCTGGATCAGCGTCAATGATTGTGCCTGCGGAGCGGGTGCGCTGCTGATTGCGTTTGCCAACGAGTGCAGAAAAAACGGCATCAACTATCAGACGAGCGTTTTGTTTGTGGCGCAGGATATCGACTATATCACTTCCTGTATGTGTTATATTCAGCTGAGTTTGCTCGGTTGCGCCGGGTATGTGGTAGTCGGAAACACCTTGTCCCATCCTGCAACCAGTGTCGATCATCACGGTCTGATTCCAACGCCGGGTCAGAATGTCTGGTATACGCCGATGTACTTTCGGGATGTCTGGCACTGGCGGAGAGCATTTTCGCTGATTACTGCTTAATTTACAATGCCACGAAATTGTGGTTATCTGAGGTGATCGAATGACAATGAATCAGAGCTATGATGTGCTGAAAAGGCATGAACATCTTTTGAACCATACAGCCAGGTCTTTTATTTGGCTGTATGATACATATATGCAGACCTGCAAGAATCTTGGAGCCAGTTCACCACACGCAATGGCTTGGAGACGGCTTGCTGCGCAGACTTGTGAAAATAATCAGGTTCAGAACCTTTGTACCCGTTTGCTGAGGCTTGAATCAGCTGGCGTATACCTGAATGACGATGGGCAACATGATTGCAGCCGGTGCAGACTGAGGGACTGCCGCTGGCGTGGGCGCACTGAAAGGCACGAACACTGCATTAAAAATTGTGCCGGCGCGTGGTTGTATAGGTCTCCGAAAATTGTTTGATGTGATATTGTCAAGATTAGTTGACACATTCTTCTCAAGGATATCACTGACTATGCCACCAGCTCCAAAGTCTCATAA
>CALXCO010000008.1 GCA_944386805.1 uncultured Clostridia bacterium
ATTCCTTCATATAATTGCCGTTGATGATAACCTTGTTGGTGGGAGACTCGTCAAATCTGGAGAAGTAACGGCCCATCATCAGGAAGTCAGCGCCCATCGCCAGTGCGAGGGTCATATGATAGTCATGAACGATACCGCCGTCCGAGCAAACCGGAACATAAATGCCGGTCTGTTCAAAATACTCGTCTCTTGCCTTGCAGACTTCGATCAGAGCGGTAGCCTGTCCACGGCCGATACCCTTCTGTTCACGGGTGATGCAGATGGAGCCGCCGCCGATACCGACTTTGACAAAGTCAGCGCCGCATTTTGCCAGGAAGAGGAAGCCATCGCGGTCGACAACGTTGCCGGCACCGATCTTGACCGAATCACCGTAGGTCTTTCTGGTCCATTCCAGTGTCCGTTTCTGCCATTCGGTGAAGCCTTCGGAAGAGTCAATACACAGCACGTCCGCACCTGCTTCGACCAGTGCGGGAATCCGTTCTTCGTAATCACGGGTATTGATGCCGGCGCCGACAATATACCGTTTCTGGCTGTCCAGCATTTCCAGCGTATTTTCTTTGTGAGAATCGTAGTCCTTGCGGAATACCAGATATTTCAGATGATTGTTCTCGTCAATCAGCGGGAGAGAATTCAGCTTGTGATCCCAGATGATGTCATTTGCTTCCTTCAGCGTCGTGGTATCCGGCGCGGTGATCAGCTTCTCAAAGGGAGTCATAAAGTCGCAGACACGCTCGGTGCGTGCCATGCGGGAAATACGATAGTCGCGTCCGGTGACAATACCCAGCAGACGGCCGGTAGCAGTTCCATCTTCTGTTACCGCGATCGTGTCATGGCCGGTCACTGCCTTGAGGTCGAGGATGTCCTGGAGTGTTGCATCAGGGCGGACATTCGAATCAGAAGTGACGTAACCTGCTTTGTACGCTTTTACGCGGGCAACCATCGCTGCTTCGTCCTCAATCGACTGAGAACCATAGATGAAGGAGATACCGCCCTCCTTGGCCAGCGCAATTGCAAGCTTTTCACCCGAAACCGCCTGCATGATTGCGGAAACCAGCGGAATATTCATCGAAAGCGGGCATTCTTCCTCTCCCTTGCGGAATTTGACGCAGGGTGTACGCAGGCTGACGTTTGCAGGCGTGCACTCAGCTGAGGAATAACCGGGAATCAGCAGATATTCGCCAAAGGTATGGGAAGGTTCTTCGTAAATGTAAGCCATTATTTTCTCTCCTTATCTGTAGTCCATCCCCGGCCGCATACAGGCCCATTCCTGCACACGGCGGAAACCGAGGGCGGAATCCGCCTGGCGGCTTCACCACTGAGGATATATTATCACTATTGTACACAAATCATGCGCAATTGTCTAGTAGCCAAACAACGCTTTTTCACGTTTTTTGACACAGGTTTTTTGGAAAGATTTACAAATTCCGACATTTTGCCGCCAAAGTGTCCTTCACAAATGTACACCTGTCATCGGAACATTCCGGCTTTCAAGTTCCGTTTTTTATCCGGTTCAGCGTCCGGACCTCCGCTTTTGCAATCCCGTTCATTCAGCCTCTTTTCCGGAAAAATCCGGCAAACCGGTGCAGTCCTATACAGTATACCCCCCTTTTCACTGCCACAAACAAACCAATTCTCTGGTTAATAAAATTATATCAAATTGATAAAAGACTGTCAATATCCTGATAAACCAACCGGGACATTCTGTCAAATCTGTATCACAAAGAAGACAAAACTGCCGGACAGTATACCTGTCCGGCAGTCTTTTTACCGATTAACGCCAGTATAACAGATAAAGCAGGGTTGCCACCATGCCCGCTGCACACAGCAGCAGTCCAAACGACAGCGACGAAGCCAGTATCTGTTCATGACGGATACGCAGCTTTTTGCGCAGTTTTTCGGCGGTCGGTCCCTTTTCCATCCAGTAGTCCCGCGATTTTTCCCGGAAGATCGCCCGGTTCATCAGACCGATGCCTCTGTCGGCCAGTTTGTCGCAGAATCCGCAGACAGCCCCCAGCAGCGGCAGCAGTACCTTTCCATGCAGCGGACGGTAGACACTGTCTTCCAGGTCCAGCCATGCCGGCCAGCAGTCGAGGTACTCTCTCTGGCCATCCGCCGTTTTGCGGACGAGCAGCCGCATGGCTGCAACGTAGATGACGACGCCAAACAGAATACTGATCAGGGAGCCTTTCAGGTTGTTCAGCGAGAAATAAGCAATATCACCCGCCGTTTCTGCTCTGAAAAACGGTGCAGTCAGATCGGCCAGTTTATCCATCGTAAACCCCGGCAGAATCCCGAAAACCGGAAGAATCAGTGCTGCCACTGACAATGTGACCACGCTCAGCGGTGACATATACCGTTTGCGGATGCCCTTTTCCAGCCGCTTTTTCTCTTTTGCGGTCGGGTGGGTTTGCTGCGGGCGGTCGATAAACAGGACGGTAAACAGCTTTGCCATATACGCAAGGGTCATGCCGCCGGTCAGCAGGAATACCCATTCCAGCAGGGTAATCCATCCGGTAAAGCCACCCTGTCCGGCAGCCAGCGACGCATATTCGACGATACCCTCGTGCAGCAGCGTCTTGCTGATATATCCGGAAAAGAGTGGGATGCCGCCAATTCCCAGCGCTCCCGACAGGTAAAGCACCATCAGCAGCGGTTTGCCGCGTCCCCAGCCTTTCAGCTCATTCAGGTTGAGCTTGTGGGTGTTCATATAGATGACGCCTGCCACCATAAACAGCAGCAGTTTGAACAGCGAGTGGTTCATCATATGCAAGACCGTACCACGCGCCGCCAGCATATTTTCTTCGCCCAGTACAGCCAGCAGCCCGACGCCGATCAGAATAAATCCGATCTGGGACATCGACGAGCAGGCCAGCACCCGCTTAAAGTTGACCGAGAACAGCGCCAGCAGTGCACCGCCAAACATTGTGACGGCACCCAGAACCAGCAGCATATTCCCCCATGCCGGGTTATACCGGAAGATATTGACGGTCACGGCGATGACGCCAAAGATGCCGCTCTTGGTCAGGATACCCGACAGCAGCGCCGAAGCGGGTGCAGGCGCAACCGGGTGGGCTTTGGGCAGCCAGATATGCAGCGGGAACATACCCGCCTTTGCGCCGAATCCGATCAGAATCAGCAGTCCGGCAGTCCAGACTTTTCCTTTTTCGGGAATCTGAGAGACAGCCGAATACAGCTCATCCAGCGCCAGCGTCCCGGCAGTGATATACAACAGCGCCAGTCCGAACAGCATCGCCATACCGCCGAAAATCGCGACGGCAAGATAAGTCTGTCCTGCCCGCATTGCACCCGGTGTCTCATCGTGGACGACCCAGGTGTAGGAGGTAAAGGACATAATTTCAAAGAAGATAAAGACGGTAAACAGGTCGGAACCCAGGAAAACTCCCATCGTCGCACCCAGTGTCAGAAGATAGAAAAAGTTATACCGTCCCAGGCTCTTATAGTGGGAGGCGAAATATTCCCTCCCGAACAGTCCGGTTCCCAGCCACATCAGCGCAGCGACTGTTCCATAGACAGCCCGGGACCCATCCATTTCGAGGTTGAGTCCCCAACCGCCAAAACTGGCCATCGAACCGGAAATAACCGTTCCATCCTGATAAAAGCCGGTCAGCATCCCGACCATCACCGCGAATTCAACCACGACAACCGCCGTCACCGTATTGTCCCGTAACCTCGCGGACACCATATCGGCGAGCCAGCTGACAAACGCACCAAAGACCGGCCAGAAAACCAGGAAGAAAAGCATTGTTTGACGCATTTCCACAGACATATTTGTTCCCTTCCTTTCTCAGCACAGTCCCGCCGCGACCGAAGCAAGGCCATCGGTCAGCAGCTGCGGAAACAGTCCGGTCAGCAGCATCAGCACGCTGAATACCACAATCGGCACAAGTTCCATCCAGCCGGGGTCCTTTCCGCTGTCACACAGTGCCTCCCCTTTTGCCGGGAAAAACGCCTGAATGACAATCGAAAACATATAGACAACCGACAGCATCGCCGAAATGAAAATCGCAATCGCACCAAGTATTCCCATAACACTGCCATCGCCAATCGCCGCTGAAACCAGTCTCCATTTGCTGACAAAGCCATTAAAGGGCGGGATACCGACCAGCGCACAGGATGCGACCGTGAATGCGCCAAAGGTGATGGGCATCCGCATACCAAGTCCGGCCAGTTCGCTGACATAGTTTCGTTTTGCAACCGTCATGACCGCACCTGCACAGAAGAAGGCGGTAATCTTGATGGTACCATGGAACACCATGTGGGTCAGACTGCCTGTCAGTCCGGCGGTGCTCATCAGGCTGGCACCGAGCAGAATGTAGGAAAGGTTGGATACTGTCGAAAATGCCAGGCGGCGCTTGAAGTGAGGTTCCTTAACCGCCATCGCCGAACCGTACACAATCGTGATGACACACAGTGCCATCGGAACCCACTGTGCCCAGCTGCCCCGAAGCATTTCGGTGCCAAAGTTATAATAAGTGACACGGATAATCGCAAATGCACCGGCGTTGACGACCGCGACCGCATGCAGCAGTGCGGTGACCGGTGTCGGCGCAATTGACGCCGCCGGCAGCCAGTTCTGGAACGGAAACAGCGCCGATTTGACGCCAAAGCCAATAAAGGTCACGACATAAACGGCACGGACAAGGGTCAAATTATTGCTGAGTGCACCGGCATCCAGTACACCGCCATATACAAACTCAGTCGTCCCGCTCAGGACCGAAATAAAGCACAATCCAATAAAGGCGAGGGTTGCGCCGCCGATGTTGTAGCAGAGGTACTTCATCGCGACATGAATGGATTTTTTGTCCATCTCGTGGCAGACAAGCGGCGTCGTAATCAGCGTCAGCATCTCATAAAAGAGGTACATTGTAATCAGGTTTGCTGAGAATGCAATGCCCAGCGTGACACCAAAAGTCGCGGTATAGAAGGCAAAGAAACGGTTTTTGCCCTTTTCCGGCTCCATATAGCAGAAGGCGTACAAACTCGCAAACGGCCACAAAAATGCAACCAGCAGTGCAAACACCATCGACATTCCGTCCGACCGGAACGCCAGCGTCAGATTGCCGGGGAACGAAATCACCGAAACAGCCTCTCCCCTGCATCCCAGCGCCGCAATTGCCGCCAGGACACTGGTCAGGATGGTGAATCCTTCGACATACAGATCTCTTGCCAGCCGTCCTTTAAACCGGAACACCAGAAGGCCAAAACCGCCGATCATCGGCACCAGCACCGGCAATAAAATAAACCAGGGTGACAAATTCATACTTTTCGGCCTCCTTTCTTAAAATACCATCGCAGCGATGCTGCGTCCAAGGTCAAGCAGCCCACCGGGTGCAATACCCAGCCAGACTGTCGCACCGGCAAGCAGAATCACCGGCGTCAGCATCAAGCCATCCGGTTCAAGGTCTTCCGTTTTGACACCGCTGCCGCAGAAAAATCCGCGCAGACCCAGCGGCAGCAGGTACCCGGCTGTCAGCAGCGCAGAGACGATCAGTGCCGCAGGCGCAAGGTAACTGAATACACCCATGCCGGATTCCATCGAACCGACCATCAGCTGCCATTTGCTGACAAAGCCGCTCATCGGCGGAATACCGACCAGTCCAAGCGATACAATCACCCAGCACCAGATGGTGGCAGGCATCTTGCGTCCCATTGCGGTCAGTTCGCTGACCTTTGTGCAGCCGGTCTTGACGATCATAATACCGGCGATCATGAACAGTGCGTCCTTGATAACCGAGTGGAAGACGATATGGCTGACCGCACCGGTCAGCCCCTGTTCATTGAGGATGGCAAGGCCGAGCAGAATATAAGAAACCTGGCTGACGGTCGAATATGCCAGCCGCTTTTTAAGGCCATCTTCCCGGAGTGCCATTGCCGACCCCATCACAATCGTAATACAGATCAGCGTAATGTACACCCACTGTACCCAACTGCCGCGGATTGCATCCGGTCCGACCGTATAATAGATGGTCCGGATAACGCCGAGTACACCGGCTTTGGTAATGACACCCGACAATACTGCCGAAGCAGGTGCCGGTGCGACCGGGTGGGCAGTCGGCAGCCAGCCGTGCAGCGGGAACAGACCGGCTTTGACGCCAAATCCCAGCAGCATGATAAATACAGCCGTCAGCGTCAGGCCGTCCACTTCCCCACCAAGGCTTCCGCCCGGTGTAAAACCGACTGACGTCAGCATCGGCGTCAGGACAAAAATGCCGAACAGTCCGCAAAATGCGCCGAATGAAGAATAGTACAGATATTTCTTTGCCGCCGCAATCGCCTCCGGCGTCCGTTCATGCAGAACGAGCGGAAGGGAAACCAGTGTCATAATCTTGTAGCCCATATAGAAGGTCACAAGGCTTCCCGCCGAACCGACCAGCATCAACGCGCCTTCGGTCAGCAGATAAAATCCGATAAACTGCCATTCCCGCTCCTCATGCGTGAGGTAGGAAAAGGCATAAAATCCGACAACCGTAAAAATACAGGCGACCAGTCCGATAAACAGTTTGCCCATCCCGTCCAGGCTGAGCATCAGTGCGAGGTTGTCGCCCAAATACAGTGCCGGCGTTGCCATCCCGCCGCTGAAAATCGCAATCAGCACCAGGGCCAGTTCTGCCACAAACACACACCCCGAAAACCACCGGAGTGCCGTCCGCCTATGCAGCACCGGCATCGCCAGCACCAGAACCCCTGCCAGAACCGGCAGCAGGATCGGTATCAACAAAAACATACGCATTTCCTTTCACAACATGATTTATATAAACAGATTCATCCCATCCCGAATTACCTGTACCATCGGAATGGCAAGCACACCCATCGCCAGATTCAGGCCGATCATGACAACCGAAACGAAAAAGTCGCTCCGGCTTTCACGGACCTGGCCGACCTCCCAGTGATGTTCATCGGGAGTATAAATGGTAATGACGGTGCGCAGGAAATAGATCACGTTGAGGACGGTACTGATCGCCAGTGCGATCAGTGTCACAGCGGTATACGCCATACTGTCATCCAGCGCTGCCTCTGCAAACAGCAGTTTGGAGGTAAAACCGGCCAGCAGCGGGACACCGACCATCGAAAGTGCGCCAATCGTAAAGGTGACGCCTGCCGGTATGTTGCGCAGACCGGCACCGCGCAGCTGTGGGAAGGTGCGTCCACGGTCGGAGGCATCCGACAGGTCGGATGCGGACAGAAACAGCAGTGCCTTCGTGGCGCCGTGGCTGAAGATATGGAAGACAGCGGCGACGATACCGGCCGTAATGCCCATGCCAAGGCCCATATAAATATAGCCGATCTGGGCAACCGACGAGTAGGCAATCATCCGGCGGATATCGGTCTCCCGTATCGCGCTGACCGAGCCGATAATCATACCGGCGACACCCAGTACAAAGAAAATGTCAATCAGGTGGCTGCGGTCGATCAGGTCGTACCCGATGACACGGCAGCAGAATTTGATCAGAAAGAAGATGTACCCTTTGGAAACCAGGCTGGAAAGAATCGCGGCAGACGGTGCAATCGAACTGCCATATGCGTCCGGGACCCAGCTGGAGAAAGGAAACAGCGCCGACTTAATGCAAAGGCCGATTCCAATCAGGCCAATCGAAACCAGCAGCGGCGTCTCATAGGACGAGCCGGTGGTCATAATCTGGACGACTGCCTCGTGACAGGGCTGCATCAGCAGTTGTCCGGTCACATCGTACAAAATACACAGTCCGAACAGCAAAAGGCCGGAACCGATCAGGCTCATAATCATATACCGCAGTGCAGCAAGGGTTGTGCGGCCCTTCTGGCCGATCATAATCAGGCCACCGGCGGTGATGGTGTTGATTTCGACGAAAACGTACCCGGTGAACAGGTCGTTGGTGTAAATCAGCGCGAGCAGCGAACTTAAAAGCAGGCTGGCCATCAGAAAATACAGGTTCTGTTTGGTGTCCTCGATTTCTGTCCGAATGTGTGCCATGCCGCCGATCAGAATCAGTTCCTCCATCACGCCGACAAACAAGGCCAACATCGTCTCAATCGACCCAAATCGAATTTCGTTGCCCCAGGGAGACGGAATCTGCCCCATCGTGTAGTTATAGCTTTTCCCGGTTTGCAGGCAGAAGATCAGCGCTGCAAGGCTCATCAGGTTGATGACCGTCATGACCGTCAGGTTCAGCCGCCGTGCACCATTCTTTTTGAATGCGGAGGATAGAATGCCGGAAAGCATTGCAAAGACGATCGTCAGTGCGGGAAAGTTATAAACAATGCTCACTTGCCATCCTCCTCCTTTCGTTTCTGGTTATATTCCGCTTCCATCGCGTCGACTTCATCGACCTGGTTTTGCAGTTTGGCGATGGTTTTGGCCGTCTCAAGCGCTTCAGCAGCCGCCTTTTCCTGTGCCGCCTGTTCAGGAGGCAGGTGGCGTACCCGCCATGCCTCGTCCTTTTCCAGCTGTTCCCGGCGAATCCGCATCATCAGCTGGTCGATGTCCAGCGTCTGGTAACGAGCATACAGCCGGATGGAGAGGGACAGCATAATCGCACTGACCGAAACCGATACGACGATACCGGTCAGCACCAGTCCGGCGGGAATTGGGTTGATATAGGCTTCGACCTCCTGCACTCCGTTGACGACAATCGGAGCGGTGCGTCCGGTGATATACCCCTTGGAGGCAAGGAACAGGAAAATCGCACAGTCCATGATATCAAAGCCGATGATTTTCTTGAACAGGTTTTTGTGCAGCAGCAGGGTAGTAAACCCGATTGCAAAGAGAATGATCGAGACAATCTCTTCAAAATTATGAATTTCCATCAGATTGTCCCCCTTCTGAACATCGAATAGAATGCGTACATCGTGCAGGCGACCTCAACGCCGACGACAATATTGATCGGCAGGATACCGCCCGAACTGAGGATATTGCCCGGTGTTCCCAACGGGATGGCACTGAGGATGCCGTTTGCGCCGGTGAGGAAAAAGTAGCTGACAATAATCCCGTAAACGTACAGTGCGCCGATTTTGATGACGGTGTAGCTTTCCTCATTGATGAACCGCTGCACCCGCCGCGGGCCAAAGGAGGACTCGAACAGAATCAGACCGGCGCCCATGACACTGCCGCCGGAAAATCCGCCGCCGGGTGAAAGGTGTCCGTTCAGGATGATGTAGACGCCGAAGTAGATCAGGCTGGGCACCAGCACCAGCGAGATTTTCTGCAAAATCGGGTCCGCTTTAAACGCAAGGTCGGTATCCACCGAGACAAAATGCTGTTTATCCTTGGTGTCAATCCGCAGCAGAATCAGAACGGCCGACGCTGCCGAAAACAGGACCGTCGATTCTCCAAAGGTATCAAATGCACGGTAAAACAGAATCATACCGGTGACGATGTTGACCGCACCCGATTCCTGGATTCCCTGTTCGATGTAACGGGCAGATACTTCGTTGTTGATCGGGTTGTCTGCGCCGCCGAAATTGGGCAGATAGGAAACGGTATACAGCAGGATTCCGGCAAAGGCCAGACAGAAAATAACGGCAAAAATTTTATAAAAAGTACGCAGTTTCGTGTTATGGGTAAAATAATGGGCAACCAGGTGCACTGCCGATTCGTGCGGCAGGTCCTCCGTCTCCTTTTTGCGGACCGTGATTGCGCGGATTTTCTTCAGCGTCAGAAAGTACAGGACACTGGTGATGCCGGCGCCGACTGCCGCTTCGGTGATCGCAAGGTCGGGCGATTGCAGCAGTACCCAGATTACCGACATAATCAGCGAAAAGGACATGTATTTGACAACCGCTGTCAGCAGGTTTTTTCCGATGCACGCCGTCAGCGCGCAGATGACCAGCAGAATCAGCAGGAAATAACGTAAAAATTCCAAAATTGATTCCTCCCTTTCTCATCCATTGCCGGCGTGATGGGTGCCCGCTTCGCGGCGTTCTTCTTCCTCGAACTGTGCCTGCACATCGTGGTGAATCGAAAAGCGCTCCAGCGGTACCCCTCCCCAGGTCGTCTCCGGTACGTCGGGAAGGTCCGGCTCACCCGGACGGTCGGTCGCGTACTTCTTCGGGTTATCGGTATTCGAGAAGACCTCCAGCTGGCAGAGCAGGTGGCTGGCAGCCGGGCTCGCCATCCAGAAGAACGCAATCACCAGCACCAGTTTGAGTGAGGACCAGCTGAACCCGTACAGGATAATCAGCCCGATCATAAAAAACAGGATTCCCAGTGTATCCCCCATCGCAGCAGCGTGCATCCGGTTGAGAACATATTTAAGTGAATAAATTCCGAAAACTTCCAATGTAAAAATAACCAGGCCGCTAATCATAAACAGAGCCGCAAAAATAAATTGTATCATTTTCCGTTCTCCTCCTTTTGCTGCTCCTTTTCCTGTTCGAGGCGCTTTTCGTCGGCCTTGTCAGCAAGATAGCGCTCGGTGTACACCTTCGACAGGATAATAACGGCGATAAAGCTGATCGCTGCGTATATCAGGCAGATATCCAGCAGATAGCTCTCGTCAATCAGGTAGGCAATGACCGCAATCAGCGTCATGACCAGCGTACCAATCATGTTGATCGCCATAATCCGGTCGGTAACCTTCGGGCCAAGAATGGTACGAATCATGACCGCGAGAATCAGAATTCCAAGCAATATACAGCATCCGGTAAAAAATCCGGCTGCAATTCCCGGCAGATTGTTCACACCATCGCCTCCATTTCCATCAGCATATGGACAAATACGCTGTCCTCGATTCCCTCACGGAACGACTTGTCGAGGCAGTGGACGACATATTCGTCGCCATCCATCTGCACCGTGATTGTCCCAGGTGTCAGGGTGATCGAGTTGGCCAGAATCATCCGGGCACTCTCCGTCTTCAGCGGCACCCGAAAATGGCACAACAGCGGCGAAGGTTCCCGTCCAGGGGTCAGGATAATCCGGATGACCGCAAAATTGGCCTTCAGAATCTCCCACAACAAAATGACCAGATACCGTATCGCTCTGGGCATCAGACGCAGATACCGCAGCTCTTTTTTTGGTGAAAAGTCCATGAACTTTACACCAAAGAGGTAGATGACACAGGACAGGATGATGCCCAGCACCACTATCTCCACTGTCACCCGGCCGTTGAAAATCAGCCAGAGTGCAAAAAAGAGAAGAACCATACATTTCCTTCCTTTCCTTCCGGTTAAACCGGGTTTTTCCTGTGAAAGCAAAAATTTCACCAATTACATACATTTTAGCAAAAAATCAAGGCGTCGCCAATGTCTATTTTGTGAGAAATCGTTCGGTTAATCTGAATATTTTTATTCGCTACCACCTATTTTGTGTATTTTTCTCAACTTTGCGAAACGGCAGCAAAAAAGCCGGAGAAATCTTCTCCGGCATACGTAAAAAAATTGTCAATTTTAGCTTTTTTCATCCTGCTTTATTTAATTGGAGATTCACCGGCATCCTGTTCCCAAAAATTTTCTTCCAGACGCAGCAGCTGATCAGGACTGCGGACAATTTCCGCACCGTTCCAGTGCGGCGGACAGAGCATCCGATACCCACCTGTCAGGTACCGGTCGTCCAGCAGCAGTACCACCCCACGGTCAGTCGCAGTCCGGATGACCCGTCCGGCAGCCTGTAACACCCGGTTCATGCCCGGAAACCGGTAGGCATAGTCAAACCCGCTCCCAAAACGTGCGTCCATATACTCCCGGAGTTTTTCCTGCCGTGGGCTGACCATCGGCAGCCCCACCCCGATGACCGCCGTCCCGATCAGCCGTTCGCCGGTCAGGTCGATGCCTTCCCCGAACACGCCGCCCATTACGCCAAACCCCAGCAGGGTCCGGTCGGGTGTCTCCGCAAAATGGGACAAGAACTCCTCCCGTGCAGCGTCGTCCATTCCCGAATGCTGTACAATGGTCGCAACCTCCGGGTGCGCCTGCTCAAACAGCTCCAGCACCATCTGCAAATAGGCATAGCTTGGGAAATACGCCATATAGTTGCCGGTTTTTCCGGCGGTCATTGCGTAGAGATACTCGGCGACAGCCGGTGCACTTCCCTCCCGGTCACGGTAACGGGTGCTGATATCATCGGCGATATACAGCCCCAGATTGCTGCGTGGAAAGGGACTGGGCAGCGATACACACCGTGCTTCCCCACATCCGCAGATATCCCGGTAAAATCTGGGCGGCGAGAGGGTCGCCGAAAACAGTACGCTCCCTCTGCCAAGTGCAAAACAGTCGGACAGAAAATCCGACGGGTCAAGGCACAAAAGCGTAATCTCCGATTCCCGCCCATACGCCGAAACCTGAGTGATATAATGGCTGTCATAGCCATCTGCGACCCGCAGAAAGTCCTGTATCAGAAAATACAACGTCAGCACAGCGTCGTGCTCTTCACCCTCTCGGTGACGGTCAAGGTACTCCTGTGCCGGACCGACCATCCCAGCCAGCTGGGCAACCAGGCTTTCCGGCGGCTGGTCCTGAAAAAAGGTCCGGTTCTCTTCCCCGTCGGCAATCTCCCGCAGTCGGTCAAAAGAGCGCTCCATCTCCCGAATCAGAGTTTTGATCTTCGGCTTTTTGCGGCCAAACACTGCGGCGGTCTCGGTAAAATCCGACCGCCGGAGTGCAGCTGAGTACATATCCCGTGCACGGTCGGGAAGGTTGTGTGCCTCGTCCACCAGAAAAAGATAATCCCCTCCGCCATCAAAAAAACGCCGGAGCGCAACCTTCGGGTCAAACAGATAGTTATAGTCTCCGACAATCAGGTCGCACCAGAGGGACAAATCCAGCTGAAACTCAAACGGGCAGAGGGTGTGTTCCTTTGCCAGACGCTCGATGTCCTCCCGTGTAAAACAGTCCTCCTGCAAAGCCTCGGCTATCCCTGAACGCAGGCGGTCATAATACCCGTTGGCATAGGGGCAGTCTTCCGGCGTACAGCTCCGCTGCTCCAGAAAGCAGAGCTTTTCTTTGGAGGTCAGCGTCAGGTTTTTCAGCCGCAATGGTGCTGCATTCTGCTCGCGCAGAATCCGGACTGCGTTTTCTGCCGCGTGCGCCGCCGTCCCTCTCGCCGTCAGATAAAATACCCGGTCACCATACCCTTCGCCCAGTGCCTTGAGTGCCGGGAAGATACTGCTCATCGACTTGCCGGTGCCGGTCGGCGCCTGACAGAGCAGCAGCCGCTCATCCCGGAAGGTCCTGAAAATCTCACCGGCCATCTCCCGCTGTCCCGGACGATATGCCGCAAATGGAAAGGTCAGCCCGGCCAGTGATGCAGTCCGTTCCCGGCGCCAGTCGTTCTCCCGCTTTGCCCAGGGAGAATACTCCTCCAGAAGTCCGCGCAGATATTCCTCAAACCACCCGGCATCCTGCTCTTCGGTATACTGAACCGTCTGCTGCAAATCAATCCGGAAATAGCTCAGCTGTACCCGTGCACGGGAAATCCCCTCACTTTCGCACAGCAGCGCTGCGTAAATCCTTGCCTGTGCCCAATGTTCCGGGCAGCTGTCCCGCTCAATCTCGCCTTCAACCGTCTTGATCTCGTCGATTGTACGAATACCGTCGGGCGATGTGAAAATCCCGTCTGCCCGGCCGTCAATCTGATAATGAATCCCGCTTTGGAGGCGCTCACCTTTTAAGTATACCTCACTCTGGTAGTCACTGCCCTCCTGTTTTTTATAAGCAGCCTGCAATCGCCGGTGAATGCGTGCGCCCTCCTGCGCACGCATCAGGCCGCCATGCCGGCTGTCGATGCTGCCGCTGCGCAGCAGGAATTCCGCCAGCTCTCGCGCTGATAACCGAACGACCGATATTTCCTCTGGATGCTCTGCCAAGCGACAACCTTCTTTCTTATTTTTTTACAAAAAAATACATGTATTCTCTGCGATTTTGTGCTAGAATATAAGTAACGAATCATTCCAGGAGGGATCGTTATGAAACTGACTTTTATCGGAGCCAACCACGAAGTAACTGGCAGCTGTCATTATCTGGAAACCTGTGGAAAAAAAATCATCGTTGACTATGGCATGGAACAGGGTATCAATGTCTTTCAAAATGCGCCTGCTCCCTTTTCCGCCGCTGAAACAGATATTGTCCTGATTACCCACGCACATATCGACCATACCGGTCTGCTCCCGCTGCTCTTCCGTCAGGGATTCCGCGGCAAAATCTACGCAACCTCGGCTACAACCGAACTGTGCCAGATTATGCTGCGTGACTGTGCCCATATCCAGGAAGCGGACGCAGAATGGATTACCCGTAAACATAAGCGCGCCGGTACCGAACCGGTCGAACCGCTCTTCACAATGGAAGACGCGGAAGGCGTCCTCAAGTTGTTCCATCCCTGTCACTACGGCGTTCAGGTCAGTATCGCCGACGGTATCTCCATCCGTTTTATCGACGCAGGCCATCTGCTCGGCTCATCCAGCATCGAAGTCTGGCTGAACGAGGACGGTGTACAGAAAAAGCTGATCTTCTCAGGCGATATCGGCAACCTGAACCAGCCGCTGATTAAAAACCCGACCTACCCGGAAACCGCCGATTATGTCATCATGGAATCGACTTACGGCGACCGCAGCCACGGGCCGAAACCCGATTATGAGAAAAACCTCGCCGCGATTATCGAAGAAACCTATGCACGCGGCGGCAATGTCGTCATCCCCTGTTTTGCGGTCGGCCGCACACAGGAGGTCCTCTATTTCCTGCGCAAAATCCGCGCCGACAACATGGCAAAGGGTTTTGAAAATATGGAGGTCTGGCTGGACTCCCCGCTCGCAATCGAAGCAACCCGGATTTTCGATGAACAGACACGGGAATGTTTTGACGAGGAAACCCTCGCGCTGATGGACGCCGGTATCAACCCGTTACAGTTTGACGGACTGCGGCTGGCCATTACGTCGGATGAATCCAAACTGATCAATGAAGACCCCGCTCCGAAAGTCATCCTTTCGGCATCGGGCATGTGTGATGCCGGACGTATCCGCCACCACCTCAAGCACAACCTCTGGCGGAGCGATTCGACGATCGTCTTTGCCGGTTATCAGGCCGTCGGTACCCTTGGACGCAGCCTGCTGGACGGTGCAAAGGACGTCCGTCTGTTCGGCGAAGAAATTCATGTCGCCGCCCGTATCTGCCGGATTGACGGCATCTCCGGCCATGCAGACCGGGAAGGGCTGCTCCGCTGGATTTCGTCCTTTACAGAAAAACCCCAGAAGGTCTTTATTGTACATGGCGAAGACCTGACCGCCGACCTGTTCGCCTCGACACTCCGCAGCCGGCTGGGGCTGGACGCAGAAGCACCATACAGCGGTTCGGTGTTCGACATCGCCAAAGGCCGCTGGGAAGTCCGTGCACAGCCGCGCCGGGTCGAAAAACTCGAAAGCAAGTCTTCCAGCCGTGCCAATACCGTCTTTGGACGGCTGGTCGCTGCCGGTCAGCGGCTGGTCGCTGTCATCAAGCAGAACGAGGGCGTCGCCAACAAGGACCTCGCCAAGTTTGCCGATCAGATCAACGCACTTTGTGACAAATGGCAGCGGTAACCGTTATTTCAGCTGCAAAAATTCCCGGATGGCGGTCTGTGTACCGGCCATGATCGAGGTTTTGACATTGAGGTCAGCAGGGGTTCCGTCCATCGTCATCAGGACACCGCCTGCTTCCCTTAAAATGCAGCTTGCAGCTGCATAGTCCCAAGGCGACAGGATACATTCAAAAAACAGTACGTTGCGGTTCGCCGCAACATAGCAGATGTCCAGAGCGGCACTTCCCTGACGGCGCAGGTCCATCGTATGAGGCAGCAGCTTTTTCAGCAGGGCAAAGGTCGCATCGGTATATTCCGCATTATAGGGAGAGGTTCCAAAACAGATGACCCCATCTTTTAACCCTCTCTCCCTGACCGACAAGCGCTTTCCATTCAGGAAGGCGCCTTTTCCTTTTTCTGCCCAGTACATCTCATCCCGGAAAGGATTGTAGACAACCCCCATCACGACTTCACCGTCCAGCGCAAGTCCGACCGAGACTGCGCTCATCTGATAGCCGCAGATGAAGTTGGTCGTCCCGTCAATCGGGTCGACGACAAAGGTGTAGCCCTTGCCTGCCTTGACCTGACAGCCCTCTTCCTCGCCGAGAAAAGCTGCCTCCGGCAGCAGGTCGGCCAGTTCCTTCCGCAGGAACCGCTGGACGGCTACGTCATAGACGGTTACAAAATTGGCGTGTCCTTCTTTGGCTGTGATATCCGACTCAGCGACGGACGCGTCCAGCATGATTGCGCCTGCACGGCGGACGATATTTTTGAGTTGTTCCAGCATACTGATAACTTCCTTTCCAAATCATCCCGTTTTGTTCCAGTATAACACACGTTCTCCGCCGATGCAATCATCAACCACTTTCGCAGCGGCATATACAAAATAAGCAGGCATATTGAAAAATGGGCATAAAAAATCCTCTCCGCTTTCGGGCAGAGAGGATTTCCATTTTACAAAAGTGCACGAATCGGGGTCTTGACCGCACCGCGGCGCCAGTTGCAATGATAGGTCCAGTGGTACATGATGACCGCAAGCGCCGTTCCGCAGAACAGGTCGATCACCGAATGCTGTTTCAAAAAGACGGTCGCCAGGCAGATCAGCACCGACAGCACAATCAGAAATGCTTTCAGCATCCGTTTGCCGGTAAACCGCGGCGAACGCATCACTGCCATCAGCACCCCAAGCGTCGCAAACACATGAATCGACGGGCAGACATTGGTCGCAGTGTCGACCTTGCGCAGCATGATGACCAGCTGGGAGCAGACATCATGCCCGGTGATCATCTCCCGCAGGTGGATGCCATTGGGGACGACGGCGTAAATCGCAAGGCAGATGGTCATGCCGGTGAACAGCATAAAGCACAGGTCAAGAAACTCTTCCTTGCTGGTGAACATAAAGTACCCGATCACCGCCGGGATCAGCAAAAACCATGCAAAATACGGAATGATAAACAGCGAGTTAAACGGAATCAGATCATCCAGCGGACAACGGACAATGACGATCGGACGCAGATACTGTTCCTCCAGCGTAAAAACCGTCATATAAAAGAAGAAGTACAACAGGATGAAACAGTAATTGTGACTTTCAATCCAGCCACGGACATTGCGGATCAGCCGCATAAACTCAAACTCCTTTTCAGATCAAACGAAGGATATGTACTCAGTTGAACGCGACTACGCTGTGAGCAAAACGGTAGCAGAAGATAGAAAGACGTCTTCCGACCTTCCCTGGGAAGTTGACAAACGACGCCAGCGAAAAATACCGGATGCGTTTTGCCAGCGCAGGGTTGATCGAGCGGGCATATTCCCACATCTTCTTAACCTCTTCCTCCGCTTCATCGGTCATGCTCAGCCGGGTGAAGATCGACGCAATCGTCATCATCAGCACCAGCTCATGATACATATACCGGGCAAGCTTGGGATTTTCCTGTTTCAGTTTACCGAGGTCGTGGGCCGCAAAGATCTCCTTGCTGACCAGCATCTGATGGCTCCAGCGCTTGACCATTGTCGCCTCGGCGACCGACTGCCCTTCCCGGCCAATCAGATACCGATAAAAATCGGCGTTCAGGTACAGGACCTTTTTGGTGAGCGGCAGCGGATCGTAAACAAACAGGTTATCTTCATAAAAAATATGCTTGGGAAGTACCCGGCCGCACTTGCGCAGGATCTCGGTCCGGTAAATCGCCGAGTGCAGCGTCAGATACTGAGAGGCACCGAAATGATGGGTCTGATCCCATGTCACCAGTTTTCCGTCCGGGAAAACATTCTGATAACAGATTGTTTTGGTGGGACTCCCGTCCGAATACTCATATACATAGTTGCAGACAATCAGGTCGGCTTCCTTTTCAGGGGAATCCATCCCACGAATTGCATCCAGCACCCGTTTCAGCGCCGCCTCGTTGACCCAGTCATCCGAGTCGACGACCTTAAAAAACTGTCCGGTCGCGTGTGCAAGGCCCTGATTGATGCCCTCACCGTGGCCGCCGTTTTCCTGATGAATCGCGCGGCAGATTCCAGGATATTCCCGTTCATACCGGTCAGCTATCTCACCCGTCTCGTCCTTAGAGCCATCATCAATAATCAGAATTTCGACCTCGTCCCCGCCTTTTAACAGGCTGTCGATACATTTGCTCATATACCCGGCAGAATTGTAGCAGGGAACTGTAAAGGTTATCCGTTTCATTTATTACATCCTTTTTTTCGATACTCCTATATTGTCCGGACAGACACGCAGGCATCTGCTGACCTATAACCATTATTATAGCCATTCCGTTTTTTTTGTCAAGAAACGGAATGTTGATTTGTGCAGATAATCACCCGTTTCTGCGATTTAATCAAAAAAAAATATTTTTTCACACCGCTTCCGGTCAGTTTGCTTCAGAAGAGAAAACCCCTCTTCCATTTTTCTGCAAATTCCGCTATAATATATTTATTCTATGCGTTCATTCTATGAAAAGGAGTTCCTGTCATGCATTATGATACCATTATCATCGGTGCGGGATATGCCGGGGCTGTCTCGGCCAGGCTTCTGGCGGAAAAGGGCGAAAAGGTCCTGATTCTTGAACAGCGCCCCCACATCGGCGGCAATGCCTATGACCGGCTGGATGACGCCGGCGTCCTGATTCACCAGTATGGTCCCCATATCTTCCATACCAATTCTGAAAAAGTTTTTGATTTCCTGTCCCGCTTTACCGAATGGCGGGATTACCAGCACCGGGTCGTCGCCCGCTTCCTGCCGGGAAGCGATGCGGTCATGCCGGTCCCCTTTAACCTCACTTCCCTGCGGATTGCGTTTGGTGAAGAGGAGGGCGCACGGCTGGAAGAAAAGCTCTGCGCACGGTTCGGCCGTGAGCAGAAGGTCGGCATTCTCGCCCTTCGCCAGGAAGAAGACGAAGACCTCAAAAAGGTGGCCGACTATGTTTATGAGCATGTCTTTGTCCATTATACCGTCAAACAGTGGGGCACATCGCCTGAACAGATCGACCCTGCAACCACTGCCCGTGTACCGGTCTTCCTTTCGACCGACGACCGCTATTTCCAGGATAAATGGCAGGGTATCCCCAAAGACGGCTACACCGCTATGTTTGAGAAGATGCTGGACCACCCCAATATCACCGTCCTGACCGGCACGCCTGCCGGTGAACGGATGCGCTTTGAGGAAAACATTCTGTTTGACGGTGTTCCCTTTGACGGAAAAATCATCTATACCGGTGCACTGGACGAGCTGTTTGACTGCCGGTTCGGGCGTCTGCCCTACCGGACGCTGGACTTCAAGTTTGAAACGTTTGATCAGGAGTGGTACCAGCCCCGCGGCACAGTCAACTATACGGTTGACGAGGATTTTACCCGCATTACCGAATTTAAATACTTTTCCGGCCAGACGCTCCCGAAAACAACGATTGTCAAAGAGTATTCCCGTCCCTATGCCGGCGCAGAGGGTGAAATTCCCTATTATGCCATCATCAACCCGGAAAATATGGCGCTGTATGAGCGCTACAAAGCGCTTGCAGGCAAATATCCCGGACTGACCCTGCTCGGCCGACTCGCCGAATACCGTTATTACAATATGGACGCAATCACCCTGCGGGCGATTGAAACCTTCGCATAACTGAAAAACAACAGCGTATTGTGGTTTCCCACGGTGCGCTGTTTTTATATTACGTCAAAAGGACGGTGCAAAAGCAGCAGCTTTTACACCGTCCTTTCTCAGACAGCCATAATTTAATTATTCAACCGTTACGCTCTTGGCAAGGTTTCTGGGTTTATCGACGTCCAGACCTCTTGCAACCGATACGTAATAACCCATCAACTGGAGCGGTACAACCGCCAGCGAAGTAGTGAAATGACGGTCGGTCTTCGGGATGTAAACGGTGAAGTCGACGGTATCTTCCACATTGTAGTTGCCGTAGTTGGTCAGTCCCATCAGGTATGCGCCGCGGCTGCCGACTTCGACCATATTGCTGATCATCTTCTCGTACAGCTCTTCCTGGGTCAGCACGCCGATGACCAGCGTGCCATCCTCAATCAGGCTGATGGTGCCATGTTTCAGCTCGCCTGCCGCGTATGCCTCCGAATGGATGTAACTGATCTCCTTCATCTTGAGGGAGCCTTCCAGGCTGATCGCATAGTCCAGACCGCGTCCGATAAAGAAGATGTCGTGTGCATTTGCGAATTTCGCCGCAAACCACTGAATCCGTTCCTTGTCGTCCAGCACCCGTTTGATCTTATCCGGCAGAGTCTCCAGTTCTTGAATCAATGCGGTATACTGCGCGTCGTCAATCGTCCCGCGTGCCTTTGCAAACTGAATCGACAGCATATATCCGACAATCAGCTGGGTCGAATACGCCTTTGTCGTCGCAACCGCAATTTCCGGTCCTGCCAGTGTATAGAAGACATTGTCCGCCTCACGTGCAATCGACGAACCGACAACGTTGACAATGCCCAGTGTCCGGATGCCGCGGCCTTTCGCTTCGCGGAGTGCCGCAAGCGAGTCGGCGGTTTCGCCCGACTGGGATACGATGATGACCAGCGCGTCTTTGTCCAGCAGCGGACGGCGGTATCTGAACTCACTCGCAAGGTCGACCCGTACCGGAATCCGTGCCAGATCTTCCATGACATACTGGGTCGCAACGCCGACATGGTAAGCGCTGCCGCAGGCGACAATATGAACCTCGCTGATGCCGCGAATGACGTCATCGGTCAGGCCGACTTCGGTCAGGTCAATCTGACCGTCGTGGACAGCCGAATGGATGGTATCCTGTACCGCACGGGGCTGTTCATGGATTTCCTTCATCATAAAGTGCTCGAAGCCGCCCTTTTCAGCTGCTTCTGCGTCCCATTTGATTTCGGTCAGTTCCTTTTCGATTTCTTCCCGGTCGATATTGAAGAAGGTAACCTTACCCTTTTCAAGGCGGGCAATCTCCATATTGCCGATATAATAAACATTGCGGGTATATTTGAGGATGGCCGGAACGTCGGAAGCAAGGTAGCTCTCTCCGTCCTCGACGCCGATAATCATCGGAGAATCCTTACGGGCAACGTAGATCTCCTCCGGTGCACATTCAAACATGACGGCCAGTGCATAGCTGCCGCGAATCCGCATCATCGCGCGTGCCAGCGCATCGACCGGACCGCCGTTATATTTTTTATAATAATAATCAATCAGTTTAACAGCAACTTCGGTATCTGTCTGAGAAACGAATTTGTAGCCGTTTTTCAGCAGCTTTTCCCGCAGTTCCTGATAGTTCTCGATAATTCCGTTATGAACGGCAACAACTGCCAGATCGTCACTCGCATGAGGGTGTGCATTGACCTCGGACGGTTCCCCATGGGTCGCCCATCTGGTGTGACCGATACCGCAGCAGCCTACCAGCGTATTTCCGCCGTCGGTCTTTTCGTACAGTACCCGCAGACGTCCCTTTGCCTTGACAATGACGGGTGTCTCCTCACCGTTGCGCACTGCCAGACCAGCTGAGTCGTATCCTCTGTATTCCAGTTTGGCAAGCCCGTCAAGCAGGATTGGAGCTGCCTGTCTTCTGCCGGTAAATCCAACGATTCCGCACATAGATAACCCTTCCTTTCTGGTTCAGGCCGGCCGCCGCGGATTGACCATCCGCAACTGCCGGCAGTTCATCCTTTTCTCAGGCAACAACGTGCCCTTTTTTATGGATGACGTCGACAATCTCGTCAACGTATTTGCGGCAAACCTCTTCGCTCTCCGCTTCGACCATAATCCGGACAACAGGTTCTGTCCCCGACTCACGGACCAGTACCCGTCCGGTCTCGCCCAGCGCTTCCGATACACGGCTGACCGCTGCCTGCACATCCGGATCATCCTGTGCAGCTTTTTTGTCGGCTACCCGCACATTTTCCAGCACCTGCGGATAAATCACCAGCGGCTGTGCCAGTTTGTGGAGCGACTGTTTTTTGGCGAGCATGACTTCCATCAGCTTGAGGCTGGTCAGAATGCCGTCGCCGGTCGTCGCGTATTTGGAGAAGATGATGTGTCCGGACTGCTCACCGCCGACACGGCAGCCGTTTTTGAGCATATATTCGTAGACATATTTATCGCCGACGGCTGTCTTGGCATAATCAATGCCCAGCTCGTCGAACGCTTTATACAGGCCAAAATTGGACATGACGGTCGTGACAACCGTATTGGTCAGCAGCCGTCCCTGTTCCTTCAGGTAACGTCCATAGATATACAGGATATGGTCGCCGGTCACGACTTCGCCTGTCTCGTCGACCGCCAGGCAGCGGTCGGCGTCGCCGTCATAGGCAAACCCTGCATCCAGACCCTTTTCCAAAACAAATTTCTGCAAAGCTTCGATGTGGGTGGAACCGACACCGGCATTGATATTCAGGCCGTTGGGTTCAGCGCCCATCACATAGGTCTGTGCGCCCAGCGCATCAAAGACCGATTTTGCGATATTCCAGGAACTTCCGTTGGCGCAGTCAAGGCCAATTTTCAGACCCTTGAAGGAATACAGTCCCAGCGAAATCAGGTAACCGATATAACGGTTGCGTCCGGAGACATAGTCGACCGTGCGGCCGATTGCGTCACGGGTGGCAAACGGGACTTCCTCCCACTTCTGCCCGAACAGCTCCAGCTTTCCGTCCAGATAGTCCTCGATCAGCGAAATGGTCTCTTCGTCCATCTTCTCGCCCTGACCGTTGAGCAGCTTGATACCGTTGTCGTAATAGGGGTTATGGCTGGCGGAAATCATGATGCCGCAGTCAAATTCGTCCACCCTTGCGACATAAGCGACCGACGGAGTGGTAGTAACATGCAGCAGGTAGGCGTCGGCGCCCGAAGCAACCAGACCGCCAACCAGTGAATATTCAAACATATAGCTGGAACGGCGGGTGTCCTTGCCGATGACGATTCTGGCAGGTTCAGACAAACCTGCGCGCATTTTCAGTTCCCCGTAGTACCATCCCAGAAACCGGCCGACCTTATAGGCATGGTCAGCGGTCAAATTTACATTGGCTTCTCCCCGGAAGCCGTCTGTACCAAAATATCGTCCCATATTGACCCTCCCGACTTATTCTTTTTCGACGATTACGCCGCCGGTTTTCAAAATACTGTTTGCCGGTACAACCCCGCGCACGCATGAAAGCGGATAAATATTGCTGTTTTTGCCGACAACCGTTCCCGGATTGAGAACGCTGTTGCAGCCGACTTCGACGTGGTCACCCAGCATCGCGCCGAACTTTTTGCGGCCGGTGTCAATCTGCTCATCGGCAGACTTGACAACGACATGGGTTTTATCCGACTTGACGTTGCTGGTGATCGAACCGGCGCCCATATGGGATTTATAGCCGAGAATCGAGTCCCCGACATAGTTAAAATGTGGTACCTGTACGCTGTCAAAAATGATTACGTTTTTCAGTTCGGTCGAGTTGCCGATTACGCACCCCTCCCCGACCAGAACACTGCCGCGGATAAATGCGGACGGGCGAACCTCGGTGCCCTTTCCAATAATGCAAGGACCGGTAATCGAAGCGGTCGGTGCGATTTTGACGTCTTTGGCGATCCAGACATCCGGCTGGGGATGGTCGTATTCATCGGCAGAGAGCGTCTCCCCAAGGCTCAGCACAAATGCGCGGATTCCGTCGAGTGCTTCCCAGGGATAAACCGTCTTTTCCAGCAGCGGTGCTGCCAGTGTGTGAGACAGATCAAAAAGCGAAGATGTAGTCGGTATCATCGCAAAATTCCTTTCCGGGTCCATGCCGGATACCTCCCGGCAAAAGGCCATAACATTTCATAATAATATGGAAACTATACCACGACACGCCGCAATTGTCAAGAAATTGGCTGTAAACTTTGGCTTTATTCCGGATTTTCAGACCGTTCTTTCATTTGATATGTTTTTTATGCAGTTTCTATACCAGAAATCCGAAAGTTTTAAATTTCCGGCTGACGGTCATTCAGGCATTGAAAAATGCTTAAAATATTGTTATAATATTCCCGTAGCCTTATGCAAACTGCTAATTCCTGAAAGGAGACTGCTTTATGTTTCAGATCAAAAACTTTACCGACAACGACGATATCCGTATCATCAACCAGCTTGGACCTTTTCAGGTCATCGAATACCAGCGCGACCTCAGCGTCATGCCGGGCAATGCCCAGCAGGCTTATTACAGCAGTCTGATGAATGTCCGCAAACGGCAGGTCCTCTGTGATCTGAGCGTATCCCCAGTCACCGTTCAGGCTGGCGCAATGCAGTGGATGGTCGGCAACGTCAACGCCACCACCGGCATCAAAGGCGTCGGCGACCTGTTCGGCAAGGCACTGCGCGGCAAGGTCACCGGTGAATCAGCAATCAAACCGGAATATGTGGGGGATGGGCTGCTGGTACTGGAGCCGACCTTCAAACATATTCTGCTGCTGAACCTCGATGAATGGAACGGGTCGGTTGTACTGGAAGACGGGCTGTTTCTCGCCTGTGACTCCCGGCTGAAACACAAGGCAGTTATGCGCTCCAACCTTTCCTCCGCTGCCGCCGGCAACGAAGGCCTGTTTAACCTCGGCATATCCGGCAGCGGTGTACTCTGTCTGGAATCCCCCTGTCCAATGGAAGAACTGGTGGAAATTACCCTGCAAAATGATGTGGTCAAGATCGACGGCAGTATGGCCATCGCCTGGAGCGGAAGTCTGGACTTTACCGTCGAACGCTCCGGCAAAACACTGATCGGTTCGGCAGCTTCGGGTGAAGGACTGGTCAACGTCTACCGCGGCACTGGAAAAGTCCTGATGGCGCCGGTCGGTACCAACTGATTCATACAACTAAAAATCATGTCCCATTTGCTGTAAACCTGAGTTTTACAGCAGACGGGACATTTTAATTTATGGGTGCCAAACAGCAGAATCAGCCTTTTGCAATATCTTGATAAATCATCTCCACCGTATCCGCCTGCGTCATATCAGCGGAAATTACCTTTTCCGGTATCATCTTAAGCCAGTCCTTTTCTTTCCACCAGCGCTGCATTTCTTCCCTTCCAAATTTATCCCGACAGGGCTTGGTCTGATGACGGATAAGGGTCTCCTCAAAAGTCAGATCATAATAATATGCAAATATCTCGCGGCCAAAAAGCTCTGACGCCAACTCAAATAACGGCCGGTAATATTCTGCATCCAATATTCCTTCCAAAATAACCGTTTCACAGTGATGATATCCGTATTGCAGCATATCCATCAGTAAGGGCAATGCTTCTGTACCAAACCCATCCTTTACCCACAAAATCTCTCTTCGAATTACATCCTGCGACAATACCATGATGTTGCGTCCCAGTCTGTGCTGCAACGCCTTTGCCGTTGTCGTTTTACCGCTCCCGGAATTTCCCCGAATAATAACCAGCTTTGACATAACGCATACCCCTACTTTTCTTTATCCATATAGACACTGCAATCCACAATATCAAAAACGGACGGGTGAAAAATCACCTGTCCGTTTTATCATACAGTTATCGTCGATTAAGCCTGAGCAGCTTCAAGCTTTTCAATGCCTTTCTTGACGCGGGCAATCGTTTCATCCTTGCCCAGCAGTTCGGCGATCTCAACACCGCCGCCGGGAGTGAACTGTTTGCCGGAAACGGCAACGCGCAGCGGCCACAGAACAATGCCGTTCTTGACGCCCATCTCGCCGATCAGCGCAAAGATGCGGTCATGGATGACATCCAGTTTCCATTCAGAAGCGTCGATCGATTCGAGAACCGGCAGCAATGCCTTGAGAGAAGCAAGCGAGTTCTCAGGGTTGGTCTTCATCTTCTTGTGGGTGTACATTGCGATATCGTAGTCCGGCAGCTTGTCAATAAAGTCAATCTGCTCCGGAATCTCGGTAAAGATCTCGGTACGGGGCTGGAGCATCTCAGCCAGTACATTCATATCCAGATCGCGGCGGGTGGTTCCCTGTTCGATATAGGGTTTGGCCATCTCGATGAACTTTTCGGGAGTCAGGCGGCGGATATATGCGCCGTTGATGGCTTTCAATTTGGCACCGTCGAAAATCGCCGGGCTGCGGGAAATGCCGGAAACGTCAAATTCCTGAATCAGTTCGTCCAGTGTGAAAATCTCATTTTCACCCTTGGGTGCCCATCCGAGCAGTGCAATATAGTTGATGACTGCTTCTTCCAGATATCCCTTTGCAACCAGATCTTCGAAAGATGCGTCACCATTCCGTTTGGAAAGCTTGTGCTGTGCGTCCTTCATGACCGGCGGTACATGAATATAGGTCGGGATTTCCCAGCCGAATGCCTCGTACAGCAGGTTGTATTTGGGCGCAGAAGACAGGTATTCGTTGCCGCGGACAACATGGGTGATACCCATCGTATGGTCGTCGACGACGTTTGCAAAGTTATAGGTCGGCATACCGTCGGTCTTGATCAGAATCTGGTCGTCCAGCTCGGAGTTATTGACGGTGATGTCGCCGAATACCTCGTCATGGAAGGTCGTGGTGCCTTCCTTCGGGCATTTCTGGCGGATAACGTAGGGGACGCCGGCTGCCAGTTTCTCGGCAACCTCTTCCTTGCTCAGGTTGCGGCAGTGGCCGTCATATTTGGGGACCATACCGGATGCGGTCTGAATCTTGCGCATCTCTTCCAGACGGTCCTTGTCGCAGAAGCAGTAATAAGCATGTCCCAGTTCAACCAGCTTTTCAGCATATGCTTTGAACATGCCCATCCGCTGGCTCTGAATATACGGACCAACCGGGCCGCCGATATCGGGACCTTCGTCCCAGATCAGGCCGGTCTTGCGCAGGGTGTTGTAGATGATATCGACCGCGCCTTCGACATAACGCTCCTGGTCGGTATCCTCGATACGCAGGATAAAGGTGCCGTGATTCTTTTTGGCGATCAGGTAGGTGTACAGTGCGGTACGCAGGTTACCGATATGCATATAACCGGTCGGGCTGGGTGCGAACCGGGTTCTGACGGGTTTATTGTTTTCCATCGTTGGAGTCTTCCTTTCCTCTAAACAAATTACCTCTGTCTGAGCTGCTGTTTTCCTGTGAGAAACACATACAGATATTAACAAAGTTCATCCAGTTTATTTTACCCTGTTTATACCGGAATGTCAATACAAATCCGCGACAATCCTTGACGAATCCCGGCTGCCGGCGTACAATAAAATAAACTGATTCTACCGGGAGGGTTTACCATGTTCTTTCGCGGCAAAAAACACCCGCTGTCCTCAAAATTTGCCTACGACCCGTCCACGATGTCCCCTGCCATCCGTGCCAGCATCTGCACCGGTGAACAGACGGCCGGTTTTATCAGCCGGGAAAGCGGCAGTTTTACTGCCGTCATGCTGATTACCTCTCCCGAAGATCGAAAGCGGTTCTGCCGTGAATTCGGCGTCGCAGACGATCAGATCAAAATCATCTACTGACAGTTTTAAAGCCCGTTTCCAGCATTCCACTGCAAACGGGCTTGTTGCATTCATTCAGGCCGTGCGCCGGTCCCTGCTCCACATCCATGCAAAATAAACTACACAGATGACAATCGAAATCAACGAGGCAGCCGGGGCTGCAATGCCCATCGGGGTCAGACTTCCCGACGTCATCCGGCTCATCAGCCAGGTCACCGGGATTCTGACCGCAAAGGTCGCCACCATCGAATGGGCAAAACAGACAATCGACCGTCCCCTTGCGTTGAGATAGGCGTTCATGCAGAAGACAAAGCTGACCAGGATACAGTCAATCGAATAGGTACGGACATATTCTGCGCCCGACTGGATAACGGCCGGATCGCTCGTAAAGATGCCGACCAGCAGATCCGGAATCAGCTGACTGAGCAGGCAGATAATCGCACCGCAGATCAGCGAAAATACAATGCCCCATTTCATCGAACTGCGGGCGCGGTCGTCCCGACCGGCGCCGATATTCTGCGCCGCCATCGTCGCGACCGCCGAAGAAAACGCGCCCGGCACCAAAAATGCAAATCCCATCAGCTTTTCAACAACACCGACCGCTGCCGATGCAATGACGCCCAGAGTATTGATAATCGCCGCGATTGCCAGAAACGAGACATTGACCAGCACGTCCTGCAATGCGAGCGGTACGCCGACCTGCAAAATTGCGGTCAGTTCCGTTTTGTGCGGTGAAAAATCGTTCCGGAGCATCGGAACCTTAAACCCACCCCGGAGCATATGAACCAGTGCACAGATAAACGACACGGCCTGTGCCACGACGGTTGCAACCGCTGCACCTGCCGCTCCTAATCCGAAATATCCGGTCAGCAGGAAATCCAGCACGATGTTGACTACGCAGGCAATTGAAATAAAGATGACCGGGGTCCTCGAATCCCCCAAACCACGGTAGATACTGCTGACCGCGTTGTAGCCGACGATAAACGGCAGACCTGCACAACAGATAAAGACATACTGTCTTGCATACTCGACTGCTTCCGCTGGCGTCATCATCACGGCAACCATCCCGTTGGTCCCCAGCAGCATCACCGGCGTCAGTATCACCGCAATCATCACAAACAAAAACGTCAGGTTCCCGACTGCCCGCGCGACACCCGGCTGGTTATTTTCTCCGATTCTCCGGCCGATCAATACCGTTCCGCCCATCGCGATTCCCTGTACCAGCGCCGTCACCGTCATCATCAGCTGTGAGCCGATCGAAACCGCCGATACCGCCGCTGAATCCGCGTACTGTCCGACGACAAACAGGTCAACTGCGCCGTAAACTGCCTGCAAAAAGCTCGCCGCCATAAACGGGAGTGCAAATCGCAAAAGTTCCGGTGCAATCCGACCGGTTGTCAGTCTGTTTTCTACTGCTGCCATCAATTTTCCGTCCTTCCATCCGTTTATTCGCACCCAGCTATGTTCAAAAAAGCCGGATAAGACAACGGGACTCTCACCCGCCATCTTATCCGGCTTTGCCATATCTTCAACTGTATGGATGCCTCCGATGAACAGCTTTATTTTAGCAAAATCCGACGCTGTTGTCAAGCTTTTCAAGCACTCTGAGCCGGGCAAGATCTTCCGGGGTATTGACATTGAAATGCACACCCTCAAATCCCGTCCCGACAAGTGAAATGACCTGAACCGGCACCCGTTCCATCAGTCCCATCAGCCGCCGTTCTCCGTCCCGGAGCATCTGGCCGATAAAGGGCAGGCAGTCCCGGTGATAGACTGCCCCAAGCGGCTGCATCCGTCCATCGGCTGTCCGGCTGAGGGTCAGCCCATCCGCTGCCTGTTCAATCATAAAGCGGACAAACGCTTCGGTCATCAGCGGTGTATCACAGGCGGCGACAAACAACCCGCTGCATTTGGTACAAGACAGCCCGGCGTAAATCCCGCCGAGCGGTCCACATCCGGCGTACTCCTCGTAGACCGGCACAAACTGGCTTTTCCCCTTTCCGGCATACAACCGTTCCGGCAAAAAGGCGAGCGTCTCTTCCATCCGCTGCAAAAAACTCTTCCCGTTAAACAACAGGCTCCCTTTGTCGATGCCGCCCAGCCTGCACGCATTGCCGCCGCCTAAAATCAGCCCGCCGCAGTCATTGATCTGCATCCGCTGCCCTCTCAATCTCCACCAGGTTGGAATGCTGGGTATTGCCATGCGAAAGCGGCGTCGGGTGACTGGAGGTCAGGACATTAATGGAACCACCACGGTCCCGGCCTTTTTGTCCGGATTATACCATGCTCCCTGTGAAATCGCCGCAACACCCTGTACAATCCGGTCACTGATTTTTACCGGCAACAGTGTTTCCCCGCGGTCATTGTACACCCGTACCGTCATGCCGTCCGTCAGTCCGCGTGCCTTCGCGTCCTCCGGGTGCATCCAGACGCATTGCGGGTCCAATACCGCAAGGGCAGGGTTTTTGTCGTGAACCGAATGACAGCGGCGCTTGGTATGCCATCCAATCAGCTGGAGCGGGTAATGGGCGATTGCCGGGTCGGAAACCCCCTCTTTGCCCGGCAGATAGTTTGGCAGCGGCGAAACATACTCGGAAAAAGTGCCCTGATAAATTTCCTGAGAAAAGATTTCAATCCGTCCGCTTTGGGTCGGAAAAGGATGGGATACCGGGTCGGCGGCTTGCTGCGCAAACGCGACATATGGCGGCAATGGCTGATAGCGGTAAACGCCATTCGGTTTGGCTTCGTCATAAGGCGGCAGTTCCGGTTCTTTTTCCCGCAGTTCCTGATAGATTGCCCGCAGCCACTCATCCGTCGTCCGGCCAAGCGAAAATTCTTCGTACAGCCCCAGTTTCTTTGCGACCTCGCACAGCCAGTCATATTCAAACCGGCTCTCCCCGATCGGCTTGCAGACAGGGTTGATAAACCCGATAAAGTCGCCCACCATCCACGGCGTCACCAGATTGTCCCCTTCGAACAGGCTGGTTCCGGGCAGCAGAATATCGGCAAACTTTGCGCTCGCCGTCATAAACAGGTCGCTGACGACGATAAACTCGACCTTGCTCTCGTCCCGCAGGATTTCGGCGGTTTCATTGATATTGCCGTGCTGGTTAATCAGCGCATTTCCGCCGAGATTCAGAATCATCTTAATCGAACCGGGCAGGTGAATATCCGGGCTGCGTTTCCCGTCGCAGGTCACGCCGTCCAGTCCGGTCAGCTTTTCGCCGCAATCCGCCGCCTTGCTCCAGTTAAAGACCGGTATCTGATACCGGCAGGGATTTGTCACCCTTGGCAGATGGGGCTGTGCATGGCGCTGGATGTACCCCGGTCCGCCTGCCCATCCGCCGCTTACCCCGACGTTCCCGGTCAATGCTGCCAGCATAATGCCGCCGCGGGTGACCTGTTCGCCGTTCTCCTGACGCTGCGGGCCATACCCCTGAATCAGGGCAGCAGGGTGTATTGTCGCGTACTGCTCCGCCAGCCAGATGATCGTCTCTTCCGGTACGCCGGTGATGGCGGACGCCCATGCCGGCGTTTTTTCGATGCCGTCCCTTGTCCCCATCAGGTAATCAAAATAACATAAGGTCGGGTCAATCCCCTCCGGCATATGCTCCCGGTCAAATCCGAGTGTGCACCGGCTGACAAAATCCCGATCATACAGTCCACGGGTGTAAATCCAGTAAGCCATCCCATCCGACAACGCGGCGTCTGTTCCGGGACGGAGGCCAATCCACTTTGCATCCAGTTTCAGTGCCGTATCGTTCTTACGCGGGTCGATGACGATGATCGGGATGCCTTTTTCCTTCTCCTTTTTGAGCCAGAACATCTGGCCGTCAAACACCGTCTCGGCCGGATTGTGTCCCCATAGGATGATCAGCTTGGCGTCCAGCAGGGTGTCATAGCTCGAACCGGTCATATTCGTCCCGTACATATACGGCGTCACGTAGGAAACACAGGCGGTCGAGTAGGAATTATAATAATCCAGAAAGCCGCCGTCCAGCGACAGCAGCCGTTTTGCCAGTCCCGGTCCGCGAAAAACCGCCGACGAACCGGTCGCATAATGGACATACCGGGATGCGGGACCATACTGGTCACGGATGCGGACCCATTCGGATGCAATCCGGTCCACCGCTTCCTCCCAGCTGATCGGGACAAACTTCCCCTCTCCCCGCTTGCCGACCCGTTTCATCGGTGTGGTCAGACGGTCACGGAAAAAGGTCTGATGATAATGAATCCCACGTGCGCAGGCTGTCAGCGGCTGCTGGGTCGAATCGGCGCAGGCCGGTTCGGTGGAAATCCGCCTAATTTGGCCGTCCTGTACATGCAGGTGCAAAAGGCACCTGCCGCCGCAGTTGCCCATTCCCATCGTATGAATAATCTGTTCTTTTTCCATTGCATATCCTCCCCGCGGTCACCGGCCATCGACCACCGTATCTTCCCGTTCCGGGCAGAGAACCTCCGCCGCATGGCAACATGATACCATATCTTTGCCGCCGGTGCAAGGGTTCCATATGCAAAAACGCGCCGCAGGATATTCCCACGGCGCGTCTATTCCCGATGATAACAGGTCAGCTATCAGCGGCATTTTGCCAGCAGCTCTTCCCATTTCTTATCGACGTATTTCTGTGCTTCTTCGATGGTCCATTCATTGCCCGGCTTGAAGCAGTGTTTGAATCTGCCCTGAAGGCGCATAAATTCCTCGACCGGCAGTTTCTGTTTCGGCTCATAGTTCAGTTTCCAGACGCCGTTCTCCACCTCGTACAGCGGCCAGACACAGGTCTCGACCGCCATCTTGCAGATTTTCGCAAAATCGGACGCGTCATACTGCCAGCCACGCGGACAGGGCGACAGTACATTGACAAATGCCGGTCCTTCGGTGTAAATCGCCTTGTGTGCCTTTTCATGGAAGTCCTTCATATTGCCGATAAAGGTCGTCTGGGCTGCATACGGAATTCCGTGTGCAACGACAATCTGTGTGAGGTCCTTTTTGTTCTGGACCTTACCGGTCGAGCAGGTACCGGAAGGGGTCGTTGTTGCGTTGGCAAAGCGAGGGGTCGAGGACGAACGCTGGATGCCGGTATTCATATACGCTTCGTTGTCGTAGCAGAAGTAGGTATAGTCATGGCCTCTCTCCATCGCGCCGGAGAGCGACTGCAAACCGATATCATAGGTACCGCCGTCGCCGCCGATTGCAAGCACCTTGATTTTTGCATCGGGAGAAATCTTTCCCCGCTTTTTCAGCACACGAATCGCCGTCTCTACGCCGCCGGCAACCGCCGACGTGTTTTCAAACGCAACATGGATATAAGAATCTTCCCACGCGGTAAACGGATAAAGGAAGGACGAAACTTCCAGACAGGAAGTCGCATTGCAGATCACCGCCTGATCGCCCGGATCAAGCGCCCGCAGCATCGCACGGGAGGTTACACCCGCACCACAGCCCGCACAAAGGCGGTGACCACTGGCAAACCGTTCCGGCTTTGCCAGCTCCTGTTTCAGATTATATGCCATTGTCTGTTCCTCCTTTATACAGTCGGTTCGCGCAGATCACGCTGACCCATATGGTTGTATACCGGGCCGCGGTCACCTGTCTCGACCATCTTCATCAGCCGGTTGTATACCCGCTCAATATCCTCGGTCGCGCAGTCACGTCCGCCCAATCCGTAGACAACATCGATCATCATCGGACGGTTTTCCAGATCATAGCAGGCGCTTCTGACCTCATGGAACAGCGGGCCGCCGTCGGCGGCAAAGCATTCCGACTTGTCCATGACCGCCACGGCTTTGACATGGGACAGTGCCGCTGCCAGTTCCTCAGCCGGGAAGGGACGGAAGACACGTACTTTAATCATGCCGACCTTTTTGCCCTCGGCACGCAGGGCATCCACTTCTGCCCTTGCGGTACCGGCGGTCGAACCGATCAGGACAATCGCAACCTCGGCATCTTCCATGCGATACTCTTCAAAAAAGCTGTATTTTCTGCCGGTCATCTTTTCAAACGCTGCGGCCACTTCGAGAATCCGCTTTTTCGCGTTCTTCATTGCCTCTGCCTGCTGGACCTTATGCTCCATATAGTAGGGGCAGGTGTCATACGGGCCGACCGCAAGCGGCTGTTCCCTGCCGACCAGTGCGGCTTCCGGGTTATATTCGCCGACAAAATCCCTGACCAGCTCATCTTCGACCAGCTCGATATTTTCGACCGCATGAGAGGTGATAAAACCATCCTGGCAGACCATGACCGGCAGCCGGACTTCCGGATCTTCGCCGATCGGCATCGCCTGCAGGTAGTTGTCGTAGACTTCCTGGTTATTTTCCGCGTACAGCTGAATCCAGCCTGCATCCCGCGCACCCATCGAGTCAGAATGGTCGTTGTTGATGTTGATCGGGCCGGTCAGTGCACGGTTTGCAACCGCCATTACGATCGGCAGCCGCATCGAGGCCGCTACGTACAGCACTTCATACATATACGCAAGTCCGCAGGACGAAGTCGCGGTAATCGCACGGGCACCGGCTGCCTCGGCACCGATACAGGTGGACATCGACGAATGTTCCGATTCAACGGTGACAAACTCGGTATCGACTTTCCCGTCTGCCGCATACTGGGCAAAATACTGCGGGATTTCGGTCGAAGGGGTGATCGGAAAAGCGGCAAATACGTCCGGGTTGATCTGCTTCATCGCAAATGCAACCGCTTCATTGCCGGAGAGACGTTCACGAATAGCCATTACTTTTCTTCCTCCTTTTCCATCCGAATTGCACCGAAAGGACATACCTTCGCACAAATGCCGCATCCCTTGCAGTGATAGAGGTCAAAATCCTCCCGTTTGCCATCCTTGACCGGGATGGAGCCGTCGGGACAGTAGGGCGCACAGAGCAGACACTGTTTACATTTTTCCGTATCCCAGACCGGCAGGTTGGAACGCCAGTCGCCGGTTTTCACTGCCTTGGAAGTCCCGCCGCCGCAGATCTCGCCGCCCGGCGTCAGCTCCTGCCAGGCACAGGATTCGTGGATATCGCTAGCCTTGATCATAATCCTTGTTCATTCCTTTCTGTTGCGGTCCGGCTCAGCCTTCCCGTACCTGCTGCATTGCCATCTGCAATGCCTTCATATTGCCCTCAATGACCTGAGGCTTGGTCGCAAATTTATGCTGGAACGATGCCCGCATGTCCTGGACGAACCGCTCCGGGTCGACAACGCCCGAAACTTTGACAACGGCTGCCAGCATCGGGGTGTTCGGGAAATACCGGCCGAGCGCCTCTTCCGAAATCTTCCGTGCATCAATTGTGCAGACCCTTCCGGCATAACCGCCCAACATCGGACGCAGTTCTTCGGGAGAACGTTCGCTGTTGATGATGATCGCACCAGTCTCCTTCAGGCCGGCAGTGACGTCGACGCTCTTGAGCAGCGTCTCATCGACGACAACGACATAATCAGGGTGATAAATATTCGAATGGATGGTACAGCGGGTGTCGCTGATGCGGTTATAGGCGGTGATCGGCGCCCTCATCCGTTCAGGTCCGTATTCCGGGAACCCCTGCACATACTTTCCGGATGCAAAAGCAGCGTCGGCAAGCAGCAGGCAGGCGGTCTTCGCGCCCTGTCCGCCACGGCCATGCCAGCGAATTTCAGTCATGGTGCTCATGCTTGATCGTTTCCTTTCTGTTTGGGTATCTGTCCTTGTATTGCGCACAAATCACAGGTGAACTGTCCACCTCAATACTTGTCCGACAACTGGAATAGTTTTATTATATCCCCATTTTTCGGCCTTGTCAACCAGAATTTCCCGCATTTTTTCATTTTTCTGTTCTCTGTGGCAGATAGAGCAAAAATTCATTTGCAAATATGTCCGCCCATCGTGGACTACTTTCTGCTGCAAAACCTTCCGGGCATTCATTTTCACCAGTTTTTTTGGTCATGTATTTGGCAATCAGCCGCCTTTTTAAGCGAAAGCTGCACAAAAACCGGCCTGAACCCATTGTCAGACCGGTTTTATTGCAAAATCTGTATTTTATGAAAATACACCTGTATCTGTGCAGAAAATTATTCCGGTACCCGCAGACTGTCCCGTATAATCCCGCAGATCGCCGGACGCAGCCGTGCAATGTCCTCCGGCTCACCCCGCATAATCGACGAATAGGCGACGCTGCCGCACATCGACACCAGACAGTACACCCGTCTGATCAGTTCCTCTTCACTCTTTCCGGACAGCTCAGCCTGATGGCGCAGATCGTTGCGCAGCGACTGCCAGACCGGGTTGCCGGTTGCGTTCATCCGTTCCCGGAAGGCAGGCCAGCGGAATCCGCGTTCGATAAATCCGAGCAGCGGCCGGTTTGCTTCAAAAAAGTCCAGCAGTGCACCGGCCAGCAGCGTCATATCCTCGGCAAAATCCCCTGTCCGTACCGCACACATTTTCAGATAAGCTTCTTCCAGAATCTGGCGGGACACCACCACGACCACCGCCGTCACGATGTCCTGCTTGTCACGAAAATACAGATAAAACGTTCCCTTCGCGACTCCGGCAGCCTCGGTGATATCGCCGACACTGGTGTTTTCCATCCCCTGTTTTAAAAACAGGGTGTAGGCTGCCTGCATCAGTGCCGCTTTTTTCTTCTGCTTTTTCAGCTCAATTTTCATTGTTTATTTCAACAGTCCCCGCATTTTCAGATGGTGGTACAAAGCGCCGACCATATTGGCCTCGTTATGGAAGGTGCAGGGGCAGATATGCACCTGCGGATAAAAAGCGGAGTATTTGGAAAGCGGGTTATTGGCATTCAGATACTCGGCTTTCTTTTGCAGCATCTCCAGCAGCATCGGTTCGCGGGAAATCCCGCCGCCGATTGCGACCACATCCAGGTCAAGCAATGCCGTCATGTTATATGCCTGGCCGACAATCTCATCGCAGGTCTTATCCAGAATCGCCAGGACTGCCGGATCGCCCTCTTTGGCCAGCTGGAACAGCTTGAAGCCATCCATGTCAGACGGCTGCATGCCTTTGGCATACGCCGCCTTCATGCACATTCCCATTGCCGAATCAGAGGAAAAACCAGTCGCCATGTTCAGCGGATTTGCGATATCATTGGTCATATAGCTCATCTCACCGGCTGAAAAGCGCCGGCCGCGGACGATCTTCCCGTCGACGATAATGCCGCCGGCAATACCGGTCCCCAGTGCGATGACGGCGCCGTTCTGTACCCCTTGCAGCGAACCTTTCCAGTATTCGGCGAGCACGGCACATTTGCCGTCATTTTCCAGCGTACAGGGAATGCCGAAATGTTCGGTCATCATCTCGCCGAGCGGCTGGCCTGCCGCAAACAAGAATGCGCCGCCGGAATAGCAATACCCCTTTTCGGCGTCATTGACGCCGGGAAAACTCATGGCAATCCCGTCGACTTCGCCTTTCAGCGGCTGATAGACGCCATCCAGCAATTCCAGATACTTTTCAACTGAATCCAGTTCCCCTTCGAGTTTGACTTCCTCTCCGTCCGGTTGCTGAGCCAATGCCGCCGTATTGAGCGAGTGGGTCGGAATTTTGGGGAGCATCTGGAGAATATTGCCCTCTCCGTCCATCACGCTGGGTTTGATAAAAGTCCCGCCGTTATCGATTACAAGATACTTTGCCATGTATAATACCACCGTTCCTTGTATGTTTGTACATTTTTCTGTGTACATTGTAACATTTTCTGCGCACTTTTGCAACAACCGGCGGACATTTTATCCCGATTGTTTCAGATACAGGGACGGTGATTCTATACGATTATTGAAATCCGGCCCGCAGCCGTTCCAGCGCCTTTTTTTCAATACGCGACACATAGCTCCGGCTGATGCCCAGCTTTTCCGACACCTCCAGCTGTGTCTGCGGTCTGCCGCCCGACAGCCCGTATCGCAGGGTGATGATCATCCGTTCCCTTGGACTGAGGGCACTGCGCACCAGCTCATGCAGCTTTTCGCTGTCCATCTTGAGGTCGACTGCTTCGGCGATGTCAGTTTCGTCCGCGATTAAGTCAAACAGGGTCAGTGGGTTTCCGTCCCGGTCGGTTTCGATCGGGTCATTGATCGAAACATCGTTGCTGTTCTTTTTCAATGAACGGAAGTGCATCAGGATTTCATTGGTCACGCATTTGGCCGCATAACTGGAAAAACGAATCTTCTTTTCGGGTGAAAAAGTCTCGACCGCTTTAATCAGCCCGATACAGCCGATCGAAAACAGGTCATCCCCGCTCCCGGAGCGGGCATATTTGCTGACGATGTGGGAAACCAGCCGCAGGTTGTGCTCGATCAGTTTATCCCGTGCCGCCTTTTTCTGCGCACCGGTCCCCTGCTCCATCTGGACAAAAAGAGCCGCCTCCTCCTGTCGGGAAAGCGGTCGTGGAAAGGACAACCCTCTGTCGCCGCGCTCGGCGTGCAGGGCAAGAAACGGAAACCGCATAAACAGTTGCAGCAATAACCACATATCGGACAACCTCCCCTTCCGGTAAAGCCCGTCGGCAAAAACTTCATCTCTCATCTTTATGCGATATTCCGATAAAAAAGCACGCTTTGTCCCAAACAACGATTGATGAATCGGGCAATGCGTGCTAAACTATAGTCAGGAAGATGCGGCAAATGTGCGGCGTCCTCTGAATATCAACATATACAAGGAGACGCTCTATGAAAGTCGCGTTTATCTGTGTACACAACTCCTGCCGCAGCCAGATTGCAGAAGCGCTCGGCAGATATCTGGCAGGTGACGTATTTGAAAGCTATTCTGCCGGAACCGAAACCAAACCCCAGATCAATCAGGACGCCGTCCGGCTGATGAAGGAAATCTATGGCATCGATATGGAGGCGACACAGTATTCCAAGCTGCTGGCGGATATTCCGCCAGTGGATGTCGTCATCACAATGGGCTGTAATGTACAGTGCCCGTTCCTTCCCTGCAAATACCGGGAAGACTGGGGGTTGGATGACCCGACCGGCAAGGACGATCAGGCTTTTCGTCTGGTGATTGCCGCCATTGAGAAAAATATCCTCCACCTGAAAGAACGGATTTTGCGAAAGGAGCTGCCGTAATGCTTGCTTACACCTATACCGCACCGGGAAAATTTGAACTGTGCGAAAAACCGAAGCCGGTTTTGCTGGACGACCGGGACGCTATCGTAAAAGTTACCCTCGCCAGCATCTGCACCAGTGACCTGCATATCAAGCACGGCTCGGTTCCGCGTGCCGTCCCCGGCATTACCGTCGGGCATGAGATGGTCGGCATTGTGGAACAGGTCGGCGCTGCTGTCACCACCGTCCGTCCCGGCGACCGGGTCACCGTCAACGTCGAAACCTTCTGCGGAGAATGCTTCTTCTGCCAAAACGGTTGGGTCAACAACTGTACCGACCCGGACGGAGGCTGGGCACTTGGGTGCCGGATTGACGGCGGTCAGGCGGAATATGTCCGTGTCCCCCATGCCGACCAGGGCTTAGATAAAATCCCGGACGGTGTGACCGACCGGCAGGCACTTTTCGTCGGCGACCTGCTTGCAACCGGGTACTGGGCGGCGCAGATTTCTGAAATCAAGCCGCAAGATACCGTATTGATTCTCGGTGCCGGGCCGACCGGATTGTGCACGCTCCAATGCGTGCTGCTCAAACACCCGAAACGGATTATTGTCTGTGACCCGGACGTCCAGCGGCTGGATTTTGTTCGCCGCCATTATCCCGATGTGCTGACCGTCTCCACCGAAAACCTCGCCGAATTTGTCCGTGCAAACAGCGACCACGGCGGCGCAGATACCGTGCTGGAAGTCGCCGGAAGTGCAACCAGCTTCCGGATGGCATGGGAATCCGCACGTCCGAATGCGATTGTGACGGTCGTCGCACTCTATGACCAGCCGCAGATTCTGCCGCTGCCGGATATGTACGGCAAAAACCTGACCTTCAAAACCGGCGGCGTGGATGGCTGCAACTGTGCCGAAACCCTCCGGCTGATCAAACAGGGTAAAATTGATACGACCCCGCTCATCACCCATACATTCCCGCTGCGGGAGATTGAGGCAGCTTATGCGCTGTTTGAAAACCGGCAGGACGGTGTCATCAAGGTCGCAATCGAGTGCTGATCGTTTACTGGTTATTCTCTTCCAGTTTCCAGCCGTAATCGTTGTGATAGATCATCAAATGGGTCATGCCGCCGTCGATGCAGATGTTTTCGCCGGTGATAAACCCGGCTTTGTCCGACGCCAAAAACAGCACCATATTTGCAATGTCCAGCGGGTTTCCGACCCGTCCGGCAGGCTGCTGAAACGCATCCGGGCCGTGATATTCGGTAAAATCGGTGTCAATCCAGCCCGGTGAAATCGAGTTGACCCGGACTTTGCCGGACAGGCTGACCGCTAAGGCATGGGTCAGTGCCGAAATGCCGCCCTTTGCAGCGGTATAGCTTTCGGTCTGCGGCTGGCTCATCCGGTCGCGGGAAGAGGAAATGTTGATAATCGACGCGCCGGGCGCAAAGTATTTTGCAAATAATTTCGTCAGGTAAAAAGGCGCGGTCACGCCGACCCGCAGGGCATAATTAAACTGCTCATAACTGCATGTATCCAGACCTTTCATCACCGGCAGGGCGTTGTTGACCAGCACGTCCACCCGGCCATAATCGGCGATCACCTTGTCCGCAAACGCCTCCAGCACCTTCTGCTCCCCTACATCTCCGACAAAATAGTCGTTCGGCAGCAGGTCGATGATGCAGACATGGGCACCGGCTTTTCGGAATTCTTCCGCAATGGTTTTTCCAATCCCTTTTGCGCCGCCTGTCACGACGACGACCCGATCTTTGAACATCATAACCGTTTCCTCCTATTTATAAACAGTAAAAACAGACCTGTATCCGACCGTAAAAAGGCCGGGTGCAGGTCTGTTGATTTTATTGCAGCCAGATTTGGCAGACGCTCAGTCCTTTTGCTGCGCCAGATATTCCTCTGCATAGTACACAGCCACCGCTCCATCCGCGACCGCCGTTACAACCTGCCGGAGTGCCTTTGTCCGGACGTCACCGACCGCAAATACTCCGGGAATGTTGGTCCGGGTGGATTCATCGGCGACAACATACCCGCCCTGATCGAGCGTCAGCTGGTCTTTGACCAGCTCGGTCGCGGGCTTTCTGCCAATGCTGACAAATACGCCGTCACATTCCACGACGGTCTCTTCACCGGTCTGAACATCTTTCAGTTTCACGCCGGTAATTTTGTCCTCATGCAGCAGCTCGGTTACAACCGAATTCCAGCGGAATTCGACATTCTCTGCCTGCATCAGCGGTTCATGATAGACCTTTGTCGCACGAAGGGTATCCCGGCGGTGGACCAGAATGACCTTTTTGACAAGACGGCTCAGCAACAGCGCATCCTCTGCCGCCGTGTTGCCGCCGCCGACAACGACGACCGTTTTGCCACGGTAAAACATCCCGTCGCAGGACGCACAGTATGCGACGCCGCGTCCGACCAGTTCCTTTTCTTCCGGCAGTCCCAGTTCTCTGGGGTTGGCTCCAGTCGAGAAGACGACGGTTCTGCCGTAAAATGTGCCCTCAGAGGTTTCCACAACCTTCGGGTAAGCATTCAGGTCAACCTTTTTCACCTCAGCGTAACGGGTCTTTGCGCCAAACCGTTCAGCGCCCTGCTTCATCTTTTCCGCGAGGGTAAACCCGTCAATCCCGTTTTCAAATCCGGGATAGTTGTCAATCTGATCGGTGAGGGCCATCTGTCCGCCTGCCGAAAATTTTTCCAGCAATACGGTGTCCAGTCCGGCACGGACTGCGTACAGTGCCGCCGTGTATCCGCCGGGACCTCCGCCAACAATGACCATATCGTAAACATGATTGTTCGTCATGAAAAATCCTCCCTTTATCCATATCTGTATTCAGTATCTCTCTGTTGATTACAGTTTATCCCAAAACAGAAGACTTTTCTGTGATGTTGTCACGAACAACCACAGAAATGCAAAAATCACACGGCGTCCGGTTCAATCGGATGCAGTATATCCTCCATATGGTCGATGATAAAATGCTGGGCATCCTCATTGTATAACACCGCAGTATAACCTCCGTATTTTCCGGGCCGATACTCCGATGATATTCCAAGTTCCTTACCGGCGTCCGTTGGAAGTTTATGACCATGACCTTTTTCATCGGTTTCTACGAACAGAAATCCTTTCTCAACCAGCCAGCCGGTGATTTTAGTAAGAGATATTTTCTGCATCATTTTGGAATCTGCCAGAGCATTGACTGGTTCCATAAATTTCCGTATCATAACCGGTTCAGCTGAATAAATGATACAATTGTACATTTCATCAGTCATCTGGAACGGTGCTTTCGAGCCTCGGTTCACCTGGCCGCCGTTGTCAATCACCTGCTGCAGCACACCCGATACGTAAAAAAAACACCGTATCAGACGTGCCTGGTTAATCACCGAATCTTCCGGGACTTCCTGACCGCTGATCGGGTCAATTCCCTGCGCCAGCTTGTCAATATAGTCCTTTGCGTGCCTCATAATGTCCAGTTCGGTCATGGAATCGACCACCTTTCCATTTTGTCAGTCGTTATTTGATGCTGGCTTTACCGGTAAATACCGCATTTTCCGTATGTATACAGCAGGACATTCTCTGCACCCGGAAACGTCAGGCCGGAAGGCTGTCCGATGATTGAACCGTCCTTGATTCCCTGAGCGCATGCAATCAGGTCAGAAATAATCTCCGCTGAAACCGGGCAGGTGTTATGACTGGGATAAACGGTATCAAATTTTCCGCTTTCGGCCATCCCACGCAGTTTCAGCAGGCTTTCCAGATACTTGTCCGGGTCGCGATGTCCCCCAAACAGATACACCGGACCGTATGAAACCGTATCTCCCGAAAACAAAATGCCCGCCTGCTCGTCCATCAGCGCAATCGAACCGGGCGTATGACCCGGACACTCCACGACTTTCAGCCGGATTCCGCCAAGGTCGATACAGTCCCCCTCGCTGATTTCAACAATCTCTGTCCCTTCGGCATAGCGGTCCTGCGTCAGCAGCGGCCGTTCAGCCGGGTGAATATAAATGCGGGAAAAAGCGTTCAAATTGGCGGTATGATCGCCATCGGTATGGCTCATGCAGCAGGCGACCGGCAGGTCGGTTACACTGCGTATCATGCCGGCAAAATCTGCCGGGCTGACGCCTGCGTCCAGGCACAGCGCCGACTCTGTCCCCACAATCACGAAACTGCGGACCATTTGCTGGTCAATCGCATAAATCCATTCCCCCAGTTTGACCAGGCTTGCCGTGAATTTTTCCATACCTTTCAGCTCCTTTCGTGTATTTCCGTTAAATCAGTTTCAGGCCGCGCACCGCTGCCTGCAAACCAGCAAAGTCGTCCTGATTTGGATGTCCGACTGCCCTGTCAAAGTTGTCCAGCATCTGCTCACGGGCAGGAGATGGTTCCATCGCCTGATACCGCTGACGGACTGCATCCGGCATCTGTCCCTGACAGACAAAACTCCCTTCCATCCGTGCCGCTCCGCTGAGGTTCTTGCGCACATTGCCCAGAATTTTGGCGTAATATTCGTCCGAACCGCCAAAGCCCGCTGTCCCAAACAGGAAAAACCGCCGGGCACCACATTTTTGCAGAAAGTCCGCCATCCCCGCGTCACAGCTGCCCCGGTCGGTCCAGAAGCCTGCAAAAATAATCTCGGCCTGTTTCGCCTTTTCAACCGCCTCATCGCCCGGCTCTCCATAATATAGGCAGTCCTGTTCCGGCAATAAGGTGTGAATAACCTCCGCAAGCTGACGGGTATTGCCGGTTCTGCTGCTGTACACGATGATATATTTCATCTGCTGCTCCTTTCCGCTATAAAAAATAAGCGCCCATATTTCCCAACCATCAGGCAGTATTGTTGCCTAAAATTTCAGCAAATAACCGCCTGATTTTTATTCCATTTGAATTCAGTATACTCCCACCTCCCGCCAAAGTCAAGGCGGATTCGGTAAACATTCCCCGGCTGTCTGTAAAAAAACAGGAAACCATTTCTGATTTCCTGCACACCTAAATGATTCAATTTAGCCGTCATTTTTCAAGGTCAGCAGACCGGCACAGTGTGAGACTGGTTCAAAGCGCATGTTGGGGAAAGATTTTCTTAACTCGTCAAATACAAAGTAGACCTCATCCTGATCCCATCCATCTCCGGCCTGTTCCCTGCATTTATCCAGTTCGGCACGGGTCGCGAACGCAACATCGCCGATATAAATGCAGCCGTCCTCCCTGAGCAGCGGCAATAGTTCGGTCAGAAACCGGACTTTCTGTTCATCGGTCAGGTGGTGCAGCGAATAGGTCGCGATGATCGAATCGTACCGGTTCTGCTTCAGCTCCTCCACCAGCCCATGCGAAAAATCACCCTGGTACAGGCTGGCCTGCGGCATTTTTGCCTGTGCGATTTCGATCATTCTGGCGGAAAAATCCTGACCATAGATGCGGCATCCCTGTTCGTACAGTTTTGTCGTCAGTGTGCCGGTGCCGAATCCGATGTCCAGCACGGTTTTCCCGGTATGGGACAGCACATGATTATAAATCTCATTCAGCAGGTTCCGGTATCCTGCAAAAGGATAGGAACCATCCTCGTCGGACAGCCCGACACTTTTGTCGTAATCGTCTGCCCATAAATCAAACGCGTGACTATTTAACATACATTCTCTCCTGATGTTTTCCGTAACCTAAATATAACCAGAGCCGGTTCCTCTGATGAAATCCACCAGAAAAACCGGCTCCTGCCGTCATCTATAACCTGATTATACCGATGCGGTAATCACACCGGTCAGTGCAGTCGCGGCAGCAATCGCCGGGCTGCTCAGATAGATATTGACCCCAGAGGTGCCCATCCGGCCGAGGAAGTTGCGGTTGTTGGTCGCAACAACCGTCTCGCCGTCGGTCAGAATACCGCCTGCACGTCCGCAGCAAAGGCCGCATCCCGGCTGGGTAATAATCGCGCCAGCCTCTGCCAGAATCTCAATATACCCTGCTTTAATTGCTTCGCGGTAGATGCTCCGGGAAGCCGGGGTGACAATCATCTTGAGACCGGGCGCAATCTTTTTGCCTTTCAAAATCTCGGCTGCAACTGCCAGATCTTCCAGACGTCCATTGGTGCAGGAACCGAGGAAAACCTGATCGACCTTTGTTCCGGCCTTTTCCGAAACAGGATGGATGTTGTCCACCTGAGAAGGACATGCCAGTACCGGAACAAAATCCTCTGCATTATAGTGGATGACCCGCTCATAAACCGCGTCTTCATCCGGGCGCACCCATGCGATTTCGTCATACGGCTGTCCGGTAAATGCGGCGGTCTTCTCGTCGGTCGCGAACAGCGCACATTTTGCGCCGCATTCGATCGACATGTTGGACATCGTCATCCGGGAAGAGATGCTCATATTGTCAATGCAGCTGCCTGCAAATTCCAGTGCCTTATAGGTCGCGCCGTCGGCGCGCAGGTCGCCGATAATCGTCAGAATGACGTCTTTTGCATAGACGCCTTTGGGCAATTTACCGTCAATGACAATCCGAATCGTCTCTGGAACACGGCACCACATCTCACCGGTGCCCAGAATTGCCGCCATCTCGGTATAACCGATACCGGACGAGAAGCAGCCGACACAGCCATAAGTGGTGGTATGGGAGTCGGTGCCGAAGACAATCTGACCCGGACGGGCATAGCCCATCTCCGGCATCAGCTGGTGACAGATACCGTCGGCACGGTGGAAATGGGTCAGTCCCTGCTCTTTGACAAAGGCGTCGCCAATCTTGAAGTGGCGGACGTCCTCGACGGCAGAAGTCGGAACCAGATGGTCATAAATCAGGACGACCTTGTCCGGGTCCCAAACTTTGGTGAAGCCCATCTCTTTGAACTTGTCAACAACGAACGGAATAAAAATATCGTGAATCATCACCCGGTCAACCTTGACCGTCACGATCTGGCCGGGACGAACGTCCGCAGCGTCGGTTCCCTTCATAATGATCTTTTCAATCAGTGTATGTCCCATCGCTTTTTCCTCCTCAGATCAGACCGTTGCGCTTCTGCATCGCACGGACCAGGCCGCCTGCCTCCAGAATATCCATCAGGTTCTGCGGCAATGGGCTGATCGGGAAAGACTCACCGTTATGCACAATCTGATGACCCGGTTCAACCGTGATGGTATCCCCTTCCTGGACATGGTCGTACAGGTCGCTTTCAATCAGCAGCAGGCCGTTGTTGATCGAGTTGCGGAAGAAGATCCGGGCAAAGCTTTTCGCAATGACACAGGCAACGCCCAGATGACGGATAATCTCCGGCGCCTGTTCACGGGAAGAACCGCAGCCGAAGTTCTTGCCGGCGACAATGATATCACCCGGCTGAATCTGTCCGGCCAGTTCGGGACGCAAGGGAGAAAAAGCGTATTTTTTCATATCATCAACCGTTTTGAGTGCCAGATATTCGGTCGGGATAATGATATCGGTGTCGATATCGTCCCCCAGCACCCAGATTTTACCGGTAAAAGTGGACATCGTGTTCAGTCTCCTTTATCAAATCAAAATGCAGGCCGGTTTACTCGGCGGCAACAATCTTGCCGGCAATCGCCGATGCAGTGACTGTCGCGGCGGATGCAAGGTAAACCTTGGAGGTCTTATGTCCGGCACGTCCTTTAAAGTTGCGGGTACCGGTCGAGACAAGGACCTCGTTCTCGCCGATGACACCCTGACAGCTGCCCCAGCATACCGAGCAGTTGCAGTTCATCACCATCGCGCCCGATTCCAGCAGCACATCAATAATGCCCTCACGCAGTGCCTGCAAATAGACTTCATTGGAAGCAGGTGCAACAATAAACCGGACATCGGGATGGACCTTTTTGCCCTTCAGGATTTTAGCGGCAACACGCAGTTCGTCAATCCGTCCGTTGTTGCAGGAGCCAAGGAACGCCTCGTCGATCTTGACATCGCCCAGTTCCCGCAGCGGAATGACATCATCGACAAAGTCAGGACGTGCTACAACCGGTTCGATCTTGTCCAGATCATACTCGTATACCTTGAGGAATTTTGCGTCCGGGTCAGAGACAAACATGTTCTCTGCCTTTCTGCCTCTCGACTCAACAAATTCCTTTACCTTCTCATCCGGTTCGACAATACCGGTCTTTGCACCGGCTTCGACTGCCAGGTTGCAGAGGACAAAACGGTCATTGACCGACAGGTTGTGTGCGCCGTCTCCGGCAAATTCCATGCACTTGTAGTTGGCGCCGTTGGCGCCGATATCTCCGATAATCGTCAGAATCAGGTCACGCGGATAGACGCCTTCCCGCAGTTTGCCGTGCAGGTTAAAGCGCAGTGTCTCCGGGACCATGACCCAGCTGCCGCCGGTGACCATGCCGTACAAAAAGTCGGTGCATCCGACGCCGGTGCCGAATGCGCCCAGCGCACCATACGAGCAGGTATGGGAATCGGCGCCGAAAATCAGCTGACCGGGTTCGACAAAATCCTCGAACATGATCTGATGGCAGACGCCTTTGCCCTCATACATCTTGATATTGTTCTCGCGGGCAAATTCCCGCATTTTTTTATGTACCGCTGCCGTCTTGGGGTTTTCGGCAGGGATGTTGTGGTCGACGATAAAGACCACCTTGCCGGGGTCGGCGATATGGGGGTGTTTGAGTTTGTTCCGGTACATATCGATCGTCAGGTGGGTGGTGCCGTCGTTGCTCATCAGCCAGTCAAGGTTGACCGAGTGAATCTCGCCCGGCTTTACTTCATCGACTTTCGCGGCACGCGCAATAATTTTTTCCGCAATGGTCATGCCCATGATTACTTCATCCTTTTTTCTTATTGATATTCTCTTATCCGATCTCTTTGTCAGTCGTCCTTATTGAGGAACGCAATCAGCCCGCCGGCGTTCAGAATCGTCTGCATATACTCCGGCAGTTTGGTGCAGGTAAAGCTGCGGTCACCGACGGTAACGGTACCGTTTCCAAGGTCGACCTCTGCTTCGTCCCCTGCCTGTACGTTGTCGGCAAGGTCGGCGCTGACCAGAACCGGCAGGCCGATGTTGATTGCGTTGCGGTAGAAGATGCGGGCAAAGCTGCCGGCAATAATTGCCTTGACTCCCAGTGCTTTCAGGACGCTGGGCGCCTGTTCACGGGAAGAGCCGCAGCCGAAGTTCTCTCCGGCGACAATAATATCGCCCGGTTTTACCTGCTGTGCAAACGTTTCATCCAGCGATTCGAAAGCATGCCCTTTCATCTCATCGATATTCGGCAGCAAAAGATACTGGGAAGCCAGAATCTGGTCGGTATCCACGTCATTTTTGAATTTAAAAATCTTGCTCATAACCTGATATCATCCCTTTATCCAACATTTCTGCGTCTGGTCAGAGAAGCTGTGTTCCTGACCGACAACTTTTGTTTCTATTATAAATGATAAACCCATTTTTGTAAAGACCCGGTGTCCGGGTCTGCACAGTGCCTGCACAGTGCCTGTGCTCCCTGTTTGCCGATGTGATACCACGCTCTGCATGCTCAGCAAACGAACGTCGCTTCACCGCTCGATTTTATATTGCACACGCTTCCCATCTGTTCACGCGAGCGCAGAGCGAGTCCCAAAGTTACGCACAATGTGGGCACGGTCATATCAAAAAAGTTCGGTCAAGCCTTTCAAGGCTTGCAGGTCCAGGACAGAGTACGGTTTGCTTTGCAAACCACACAGTTTCCAGAGGAAACTGTCCGGTTCCAACAGGGAACCGTGGTCGCACCTCCGCAGAAGGCGAAATTCCTTAAACGGAGTGCGCCCGGCACAGGGTGAATTTCCCGAACTGTCCGGTGGACAGTTCGGGAAAGAGGGGCATGCCCTGCAAGAGAGGGCTGCCCCTGACAATCTTCCGACAATTACCATCTCCCCCTTGCATTCCCTGCTTGCCAGGATTTGAACCACCGCAGATTTTAAAATCGAATTATCGCGGCAGAATACCAAAGGTGTACCCTTTCTGGCGGGCTGTGTCGATAAAATCGCCCAGAATTGCCGCGTTGGTCTTGGAAACGGCGTGCAGCAGGTAGATTGCGCCCGGATGCAGGGCAGAAGTCGTCTTTTGCAATGCAGTCGAGGTACTCATCTGTGCCGACGGGTCCCAGTCCTTATACGCAAAACTCCACAGCACCGTCTGGTACCCCATTCCCTGCGCCTGAGCAAGCACCTGCTCGGAAAATACACCTTCCGGCGGACGCATCAGGTACATCGAATACCCGAACTTTTCCTCCACTGCGTCATGCAGGTCGCCGATCTCCTCGGCACGGCGGCTGATGCTGCACTGGGGCAGGTTGGGGTGCTTGACGGTATGGTTGCCAACGGTATGTCCCTCATTGATCATCCGGCCAACCAGATCGGGCTGGCTGTTCAGGTAATCGCCGGTGATAAAGAAGGTCGCCTGCACCCCTTTGGCTTTCAGAGTGTCGAGAATCGATGCGGTATAGCCGTTTTCATACCCTTCATCGAAGGTCAGGTAGATCACCTTTTCATTCGGTCCGACAAACTGTCCGCCGAGTGCGCCGTATTTTTCCTGATACGAAACGGCACTGATCGGTCGGTTATAGGAATCGACCTGAGTCCCCTGTCCCCAGCCGAGCGCCTTATTGGAAAGGGTGCTCAGGTCTTTGGAGGAAGCGACCGCACCGGAAGCGTCCAGTGTGTACACCGTCGAACCTTCGGTCATCGCGCCGGTCTTCATTGCACCGGACGGCGTCAGATAATACCGCTTGCCGTTTACGTTCAGCCAGCCGGTCTGCATCGCGCCGCTTTCAGCAAAATAATACCATTTTCCGCCGTTATAGACCCATCCGGTCTTCATTGCACCGCCGCCGAACAGATACCATTTCCCGCCGATCTTCTGCCAACCGTCCACCATGACGCCGTCGGCGTCCAGATAGTACCATTTTCCATCCACTTCCCGCCAGCCGTTCTGACGGATGCCGCTCTCGGAAAGCAAATACCATTTTCCGTCCAGCTGCTGCCATCCGTTCAGCGGAATGCCGTTCCCGTCCAGCAGGATATACTGTCCATCCCGCTGTTCCCAGTGAGGAGCCGGCATCATCTGCCCATCCTCTGCCGAACTGGTGTTTTCATCCGGTTGCTGAGAAGAAGTTTGGTTTTCTTCCTCCGTCTGGAATGCCGGCTGTCCGATCACAACCGGGTTTGCAGGATCAGTTCCCGTCTCCGCAGCTGCTGCCGGAAACGGCAGCGCCAGTAAAAGTGCAGCGAAAAGTGCTGTCAGTCTTCGTTTCATATCGTAAACCTCCCATCCAACGCGTCCGGGCTGCTAAGCAGTCCCGGACACTCAAGGTTTATTGGCCCATTCTTTCAGGGTTTCTCCCTGTCCTTATTGTACCAATATTCACAGAAAAAGGCAAGGAACAGCCGGTTAATTTTGCACAGCATCTGCTGGATTCCTGTGCAAAAAGCAAAGAATAATGCCGTTTCAACGAAAAAAATTTTCCAAATATTCACATTTTTTCTGCAAAATCCCTTGACCTTGAGTCCACTCCATGTACTACAATAGATCATAGAAAGGAAAGGTGGTTATCGTGATACGAAAACATCTGCTGCTCAGCGGCAGCGTTCAGGGCGTCGGCCTCCGTTACCGGACCAAATATGCCGCTTCAATGCGTGGGCTGACCGGCTGGGTACGCAACCGTTCGGACGGTATGGTGGAAATGGAAGTGCAGGGTAAGGAGGAAGAAATCGACCTGCTGCTGCAAATCCTTCAACAGAACCGTTATATCGATACTACCGGTCTTTCCGCAAAAACTGTCCCGCTCCAGGACGATCATTATTTTGAGATTCTGGATGACGACTGATGCGGGCACTGTTTATATTATTCATTTGTTTTTATAACTGAAAGGACGTATGAAAAATGGCACTGGGCGAAAATATTCCAAAACTGGGCTTTGGACTGATGCGGCTGCCGATGATCGGCGAAGAGGTCGATATCGAACAGACCAAGGAAATGGTCGATCTGTTTATGAAGGCAGGTTTTACCTACTTTGACACCGCTTATGGCTACCTCGGCGGCAAGTCGGAAGAGGCTGTCAAAACTGCGCTGGTCGACCGTTACCCCAGAGACAGCTTCACCATTGCAACCAAACTTCCCGCATGGGCTGGCGCAAAAACGGCCGATGAGGCAAAAGAGATGTTCTTCACCTCTCTGCGCAGAACCGGCGCCGGATACTTTGACTTTTACCTGCTGCACAACCTCGGCGGCGAACGCACGGCAAAGTTCGATGAGTACGGTATCTGGGACTTCGTGCAGGAACAGAAGGCAAAGGGCCTGATTAAGCATATCGGCTTTTCGATGCACGACTCGGCTGAGGCTCTCGACAAGGTTCTGACCGCCCATCCTGAGGTCGAGTTTGTTCAGCTGCAAATCAACTACGCCGACTGGGATTCTCCTTCTGTCCAGTCGCGCCTCTGCTATGAGACTGCGCGCCATCACGGCAAACCAGTCGTCATCATGGAACCGGTCAAGGGCGGCAACCTCGCAAACCTCCCCGAAAGTGTTGCGAAGGTCTTCAAGGCAGCAGAACCGGATTCCTCCCTCGCATCCTGGGCACTGCGGTATGCAGCTTCTCTTGACGGACTGATTACAGTCCTGTCGGGTATGTCGACCGTTGACCAGATGAAGGACAACCTCGCCGTGATGAAAGGGTTCACCAAGCTGACCGATCAGCAGATGGCTGTCATCGAGGACGCAAAGAAAGCGCTTGCCGCTGTCCCGGCGATCCCCTGCACCAGCTGCGAATACTGTATGAAAGGATGTCCGCAGGGTATCCCGATCCCCCATATCTTCACCGCAGTCAACACCTATAAAATCTACAACAACCTCGCCGGCGCCAAAGGCAGTTATGGCTTTGCAACCCGTGACAAGGCCAAGGCCAGCGACTGCATCGCCTGCGGACAGTGCGAAGCAGTCTGTCCGCAGCACATCAGCGTCATTGACGAGCTGAAAGCGGCGGCTGAATTGCTGGAAGGATAAAACGTAAATTACATAAACGATCAAAAACGCCTCTCTTCCGTCTGGAAAAGGGGCGTTTTTCATTGATATTCAGGTGGATTGGGCGATCTGTTTCAGCCTGTCCGGGCACAGTACCCGGATGTGTCCGTTTTCCCGAATCAGAATACCTTCCCGGTAAAACTGCGAGATCAGCCGCATCAGCTGCCGGTAGCTGCACCCAAGGTAATTGGCGGCATCGGTATACCGGCCGGTAAAGACGCCGTCGTTGGAGGCGTCCAGCAGGTAACAGGCCAATCGGCGCACCAGCGGCTGGAAAACCATATGGGTCGCATTCTCCGAAGCCTGCTCCATCTTTCCGAGCAGGACCATCGCAAGATACCTGTACAGCGCAATGTCCGTCTCCATCAGCACCCGGTCAAACGGCACCAACAGTAAAATCGATTCACCGGCCGCCTCGGCATGGTTGGGAGAGGGACTGCCGGTCAGGTACTCGACGTCCCCCAGCAATACCTCGTCCTCCTGCTGGCAAAGGGTCAGCAGCCGGACCCGGCCATCCGTCCCCAGCGTATACACCCGGATGCTGCCTTGCAGCAGGAAATAAAAGCCAGGCATTTCCGTTCCTGCAATCAGAATCTGTTCGCCGGCCTGACAGCGCAAATACCGCCGGGAATACTGCTCCCAATGGGTAAAATGGCCGGGGATTCCTCTCCTTTCGACCTCTGCACGCAGACGCCGGGTTTCTGGGATTATTCGCACCGCTTCAGATACTGGTCAAACCACTGGGTGATCTCACGCAGGCGGCGTACACGATGTTTCGGTTTGCCGGAGCGGGACAGCTCGTGGTTCTCGCCATGGAACAGGCACATCCGTGCCGGTACGCCGTGCATCAGCAATGCCTGGAGCATCTGGACCGCGTCACCCATCCAGCAGCGGTAATCCTCGTCCGACTGGATAAACAGCGTCGGGGTCTTGGCACGGTTCGCATAAGCAAGGGGCGAATGCGCCCACATCTTCTCAGGACTTGTCCAGGGGTCTGCCTGAATCGCAGAAAGGTTGTGATAATAGCCGATATCGGTGGTCAGGCATTTGCTGATGTAGTTTGCAATGCTGCGCTGGGAAGCGACCGCTGCAAACCGGTCGGTGTGGCCGATAATCCAGTTGGCCATGAATCCGCCGTAGCTGCCGCCGGTCATACCGATGCGGGACGGGTCAATCTGCGGAACACGCTCCAGTACCTGGTCGGTGAATTCCATCAGGTCGTTATAGTCCCGTACACCGTAGTTGTCGCCGTAGATGTCGGCAAATCCGCCGCCCTTGCCGGAAGAACCGCGCGGGTTGCAGAAGAAGACGATGTAGCCAAGCCCAGCCCAGTACTGCATCTCATGGAAGAAACCTTCGCCATATGCCGTCTGAGGACCGCCGTGTACATCCAGAATGCCGGGGTATTTACGGTTCTTGTCAAAGTCAGCCGGGTAGAGCACCCATCCGTCGATCTCCACGCCGTCCGAATCGGTAAAGGTGAAGTGCTCGGTATGAGCGATTTCGTGGCTGGCAAGGTATTCTGCATTAAAGGACGACAGCTTTTTCAGCGCGCCATTTTCCACACAGTAAAACTCCTGCGGTGCATCCTTCTCCATGCCGATCAGGTAAATCGGGTCGGTTCCCTGTGCACAGCTGACGATGTTGATCTGGTCGGCCAGTGTTTCGATCTCGCCATCCAGTTTCAGGCGGCTGTAAACCGAATGGTAACCGACGGTCTGTACAAAGGTGACGCCCTTGTCGTCTCCGCAGAAGCTGTCGCCGCCGCCTGCGATGTCGCTGCCGACTCCGCCAAGGCTGGGATCGGGTGCTGCAAGCAGGGTAAAGCTGCCGTCATCGGCACAGCGATAAAAGGCAGGGTTTTCACTGCTGCCGTATTTTTCGCCGGTTGTCGCGGCGAAAATGATCTCTTTGCCGGCAAAGACTGCGCCGTCGACACGGTATCTGCCGCCCAGCTGCACTTCCTCCATCTTTCCGGTCTTCAGGTCATAGAGGAACATCCGGGATTTCTGTTTGTTCAGGGTCGTAAACTCAATTCCCCACAGCACCGCACGGTCTTTTTCCTGATTGACCGAAAATCCGTGCAGGTCAAAATACTCCGCGGTCAGCAGCTGTTTTTCGCCGGTCTTCGGGCAGACCAGATACAGGCCACGGCGTTTTTTGTTGATGACGCCGCGTCCGTTGAACCAGAATGGCAGTTCGTCGAAAACTTCATAGTCCTTTTCTTCTTCCAGCATTTTGACCGCTTTCGCCTTTTCTTCACCAGAAAGGCCGGACAGGTCGGGAATGGACAGGTCGCGCATACCGCCGACCAGATATCTGTCCTCGCCGACCGGCGTCAGACCGGTCGCGGCAAACGGCAGCACAAAATATTCCTCTGCTTCACCACCGCCCAGTGAAATCCGGTTATAAACGGTGTACTGGACACCTTCGGACGGTTTATGACGGCCGTGACGGTCTGCCGGGAACAGGATCGTGTCTTCGTCCAGAAAACAGGGTGCTTTTCCGTCCTCGCCGGTCGTCAGACGGAACAGTGCCGGGGTATGACCGGGGTCATATGCCCAGATATCCGTCCGGTAGGCGTTGTCCTCAACGCTGCCGACCGTAACGGTAAAGGCCGCCTTTTTGCCGGACGGCGACAATGTCAGCCCGCCCAGCTTCTTGACATTGGCAAAATCTTCAATCGCTACTTTCATCATTTCTCTATCCCCTTCATTTATTGTTGTGAAAGCCGGTCACGGATCTTGGTCACAACCAGATCGAGTGCGACCGGATTCATTCCTCCATTGATGACAAAGTCCGCCTTTGCCCGCGATGGCTCGACAAACATATAGTGCATCGGCTTGACGGTGGTCAGGTACTGCTGGACGATGCTTTCAATATTTCTGCCGCGCTCTTTCAAATCCCGCATGACACGGCGGAGAATCCGTTCATCGGCATCCGTTTCGACGTAGATCTTGATGTCAAACAGGTCCCGCAGACGTTTGTCCGCCAGCACAAGGATTCCTTCTACAATAATGATATTGCGCGGTTCGATTCGGATGGTCTTGTCCGACCGGTTATGTACCGTAAAATCATAAACCGGAGACTGCACCGCGACCCCTGAACGCAGTTTAATCAGGTGTTCGACCAGCAGTTCGGTTTCCAGCGAGTCGGGATGGTCATAATTGATCTTGCTGCGCTGTTCAACCGGGACACCGTCGTTGCTGCGGTAGTAGTTATCGTGGTATACGACCGCGATGTCGTCCCCGAAGATCTCCCGCAGCCGTCCGGTAAAGGTGGATTTGCCCGAACCGGTTCCGCCGGCTATCCCGATCATCAGTGGTTTCATCTGGCATACACTTCCTTCCGTTGTCTATTGATCTTGTACCGTTCACAGCTGTACTGTACAAAACACCAACTCAATAATAGTCTATCGCGTTTAGGGCAAAATTGCAAGAAAAAGATTAGGCATATCCCATCCTGTCCAAAATTTTTTTGCGGCAGCGCTGCCCTTAACATTTCCCAAACACAACTTCAGCAATTGCCAAACAAATCTGCCCTATAATCAGACCATCAACCACAGAAAGGAGTCCATGTATGAAAAAGGCCCTGTTCGCTGCCGGTCTGGCGGCAGCAATTCTGACCGGCGGCATCGTCATCTGGCAGTTGGCAGCTAAGCGGCACTGCTGCAAATCATTTTAATCCGTACCTGATTCGATACAAAACGGGAGGTTTTTGATATGAAAGAATACAAGCTCAAACCCGGCAAAATCGGTGACAAACTGATTGAGACCTATCAAAAAGTGGAGGACAAATTTGTGGACACCTTTCTCGAAGATGACGGCTCGCTGAAAACCGGCGGCATTGACCGCAAGGTCACCGACGCATATAAACGGGTGGAGGATACCGTCGTCGACGGCTATAAAAAAGTCGAAGATACCGTCGTCGGCGGCTACAAAAAGGTCGAAGATGCTGTCGTCGGCGGCTATAAAAAAATCGAAGACGCATTTACCGACGCCTTCCTCGAAGAAAAAGACAGCAAGTCTTCCGATGAAAACACACCGTCCAAGCATCGGTAACCACCCCCCAAAAAATTGACAGACTTCTGAGGAGATATTTGACATGAAGAAAAAGAATTTTATTACGCTGATGATGAGCACAGTCGGCGGTATCCTGTTTGCACTCGGCATCTGTATGGCACTGCTGCCCGAATGGGGTGTGATGACCGAAGGGATTGCCTTCGGCTGCATCGGCGCCATGATTTTGCTGGCAATGGTTCTGGTACGCCGCAAAATGGACGGTAAACCGGCTATCCTGCTCAACGGCAGAACCATCGGGATTGGACTGCTCGGCATCATCGGTACAATCGTGCTGGGAGTCGGAATGTGCATGGTGATGGTCTGGGAGATGCTGGTGTATGGGATTCTGGTCGGCATTATAGGGATTGTGCTGCTGATCTGCCTGGTTCCCGCCGTCAAAGGCGTCAAATGACCGCCTGCCGGTATAAACTGCGCCCGCCTGTTTTGACAGCAGACGGGCGCAACTTCTGTCCAAAACAAAAAGGCTCCCAGAACGGTATACAACCATTCTGAAAGCCTGAACTATGGTGCCGCCAACCGGAATCGAACCGGTACAGTGTTGCCACCGAGGGATTTTAAGTCCCTTGCGTCTGCCAGTTCCGCCATGGCGGCAGATAATTCTTATGTATTATAACAAATGGCACGGTATTTGTCAAGTTCCCTGCCAACAAAATTCCCTTTTTCTGTCTGCAAAGTGCATACTTGACCAAACCGCGTTTTCATTGTACAATAGAAAAGCAGCACGCTTATTGTTGTAAAAACAGAAAGGTTGGATGAAGATGGCAACTTATACATTTACCCCTCGCGGCGTATGCTCCCGCAAAATTGATTTTACACTCGAAAATGGTATCATTAAAGACGTTCGTTTTACCGGCGGCTGTTCCGGCAATACCCAGGGTGTCGCAGCTCTGTGCATCGGCCGTCCTGCAGCCGAAGTGATCGGCATTATCAAAGGCATCCGCTGCGGTGTCAAACCGACTTCCTGCCCTGACCAGCTGGCCAACGCTCTGGAACAGGCGCTCGAACAGGAAAAACAGTAATTTCCTTTAACGAAAAAAGACTGCGGTATCCGTTTGTACATCAGGGTACCGCAGTCTTTTGGTTTATTCAGCGTCGCTGGTGCTATTGGTGTTGCTGCTGTCGCTGGTATCGCTGGAATCACTGGTATCGTTGGTGCTGTTCATATCGTCGGTGCTATCGGTATTGCCGGTGTCATCGGCAGCGTCGTCGGTATGGAAGCTCCCCATCACCAGTTCAACCCGTCCCGTCTCGGTCAGCGGCAGTTCGGAATAGTTCTCGACCGTTCCGTCCGCAAGCGTCGCTTCCGCCTGCCAGCTGGTGCAGTCGCCCCATTCTTCCCGCTGGAGTGTCAGCGAAATGACAGTACCGTCCTCCCAGGGTGAATCGCCGAGGATTTCCAGACTCCAGTAATCGTCTTCCCCATCTTCCGGTCGAATCCGCAGCGAAGTGACAGCCTGTCCGGTTCCGTTGCACAGCTCAACCGTGTGCTCCCCTTCTTCGGTATAATCATCCACCGGCTGTTCAAACGATGAGGACGGTTCCGAGGAGGATGTCGAACTGGATTCCGATTCAGATACCTGGGAGGAGGTCTGAGCAGAACTGTCCGACGAATTGGGTTCAGTATTCTGATTGCACCCGGCGAGCGCGAACACCATTGTCAGCGCGGTCAGGATTATGGCTATTTTTTTCATGTATCGATATTCTCCTTTATATGGCGGCAGTTATTCTCAAACAAACTTTATTGGATATTATAGCATAAAAAACCGGTCAGGTAAAGCAAATGAGAATTTTCTGACGTTATTCCTGTAAATAATTGCATTTGCCACAATTTTGTTGTATAATACCTTTTGTAATCTGCATGTAAAGCAAATTTTTCAGAAAGCTGGGAGTCATGTGAATCTAACAGGCAAAAAAAAGACAATGGATATGACCCAGGGGGTCATATGGAAACAACTGGTCGCATTCGCTTTTCCGCTGCTGATTGGCAACCTCTTTCAACAGCTGTATAACACCGTCGACTCGATCGTCGTCGGTAACTTCGTCTCAACACAGGCTCTCGCTGCGGTCGGCTCCGTCACCCCGATTATCAACATGCTGATCGGCTTCTTCTCCGGTCTGGCGACCGGCGCAGGCGTCGTTATCAGCCAGTATTTCGGCGCACATAACGGCGAAATGGTCCATAAATCGGTACATACCACCATCCTGATGACCCTGATCCTTGGGGTCGCGTTTACCTTTATCGGAATCGGCATGGCGCCCGCCATGCTGCGGTTCATGTCGACGCCGGACGACGTTATGGCAAGTTCGTCCGAATACCTGCGCATCTATTTCGCCGGTGTCATCGGGCTGATGCTGTACAACATCGCATCCGGTATCCTGAGAGCAGTCGGCGACTCCAAACGCCCGCTGTACTTCCTGATCGTTTCGTCGATCGTCAACGTCGTGCTGGACCTGACGTTCGTCATCGTCTTTAAAATGGGCGTCGCAGGCGTCGCGTGGGCAACCATCCTGGCACAGTTTATCTCCGCTGCCCTCGCCCTCATCTCGCTGGCAAAAAGCGACGGCGATTACCGGTTTGTCATCCGTGACCTGAAAATAGACTGGATGGTCCTGAAAAAGGTCGTCCGCATCGGCCTGCCGGCCGGGTTGCAGATGGCGATTACCTCCTTCTCCAACGTCTTTGTACAGTCCTACATCAACGCTTTCGGTTCCTCCTGTATGGCGGGCTGGACCTCTTACTCCAAGATCGACCAGTTCGTCCTGCTCCCGATGCAGAGCCTGTCCCTCTCCGCGACAACCTTCGTCGGTCAGAACCTCGGCGCAGGCAACCTCTCCCGTGCGAAAAAAGGTACCCGCGTTTCCCTCGCGCTTTCGATGGCAATCACTGTCCTGCTGACCATCCTGCTGCTGATCTTCTCGCGGCAGATGCTGCTGCTCTTTACCCAGGACGACAACGTGCTGTATTACGGCGGCATCTTTATTCGCTTCCTTTGTCCGTTTTATGTGCTCTGCTGCGCCAACCAGATCTTTGCAGGTTCGCTGCGCGGCGCCGGAGATGCAACCGGACCAATGTTCATCATGCTGTTCAGTTTCGTATTCTTCCGTCAGCTGTACCTGTTCTTCGGTACCAAGCTCATCGACTCGGTCATCTTCGTCGGACTGGGATATCCTGCCGGATGGCTGGTTTGCAGTCTCGGTATGATGATTCATTACTACCGCGGCAAGTGGGAAAAATGGTATACCAATAAAGAAACTGCCAACAAAGAAGCGGCAGAAATCGCGGATTAAATCTACACAGCGGCCTGGGGTGATGCTTTGCCCCAGGCTGTTTTTGTTCACGGCCTTGTTTTTGCCGGACAAATATGGTATCCTATTGAAAAAAGATGCTGCACAGAAAGGAAGCTGTTCCCAATGAAAGAAATTATCCTCGGCACAACCTATACCCTCTCGACCACCGTCACCGAAGACAAACTCGCCTGCAATATGAAAAGCGGCTCCCTGCCGGTCTTCGCGACCCCGGCGATGGCTGCACTGATGGAGGAAACCTCTGCCGCGGCACTCTCCATCTTCCTGGAGGAAGGCGAAACCTCGGTCGGCACTGCGCTGGACCTCAAGCATACCGCCGCTACTCCGCTCGGCATGACCGTCACCGCAACCGCTGAAATCATCGAAATCGACCGCCGCCGGGTCACCTTCCAGGTAACTGTCCGCGACGAAAAAGAGGAAATCGGTTCTGCATGCCATGACCGGTTTGTCGTCAACGCAGAAAAATTCCTCGCCAAAGCAAACGCAAAAAAATAAATACCAATCGGACCATTCCGAAAGGAGGCAATCGGTATGAAACCAACCCGCCGGATACTGGCGGCTGTACTGACCGGTGCGCTGCTCTGCCTGACCACCGGCTGCACACCCCAGTCAACCAATTCCGCCAAGCCTGTGATCTACCTCTACCCGGAAACCGAAACGGAGATTTCGGTCCGCCTTTCGCTGGATGGTGAACTGACCACCACCTACCCCGACTACGGTCAGAATGGCTGGACTGTCACTGCGCAGCCGGATGGAACGCTGGTCAGCCATGCCGACGGCCAAGAATACAGCTACCTCTTCTGGGAAGGGGTCAGCAATGCGGAATATGACCTGTCCAAAGGATGGTGTGTTCCGGGAGATGAGACGGCTGAATTTTTGCAGGAAACCCTCGCAGCCCTCGGCCTGACACCGGAAGAATACAACGAAATGATCGTCTACTGGCTGCCGCAGATGGAGAAGAATCCCTACAACCTGATTACCTTCCAGCAGGAATGCTATACCGACTCCGCAAGGCTGGATATCTCACCCCAGCCGGACAGCCTGCTTCGGGTATTCATGGCCTGGAAACCGCTGGAACAGCCGGTGGACATCCAGCCGGATACGCTGGCACCGTTTAAACGGGAAGGGTTTACCGTCGTCGAATGGGGCGGATGCAAATTAAACTGAAAAAATTGCAGTTTTTTTCAAAAAACGCTTGACAAAATTCTTCCGCCATGCTATAATACAAAAGCTGTCACGGAAAACCTTCCGCAAGACACTCGCTGTTATGGCTCAGGCGGTAGAGCACGTCCTTGGTAAGGACGAGGTCACCAGTTCGAATCTGGTTAACAGCTCCAGAAACGCTTCATGTTTTCACATGAAGCGTTTTTTGTTGCTTTTGGGAGAATTCGGTCATTCACTTGACATATTCAAAACAGGGTCTATAATAAAGAAGAAGCGATTTACTTTTAACCAGTTTGATTATTGGAGTGATTGATCGTGAAAAATGTCTGGAAAAAACTGTTCTCTGTGATGGCTGCCGCTGTCACCGCCTGCGCAGTCCTGACTGCCCCGGTATCCGCCGGTTGGCACCACAATGAGTCCCATCACGGCAGCTCCTCGTCCTGGTCTTACCACCATGACAACGGACGGCAGGCCTGCAATGAATGGGTCTGTGACGGGAATAAATGGTACTGGTTCGATGAGGACGGCCATATGTGCACCGGCTGGCAGAAGGTCGACGGTTGCTGGTACTATCTGAATAACTCCGGTGAGATGGCGACCGGCTGGAAATGCCTCGACGGCTGCTGGTATTACCTGAACGGCTCCGGCAAGATGGCCACCGGCTGGAAACAGGTCGGAAATACCTGGTATTATTTCAACGGCGCCGGTAAAATGAAAACCGGCTGGCTGGAATGGAACGGAGACTGGTACTACTTTGACGGGTCGGGCGCAATGGTCACCGGTACTAAGACCATCGACGGCAAGTCCTATACCTTCTCTTCCGACGGCAGAATGACCGGCAGCTCGTCGGGTTCCTCCGGCAGTTCTTCCCAGGTGACGGCTCCTGCCGGAGAAAAACAGATCGTCTACTGGGGCAAAACCGGCACCAAATACCATATCGACCCCCACTGCCGTTCCTTCAAGGGTACTGCCGCCAATTCCGGCACCCTCTCCCAGGCAAAGGCAGCCGGTCGTGAAGACTGGTGCGGCATCTGCTCCAAGGGATGGACGGATGAAAAGCTGATGCAGCAGGGCAATCCGAACGTCAATTAAACCATAAAAAACAGTCAAAAGCGCCCTGTACGGCGGAAATTTTCCGTTCGTACAGGGCGCTTTTTCTGTTCGCATCAGTCGGGATAGCCGTTATAAAAAACTACTTCATCCATCGGACGGCGGTTCTTGGCAGGTGTCTTTTCATCGGCGGGATGCCCCAACGCAATGACCAGATCCAGCCCCTTCTCAGCCGGAATGCCGAGCACCTTTTTCACGCCGTCGGCAGAAAAAGAACCGATAATGCAGCTGCCGATTCCCCGCTGCTGGGCTTCCATGCAGAAGCAGACAATCGCACCGCCGATATCGCTTTTGGTGTAATTGTCGCCCTTCATCTTGCCGCGGTTGACAGGTGTATAGGGAATGCCCTCATTGACAAATACGGCAAATGCGGTCGCACCGCGGGTAAACAAATTAAGTTTCAGCTCCTCATCGGACGTCTGTTCCCGTACCTTTGCGACCGTCTCCGGGTCATCGACCAGAATAATCCGCCAAGGCTGGCTGTTGCGGGCAGACGGCGCCAGACAGGCCGCTTTTGCACAGGCATCCAGATCTTCCCGTGAAACCGGCTGATCGGTATAATTGCGGCAGCTGTAACGGGCAGCCGCCAGTTCAATAAAGTCCATCCTCGTCCCTCCCATGATCCTCAGGCATTGTCAACGTCCAGCAGCTGGACATGGTGGCTGTCCCAGCTGCACGGCTTCCAGTAAGGGAGGTCTTCCCCATTCGGATCGCCGGTCTTGATAAAGTTGGCCCAGTAGCTGTTGATCTGCTCGGCAAGACGGTAGTCAGCCTGGGATTTGGGGCGCCAGCTGCGGGACAGGGTGTTGAAAACATACCACAGTTCAGCCGAATGGAACGCGCCGGAATAATCCCCCAGCAGCTTGCGGTCAAAGTAATAGACATAAGCAGGCGTGCGGCCCAGTTCTGCATTCTTCAGGCTCCAGTTGATACAGCCATAATACAGCTGGGTATGTCCGCCGCGCATCGTCATCTCCGGCGTCTGTCCCAGGTCGTTGCCGCAGGAACCGATCATATACGGGATGTCCGGGCAATCGCCGTCTTCGACGACCTTGTCGTATCCCTTCTCCAGCAGATACCCGTCGATGACCGCCGTAAAGGGCAGCCCGGTTCCGGTACGGAAACCTTCCGCCATCATCCGCTCCACTGCCTGCATCACCTTTTCAGGCGGCAGTGCACGCATTTCCTGCAGGGTATTGGCGCCGGTCAGCTGGGAGAACATTTTTCCCTGTTCGATTGCGTCCGCCATCGTCTTATCCCGAAGGACGCCGGCCTGATATCCGCCGGCCGACTGCATGATCGCGCCTGCCATCAGGTCACGCGACAGCGGCGACGAGAGCAGCGTCTGGACGCTCATTGCACCGGCGGACTGGCCAAAGATGGTAATCCGGTCGGGGTCGCCGCCAAATGCTTCGATGTTTTCCTTCACCCATTTGAGCGCAGCAATCTGGTCAAAGATGCCATAGTTACCGCAGCGTCCGTTGGGGTCCTCTTTTGCCAGCTCAGGGTGGCACAAAAATCCAAATGCACCCAGCCGGTAGTTGATCGTGACCAGAATCACGCCTTTGCGTGCAAACGCTTCACCGTCAAACTCCAGCTCGGACCCGAACCCGTTAATCAGTGCCCCACCGTGAATCCAGAAGGCAACCGGCAGTTTCTCACCGGTCAGCGGGCGCCAGATATTCAGATACAGGCAGTCCTCGTCCATCGGCGGCATAAAGGCCGGATTGGAATAAAATTCGCGGGCATAGTTGATTCCCTTGCCGTCAACCGGCGGCTCCTGCACCATCTGCCAGGCACGGTGCGGGAAGTCACAGGCTTCCAGTACCCCTGTCCACGGCTGAAGCGGCTGAGGCGCTTTCCACCGAAGGTCGCCGACCGGCGGCTGTGCATAGGGAATGCCAAAATAAGTAAAACAGGTGTCCTTACGTTTGCCGCGCAGATCACCGTATTTGGTATGAACCAGCTGCATCCATCATCATCCTTTCTATCCTGTCAGGAGCTTCGCTCATCTACATCACATTATAGCACACTCGCCCCAAAAAGAACAGAACTTTTTTGTAAATTCTCAACGGTAATCTTTCGCATTGAACCGCAAAAACTGTCAGGAATGTTTGGACAATCGCCAAACTGTTTAATAAATTCGGCCATCTTCTTGACAAAATGCCTCTGAACAATTATAATATTAGATAGATTCCAGAATTTATCTGTAATCGCGGTGAACGTATATTATGCAGAAAGGAAGACAGCAATGGAAAAGCTCAGGCAAATCCTGCGGGATAATCACATCCAGGTCACCCAGCAGCGTCTGGAAGTGCTTCGGGTGCTGCGGGAACTCAACACCCATGTCACGGTTGACGACGTCGTTGCCGCCCTCCGGGAACGCGACGTGACCCTGACGCTTGCCACGATTTACAATATCCTCTCGATATTTGAAAAGAAAGGGCTGATTATGAAGATCGAATCAGCCGGTGAACCCATCATCTTTGACGTCAATACCTTCCCCCACTTCCATATCCTGGACAGTGAAACACGGGAGGTCCGCGACTATGTCAATGATGAGCTGATGGAAATCATCAGCGAATATCTGACCGACCATCCGGTCAATGGGTTGGATATGCAGCGGATTGACCTCAACCTGATCGGGCATATGGAGTAAACCTATCGCCCGGCAGACAGCAAAACAGGCGGTACCAGCAGCTTTGCGCTGTGGTATCGCCTGTTTTTGTCATGTTATGCAGAATAGGTCTTTTCCGCCTGGAATGCAAATACATCGCTCTGCTGGTAACGGTTGCCCAGTTCGGACGCTGTCCGGCAGAAATGGCTGTACCCGCCGCCTGCTTTCAGGTCAGAGGCGACGTCAAATATGTAGCTTTTGCCGTTGATTTTGACGGTGACCCAGCTGGAGGGTGTACCGGTGGTCAGCTTGGCATCCTGATAGATAATGCCCTCTGCGACCTGCGCATCCAGTCCGATTGCACGCAGCAGCGACGCCAGCCCGGCTGCAAAATGTTCCTCGGTGCCGCTGCCCGACAGCAGCAGCAGGCGTGCATTGTACTCCGGTCCGTCAAAATACAGGCTCATCAGCTCGTCCATCGACAGTCCCGATGTATCGATCACACTGTCGTCCGGTGTGCCGTATTTGAATTTCAGCAGTGCGTCATAAATCGCCTTGACCTTATCCCAGGTGCTCATCGACGAGGTCAGGTGACCGGCAATCCAGCTGGACACCGCCTGATTGAGCTTGCTGTCCGCCGTCGACCGAGGGGTCAGGGACACGCCGTCCAGCAGGCTGCGTACACTGGCCGGGTCAAATGCCGATGCAGATGCCGGCGGATTGCCCGAAGTCAGCACGCCATCCGAAGAAAAGGTATAGGATACCCCGCCAATCGTCCGGGAACCGGTCTGCATCACGCCGTCGCCATCCAGATAATACCAGCTGCCGCCATTTTGCAGCCAGCCGGTCTGCATCACGCCGTCGGCATCCATATAGTACCATTTGCCGCCGTTGCTGACCCATCCGGTCCGCATAACGCCGCCGCCGTTGAAGAAGTACCATTTCCCGCCTGTCTCCAGCCAGCCGGTCTTCATTACGCCGCCGCCATTGAAATAATACCACTTGCCGTCGATTTCAGCCCATCCAGCCGCCATACGGCCGGATGCGTACAGATAATACCATTTGCCGTCGAGCTTCTGCCAGCCGGTCAGCATCTTTCCGCTCGCGTCCATATAGTACCAGTTGTCATCATACTCCTGCCAACCGGTCAGCATCTTCCCATACTGATCGTAATAATACCAGTTCCCGTCCCTTTCGATAAACCCCGCTGCCTGGGCATAACCACCGGTTCCGTCCGTCCACTGGGCGGCAAGTGCTGTCGCCGGGATTCCCATCATCCAAACTGCTGCAACAGCGCCGCTCAGCAATGCTGTCAGTATTCTGGTCCGCTTTCTCATATTCTTTCCCTTTCCCGTCAAAAGCCGTTCCAAACGACATCTGTGTCTGTAAATTCCGGCAGCCTTCTCACGCAAAGGCCTCCCGTATATGCGCGGCAGAACACCCGCCGCGGCAGACATGCAAAGCGGCCCACCCCATCCAGAGTGGGCCGCTTCATCCATGACCAAAAACTTATCGGATAATCAGGCTATGACCTGTCATTTCCTTGGGCTGTTCCAGACCGAGGATATCCAGCATCGTCGGAGCCAGGTCAGCCAGGCGGCCGCCTTCCTTCAGGCTCTTGCAGTCGTCACAGCCGACAACAATCAACGGAACCGGGTTGGTGGTATGTGCGGTAAACGGAGAACCGTCGGGTTCGCACATCTTTTCCGCATTGCCGTGGTCAGCCGTAATCAGCGCTGCGCCACCTTTTGCCAGAATCGCATCGATCGTCCGTCCAACACAGGTATCGACTGCTTCAACAGCCTTGACGGCTGCGTCAAAAATGCCGGTATGACCGACCATGTCGCAGTTTGCCCAGTTGAGGATGATGGTATCGTACTTGTCCGATTCAATTGCCTCGACAACCTTGTCGGTAACCTCGTAAGCGCTCATCTCAGGCTTGAGGTCGAAGGTCGGGACGTCGGGCGAATGCACCAGAATACGGTCTTCACCGGGGAAGGTCTTTTCCTCGCCGCCGTTAAAGAAGAAGGTAACATGCGCATATTTCTGGGTCTCAGCAATGCGCAGCTGGGTCATGCCCTTGGAAGCGATATATTCGCCATAGGTCATCGTCAGCGCTTCAGGCGGATATGCAACCTCTACGCCAGGCATCGTCGCGTCGTACTGTGCCATGCAGACGAAGTGTACATGGAAGAAGCCCTTCTTGCGCTCGAATCCCTTGAAATCCGGGTCAACATACGCACGGGTGATCTGACGGGCACGGTCAGGACGGAAGTTGAAGAAGATGACCGAATCATTCTCGCCGATCATGCCGTCTTTGTTGACAACCGTCGGGAGCATAAATTCGTCGGTCACGCCGTTTTTATAGCTGTCCTCAATCGCTGCGACCGGGCATTCAGCCTGAACGCCTTCGCCCATAACCATCGCGTCATATGCCTTTTCGACACGGTCCCAGGCGTTGTCACGGTCCATCGCGTAATAACGGCCGGAAATGGTCGCAACACTGCCGACGCCGATCTCTTTCATCTTTTCGACCAGCTCACGCATATACTCAGCTGCGGAGGACGGCGGAACGTCACGGCCGTCGAGGAAAGCATGAACATAAACCTTGGTCAGGCCGTAGTTCTTTGCCATCTGGAGCAGGCCATACAGGTGTTCCTGATGAGAGTGGACGCCGCCGGGAGAAAGCAGGCCCATCAGATGCAGAGCAGTCCCGTTGTCACGGGCATTCTCCATCGAATGAACCAGCGCGGGTTTCTTAAAGAAATCACCGTCGGCGATATCCTTGGTGATCTTGACCAGCATCTGGTAAACAATGCGGCCGGCGCCGATATTGGTATGGCCGACCTCAGAGTTGCCCATCTGTCCGTCCGGCAGGCCGACGTCCAGCCCGGATGCGCCGATCAACGTATGGGGGCAGGTGGCAAAAAGGCGGTCGAGGTTGGGGGTTTTCGCAGCTGCAATTGCATTGCCGTAATCGGAGGTATTCTCGCCGAAACCGTCCATAATCAGCAGTGCAACAGGTTTTTTAGACATGAAGTTTCATCCTTTCGGGAATGGTTCGTTATCGCAAATCGCACGGCAAAAACCGGCGGGCAGCGCTTATACCGCGCCGCCCGCCTTCGACAAATCAAATCAGCCGTTGGTGGCAGCTTTTACAATCGTCGCAAAATCGGGAGCTTTCAGAGAAGCGCCGCCGATCAGGCCGCCGTCGACATCGGGCTGTGCCAGCAGTTCTTCCGCGTTTTTCGCATTCATCGAGCCGCCATACTGGATGGTGGTCGCTTCAGCAACAGCCTCACCGTACAGGGAAGCCAGCGTTGCACGAATCAGTGCACAAACCTCATTTGCCTGTTCAGCGGTAGCGGTCTTGCCGGTGCCGATGGCCCAGACAGGTTCGTAAGCGATGATGATGTTCTTCATCTCATCAGCGGTAACACCCTTGAGTGCAATCTTGGTCTGCATTGCAACCAGTTCAGCGGTGATGCCGTTTTCACGGTCAGCCAGCATCTCACCAACGCAGAGGATGGGTTTCAGACCGGCAGCCAGAGCAGCTTTCAGTCTCTTGTTAACGGTTTCATCGGTCTCACCGAAATACTGTCTTCTTTCGGAATGGCCCAGAACAACGTATTCAACGCCCATCTCAGCCAGCATGTCGGCAGAGATCTCACCGGTAAACGCGCCGGATTTTTCGAAATGGCAGTTTTCAGCGCCAACTTTAACGTTGCTGCCGGCAGTTGCTGCCAGAGCGGTTTCCAGGTTGGTGAAAGGTACGCAGCAGATGACTTCACAGCCTGCGTCTGCAACCAGGGGTTTGATTGCCTCGATCAGCTCTTTAGCTTCGGGACGGGTTTTGTTCATTTTCCAGTTGCCGGCGATTACGGCTTTTCTTACTGCCTTGTTCATGGGAATGACCTCCTGATGTTATTTTCAAAAGAAAGGACCTCCGCCAGCCATGCCGGCGGACGGAAGCCCATTTGTGTCAGTATGACAATTATTTATCGTTGATGCAGGCGATACCGGGGAGAACCTTGCCTTCGAGGAATTCGAGGGATGCACCGCCGCCGGTGGAGATGTGGGTCATCTTGTCGCCGAAGCCCAGCGTGTTGACAGCTGCTGCGGAGTCGCCGCCGCCGATGATGGTGGTAGCGTCGGTCTCAGCCAGAGACTTGGCAACAGCGATGGTGCCTTTTGCAAGAGTCGGGTTCTCGAATACGCCCATCGGGCCGTTCCAGACAACCGTCTTTGCAGACTTGACTTCGTTTGCATACAGCTCAGCGGTAGCAGGACCGATGTCCAGGCCCATCCAGCCGTCCGGAATACCGGTTTCCCTGGTGTATACAGCGGTCTCGATCTCAGCGTCGATCGGATCAGGGAAAGATTTTGCGCAGACAGAGTCGACAGGCAGCAGAATCTTAACGCCTTTAGCCTCAGCCTGAGCGAGCATTTCCTTGCAGTATTCAACCTTGGTATCGTCAACCATCGAGTTGCCGACCGGAATACCCTGTGCCTTGAGGAAGGTATAAGCCATACCGCCGCCGATAATCAGGGTATCAGCTTTCTTGAGCAGGTTTTCGATAACGTTCAGTTTGTCCGCAACCTTAGCGCCGCCGAGGATGGTGACGAAAGGACGAACCGGATCGTTGACAGCGTTGCCCAGATAGGTCAGTTCCTTGCCCATCAGGTAGCCGACAGCGTTGACTTTGACATGATCGGTAACACCGGCAGTCGAGCAGTGTGCACGGTGAGCAGAACCAAATGCGTCGTTGACATAAACGTCGCACAGCGAAGCCAGCTCAGAAGAGAAGGGTTCGAGGTTCTTGGTTTCTTCCTTGCGGAAACGGGTGTTTTCGAGCAGAACGACGTCGCCGTCTTTCATCTCAGCAACAGCCTTTTTGGCATTCTCGCCAACGACCTCAGGGTCAGCAGCGAAAACGACAGGCTTGCCCAGTTTCTCGCTCAGACGGGCAGCGACAGGAGCCAGAGAGAATTTCTCTTCGGGACCATTTTTCGGCTTGCCGAGGTGAGAGCAGAGGATAACCTTACCGCCATCATTGATCAGTTTCTGAATGGTGGGCAGTGCGGCATTGATACGGTTTTCATCGGTGATGACACCGTTTTTCAGAGGCACGTTGAAATCGCAGCGAACCAGTACTCTTTTGCCGGCGACATTGATATCGTCGATCGTTACTTTGTTGTAAGAGGGCATTGGTAGTCTTCCTTCCTGAAATAAATTTTAAAGGGACCGATTGTTTAAGGGATAACAACCTATAGATAGTTTACCTCTTTTTCGATTTTTTTTCAAGAGGTTACAGAAAAATTCCTGCCGATTTCTCCAAAAAATTATGAAAAACAGGTAAACCGGCTGCATCATTTTGTCTTGTCCCGGATGCAGACAGCGACCAGATCAGGACCGGCATTAATCGCGATAACCGGGCCTGCATTGGAGACCATGACCGGCGGATAGCCGACCAGTTTTTCCATTTCATCCGCCAGCTGCTGGGCAATTTCCGGCCGCAGTCCGCTGATGACACAGTAGTCGGTTTTGGGGACCATTTTCTCCGCCGCCATTTTGGCCAGTGTCGGGACGACCAGTTTTTCGCCGCGCAGTTTGGCGAGGGTTTTAGAGTCGCCGTCCACCCATGTAATGACCGGTTTCAGGCCCATCAGCCCGCCGACAAATGCCGCCGCACAGCTGACACGTCCGCTCTTGCGGACATATTCCAGCGAAAACGGAGTAAAAAAGATCGTGGATTTTTTTGCCCAGTCCTCGCAATAGCTGACAATCTCTTCCGGCGGGACGCCTTTTTCCGCCTTTTTCGCCGCTTCGACGACCATATAGCCGTAGCCCAGGCTGTAGGATAAGCTGTCCACACAGAAGATTTTCAGCGTACTGCCGGGGTGATCTTCCTGATAGTTGTCTCTGGCCACGCAGGCACTGTTATAGGTACCGGAGCCATGGGAATTGATGCTGATATAGATCACGCTGTCATATCCGTCCTGCTCCGCCTGCTCAAAGACCGATACGAATTCCATCGGTGTCACCTGTGCATGGGTCGGCAGCGCATGCGCCGACAGCATCATCTGGTAAAATTCAGGCGGGGTAAAATCCCGGCGTTCTACATAACTCTGTCCGTCCACGACAATTGAAAACGGCAGAATACGGATTCCATACCGGCTTTCCTGTTCCGGCAGGACATCGCTTGCAGAATCGGTTACAATCAGAGTATGGTTCATCGGAATAACCTCCGTTTCAAATATTTATTTTGCAGCTCCAAAAGGCGGCCTTCAGTCCTCCCACCGCAGCTGGTGCAGCTGACCTTTGGTCTCCATATCGGGGTATCCCCACTGACGCAGCACTTCATATACCGCAATCGCGACCGTATTGGACAGATTGAGGCTGCGCAGTGCCGGCCGCATCGGCAGCCGGACGCAGGACGGCTCATTCGCCTTGAGCAGCGTCTCCGGCAGTCCCCTGTCCTCCCGGCCGAAAATCAGATAGGCACCATCAGGATAGGCAACATCCGAATGAATATGCCGGCCTTTGGTTGTAAAGTAATAAAAAGGTCCGTCGGGATTCTGCTGAAAAAAGCTGTCCAGCCCGTCATAATGGCGGACGTCCAGTTTATCCCAGTAATCCAGACCGGCGCGCTTTAAATGCGCGTCGTCGACCGAAAAGCCAAGCGGTCCCACCAGATGCAGCACCGCTCCCGTAACCGCACAGGTACGGGAGATATTGCCGGTATTCTGAGGGATCTGCGGCTCGACCAGAACAATGTTTAACTTCAAGTTTTTGCCTGCCTTCCCAGCTTCCGCCCGCGCGCCCGCGGCATGGGCTACATATTATGTCATACGGCTTTCACCGGCAGGTGCATGAAATTTGCCGCTGCCGTGCATACTAAAGTCGGAAGGCGAACCACCGCCTCAGATTACACGCATGACAAAAGAAAGGAGCGGTAAGCGTGTCAAATCATTCAAACTCCCCCGTCAAACGGGGTGAAATTTATTATGCAGATCTTTCCCCGGTCGTCGGCTCTGAACAGGGCGGCGTCAGACCGGTTCTCATCATCCAGAACGATGTCGGCAATCGGTACAGCCCCACCGTGATCGCAGCTGCCATCACCAGCCAGCGTGACAAGGCAAAGCTCCCGACCCATATCGAACTGTCTGCCCAGAGCTGCGGCCTGCAAAAGGACTCGACCGTCCTTCTCGAACAGGTCCGCACCATCGATAAAAAACGCCTCCGGGAAAGAATGGGCGAAATTACGCCCGAAACCATGAACAGCATCAACAGCGCCCTGTCCATCAGCTTTGGGCTGGTCGACCGGCGCCATCTCACT
>CALXCO010000009.1 GCA_944386805.1 uncultured Clostridia bacterium
GTTTGGTTTCTTTTTCACACAAATGCAAAGAAACGCAAGTTCAGCTTTCGCTTAAACTTGCGTTTCTCGACAGACTGCACGAACCAACAAATGTTGGTTCGTTTTTTGTTTTCAGGATCTTCACAAAAGAAAGGAGATAAACATGTTAAACAAAGAAGAAAGTGTAATTATTAAATTTGACTTTTCCGTAGAGCAAACAGTAGGTCAAATTACTAAAATTACTGGTTTCATGAAGGCTAAGTATTTAATTTCCATTATTGATGTTCTGGATTTAAAAGCAAATCCACGTTCTTCTAAAACTGGTCCTGTTACCACCGCTATTCAAGAATCCATTGAAAATGATCCAAACTTGTTCCCATTTAAGACAAAAGGCATCTTACTTGCCTCTTCCAGATACGCCCGACTGGAACGTAATAGGATCAAAATTATGCCTGAGAATTTTGAAATCGAAGGGATTTTAGATGGAGGGCATAATACACTTGCAATTGGCCTTTATATTTTAAGACAGTCTATTCTCTATGCAGGGGAAACATTTCCTAAAGGCGAAAAAACATGGGATCGCTTTAAAGAACTTTGGCATGAAAACAGGGACTTAATTGATGCATATTTACAGGCATTAAGGAAAGATCCATCAATTGGAAATTTGAGCTTTTATGTACCTGTTGAATTGCTTGTTCCCCGAGATGCAGAGGACTTTGCCTGTGTTGACGTATTCAAAAATGACTTGCTAGAAATCTGTGAAGCACGAAATAATAACGTCGAACTCAATATTTCTGCAAAAGCTAATCAGAAAGGATATTTCGATACGCTTAAATCTCTCATGGAAAAGCGTAATCCTACCCTATGTAATCGAATTGAATGGAAAACTAATGATGGTGGAGATATCAAAGCACAAGACCTCATTGCGCTTGCTTGGATTCCGCTTGCTCTCATTACACCAGTTAAGGATGAAACTGGTAAAATTATTGAGCCAATTGCTGCAAACAAAATCTACAGTGCTAAAGGAAGCTGCCTCAAACAATTTGAAAAACTAATGGCATCGCCAGACGTTACAATCAAAACAAGCTCTGACTATAAACGGGAATTAAAAAATACAGAAGTTTATTCTGCATTTCAAATTGCGGTAGAATTACCTGAACTTTATGACTATATATACGAAAATTTTCCTTCTTTATACAATGCAGCAGACGGTAAATACGGTCGCATCACTGCCGTCAAAAAATTAACTGAGACTCGTAAAGAAAAGAAAGCACCATTCTCTGATAACGATGTCGATACATTAAGCCCTGAAGGATACATCGTACCGTTAGTATATGGGCTACAAGCTCTCATGGTTAATACTACTATAAATGGACGTAATGAAATCACTTGGATGCAAACGCCTATGACATTTTTACATGATAATCTTGGTAAGATCGTTAAATATTATTCGGGTATTATTAGCATATGCGACTATGATCCTCAAAAAGTTGGTAAAAATGTTCAAAGCTATGAACAGGCACTTGCTGGTTTCAAAATGGCTATTGCCGGTATTTTATAAATATAAATCTAAAGCACTAGTAAACTAGTATCGCTATCCTTTTTTACTATTTATCGACAAAACCAGATAACAAAACCCACTCCCGAAACGATTTTTCGGGAGTGGGTTTTGCTTGTCATATAAAACATTTATCTTTTCCGAAACCTTGCGCGCAGCCATACAGTCAGCCCTGCAACCAATGTAATCCCCTCTGACACCGCAAAAGAGAGCCACAGTCCGTTCATTCCCCACAACCGGGACATAATAAACGCCATCGGTATAATAACGATAAATCCACGCAGCAGTGAAATCAGGTTGGCAGGACCTGGCTGGTCGGACGCGGCAAAATTCGTCGCGAACAGGATGTTCATACCGGCGAAAAACGCTCCGATAAAATACAGCCGGATTCCCTGCACGGCAATCTGCTGCAGCTGCATATCCCGTTCGCTGTTGAAAATCATCGCGACCGGCTCAGCACCTAGTGCCAGCAACAGGTAAATTACACCGGAAAGTACCGCAACGGTAAGAATCGCGTAACGGAAGATCGCTCCCCGCTTTTCCGGCTCTCCGGTCGCATAATAGCGGCTGATCAGCGGCTGGATACCCTGTGCAATACCGTTGTAGATTGCCAGCACAACGAGCGACAGGTTGGCGGTGACACCGTATGCAGCGACCGCAACATTTCCTTCCAGCCCCAGCAGAATCATATTCCATACAACCATAACCACCCCGGCCGAAAGTTCAGCAGCGAGTGACGGCAGTCCACAACCGAGCATCGTCCCCACCATGTGCCAGTCCCACCGGCAGCGACAGAGAGAAAAGCTGTTTTTGCGGCGGAGAAAATGGACAGATACCACCAGGATACTGATGCAGGCCGACATGACCGTCGCAACGACTGCGCCCAAAATACCCAGTCCCATCGGGAAAATCATGACATAGTCCAGCAGGATATTGGAAAAACTTCCGCACAGCATCGCTGCCATCGATAAATGCGGCGCAGAATCGTTTCGAACAAAGCAAAGCAAAATATCATTTAATATAAAAGCAGGCGCACCGATCAGCAAAACCTGCAAATAAGTCCGTGTCAATGTAAAAATTTCGCCCTCTGCTCCCAGCAGACCGGCAATCTGCGACGCGCCAAATACGCCCGACAGAATAAACACCAGCATAAAAAACAGTGCTGTCAGCAGTGTATGGGTAAAGACGCCGCGGCTTTCCCGTTCCCCTCCACTGTTTTTCAGGATGGCATACCGGGTAGCACCGCCCATCCCCAGCATCAGCCCACATCCGTGAACCAGATTGTAGACAGGTATTGCCAGGTTAAGCGCAGCAAGGCCATTAGTTCCCAAACCGGCGGCTACAAAATAGGTATCAGCCAGAATATAACAGGACAGGCCGATCATTCCCATGACGTTTAAACTGGTGTACCGCGCGAATTCCCGGCGGCATTTTGCGAGTTTCATTTGCATCCTCCCTTTCAAATTGCCTGAAATGAACAAATCTGCAATAAAAAAAGCCGGAACTTTTTTTGTCTGCAAAGGCCTATCGACAAAAAAAGCTCCGACGTCTGTTCCTTCTACCCGGCGGCAGAAGTACGTCATTCTGTTCAGTTCGACAGAATTATAGCACAAATGACCTGTCCCTGTCAAGACTCAGGCCATCATCAGGCGTGTCAAATTCTGTAAAGGATGAAAGAGGACACGAAAAAACGTGTACCATTTTCATGATACACGTTTTTTCTGGCGCGCCACGGGGGACTCGAACCCTCGACCTTTTGATTCGTAGTCAAACACTCTATCCAGCTGAGCTAGTGGCGCTTATTCAGTTCGTTGTCTCGTATTGTCTCGTGACAACAAATATATATTACCACAGCTTTGCTCAGTTGTCAAGCATTTTTTTCAAATTTCAGCAAAAATATCCTTTTATCAGTTGTTCCCGTTCCCAGCGCAGCTCTTTACCGCGAGCAAATACGCCAAAAACCGTAAAATCATCCTCCAGAACAACCAGATCGGCATCCATTCCCGACAAAATCTGCCCTTTGCTTTCAGACAGTCCCATCCGGTTGGCAGCATTCACCGTAAAGAAGGTCAGCGCTTTTTCCAGCGGCATACCGCCTCTGACCAGCGCCTGCAACTCTTCCATCAGCACCCCGGTTCCTGTCCAGCCAAGGCCGATACAGTTGCCCTCTGCGTCAAACTTCGGCTGACTGCCATAGCCATCGCTGGAAACGGTGATTTTCCGCAGATCAGCGCCCTTTTCAGCCGCCTCATAAATTCGCTGTGCTGCTTTCCCATTGCCGCCGGTCAAATCAATATTGCCGCCCATCGCCACCAGTTCAAGACCGTCTGCAAACAGTGCGTCCGTTCTTCCGATATGGGTCGGAAGCAGGTTGCCAACCGGCAGGTCAGACTCTTTCAGCATCTCGAACAGCGGTTTCAGTCCGCCGTCACCGCTGCCCATATGAATCGTAACCAGACCCTTTTTGCCGGAAATCAGGCCGCCCATCCGCGCCGCTGCGGATACATCGGTCAGCATCCGTACACTGGGGTGGGAGCTGCGGTGATCAGACAGCGCCAGTTTAACCCCAATGCACGGCTCAATCAGCGCAATATCCCGCTCAACACTGCCGGTCAGTGTCACCGACGGCAGCGAATACGAACCTGTCAGCATATAAGCGGTGATTCCCTCTTCATTCAGTGCCTGAACCTTGGCATACAGGTTTTCCAGACTTCGGGTAATGCCGTCGGTTCCCAACAGCCCCAATACAGTCGTTACGCCGGTTGCCGCGATATCCTCCATCCGGCTCTCCGGAACACGGGAGGCAAACCCCTGTTCCCCACCGCCGCCGGTCACATGGACATGCAGGTCAATCAGTCCCGGAACCACTTTTCTGCCGCCTGCATCGACGGTCTGTGCACCGGCATAGCCAAAACCAAGCTGGCCTGCCGGTGCAATTGCTTCGATTTTTCCACCGGCAATCAGAATATCGGACAGGCCCAGATGCTCAGGGGTATACAAATCACAGTTTCGAATCTGTGTAATCGTAACGATCTTCCTTTCTTACAGATAGCGGTAAGGCTCTCCGGCACGAATCCATCTGACCGGCATTTCTTCCCCGGCCAGTTGCTTCAGCCAGACAGCTGCATATTTCATGCCTAGTTCCTCGCTGTTGAAGTGGCCAAGCTGAATGATGGTTTTCTGTTTGCCCATTGCGGCCGCGTCCCGTACATAACTCATGACCGTCCAATCGATCAGCTCACCTGCGATCATAACCTCTGTTTCACCCATCATCATTTTGGTGTTGGTGTCGTCAAACGACAGGTTACCGCCGCCGATGTATGCGACACGGGAAATCTTCCCTTCAGTCTGACCAATGACCCGAACGGTCTTCATTTCCAGTTTTTCTTTCAGGAAAGCCGCCAGTTCCGAGACGTCCATCTCCGGCAGACGGTAAAACATCGGCCGCCGTCCTTCATCGGCACGGTACACTTCCCAGCCGAGTTCCTTCATCACACCGGTATAAATCCCATCGGGATTATGCGCATGCAGATGATCGTGGTCACGAAAAACGACCAGCCCATTTTCTTCAATCAGTTTCCGTTTCTGCTGATACACCGGGTCACCTTCCAGCCAGTCAGTCTTATCCATATGGCTGTAAAACAGCGGTTCATGGCAGACAAGCAGGTTGCACCCCATCTCGACCGCCTGGCACAGTACCTGCCAGGTCGGCGCGCAGGAAACAGCAATGCCTTTCAGTTCGGCGGAAGGGTCGCCGCACTTCACTGCATCACAGGTTTCACGGTCACCCAGATCAGGGTGATAGGCAATAATTTTGTCAATCATCTGCTGAATTGTCATCTTGACTGCATCCTTTCCTGTTTTTGATTGTTTATATATTTTCGATCTGAACGCCGCCGGTAATCGACAGGCGTTTTGCCGGAATGCCATGTTCCGCAGCGTCCTGCAAAATCTGTTCCGTCTTATCCTTCGGTGCATAACAGAACAAACATCCGCCGCCTCCGCTGCCGTTGATTTTGCCGCCATATGCGCCGTCTGAATGTGCCATTTCCAGAATATGATCGATTTTCGGCGTCGAAATTCCCAGTCCGTCCCGCAGATTGCTCTGATGACGGTTGAGCAGACCGCCCAGCTGCCGCCCGCTCACCTCTTTGCTGGACAGCATCTGATATGCCATCCGCTGGAGGCGGTAATTGTCGACATTGGCCCGAACCCGGCGTGCCATCTCCTCCGGCAGCATCCCAATCCGGCGTTCCAGCACCGGATTTTCCGCCAGATCACGCACCGAATGTGCTCCATAGGCCGCCAGTACCTTCAAACCGTGCACCGACGGTGTCTTGGCACTGCGCAAAACGGCTAAGGTGTCCTTCTCCTGCAACGAATCAAATAAAATAAAATCTTCCTTTAAATTGTCCGGCAGCTTCTCGACCTGGACCCCATCCGAAAAGTCCAGATGCAGTATTCCGCCGAGTGCACCTGCATAATGGTCCATCATGCCGCCCGGTTCGCCAAATTCCGCGACTTCTGCCTGCCAGCCAAGCTTTGCCAGTTCCATCGGTTCCAGCTCCTGCCCAAACTGGGCGGCCAATCCTGCCATCAGCGCCATTACCATTGCGGTCGAAGAACACATTCCCTTGCCAATCGGGATTTCGGAGTCCAGCACCACATCTGCGCCGCCGAGCTGATATCCCGCACGTGTCAGGACATTGACCACCGAACGAAAATAATCGCGCTGTCCCTGATACACCTGTGGCTGAGAGAGGTCCAGCTGGTACTCCTGATACCGTCCGGGGTTGGGCTGACCAAGCGCCGACAACGCCCGGTCACGAATTTTAATCCGCAGCTGCCTGTCCTCCCGCGGCGTCACCGACGCATAAAAACGCAGGTCAATTGCGGCCGCAATTACCTCCAGCCCCAGATAATCCTGATGTTCTCCAAATAAACAGATTCTGCTGGGAACAGATGCTTTGACCATATTGCAGTCCTCCATTCATAATGATTCAATCAGAATTTATTCGATTGCTTCGACCGCCTTTCCCGCAAGACGGCTCTTTTTCAAATCCAGAAACCGCTGGTTGCTGGACCCGCGAAACCGAAGGGTCAAATCCCGCTTTGCCATCACAAACGGCCCATCGACCAGATAATCACACTCTGCCAGCAGTGCCGCAACATCCGGTTCGGTCTGCGCTTTCTCCAACAGCTGTTCATAGGTCCATCCGGAATAACAGGTCACATCCATATTTCCCGGCATCGCATGCACCAGCTTTGCGAGTCCCGCAAAAGCGCCGGCCTGACAAAAAGGCTCGCCGCCTGAAAAGGTCACACCCTGCAGCAACGGATTTTTCCCGATTTCCTGCGCAATCCGGCCGATTTTGACCAGATTTCCGCCGGTAAACGGATGGGTCTGTGGATTATGGCAGCCGGGGCAATGATGCGGACAGCCCTGACAAAAGACCGTAAACCGGATACCGTTTCCATCGACAATCGATTCCCGGACTATTCCGGCAATCCGGAGGGTATCGCCGGAAACCGGCGTATCATTCTTTTGAAGCATTTCATTTTCCATTCCAATCGCTTCCTTTTTTCAAGCATAACATGAATTTTCCTGTCTGTAAAGAAGAAGATAAAAAACGGTGCCCTGCAAAACGCTCTGCGTCCTGCAAGGCACCTGTCCTTCATTTCAACCTGCTTACAGCTCAAGTTTTCCGGGAACGACACCATGTTTGACACGGTCTTCCACTTCGGCACGCTTTGCGTCATTGAAGCGGTCCATCGTTCCGACCAGATAGCCGGTAATCCGGCGAATCCGTTCAAACCCTTTTTCACCCTCGGTCTCTTTGCGGTGGCAATGCGGGCATTCATTGGCAATGATGCCGGTAAATCCGCAAACCGGGTCACGGTCAACCGGATGGTTGATCGAACCGTAACCAATCCCGATTTCCTTCATATACCGGACTACCCGTTCAAAAGCATCCAGGTTCTGGGTCGGGTCGCCGTCCAGCTCAATATACGAGATATGTCCGCCGTTGGTCAGCGCATGATAGGGCGCCTCCAGCCGCAGTTTATCAAATGCGGAAATATCGTAATAAACCGGAATATGGAAAGAGTTGGTATAATACTCACGGTCGGTAATGCCGGGAAGAATCCCAAAGCGGACCTTGTCCTTGCGGACAAACGTCCCGGAAAGTCCCTCGGCAGGCGTCGCAATCAGGCTGAAATTCAGCCCGGTTTCTTCGGTTGCACGGTCGGTTCTCTCCCGCATATGCGAAATAATCCGAAGCCCCAGTTTCTGCGACTCTTCCGACTCGCCGTGATGGAAGCCGGTCAGCGCCTTCAGGCATTCCGCCAGTCCGATAAAGCCCATCGTCAGCGTGCCCTGTTTGAGCACCTCGCCAACCTCATCGTCCGGGCCAAGTTTTTCAGACCCCAACCAGACACCCTGTCCCATCAGCATCGGATAGTTGCGCACCTTTTTGCGCGCCTGAATTCGGAAGCGGTCAAGCAGCTGATCGACAACCAGATCCATCACCTTATCCAGCGACGCAAAGAATACATCGAGATCTCCCTTTGCCAGAATGCCCAGCCGCGGGAGGTTGACCGATGTAAAGGAAAGGTTGCCTCTTCCGGTCACGATCTCATGTTCCGGGTCGTAATGGTTGGCCAGTACCCTGGTCCGGCAGCCCATATAGGCGCATTCGGTGTCGGGGTGACCGGGTTTGTAGTATTGCAGGTTAAACGGCGCATCCAGGAACGAGAAATTCGGAAACAGCCGTTTTGCCGAAACACGAATCGCTAGTTTGAACAGATCATAGTTGGGGTCGCCAGGGTTATAGTTGACCCCTTCCTTGACCTTAAAAATATGAATCGGGAAAATCGGGGTCTCGCCTGCCCCAAGACCCGCCTCGGTCGCCAGCATGACATTCCGGCTGACCATCCGCCCTTCCGGAGAGGTATCGGTTCCATAGTTGATCGAAGAAAACGGGACCTGGCTGCCGGCACGGGAATTCATCGTATTGAGGTTATGGACCAGTGCCTCCATCGCCTGATAGGTCGCGCGTTCGGTCTCCTTTTCCGACTCGGAAGCAGCAAACGACTGCACTCTGGTCACCATATCATCCGTCATAAATCCGGAAAGTGCTTCCCGTTCCTTTTTGGCATACCCGTTTGAGCCATCCAGGCAGGGATAGATTTCCGCATCATACAAGGCTTTGACAGCCTGTTCCGCCTTTCCGGCAATCTCGTCATTGCAAAGAAGCTGTGCCGCTTTGACCAAATTGCTCCGGTAACGTTTGCGGTAAGTCTTGCGGACACCGTCTGACAGATAATAATCAAAACAAGGGATGCTCTGACCGCCATGCTGGTCGTTCTGGTTGGCCTGAATCGCGATGCAGGCCAGCGCCGAATAGGACGCAATATCCTGCGGTTCCCGCAGATAACCGTGCCCGGTCGAAAAACCGCCGGTAAACAGTTTATGCAGGTCAATCTGGGTGCAGGTCGTGGTCAGGGTCAGAAAATCCAGGTCATGGATATGGATGTCGCCATCAATATGCGCCTTGGAATGCTCCGGCTTGAGGACAAACAGCTGGTTGAACTTCTTGGCGCCCTCACTGCCGTATTTGAGCATCGTCCCCATCGCGGTATCGGCGTCAATATTGGCGTTCTCCCGTTTGAGGTCGCTCTCGGCTGCCGACTGGAAGGTCAGACCCTCATAGATCTTCATCAGGCTGGAATCCATCTCCCGAATCCGGCTGCGGTCGGCTCGGCAGAGAATATAACTCTTGGCAGTGGAAGCGTGTCCATTGTCAATCAGCACCTTTTCCACCGTGTCCTGAATCTGCTCAACGTCCGGCTGCTGGCCGTAATCCAGCTGACGCTCCAGCCGCTGCGCGGTCTCTTCCGCAAGACTGTACGCTGTGCCGTAGTCACTTCCGCCGACGCTCTGCGCCGCACGGTAGATACCAAGCGCAATCTTTTCCAGGTTGAAGGGAACGACCCTTCCGTCACGTTTTCTGACTCTGGTAATCATTTTTCCTCAAATCCTATCTTTTCTGAATCAGATAATTTGTATGCAAACGTGCAGCTCCACACTATATCTTGTGGCAATCAGCTAAACTGAGATTATTATAGGTCAGTTATCGGCTGATTGTCAAGGGTGGCAAAACTTTTCAGCCTTTTAGACAAACAGGTTGGGATGTTGAATTTCTTCCAACACTTTCGACAAAATACGCTCAAAATTCTTAGGGATTTTCCCGATTGCAAAGGACACCTGTTCATGCTATTATGTCCGCTGTACGCGCACACAAATTCTTTTTTTCCACATATTCACCACACTTTTGTCATATTGTCAAAACGACGAAAATTATCCCGCTATTTTGTACAGGTCAGACAGTCCTGTCTTGTGGATTGCTGACAGAAATAAATCCGGGCGGTAAAAATCTTTTTTCGGTGAAATCACAAAAATAACTTTTCAAGAAGTTCCAGTTGTGCTATACTAGTAATGTTAAAAATGTAAAAGGGGTGTCGCTTTGGAAAAGTATATAATCAAAGGCGGCAAACAGTTGCAGGGTGAAGTTACCATCAGTGCGGCAAAGAATTCCGCTGTCGCAATCCTGCCCGCCGTCCTTCTTTCCGACGAACCATGTATTATAGATAATGTTCCCAATATCAGCGATATCGACTGTGCAATCAAAATTCTGACCCGTCTGGGCGCAGATGTCAAAATGATCAATAAATCTACTTTGCGCATCGACCCTACCCATATCCATTCGGATACGGTAGAATATGAGCTGGGTAAAAACATGCGCGCTTCCTACTACTTCATGGGCGCGCTTCTGGGCAAAATCGGACGGGCTAATGTCTCGATGCCCGGCGGATGCGATCTCGGCGCCAGACCGATCGATCAGCACCTCAAAGGCTTCCAGGCTCTCGGCGCTGAAAATACCGTCGAGTATGGAATGGTCCGGCTGACTTCCAAACAGCTGACCGGCGCTCACATCTATTTCGATGTCGTGACCGTCGGCGGTACCATCAATGTCATGCTGGCTGCCTGTAAAGCAAAAGGCCTTACCATCATCGAAAATGCCGCAAAAGAGCCGCATATCGTCGATGTCGCCAACTTCTTAAACTCGATGGGTGCGGATATCATGGGCGCCGGTACCGACGTCATCAAAATCCGTGGGGTCGATCATCTGCACGGCAGTGAATATTCGATCATCCCCGACCAGATCGAGGCAGGTACCTTCATGATTATCGCGGCTGCAACCAACGGCGATATCCTGATCCGCGGCGTCATTCCCAAACATCTGGAGGCTGTGACCGCCAAGCTGCAAAAGATTGGCGCGCGGGTCGTTGAATATGACGATGCCATCCGTGTCACCGGCACCGGCGTCCTGCGCAAAACCAGCGTCAAGACAATGCCCCACCCCGGTTTCCCGACTGATCTGCAGCCGCAGATCACCACGTTGCTGACCCTTGCCAACGGTACCTCGATTGTCACCGAGGATATCTTTGACAACCGGTTCAAGTATGTCGACGAGTTAAGACGGATGGGTGCGGATATTTCGGTCGACGGCAAGGTCGCCGTCATCGAAGGAACCGGTCACCTCAAGGGTGCTCCGGTTAAGGCAAATGACCTGCGGGCAGGTGCTGCGATGATTATCGCGGGACTGGCTGCCGAAGGCATTACCGAAATCGAAAATATCCATTATATTGAGCGTGGCTATGAAGGAATTGAGCGCAAACTCAAGGCTTTGGGCGCGGATATCAAAAAGGTTTCCGTCCCCGACCAGTATATTCAAAAGCAGGCCTGATGCCCATCCGAAAACGCTGCCGCCAGATGCGGGCAGCGTTTTTCTAAGCACCTCTGAAGGAGAGATTTGTCTTCCATGTCCCTGTTTTACAACCTTTGCAGTTCCTCCAGCGGCAACGCCACCTTTGTCGGCGACCGGGAAGGCGGGCTGCTTTTTGATGCCGGGGTCGGCATCCGCAATTTCTCCAAATGGCTGCTGGCGCAGGGACTGACACCCGATTCGGTACGGGGCATCTTTCTGACGCATGAACATTCTGACCATATCAAAGGCGCGAGTGTGATTGCCAAGCGCCACGGCATTCCCATCTATGGCAGTGAGGACACCATCCGCTGTCTGCTGGACACCGGCCGTCTGACCGGTGAGGAAGAAATCCATATCATCCGACAGGAAACCCATCTCGATGGGTTTCTGGTGACCGCTGTACCGACTTCCCATGATTCACCCGGAAGTGTCTGCTACCGGGTCGATACGCCGGACGGCAAATCGGTCGGGATCTGTACCGACCTTGGTTATGTCTCACCGATGATTCTCGACCTGATGAGCGGATGTGACCATCTGCTTCTGGAGTCGAATTATGACGAAGAAATGCTCAAAAACGGCCCTTATCCCTATTATCTGAAAAAACGGATCGCCTCCCGCACCGGACACCTGTCCAACAGCCAGTGTGCTGAAACGATCGGGCGCCTGATTGCGCTGGGAACCCGTTCCTTTTCACTGGGGCACCTGAGCGAACACAACAACCTTCCCGACCTGGCTTACGATACCAGCTGCGGCTACCTTGCGCTGCTGGGACTGACGCCCGGCCGCGATTATACACTGGATGTTCTGGGAAAAGTCAACGACGGAAAGGTGGTGAACCTCTGATGCTGTCTGTCACAATTATCTGTGTGGGCAAGCTGAAAGAGCGCTACCTGACAGACGCCTGCGCCGAATACACAAAGCGCCTGTCCGCCTTCTGCAAGCTGACCATCACCGAACTTCCCGAATCAAGGCTCCCGGATTCCCCTTCTGATGGGGAAATCGCGAAAGCTCTTGACAAGGAAGGAGAGATGATCCTTTCTAAAATTCCAAAAGATGCCTACGTCATCCCGATGTGCATCGAAGGAAAGATGATCTCTTCTCCCGATTTATCCGAGATGCTGACCCAAATCCCTCTGTCCGGCAAAAACCGGATTGTCTTTATCATCGGCAGCTCCTGCGGGCTGTCGGATGCGGTCAAAAACAGAGGCGATTTCCGGCTCTCCATCTCTCCGATGACCTTCCCCCATCAGCTGGCAAGGGTCATGCTGCTGGAACAGGTCTACCGCGGCTTTATGATCGCCGCCGGAAACAAGTACCACAAATAAAGAAAACCCGCTGTAATTGAAGGAGGAACTTACTTTATGATCAGAAACGATCTGCGTAACATTGCCATTGTCGCCCACGTTGACCACGGCAAAACCACGCTGCTCAATGAGATGCTCAAACAGGGCGGCGCTTTCCGTGAAAACCAGGCTGTCGAAGACCGTGTCATGGACTCAGGCGACCTGGAACGTGAAAGAGGCATCACCATCACCTCCAAAAACACCGCGCTCCATTATAAGGGCACCAAAATCAACGTTATCGACACCCCCGGCCATGCCGACTTTGGCGGCGAGGTTGAACGTATCCTCAAGATGGTAGACGGTATTCTGCTGCTGGTCGACGCGTTCGAAGGCTGCATGCCCCAGACCCGTTTCGTCCTTCAGAAAGCAATGGAACTGGGACATAAAATCATCGTCGTCGTCAACAAGATCGACCGTCCCGATGCAAGACTGTATGAAATCGAGGAAGAGGTTCTGGAACTGCTGCTCGACCTGAATGCGACCGAAGAACAGCTGGATTCGCCGGTTGTCTACTGCTCCGGCCGTGACGGCATCGCTTCCTATTCTCCTGACCACCCCGGCACTGACCTGCAGCCGCTGTTTGACAAGATTATCGAACATATCGACCCGCCTCAGGGCGACCCCGATGCTCCGCTGCAGCTGATGGTCTCCTCTATCGACTATAACGACTATGTCGGCCGTATCGCTGTCGGACGGATTACCCGCGGTACCATCCATACCGGTCAGGAAGTCATGATCTGCGACTACCACAACCCCGATACCCGCTATAAAGGTAAAGTCGTCACCCTGTACCAGTTTGACGGCCTGAAACGTATCCCCTGTGATACCGCCACTGTCGGCGATATCGTCTGCGTCTCCGGTATCGAAAATATCACCATCGGTGAAACCATGTGCGACCCGTCTCTGGTCGAGGCTCTCCCCTTCCAGAAGATCAGCCAGCCGACGGTTGAAATGACCTTTGGCGTCAATACCTCTCCCCTTGCCGGCCGTGAGGGCAAATATGTCACCTCCCGCCAGATTCGTGACCGTCTGCAGAAGGAACTGCTCAAGGACGTTTCGCTCCGTGTATCGGACACCGATTCGGCTGATACCTTCCTGGTCGCAGGACGCGGTGAGATGCACCTCTCCATCCTGATCGAAACGATGCGCCGCGAAGGGTATGAGTTCCAGGTCAGCAACCCCCACGCCATGTTCAAGGAAATCGACGGCAAAAAGTGCGAGCCGATCGAACGTCTGGTCATCGACGTCCCCGACACCTGCACCGGTGTTGTTATGGAAAAAATGGGCTACCGCAAAGGCGAGCTCCAGACGATGGTCCCCCAGGGCAGCCGTGTCAAGATGGAATTCCTGATTCCAGCAAGAGGCCTGTTCGGTTATAAGAATGAGTTCCTGACCGATACCAAGGGTGAAGGCATCATGGCTTCCGTCTTTGAATGCTATGCTCCTTACAAAGGCGATATTCCTACCCGTACCACCGGTTCGCTGATCTCCTTTGAGACCGGTACCGCCGTTGTCTATGGTCTGTACAACGCGCAGGAACGTGGTCAGCTCTTTATCGGGCCTGGTGTCGACGTATACGAAGGCATGATCGTCGGTCAGTCCCCCAAGGCGGAAGATATCGTCGTCAACGTCTGCAAGGAAAAACACCTGACCAATACCCGTTCTTCCGGTTCGGATGACGCCCTCCGCCTGATTCCGCCGAAGAATATGAGCCTTGAACAGTGCATCGAGTTCATCGCGGAAGATGAACTGATCGAAGTTACCCCGAAAAACCTGCGGATGCGCAAGGTTATTCTGGACAAGACCCAGCGGATGAAAGCGTGGGCAGCAAAACGCAAATAATCCCCGGCCTTGAAAGCAGGACGCAGAAAACGCAGCTGACGTTTTCCGCGTCCTTTTTTTATGTAAAGAAAGGGATGGATGTATGGACAATCTGATTTTCAGCCTCAACTCAACGATGCCGCTGTTTCTGGTCATGGTGATCGGTTACCTGCTGAAAAAAAAGGGGATGCTGACAAAAAACTTCATTTCGGCGGCAGAAAAGTTCAATTTTGATGTGACACTGCCGGCACTGCTGATTCGGGACCTGTCGGAAATCGATATTTACGGGACATTTGACCTGAAATTCGTCATCTACTGTGCACTCGCAACGACCGGATTTTTCGGGCTGACCTGGATTGCGGCACGGCTGCTGATCCGGGATAAGAGCTGCGTCGGTGCATTTGTTCAGGTCGCCTGCCGGTCAAGTGCGGCAGTGCTGGGAATTGCGCTGATTCAGAATATGTATGGTACCTCCGGAATGGCGCCGATGATGATTATCGGTGCAGTCCCGCTGTTCAATATTTATTCGGTACTGGTGCTGACGCTGGAAAACCCTGAAAACAAATCCAAGGGGGCAATCAAAAAGGCGCTGTTTAACATCGTCACCAATCCGATTATCATCGGTATCGTCATCGGATGCGCCATCTCCCTCTGCCGTATCCAGCTGCCGACGATTCTTGACAAGACGGTCGGCAACTTCGCTTCGATGGCAAGCCCGCTGGCACTGGTCGTGGTCGGCGCATCGTTTGAGTTCTCCGGCGCACTCAAAAAACTGGGGCTGAGTATCGCCGCAACGCTGGTCAAGCTGGTGTTTATCCCGGCCGTATTCCTGCCGATTGCCTGGGCCTGCGGCTTTCGGGACGAAAAGATGGTCGCCATTCTGGTCATGCTGTGCGGTTCGGCTACCCCAAGCTGCTATATCATGGCGAAAAATATGGGCGGCGACGCCGACCTTTCCTCCAGCGTCATTGTCCTGACGACGCTGATCTCGGCATTCACGCTGACCTTCTGGGTATGGCTGCTGCGGACGCTGGCACTGATCTGATTAACCAACAAAGTGTGTATATTCGCGTATATTTTTCGCAATTCCCGTATATTATGTGAATTTTGTTGTATTTTTTTTGATTAATTGCTTTTTATTGAACAGAATTCGGTGTGCATCTTTGTATATATATACAAAGATGCGAAAATATAATGGATAAATCCAAAAATCTCCTTGATTTTTCCAAATATGAGTGTATAATAATACCTATACCAAGGAAATACATTCGGACGGGATTGAAACCCCGCCCGGCTTCTGAATAAAAGCCCTGTTGCTGACAGAAGCAGAGAAAAGGAGAAGTTTATCATGGGAAACATTAAAAAAGTTGTTCTTGCATATTCCGGCGGCCTCGATACCTCTATCATCATCCCGTGGCTGAAGGAAAACTACGATAACCCCGAAGTCATCTGCGTGTCCGGCAACGTCGGCCAGGACGCTGAACTGGAAGGCCTCGAAGAAAGAGCCAAAAAGACCGGCGCTTCCAAACTGTACATCGAAGATATCCAGAAAGAGTTCGTTGAGGACTATGTCTTCCCCACCCTCAAGGCTGGCGCTGTTTACGAGAATAAATACCTGCTGGGTACCTCCTTTGCAAGACCTGTAATCGCAAAACGGATCGTCGAGATTGCCAAGGCTGAAGGCGCTGACGCTATCTGCCACGGCTGCACCGGCAAGGGCAACGACCAGGTTCGGTTTGAACTCGCAATCAAGGCTCTGGCTCCTACGATGAAGATCATCGCTCCCTGGAGAGAATGGTCGATCAAGTCCAGAGAGGAAGAGATTGATTACGCTGAAGCACACAACATCCCCCTCAAGATCAACCGTGAGACCAACTACTCCAAGGATATGAACCTCTGGCATCTGTCTCATGAAGGCCTCGATCTGGAAGACCCTGCAAATGAACCGCAGTATAACAAACCCGGTTTCCTGGAGATGGGCGTCTCTCCTGAAGCCGCTCCCGACAAACCGACCTACATCACCCTGCACTTTGAAAAAGGTATCCCGACCGCTCTGGACGGCGTCGAGATGGATGGCGTTACGCTGATTAAGACGCTGAACAAGATCGGCGGCGCAAATGGCATCGGTCTGGCTGACCTGGTCGAAAACCGGCTGGTCGGCATGAAGTCCAGAGGCGTTTATGAGACTCCCGGCGGAACGATTCTGTACCATGCACATGACGTGCTGGAAACCATCTGCCTCGACAAGGAAACCCAGCATTACAAACAGCAGGTTGCACTCAAGTTTGCTGATCTGGTCTACAACGGACAGTGGTTCACTCCCCTCAGAGAAGCACTCTCCGCATTCGTCGACAAGACTTCCGAAACCGTTACCGGTGATGTCAAGCTCAAGCTGTACAAGGGCAACATCATCAATGCCGGCGTGACTTCCCCCTACACCCTGTATGATGAGGAAGTCGCTACCTTCTCGGAAGACCATGTCTATGATCAGAAGGACGCTGGCGGATTCATCAACCTGTTCGGCCTGCCGATTCAGGTAAAAGCGATGCTGGATGAAAAACGCGGCAAATAATCTGATACGGTAAAGCGGTCAATATATTTTTTCTGCTTCCATAATAAATGAAGGGAGGCGTTTTTGGACGTCTCCCTGTCATTGTTTTTACAGGTCCTATTTTGGGGTTATGACCGGGGATGGCTTTGCCGGTCATAACCCCAAAATGGAGACTGATTTCCAGCAATGCAAACAACAGATATACAAAAGATAAGGATGGTTTGGATTTATGGCTAAAATGTGGGCGGGACGGTTTACAAAAGAAACCGACCAGGGTGTAAATGACTTTAACTCCTCGATTGCTTTTGATGCGCGGATGTACCGCCATGATATCGCCGGTTCGGTCGCCCATGCGACGATGCTGGCCCATCAGGGAATTATCTCTCAGGCAGACGCCGACGCAATTATCAAGGGTCTGGGCAGTATCCGCGAAGATATCGAAAGCGGCGCTCTCCAGTTCGACCCCCAGGCGGAAGATATCCATATGTTTATCGAGGCAGAACTGACCGCACGTATCGGCGATGCCGGCAAACGTCTCCATACCGCCCGCAGCCGTAATGACCAGGTGGCGCTGGATATCCGGCTTATTCTGCGGGATGAGGTCGATGAAATCAAGGCGCTGACGGTCACTCTGATTAAAACGCTGTGCGATATGGCCGTCGAACATACCGAGACCATTATGCCCGGATATACCCATTTACAGCGTGCACAGCCGATTACCTTTGCACAGCACCTGATGGCCTATGCAAGCATGTTCATCCGTGACCTGGGAAGACTGGGCGACCTCAAAAAGAGAATGAACTTCTGTCCGCTCGGCAGCGGCGCTCTTGCCGGTACGACCTACCCGATCGACCGGGAAATGACCGCTTCGCTGCTCGGATTTACTGCTCCGGTGATGAATACACTGGACGGTGTTTCCGACCGTGACTTCTGTATCGAACTGGCAAGCGCCATCTCGCTGATTATGATGCACCTCTCCAGATTCTCGGAAGAAGTTATTCTGTGGTGCAGCTGGGAATTTAAATTCTTGGAACTGGATGATGCCTTCGCGACCGGCTCCTCCATCATGCCGCAGAAGAAAAACCCCGATGTCGCCGAACTGGTCAGAGGTAAAACCGGACGGGTATATGGCGATCTGGTGACGCTGCTGTCGATGATGAAGTCGCTGCCTCTCGCCTACAACAAGGATATGCAGGAAGACAAAGAAGCCATCTTCGACGCAGTGGATACCGTCAAGCTCTGCCTCTCCACCTTTGAACCGATGCTGCGCACTGCAACCGTCCTGAAAGACAATATGCGCGCCGCTGCCGCCAAAGGATTTATCAATGCGACCGACTGCGCCGATTATCTGACCAAAAAGGGCATCCCCTTCCGGGATGCTTATAAGATCACCGGTCAGCTGGTCGGGCTGTGCGTCCAGAAAGGGCTGACGCTCGAAACACTGCCGTTGTCGGAATATAAGGCACTTTCGCCGGTATTTGAAGCCGACGTCTATCAGGCTATCGACCTGACAGCCTGTGCGTTCAGCCGCGACTGCATCGGCGGTCCGGCAAAGGAACGGGTCGAAGACCAGATTCGCTGGGCACTCTTCCAGCTTGACCAACTGGATTAAAAAACGTATACTGTAATTTGGTAAACAATAAAGGAAGAAGAGAGTGTATGAAAACCAAAATCTTTATCGACGGCAGTGAGGGTACGACCGGACTTCGGATTCATGAACGGATCTCGGTCCGGGATGATATCGAGCTGCTGACCATCGACCCTGAAAAACGCAAGGACCCCGATGAACGGAAAAAGCTGATCAATGCGTCGGATATCACCTTCCTTTGTCTGCCGGATGCGGCTGCTGTAGAGGCCGTTTCGATGGCAGAAGGAAAGGTTCGGATTATCGACGCTTCAACCGCCCACCGAACCCTCCCCGGCTGGAACTACGGATTTCCTGAACTGTCTCCCGCTTTCCGGGAAGGCATCCGCACCGGCAACCGGGTCGCAGTGCCCGGCTGTCATGCAAGTGGTTTTATCGCATGTGTCTATCCGCTCGTTAAAAGCGGTCTGATGGCAGCTGACTATCCGGTCTCTGCCTTTTCGCTGACCGGTTACAGCGGCGGCGGCAAAAAAATGATCGCGCAGTATGAAAGCGAGGGCCGCTCTCCCCTGCTGGACGCGCCGAGAGAATACGCGATGAGCCAGCAGCATAAACACCTGCGTGAGATGAAAGCAATCCCCGGATTGGCAGCTGAACCGCTGTTTACCCCGATCGTCTCGGATTATTACGCCGGGATGGTCGTTTCGGTCCCGCTGTACACCCGTCTGCTGACCAAAAAAGTTGGCGTCAAGGATATCTGGGAACTGTTTGACGGCTACTATACCGATGGTCTGGTACAGACCGCTCCGTTCGGCGCAGAAGCTGAGGACGGCGGTTTTATGGCCGGCAACAAGCTGTCCGGATGGGACGGCATGAAAATCTATGTCACCGGCAACGATGAACGGGTGATGGTCAACGCGGTCTTTGATAATCTGGGCAAGGGCGCCTCCGGCGCCGCAATCCAGTGCTTCAACATTATGACCGGCGCACCGGAAAGCTATGGACTGAATCTTTAATCAATATCTGCGAAAATAAAGGAGTTACTGACATGTTGGTTCAATTTGAAGGATATTCATTTGTCGATGGGGGTGTTGTCGCCGCTAAGGGCTTCCAGGCCGGAGGCGTTCACTGCGGCATCCGCAAAAATAAAACCAAAAAAGATCTTTCCCTGCTGGTCGCTGCCGGACCTGTTCCGACCGCCGCAGTTTATACACAGAATAAAGTAAAAGGCGCTCCCATTGCGGTGACCAAGGCACATATCGCAGACGGCTATGCACAGGCCGTCATCGTCAACTCCGGTATCGCCAATACCTGCAACGCCGACGGCATCGAAAAGGCCGAAGGAATGGCTAAAATCGCCGCAAAGGCACTGGGCATCCAGCCGGAAGACGTCGTCGTCGGTTCGACCGGTGTCATCGGTCAGCCGCTGCCGCTTGAACCGATTGCAAACAGCATCGGCGAACTGTGTGGTGCGCTGTCTGATCAGCCGGAAGGCGGTCTGCACTTTGAAGAAGGCATCATGACCACCGATACCCAGCCCAAACAGGTCGCAGTTGAGTTTGACCTCGGCGGCAAAAAATGCCGGATCGGCGGCTGTGCAAAGGGTTCGGGCATGATTCATCCGAATATGGCGACCATGCTCTGCTTCCTGACGACCGATGCGTCCATCACTCCGGAACTGCTCCAGGCTGCATTGTCCAAGGTCGTCGACGATACCTTCAATATGGTCAGCGTCGATGGAGATACCTCCACCAACGATACCTGCTGTATCATGGCTTCGGGCGCTGCCGGAAACAAGGTGATCGACAAGCAGGATCAGGACTTCTTTCAGTTTGTCAACGCTTTGTATGTTGTCCTGATGAACCTGTCGCGGATGATCGCGGCAGATGGCGAGGGTGCAACCCGTCTGGTCGAATGCACCGTCTCCGGCGCTCGCAGCAAGGAACAGGCACGTGTAATCGCCAAGTCGGTTATCTGCTCGTCGCTGATGAAAACCGCGATTTTCGGCGCTGACGCCAACTGGGGACGTGCACTGTGTGCAATCGGCTATGCTCCGGTCGATGTCGACGTCAATAAAATCGATATGGCCTTTGCCTCATCGGCAGGCGTTCTGCCGGTCTGTGAAGCAGGCGCAGGCGTTCCTTTCTCGGAAGAAATTGCAAAAGAAATCCTTTCCCAGTCGGAAGTCAAGCTGCTGATCAACCTCAACGACGGCCAGGAACAGGCAATCGCATGGGGCTGTGACCTGACGTATGATTACGTCCGTATCAACGGCGACTACCGCACCTGATTTGCAGAAAGGAATGAATTGCAATGGAAAAGATAGCCAATGTCGTAAAGGCACAGGTGCTCAATCAGGCCCTTCCTTATATTCAGAAATATCATGATAAAATCGTCGTCGTCAAATACGGCGGCAACGCAATGACCAGCCCGGAACTGAAGGACGCGGTCATGAGCGATATCGTTCTGCTGGGGCTGGTCGGCATCAAAGTCGTACTGGTCCACGGCGGCGGCCCTGAAATCAGTGAGATGCTCAAAAAGGTCGGGATTGAAAGCCGGTTCGTCGGCGGGCTGCGCTACACCGATGCAGATACCGCTGAAATTGTCCGGATGGTACTGGCCGGTAAAGTCAATAAATCGCTGGTTTCCTCGCTGCAGCACCACGGCGGCAGTGCGCTGGGTCTGTGCGGTTCCGACGGCCAGATGCTGAAAGTCAAAAAGCTGGAAGCGGAAGAAGATCTCGGCTTCGTCGGCGAAATCACCGGCGTCAATGTCAAACCGATTACCGACGCGCTCGACTGCGGTTTTATCCCGGTCATCGCAACCGTCGCCACCGATTCGGATGGCCAGGTATACAACATCAACGCCGATACCGCTGCGGCACGGATTGCGGCGGCTCTGGGCGCCGAAAACCTGATTCTGATGACCGATATCAAGGGCCTGCTGCGGGATAAAAATGACGAGTCCACGCTGATTCCCCATGTCAACGTCTCGGAGGTCCCGTTCCTGATTAAACAGGGCATTATCTCCGGCGGCATGATTCCCAAGATCGAATGCTGTGTGGAGGCGGTCAGAAGAGGTGTCACCAAGACCTGTATCATCGACGGACGAATCCCCCATTCGATTCTGATTGAAATCTTGTCCAATGAAGGCGTCGGGACGCTGTTCAACTGATGTCCCGGATGGGAAAGGAAGGAATCACATGACTTTTGAAGAAATTAAGGCGCTGGATCAGGCGCGGATTATGAATACATACGGCCGGAGCAACCTCTGTGTCGTAAAGGGAAGCGGCAGCTGCTGCACCGGTATGGACGGAAAAACCTACATCGACTTTACAACCGGCATCGGTGTCAACTCGCTGGGGTTCTGTGACCCCGACTGGGTCAAGGCGGTCTCCGATCAGGCGGCAACGTTACAGCATATCTCCAACCTGTACTATACCACCCCGGATGTCCAGCTCGCCGACACACTGTGCAGCCGCACAGGATATGCCAAGGTATTTTTCGGCAACTCCGGCGCCGAAGCAAACGAAGGCGCCATCAAGGTCGCCAGAAAATACAGCTTCGACAAATACGGCGCAGGCCGTGACCGGATTGTCACGCTGGTCAACTCTTTCCATGGACGCACCGTCACGACCCTTGCTGCAACCGGTCAGGATGTCTTCCACAACTTCTTCTTTCCCTTTACCGAAGGATTTGTCTATGCAGAAGCGAACTCCTTTGAAGCGCTGGAAAAAGCATGTGATGACAAAGTATGCGCGGTTATGATTGAATTTGTACAGGGTGAAGGCGGCGTCGTTCCGCTGGATGAGGCGTATGTGAAAGCTGTCGCAAAATTCTGTGCAGAACATGACCTGCTGCTGATTGCCGATGAGGTGCAGACCGGTATCGGCAGAACCGGTACCCTGCTCGCCTCCGAACAGTTCGGTGTCCACCCCGATATCACCACACTCGCTAAAGGTCTCGGCGGCGGTCTGCCGATCGGCGCCGTTCTGGTCGATGAACGGCTGGAAAATGTCATGGGTGCTTCCAGCCATGGCTCGACGTTTGGCGGAAACCCGGTCGTCTGTGCAGGTGCAAATGTCGTCCTCAGCAAGCTGGATGACGCACTGCTGGCCGATATCCGCCGCAAAGGCGATAAAATCCGCGCTGCTCTCAATAAATGCAAAGAAGTCGAATCGGTGACCGGTCTGGGCATGATGATCGGCATCGCGCTGAAAACCAAAACTGCCGCGGATGTGCGGGAAGCCTGCATGCAGGCCGGCCTGCTGGTCCTGACGGCTAAAACCAAAGTCCGTCTGCTCCCGCCGCTCACGATCAGTGACGAAGATCTGGATAAGGGACTGGAGATTTTGTGCAGTGTAGTCGACCAGTAACGCTTGACGCAAGATATAAAACATGCTATAATATTTTTTCAATAGGATTTTCAGGCACCTGTCCGACTGCGCAATGGACGGCTGTCTTTAAATTAAAGTGTATGAAAGGATGCGTTATCATGACCAAACATCTTCTGAAGATGGCTGATCTCAATCAGGAAGAAATCATTGATATCCTCAACCTCGCAGACCAGCTCAAATATGACCAGAAGCACGGCATTCCCCACCATCTGCTGGAAGGCAAAACCCTCGGTATGATCTTCCAGAAAGCATCTACCCGTACCCGCGTTTCGTTTGAAACCGGTATGTACCAGCTGGGCGGTCTCGCACAGTTCCTCTCCTCCCGTGACCTTCAGATCGGCCGCGGCGAACCGGTTCAGGATACTGCCCGCGTACTCTCCCGTTACCTCAACGGTATTATGATCCGTACCTTCGAACAGAAGGAAGTCGAAGATCTGGCCGGGTTCGGCTGCATCCCGATTATCAACGGTCTGACCGACTATGCACATCCCTGCCAGGTTCTGGCTGACCTGATGACCATCCGCGAATACAAGGGCGCGTTTGAAGGTCTGAACTTCTGCTACATCGGCGATGGCAACAATATGGCCAACTCTCTGATCGTCGGCGCACTGACGGTCGGTATGCAGGTCTCGATCGCCTGCCCGGAAGGCTATCATCCCCATCCCACCGTTATGGAATTTGCAAAGAAATACGGCAGCAACTTCCGCATCAGCGACAACGTCGAAGAAATGGCAGCCAATGCCGACGTCCTCGAAACCGACGTCTGGGCTTCGATGGGTCAGGAAGGCGAAGCTGTCGAAAGACGCAAGGCTTTTGCAGGCTTCCAGATCAATGACAAGGTTCTCGCGGCTGCACGTCCCGGCGCAATGGTTCTCCACTGCCTGCCCGCTCACCGTGAAGAAGAGATCACCACCAAGGTGTTCGAAGCGCATGCAAATGAAATCTTCGACGAGGCTGAAAACAGACTGCATGCACAGAAAGCAGTCCTGGTTAAGCTGATGGGTCCGGAAGAAGTATAAGCGCAGCGTCTACGCTGCCAGTTTACGACGGTCACCCACGTTCCGATGGGCTCGTTTGTGGAGCATCACAACCTGAACCAACGCGCCAGATAGAGGGTGCTGTCCGTTTTTGGCTGATGTCGCCACTGCTTCCATCTGGCACCGTCCTTATTCTTTATCCGACAGAAAGCAATCTGTATATTTAGCCAATTACCGGCGTTGGAATGAATAAATCCAACGCCGGTTTGTTGTGCAAAAATACGAAATATCCGCCTTTGTACTGTTTCCCCTTGCGCAAATACATAGAATGCTATATAATAAATATAACTGAATCTGTCGAAAGAGGGAATGTGCATTGGAAAAGAAAAACAAGCTAATTAATGATTTTACTGCCGGAAACATCCCAAAGAAAATGTTGATGTTTGCGGTACCGTTTATGATCTCCAACCTGATGCAGGTGCTCTACTCACTGGTTGATATGATCGTCGTCGGGCAGTTTGTCGGTTCGTATGGCCTGTCCGCCGTCTCGGTCGCCAGCCAGATTTTTACTTTTATGACAATGGTCTGCCTCGGCTTCTCCAACGGCGGACAGGTCCTGATCGCCCAGTTGATCGGCGCGGGCAGACGGGATAAACTCAATAAGGCTATTGGCTCACTTTTTTCGATCGTGCTGCTGATGGGAGTGGCAATCACCATTATCGGCCTGGTATTTGGCAAAGCGGTGCTGACACTGATGAATACCCCTCAGGAATCCTTCGCAATGGCAGAAGATTATGTCCTGGTGTGCAGCATCGGCGTCATCTTTACATACGGCTATAACATGGTCTCGGCTGTCCTGCGCGGAATGGGAGATTCACGGCACCCGTTTATCTTTGTCATGATTGCATCGATTATCAACGTCGTACTGGACCTGCTGTTTGTCGGTGTCTTCAACTGGTCGGTTGCCGGTGCTGCGCTGGCAACCATCCTCGGACAGGCGTTCTCGTTTATCTACGCGATTATCTACCTTTACCTCAACCGGGACAGCTTCGGATTTGACTTCAAACCCGCCAGCTTTAAGATTGACGGCGAAATGGCCCGTCAGCTGACCCGGCTGGGAATCCCCTTCGCCGTCCAGTCGGCAGCTATCAACATCTCGATGATGTTTGTCAACTCGCTGGTCAATACGGTCGGCGTCTATGCTTCGGCAGTCTTCGGCGCTGGCATCAAAGTTGACGATATCGTCAACAAGATTACCCAGGGTATCTCGTTCGCTGTCTCTTCGATGACCGGCCAGAATATCGCCGCCGGAAAAGTCAAGCGGGTGGAAAAAGTCCTCTGGACCAGCATCATCTTCTGCGGCGGCTGTTATCTGCTCTTTACCATCCTGCTGCTGACCTGTTCGGACGCGGTCTTCAGTCTGTTTACGACCGACCCGGAAGTCATCGAACTGGCACCGGTATTCGTTTCGGCAATCGTCTGGAGTTTCCCCGCTATGGCCATTATGAAGGGCACCAACGGCTTGATTCAGGGTATCGGCAATGCAAGACTCAGCCTGATTTTTGGTCTGCTGGACGCAGTTGTGCTCCGCATCGGATTGAGCTGGCTGCTTGGTATCGAATGCGAGCTGGGACTGTTCGGGTTCTTCCTCGGCTACGGTCTGGCCGCATACGGGACAGCGATTCCCGGCCTGATCTACTTCCTGTCCGGAAAGTGGAAAAAATATAATCTGGTCAATCGCTAAACCGGTACTGATGTGTTTATGAGAAAAGCTCCTCTGGACAAACGTCCAAAGGAGCTTCTTTCATGTAGGAACCATCACACCGTCATAATGCCGGTCATGTCTCTGCATAACCCGAAAGTTCACAGAGATGGGCATACTCTCCGCCCATCGCCAACAACTGTGCATGACTGCCTGACTCGACAATCGATTTCCCGCCCAGCACATAAATCCGGTCGACATTGCGGATGGTCGACAGCCGATGTGCGATGATGATTGTAGTTCTGCCGCGCATCAGTTTTTCCAGCGAACGCTGCACCAGCTGTTCGCTTTCGTAATCCAGTGCACTGGTCGCTTCATCCAGAATCAGAATCTTCGGGTCCTTTAAAAACAGCCGGGCTATGCTGATGCGCTGTCGCTGTCCGCCGGACAGGGTGATTCCCTTGGTGCCGACAGTCGTATCATACCCCATCGGCAGCGTCCGGATATACCCGTCGATTCCTGCCTGCACAGCTGCCTGTTCAATCTCGCGATCGGTCGCATCAGGGCGGCCATAGCGGATATTGTCGCGGATGGTTCCGTTGAAGATGGTAACCTCCTGCTGGACAATCCCGATATTCTCCCGAAGGGTCCGATTGGACAGCTGCCGCAGATCGACCCCATCCAATGTGATTTTTCCGCCGGTCACATCGTAAAACCGTGCCGCCAGCATACTGACGGTCGTTTTGCCGATGCCGGATGCACCGGCAAAGGCCACCGATTCCCCACTGGCAAGTGAAAAAGTGAGGTGTTCCAGCACATTTTCACGTGCATCAGGATAATGGAAACTGACATCCTCAAACCGTATTTCACCCCGCACCTCCGACAGTGAAACCGCCTTTTCCGGTTCTGCGACCGAAGGCGTGACCTCCAGCATCTCCATATACCGGATAAACCCTGACTTACCCTCCTCGTACAGCCGCATAAAGTTGAGCATTGTCTGAATTGGTTCGGCCAGCGTCCCGACATACAGCAAAAAGGTTACCAGAACCGGAATCTCCATCCTGCCCAGTCCAATCAGCACACCGCCTGCACAGATGGTCAGCATGGTCAGAATCTGCGGAAAACTGCCCATCACCTCATAAAAGATCGCTTCAATCTTATAAAAGCGGCACTGACTGTCGGTATATCGATGGTTATAGTCGTGAAAACGTCCTGCCTCAGCCTTTTCGGCACCAAATGCCTTAACTGTCCGGATACCCGACAGCACATCTTCCAGATGTCCGTTCATCTCGGCGCGGTCGGACTTGGAGCGCAGCAGCGCCCGCTCCATCTTCCGGTCGTTCCATACCGAAATGACCGCCATGACCGGCAACAGAGCAAACATAATGAGCGTCAGCCGCGGGTCGATTGCCATCAGAATGACAAAGGCACCGCCGAACTTGATGACCGTCATCAACAAGTCCTCCGGACCATGGTGGAAAAGTTCGGTCATGCCCGAAAGGTCATTCGATAACACCGTCATCAGCTGGCCGACGTCATGTTTGGCATGAAAGCCGAAGGACAGCTTCTCATAATGGGCAAACAGTTCATCCCGCATCGTTTCTTCCATCTTTGCGCCCATCGCATGGCCAAAGTAGGCATAGATCACATTGCTGACCATCCGCAGCCCGGCAAGTCCAGCCAGCAACAGCATATACCATCCCAGCGTCCGGACCGTCTCCGCGTTCCATCCGTCCATCACCAGTTCGGTGATTTCCCCGGATACCAGCGGAAAAAGCAGCACCGCAACCGCACTCACTGCCGCGAAGGTCATATCCATCGCAAAAATACGGCGATGGGGTTTGTAATAAGAGATGAACTTTTTCAGACGTTTTCCAGTAAATTGTGTACGCATAAAATCCTCCACCTATTGGGAGGGTCATTTATTCTGCGATTACCCTCCCGTCAAATTTGTCGATGATTTTGATGCTTTTTCTCATGATAAAATCCTCCTGTATGCAGATTTCCGCCGGATAACGGAGGACGGATACCCCATCTATTCCAACAGCGTATTTTGACCATCATACGCCGCAGAAAGCTGTTTTAAAGTCTGTTCAGCACCGATTCTCCGATGCACCCTTCCGGCATTTTCACCCCAAAATTGTCGGCAATCGTCGCGCCGATAATCCCGAAGCTGTCGCCATCCATCCGACCGGTCGCGTCCATCGTCTTCGACCAGCAGATCAGCGGGACATATTCCCTTGTATGGTCGGTGCCGGGTGCGGTCGGGTCGTTGCCATGGTCGGCTGTAATCATCAGAAGGTCGTCCGGATGAAGGACATCGAGCAGCTGCCCCAGTCCTTTATCAAACGCTTCGATTTCTCTGGCATAACCGTCCGGGTTGCGCCGATGGCCCCATTTGGCGTCAAAGTCCACCAGGTTGACAAAACACAGCCCGTGAAAATCTTCTTTCGCCAGTTCCACCGTCTGCTGCATTCCTTCGACCGAACTGTCCGAGTGAATCCAGCGGGTCAGCCCTTCTCCCGAAAAGATATCGTGAATCTTGCCGACCCCGATGACGTCGAGGCCGTTGTCTGAAAGTGCGTTCAGCACGGTAGCCTGCGGCGGTTTGACCGCATAATCCCGACGGTTGGCAGTGCGCTGATAAACGCCGGGACTCACTTCGAGATACGGTCGGGCGATAACCCGCCCGACCTTCCATTCGTCCTTCATCGTCAGTTCTCTGGCAATCTCACAGCAGCGGTAGAGGTTTGCGAGATCAAACGTCTTTTCATTGCCGCATATCTGCAACACCGAATCGGCAGAGGTGTATACGATCATACAGCCGTTCTTTTCCTCCGGTGCAAGCTCTTTCAGGATTTCAGTACCGCTGGCACTTTTGTTGCCAATCACCCGTTTGCCGCATCTCTTTTCCAGCTCGTCGATCAGTTCTTTTGGAAATCCGGTGTCGGTGAAGGTTTTGAACGGCTTTTTGGTTTCAATTCCCATCATTTCCCAGTGACCGGCCATCGTATCTTTTGCGCGGCTGCGTTCGGCCAGCTTCATCAGAAACCCTTCCGGCTTTTCAGGAGCGGCAACGCCGGCCACCGGATGCAGCTGAAACATGCCCAGCCTTGTCAGGTTGGGAATATCCAGCGGTCCCGCTGTTTCGCAGATATGCCCGAAGGTATCCACCGCGCCATCCCCAAACGCTCCAGCGTCCGGCATCGCGCCGATTCCCAGCGAATCCAGCACAATCAGAAATATTCTCCGGTAGTGTTTGTTCATTTTGTTTCTGCCTCCAATCGGGCTTTCCGAATCTTTTCCAGCAGACGTGTTTTAATTTCATCGTCCGCAAAACTGACCACAACTGCATTTTCGGTCATCTGCCAGAGCTGTTCATCCGTAACGCCCCATTCTGTCTGGACAAAGGCCATCTCATCTGTCAGCGTGCAGCCGCTGACGGTGCGATTATCGGTGTTGATGGTCACCGGAACGCCTGCCTGCAAAAATTCGGTCAGCGGATACTCTGCTTCTGAACCGACTGCACGGGTTTGCAGGTTGCTGTGTGGGCAGAGTTCCACCCCGATTCCCCGTTCACGGCAAAAGGATTGCAATTCATGGTCCCCACGCATCGCGATCCCATGCCCGATACGCTTTGCACCGGCTGTAATCGCGTCCCGGATATTCTGTACACTGCCGCATTCACCGGCATGAATCGTAAACGGCATGCCCATCGCCCGCACCTGTTCAAACAGCTGCATAAAATCACCCATCGGGTACGCGGCCTCATCTCCGGCAAGGTCGGCAGCACAGACTCCTTTCCCAAGGAATTCGGCTGCTGCCTGAATCATCGCGAGGTTTTCCTCCTCCGGCAGGTGACGCATTGCACAGACGATCACGCCATACTCGACACCATATTCCCGGCGTCCCTGCTCCAGTCCATCCAGCACCGCCTGAATGACCTCCCGGTCAGACAAACCCTGCTGATGGGAAAACTGGGGTGCAAACCGCACCTCGACATAGCAGACATTCTCCTGTGCACAACTGCGAATCAGGTCATAACCGGCCATCCGCAGCCCATCCCGTGTCTGCATACAGCAAAGCGGCAGCGAAAATTTTTCGAGATACTCCGCCAGATTCCGGCAATCAGGCGCAACCATCAGTTCTGAGTCTAGAACCTCCCGTCCCAGACAGGAGCGAATTAATCCGGGTGAAAGGGAGCCATCCAGATGACAATGCAGTTCCACTTTCGGCATCTGTCTGATCTGATTCTTCTGCATACCAATCCCTGCCTTTCCGCAGCATCACAAAATAATATTTTAAAATTCAGATTAGTACTATTATACCACGCCCAATCTTCAGATACAATTACCCTTACAGAAAAAGACCTCCCGGTGTTTTTGGGAGGTCTCAGGCTGTCGACAAAGTCAACCGTTCGTATTCTTCATCCGCCATTGCCTTGCTGCCACACGGGCAATGGCTACGTTTTGGAGAGTGGTTGCGCGCTTACGCGCGCCCAGGGCTGCCGCCCTGGACCTGCAATCCATAAAAACAGATTTTTCGACAAGCGAAGACCTCCCGGTATTTCCCGGAAGGTCTTCACCATTTTTATGCAATCAAATATCTATCAGCAGTGTGCATTCTCACGATTATATTTTTCGTTGCGCTCATCGTGAATCACACCCGACCAGTTCATCCCAAAGCCGAAATCATAAGTATGTCCCTCCGAATCGGCGTAAGGGGTCATATCAAACGGCAGGTCTTCGCAATGGGTTTCGACCGTCTCCATATCTGCCGGCATCAGGAAGGGCAGCAGTGCAGACGGTTCCGCTCCACCGGTCAGGATGGTGTAGGTTGCCCGGCGTTCGACATAAAAGTCGACCATCAATGCGTCTACATACGGCTCAAACTCGGCCGGTACCGTCATATTGGCAACCGTCAGGACCGCAACAACCGGCTTATCTCCCATCACCCTGCGCATCTCGATGACATTATCGAGGTCTTTTTCATTATAGCAGACTGCGGTCTTGCCTTTATAGCTGCGGTTGGGATTTTCGGTTTCACGGTAATCTCCCTGACCGATGCTCTCCGCTCTGGCAGACACGGCGGTATAGGGACGGTATTGCAGGCTGATCGGCAGATAGCCCTTCTCGCCCAGCCGGTCATCATCGTTGTATCCCAGGCTCTGCGGGCTTTCCATCAGCACCAGTGCAACGTCAGCTTCTTCCGGGCTGTCAACCAGCGTCAGATAAGGTGCGATTTCTTCCGGAATGACGGGTTTGATGACCTTGTCCTCTTCCAGCATCCCAAAGAAGTTGATCTTGCCTTTTTCCAGACGGTCGGGCACATAAACCTTTGTGCCCTTTTTCAGCGGCAGGACATTGTTCTTATTCTTGAGCATGACAATCGATTCCAGCTGACGTTTGAAGCCGAGGTCGACATACTCCTTCTTGCCGATAACTGCCCGGCTCTCATCTGCAACCAGATACGGGTTCTCAAACAGCCCGGTCCGGAACAACGGCAGCAAAATCCGGTATGCTGTCTCCTCAAACCGTTTTTTCATGACCTCTTCGCCATACTTTTCCACGCCGAGGTTATATGCTGCCATGACCGGCCCGACCTCATTGTCGCCGCCGAACTGGTCGACACCGTTCATAATCGCCTTGAGGATACGTGCAGGGCGTTCCATCGTCTCAACACCATGGGCAGCATGGGCAAACGCCGAAACCTTCTCCCCTGTCTCATGCTGGGTCACACCCCAGTCGGTGCAGACAATGCCATCAAAGTGATACTTCTCACGAAGCAGGTCATGAATAATATAATGCGAATAGGCGTTGCCGACATTTTCATCGGGGTCAATCCCGGTCGAAATCGTATAGTACGGCATGATCGCACCGCACATTCCGGTCGGTCCGTCCAGCTTAAACGCGCCTTCGGTGAAGACACTCATGTGCATATCAAAGTTGTGGCCGGGATACACCGCATATTTGCCGTAGGCGTAATGGGCGTCGCGTCCACCTTCACCAGTGCCGCCGCCCGGCCAGTGTTTGGCCATCGCATTGACTGAACCGGTGCCCCAGCCGTCTTTGCTGCCTTCGGTGGTCTGGATGCCGTCACAATAGGCGCGCGCCATGTCCTGGGACATCTTCACATGTGCGCCGAAAGTATCTCTCGTCCGCATCCAGCGCGGGTCAGAGCCGAGATCAATCTGGGGAGACAGTGCGGAGGTAATGCCCATTGCACGGTATTCCTTCGCGACGATCTCCGCATGCTCTTTGACAACCTCCGGACGGAAGGTCGCAGCCAGTCCAAGTCCCTGCGGCCATTTGGAAGTCGTGACGACTTCGCCTGACTGACGGCCGGTAGGATTCCGGGTGCCGTGGCGCGGGTCGGATGAGGTCGAAACCGGGATACCGAACGGAGAACTCTCTGCAAGGCTTTGCAGGTTGTTGTTCCAGCGTGCAAGCGTCTCAATGCCGGCAACGTCGGTCACCAGTACGGTACGAATGCCATCTTCCGGAATAAACTGTTTCTGCTGGTCAGAAAGGTCATACGGTTTTGCATCGCTTTCGCTGAACTTTTTGCCGTCGTAGGTGCCCGCAAACCGGCCAAACTCACCGGCCGGAACCTGCTGGTGGGACGAAAACAGCGTTAATCCTGCGATTGCCTTTGCGTCCAGCCGTGCAGCCAGATCACGCGCCCGCTCTTCGCTGGAGAGCCGCCAGTCTTCATAGGGAAGCAGCTCGCCGGTTCCCGCGAGGTCCTTAAATGCAAAGCCGTCCTTTTCGATAATGGCGGCGGTGGTCACGCCCAGCACTGCGCCCCCTTCGTTTTCAACCCGGGTATAATAACCGTTGTCCTTTTTCTGATAAGCCATAAAACAATTTCCTTTCCTGCAAAATCAAAATATTGTACGCTATTTAAATTTATTATACAGGAAATCCTGTGTTCACGTCAATGTACAAAACAGGAATCATTTCCGGCTTTTTTTGTTCAAACCGCAGACGATACGGTTCTGTTTACTCTGCATGAATATAAAAATCAATGATATCGTTCAACAGCTGCCCATCTTCCACCTTCTCCAACCAAGTTTGACTTTCGCTCCCATTGAGCAGCAGCTCCGGCGTCCCGGCCCGGTTGGCACGCAGACGGACAAACCAAATCACCGGCTCTGCATTTTCATCCGGAATCCCTGTCAGCTCGGCTTTCAGGCTGACCCTGCCCCAGTAATTCGGGTCGCCATTGGCATCCAGCTCGACATCCCGGTAACCGCGCAGATACAAATACCCAACCAGCGTTTGTTTGTCGCCATCTTTTCCGCCCAGCACCTGACGGTTCCATAATAAATAGACGCCATCCTCCTGACACTTCTCCAGCCATTCATTGAGTGCCGTATCTTCTACAAGCTCCGGCTGCACTTCAAACAGTTCCTCAACGGTATATGGGCCATCCTGCACGGTACTGAAGCCGCCATGGTCAAACGGGCTGGACAGCACGATCGCGCCAATCATCAGCAGCGGTACCAAAATGCTCATTGCCAGCACCCATCCCAGCCAACGCTCCTTTTTTTCAGCGACCGGCGGTGTCCGCTGCGGCAGTTCGGCTGAACACCATGGGCAGATCTTCCAGATATATTCGACCGGACGTTTACAGGACGGGCAGCGCAGTTTCAGTTCTGTGCCGCAGAATGGACAGACGGTGTATTCACTTGAAACCGGTTGGTGACATTGTGGGCAGCGCATCGCAGAACGGCCGGTGCGGGCAATCAGATAGAGCGCCAGTCCGCAAAACAGCGGCAGAAATACCGCACACAACGCCCATCCGGCGGCATTCATCCCACGTGAGCGGGCATCCCGCCAGACAAACACGCCGATCAGAACCAGCGACAGCACAAGCAGCAGCCCAACACCTGCGATCAAAATTACGACCCCGTTCATTTCCTCACACCTTTCTGCTGTTGACGTTCCAGCCTTTTGCAAAACAGCATCACAGCCGCCAACCCTACCGGAAGCGTCATTCCAATATAAGCAGCCGTCGCAACCGCCAACCAGTAATAATCTGTCCCGACGCTGTCCGCCAATACCAACAGTATCCCTGCCGCCAGTGCAGCCAGCATCAGTACCGCTCCAACCGCCAGAATTTTCAGCTGACGTCCCAGACGGCGGCGGTCAGCCTCGCGGACCGCCGCATCGACATCCAATACAGGCGTCTCAAAGGACTGTTCAGCGGCAGCCTGTGCAATCATCTGCGCCAGATCCGATTCATCCATCCTGTTCATCCTGCAACGCCTCCTTCAACAGCTTTTTTGCACGCATCAGCCGGCTTTTCACTCCACTGACCGAAATTCCCAGAATATCAGCGGCCTGTTGTTCGGTCCGTCCCTCCATATACACGAGAACAACTGCAATCCGCAGTTTATCCGGGAGCTTTCCGACCGCATCCATTAAGCTGAGCCGCTCATCACTGACAAGATCATGTGAAACGGTGCTTTCAACGCCGTTTAGCGGCAAAAACCGCCGCAGTTTCTGCCGGCGAAGGGAGTCTCGATAGAGGTTGACGCAGATTCTCGTCAGCCAGGGTTCGAACGGCTCTCCCTCCCGAAAACTGTCCCGTTTCATCAGGACCCGCACCCAGGTTTCCTGATACAGTTCTTCCGCGGCGTCCCGCTGCCTGCAAAGGTGCATACATAATCCGAACAGCCGCTCTCCATATTCATCCACCAATTGTTGTGGTGCAGCAAACACCGCGGTTTCCTCCCTTCGTCCTGCTGTTCACATATACGCATCAGACCGGCGGATGGTTGCATTCTGTTTCAGCAAAAAACCGCCTGACCAAATGGGCAGACGGTTTTTGTCTATACAGGGTTCTTTTCCCGGCATTATTCCTGTTTAATAGCGGAGAGTGCGCTGATTTTCACCGCACGGTTCGCAGGCGAGAAGCCGGACAACAATCCGACCAGCGTTGCAAACGCAATCGCGCCAAGCGCCAGCCAGAATGGAATAATCGAGCTGCCGCCAATGGAAGCCATCCCCAGCATTCCGCCGGAATCGCCGCCCATGCCGCCATAATGGTTGATGATAAAGCTGACGATGTAACTGATGCCGACGCCGATGACGCCGCCGGTAAAGCCGATCGTCCCCGCTTCCATCAAAAATACCCCGCGAATGTCCGACAGCGAACATCCAAGCACCTTCATGACACCGATCTCACGGGTTCGCTCATAAACCGACATGACCATCGTATTCGTGATCGAGAGCGCCGCGACAAACAGGCTGATGGCACCAAGGCTGCCGAGAATCATCTGCTGCTGGTTGGCCTGGTCCTGAATGGGTTTGCGGACGCTTTCCATCGAGTTGGTATTATACCCGAAGGACTTGATATAATCCTCGACCTCCTGGACATCGCCCATCGATTGTACCTTGACAACGACATTGTCATAGGCTTCCACCTTGTTTTTATCCACTTTCACGCCGTTGTACTTATTGTACTCTTTTTCCAGGCTCTTGACGTAGTGGATATCCATAAACACGCCGTAGGTACTGGGGTTACGCTGATAATCACTGGTGAGGATACCGGTGCAGGTAATTTTAAAGGACGGCTGTTTTTTGGTATTGGACTGATCCGACTTATTGATGGTCAGGGTGAGCTTATCTTTCATGACGTTAACCGGTGGGTCAGAGGGAGAGCCGTCGGCTTTGGTCGTCTGCTGGACATAATTACCCTTTTTATCGGTATAACTGTAAAGAGAATCCTGTCCGATGACAAACACGCCTTCATACCCGTTTTCACCCGTCGGGAAATCGCCTTCGACAAAGGTATAGCCCATCGAACGGAGCGCGTCAAAATCGACGCCGACAATCTGGCCGTCATAGGTATACTTGCCGTTTGAGAAGGTGTAGTTGCCCCAGCGTGAAGCGTAGGTATTGTAGACAGGTGTGACCGCGACGACGCCATCCTGAAGCCGTATGGTATCGAGCATCTCATCATTGAGCGGCTGTTCGGTGGAAGTGCCGTAGTTATAGATATTGATAATGGTCAGGTCGCCCAGCTGAGCGAGGGTTTCTTCCAGCGTCTTCTGCATGCCAAGCCCCAGCGAGACCATGACGGTGATCGCACAGGTGCCGATGATAACGCCGCTGACAGTGAGGATGGTGCGGACCTTACGCCGGCAGAGGTTTTTGATACACATCAGGATGGTATCGCGGCGGGTCATCCCCTTATCCGGGCGATGTGCCTTAGAAGGGGAGGAATGACCGGGATTTCTGTTACGCCGGGCCGGAGGGCTTTTGCCGGCCGGACGTGCCTTTTTGATATCATTCATCAAAATCGTCGTCTCCGTAATCGTCGTCGTCCTCGTCGTCAAAGACAGGGACAGCCTTTCTCTTCTTTCTGCGGATGCGCAGCACGACTACAACGATACCGCCTGCAACCACAACGCAGCCGACAATAATCAAAATCTTCCCCCAAAGCGGCAAACCCGGATTGGCATCAACCGGTTCCATCGGTTCCATGGGGTCAGGTTCTCCCCAGTCCATTTCCATAACGGTTGCGGTAAAGGGGCGTTCGAGGGTGGTCTGCGTACCGGCGGAATCCTCGTATGTAATGATAAACTTGCCGTCAATGGTACCGGGTTCGGTGACATTGAGGGAAGTTTCAAAATAGTCGCCGTTGCCTGCTTCGACGTTGCCGACATAGGTATTGGCATCGGCAGTGGTAAAGCCGGTACCCTCGACGGCGATCGAGAGGTTATAAATCGCGCTCTTGCCCTTATTGACATAAGAGACCGAGCAGTATGCGGAATCACCGACATATACGGTACTGCTGATCTGAGCGTCTTCGACCTCAAAACGGTCAGGCTGGGAAACAGGGATGGTAATGCGTTCAGTAGCGGTCAGGCTTTCCCGTTTGCCATCGACGACCGCCTCGTAGGCAATCTGCACATCAATCCCGTAGGACTTGGGCGGAGCGTCTGCTTTGACAACCAGGTCGATGCTTTCGGTAAAGCTCTCACCCGCGCCGACCTTTGCGATAAAGAAGGAGTTGGAAGAACTTGCGGGTGTGAAGACGCCGCCGGTTGTTTCGTCCGCTGCGGAAGAAACGACCATCTTGATATTTTCGATGGCACTGGAGGAAGAGGTATTCTTCAGGGTCATGCCAAGGGTAAAGGTGCTGCCGCCGGTGACACTGGTTCCCTCTTCACCGTAGGTATAGCTTTCAATAATAACCTGGGGTTTGGAAGAACCGGGGCCGCTTTCGCCTTCACCGCCGGAGGTTTCGGGTTTGCCGACACAGGGTACAAACACCTTTGCGACAGACTTTTCTTCTCCGCAGGCGGCAGTCGCGGTCAGAATCGCGGTACCGCTGGGAAGCGCCTTATCACCGTGGAGCTGATAGGTAAAGGTCGACTGCTGGCCGGGACCGAGTTCGACAAGGGTCTGGACGTCCATACCGGATTTCAGGGTAACCGAACCGGTTGCCATACCGTCAAGGGTCATGGTGATGTCCTTCATGGTAGCGGAGCCGGTATTCTGGACGGTGATGGTCAGAGAGGTATCGCCGTTATAGGAAAGGGTGGAACTGCCCAGCTGATAACCGGTGATGACCAGTTTACCATTGGATTTGATATCATCCGACGCACGCAGACGGACGGAGAAGGTGGTCTTCTCACTAACCTGTTTGTTGTCGTAGGAGTATACCGAACTTACGTCAATCGACGCAACCGAATCGGTTACATCCTGCTTAGCAGTGACACGACAACTGATAGTCGCGCTTCCCTTTTTGAAGTTGACAGTCTGAGTAGCCGCAGCCGATTCAAGATAAAGACCTTCTGGCATGCCCAGAGTGACCTGTGCGGAACCGACGACAGAAGTTGCATTCAGCGGAATCAAAATTTCTTTAGTTTCACCAGCTTTGATTTCCGGCATGAAGGCGTTTTTGGATACGGTGACCTGGTTACCGATCAATTCCGGTGCAGAAGGTTCACTGCTACTGCCATCATCTGGTATCTCGGGATTATAAATTTGCACTGAATATGTCATAGATTCAGTGTTATAACCATCGCCATCTTTATAGACTATTGATAAACTAATTGGTACAATTCCACTAGCAGCCTTATCATCTGCATCAATAACAAAACTCACCAATTCCTTTGGGTTATACTTATCACATACTTCTATTTTTACCTGCTGAGTAGAAGCAGTATTTCTCAAATATAAACCACTGGGCATAGAAATTGTAACCTGTGCATTTGGATCTGAAACTTCACTGTAATAAAAAATTGAAATGCTCTTTCCACGTTCCCCAGCAACAACTACTGGCACTTGACTTGATGGCGCAATCAAAATTTTATTTCCAGCATAATTACTTACATTAGGTTGTGAACCTGATGTATCGGAATCCTGAGCTTCAACTCCCATACTGGGCAGTACAACAACCGCCATCGACAAAATAAGCAGAAACGCGGCTAAAACCGCTTCCCACCGAAACAATATGCTTTTTTTCTCCCCAACGTGCATAGTTCGTTTTATCCTTTCGTTTGATTTTGCCCCTGCTTACTGTCCGCCAGAGGTTTTGTGCGTTTGGACTGTGTTTGCGCCGGCTGATCGACCGTTTCGGGTTCTTCCCGCGGCACGACCGACACATTCTCGGTATCGCTGACGATCGCACCGTCCACCAGACGGACAATCCGGTCGGCATACCGGGCGATATCACCGTCATGGGTGACGATAATCAGCGTTTCATGATACCGGCGCGCCATCCGCACGATCATCTCCATGACCTCTGTCGTGGTATGGCTGTCCAGGTTTCCGGTCGGCTCGTCGGCAAACACCACCGGCGGCTGCGAGATAAACGCACGCGCGATGCCGACACGCTGCTGCTGACCGCCCGACATCTGGGACGGACGGTGCTTCATACGCCCTTTCAGCCCGACGCGCGCCAGCATTTTTTTTGCACGCGCCTCACGTTCCTTTTTGGGCACGCCCTTGAAGACCAGCGGCATCGCCACGTTTTCCAGCGCCGTATCCTGCGGCATCAGGTTATACGACTGGAAGATGAACCCGATGTTCTGACGGCGGAATACCGCCAGTTCCTTTTCACTCATCGCCGTGACTTCCCGTCCTGCGATGATGACATGTCCGCGGGTTGGCTTTTCCAGTCCGGCCATGATGTTGAGCAGGGTCGATTTACCGCTTCCCGATGTTCCCAGGATACAGCAGATTTCGCCCTTTTTGATCTGGAGCGATATCTTACCCAGCGCAACGACCTTTTCGTCCTCAACCTCGTAGACCTTGCGCAGTCCGCGCACCTGTAAAATCACGCCGTCATCCGCCGCCACTGCTTTTTTCGGCCTGCGGGCAGAGTCTTTCCCGGGCGGTCCTGGCGACGGATGCAGACGTTCTTCGACGGCTGTCATCTTTTTTCTTCCTCCTTCTTTCTGACTGTCAAATGTTACCCGGATGCCTTTCGGGTATACTTCCGGGCATACGTTTATAATACGCCGCAGATTGCAAAAAAGTTGCACAATTTTGCCGAAATTTCTAATTTTTTACAAAAACCCCTCTTTCCACGGCTTTTCCCGCAAATAGCACAAAGCGGCGCACCGTCAACCGGTACGCCGCCCCATCAATTACAGGATGACTTCATGTCCTTCTGCGGCAGAACGGTAGATGCCGTCAAGGATCTTCATCAGCGTGATTCCGTCTTCTGCCGGAGATACGCATTTTTCTACTCTTCCGAGGATGCAGTCAACATAATGGTTGATCTCTCCTTCAAAAAGACCGTCAAAATCAAGCGCTGTCGCCGTATCCAGCGTTACATTGGACATGTAACCGTTCAGCTCGGTATACATCTCCAGCGACGGGTCGAGTTTTGCGCCTGCCTTGGTGCCGAACAGCTGGATTTTGCCTTCATCTTCCTTGATATTCAGCGAGAATGCCGCTTCAATCGATACAACCGCGCCGTTATCGTAGCGAATCATCGCGCTTGCCAGGTCTTCTACGTCGAATATCTCATTCGTATGGTCCGACGCCGCCTGATAGCCCTTCATCTTGTCCTTGATGTCCGGACGGTTGCCCAGCTTGTGGAAGGTCGCTCCATATACCGATACCGGCTTCGGGTTCCCCATCAGGTAACGCGTCAGGTCGATGACATGCACCCCAAGGTCGATCAGCGGTCCGCCGCCAGAACGCGAACGGTCTCCAAACCAGCTCCCAGGTGAACCATTTCTCCGCAGATAGGTCGCCTTTCCATAATAAATGTCGCCAAAATATCCGTTGTCGATATAGTCCTTCAAAATCTTCGCGTCATTGCCGTACCGACGGACAAATCCGACCATCAGCAGTTTGCCGTTTCTTTCTGCCGCCTCTTTCATCTTCTCAGCGTCCGCCGCACAGGTCGCCATCGGCTTTTCACACAATACGTGCTTGCCTGCATTCAGTGCCATAATCGTGCAGGGTGCATGCTGTGAGTTCCAGGTGCAGACGCTGACCGCGTCAATCTCCGGCAGCTCACGCAGCATCTCTGCTTCATCGGTGTACAGACGGGTGATGCCGAACTTCTCGCCCATCATCTTCAGACGCTTCTCGTCGATATCACAGAACGCGTACAGCTCCACATCCGGGTTCAGCTGATAGCCATGAATGTGGGACAGGGAGATGTTCCCCACGCCGACAATTGCGATTTTAATTTTGCTCATAACGAATGATCTCCTTCCACACAGGACTTTCCCTGCTGTCTTGATATTCTATCAGCCGATCAGTTGCTGTAAAAATCCGACCGCCTTACGGATATCCGCTTCCGGGTTTGCCCCGACTTCCCGCTCTATCGTCAGGAATCCATGGTACCCGATCTCACGCAGCGCGCCAATCCATCCCGGAAAATCGACGTCCCCTTCTCCAAGCGGCAGCTCTTCAAAGGACGGCGACAGCGGGACTTCCGCTTCGGTCACGCCGTAGATCTCTTCCGGTTCACGCCAGTAAATGTGCCGGCCGTCTTTTGCGTGGGTATGTACAATATAATCCTTGAGGAGTTTGACCCCTTCGACCGGGTTATCTTTGACCACCATCACGAGGTTCGCCGGGTCAAAGTTGACCGCAACCCCTCTCGAACCCAGGCTGTCCAGGAATTTCCGCAGACGTGCCGCCGGTTCCGGACCGGTTTCGATGGCAAAATGTGCCTCCATCGAGTCGGCAAACTCCGCCAGTTTCCCACAGGCTTGCTGCATGATCTGGTAACGCGGGTGGCTGCTGTCCTCCGGTACGACGCCGATATGGGTCGTCACAACGTCCGTCTCCAAATCCCGCGCCAGTTCCAGTATCCGTTTGGAACGTTCAATCAGCTCCGGGTTCTTCTCCGGGTTGCCAAATCCCATTCCGAGGTCGCCGCACAGCGCCGATACCTTCAGTCCATTGCTTTTGATGCGGTCGAGCAGTTCCCGTCTGGCGGCGGTATTCAGGTTTTCGGGCGCCATTTCACCTTTGGTCGCATAAATCTGGATTCCCTGTGCCCCGACGTCGTGCGCCTTTTTCAGCGCCTCTCCCAGCGGCAGCCGGAATGAATCCAGCATAACACCTATCGATAAATCTGCCATTTCCTTCATCTTCCTTTCTTTTCGTTCGGCATTTGCCTTTTTTATTTATTCATATCCTTCCATCCGCTCCGGGAATACCAGTGTCACCTGACACCCTTTCCCCGGCGCAGAATCCAGCAGAATTTTTCCTCCCAGACGGTCCATGATTTCCCTGCAAAGGTATAATCCCAGCCCGCTTGAATGACGTTCACCGCGTCCGTTAAAGCCGGTGTATCCGCGTTCGAATACCCGCGGCAGGTCTTCCTGCCGGATACCGATGCCGGTATCCGCGATCATCAGGCTGTTGCCTTTTGCGGTGATGCTGACACGTCCGCCCGGCGGCGTATATTTGACCGCATTGGAAATCACCTGTTCCAGTACGATCAGCAGCCATTTCTCATCCGTCACGACCTCCAGCCCGGTCCCTTCAAAGCTGACCGACAGCTTTCCGCCGATAAACAGCCTTGCAAACCGCCGCAGTGTCTTGCGAATCAGCGGATCGACTGCCGTCTTTCGGAATATATAATCCGTTTCATCCGATTGCAGCCGCATATACGACAGCACCATCTCCGAATACCCTTCAATCCGTGTCAGCTCCCCTAATAGTTGTGAGGAGGCAACCTCCCCATCCGTCTGGAGCAGCAGCCGCATTGCAGCAATCGGGGTCTTGATCTGGTGCACCCACAGGGTGTAAAAATCGATCATCGCCGCCTGTTTCTGCTCATTCTCCCGCAAATCTGCCTGACGTGCTTCCGCCAGCCGCCGAATCAGCGTCTGGTAGTTTTTCTCGCTCAGGTCGTGCGGTGCCGGCAGCGGCAGCACCTTTTCATCCAACATCTGACTCAGCAATTGCAGTTCCTGCTGGCGTTTCCGCCAGCGTGCAAACCCCCGGACAAAAAACAGCCCGCCTGCCACAATCCCCAGCATACTTGCATAGATCAGCGGCTCAAAATCGATGCGGTAAAACGCAAACACAATCGCCTGCGTTCCCGTCCAAATCAGCCATAAGATCAGGTCCCGCCGTTTTTCCCAGAGGTACTGACCCAGCTGACGGAAAAAATGCGTACCCTTTTCATTGTTATCCAATCGAATAGCCCATTCCCTTCCGGGTCTGTATCATACCATCCGCCCCAATCGACGACAGCTTTTTCCTCAGCCTTGCGACATTGACCGCAAGGGTGTTCTCGTCGACAAACGCGTCTGATTCCCATAATCTCGTCATCAGATCATCCCTGCTGACGACACCGGGACGGTTCTCCATCAGCATCTGTAAGATCTTCAGCTCATTTCGCGTCAGCTCAACCTGGCTCCCTTTATAGTAGGCCTTGCCCTCCGTCAGGTTCAGCATCAGCTCTCCGGCACTCAATACCCTGCTCGACCCGGCAAAGTCATAGCTCCGCCGCAGCATCGCCTGTACCTTCGCCGTCAGCACCCCAAGGTCGAACGGCTTGGCGATAAAATCGTCGCCGCCCATATTGATCGCCGTCACAATGTTCATATTGTCGGCAGCGGAGGAGATAAAGATCACCGGCACCTTTGAAAAGCGCCGTATCTCCCCGCACCAGTAAAACCCACTGTAAAATGGCAGAGTGATATCCATCAGCACCAGCTGCGGGTCATATTCATTGAACTGCGCCAGTACCCGCTCGAAGTCGGTCACCAGCTGTACCCCCAGCCCCCAGCGTGACAGCTGGCTTGCAATCACATCGGCAATCACCCGGTCGTCTTCTACAACCAGTATCCGATAATCCAACCAAATTCCTCCGTTTCCTCTGTCATGATAACATAATGCAGCCTTAAATACAAGGGTATTTTGTATAATTTTATGAATTTGTCTGGTTATTCCCGGCATCCCGCATATTCGGCCAGACCCATTCCACCAGGCTGTCCGGGTACTGTTCATCCAGGAAACTGCCGATTACAGTCGGTGTTGCGGTCCCTTGCTGGCGCTGGGTATACCGTCCGATCGCCAGCCCGGAAAGCAGTGCATTGATCACCATCAGCCCGGTCAGCACCCAGGTCAGAATCGTCCCGGTCAGCATCGGTATCCGTTCAATCAGCTTTGACAGCCGCGGGTAGAGAATCTGCAACCATACGACCGCCAGCACACCCCAGAAAAACATAAACAATACGTTGGTCCGTCCGCCGATGTTGAGCGGCATATGGCTGTAATCCCAGAAGACCTTCCCGAAAACCAGTTCGGTGAAGACGCTGCACGCGTACTCATACGCGCCGCCCAACAAAAAACCACCGAGAAATACATACCGGTCGCCCTTTTTGGACAATGGACTCAGCACGACCGTCAGCACGACTGCCCCCAGTCCCCATACAATCGAAAACGGACCGTACAGCACGCTCGACCTGCTCATCCAGATTCCCGCCGTAAACCGGACAAAGAATGTCTCGATAATATCCCCCAGCAGCGAACAGATCAGAAATACCCAGAACATCTTGGTCAGTGTAATCCCGGATGCAAACACCATTCCCTTTGCAATACTGCCATCGATGTCCAGTTCAGGCGGATAGGCGTTTTGCAGACGGAGGTGGATTCGTGCATTCAGCCGCTGTCCGAAGCTGTTGGAGGTACGGCGCAGCTGTTCGGTCAGTTCACCAGCCGGCAGCTCGCCCCGCCGGTCCTTACGCAGCGACCATACCACCGTGAAGACGTCCACCGCAAAGACCACGGCAAATACGATATCCGCGATGATAAACACAATTTCCGGCAGCATATGGTAAAAGATGAACACCAGCGGCTGCAAAAATGCCAGCACCAGCATCGCACCCAGTCCCCAGATCAGTGAATAAACCGCTCCCGGCAATGACCCAAACATTGCCCGTTTTTCCGCATTCCACATTCTTCTGCCGGTCGTCTGTTCCGCGATGCGGGTCGAAACGGTTTCGACCGCGTTGGCAAAGACAATACAGGCGATAAACTGAATCAGATAATGCCCTCGGAGTGACCTGAGGAAGACCAGCATCAGCACCAGCGCGACGCCATAGGAAGGACAGACCGGTCCGGACAGCATCCCCGGATCAATAAACCGTTTCCGTCTGATCGACAGGACCGCTACCTCCAGGCACCATCCGAGAAAACTGTACAGGAAAAAATAAAAGATCAGTTCCGTTAATGTATATTGCATTGTTGTCCTTTCCGGACGGAAAATTGCTTTTTCCGTCCTCTGGTTCATCAGTTTAATTCCAGTGTAACACAGCCGACATAAAAAGGCAACCGCTGCCCGCAAATTTTGTCAACAAAGCGCACAGGCGGATACCGGAAAACCCCGGTATCCGCCTTTCCCATCATTTCCCGATCGCCTGTTATCCGCAGGAACTGAACAACATCCAGATAAAGCCGACCATCAGCATCAGGAAAATAATTGCTGCCCGTTTCATTTCGGCTGCCACTCCGCAAGCTCCTTTCGGTGCACCAGCGCCGGCACGACAATCACCAGTGCCGCAGCTGCTGCTGCAATCCCAACCAGCCATTTCAGGCATCTCATCATAACCAATCGTCCTTTCTTTCCGTTACCGTCCAATTGCCTTGATTGGCGAACCGGCGTCGCCTACGATTTTATAATAAGTCCGTGCCGTCAGCAGATAAACAATCACATATACCAGCGCAAAAATCAGGAAGGTAATCAGCGTGCAAATCCCAAACAGGCCGGTGTTGTTCAGGGCAAACAGTTGCAGCATCCGCGAAACCATCGGGAACGCGACCACAACATGCACACCTGCAACCAGAAGCGGCAGGAAAAAGACCATCAGCACCTGTGTTCCAATGCTCTTTTTGACGGTATGGGTATCCATGCCGACCTTCTGCATTATGACAAACCGTTCGCGGTCGTCGTACCCTTCCGACACCTGTTTATAGTAGATGATCAGCACCGCTGCCATCGTGAACACCATTCCCAGGAAGATTCCCAAAAACAGGAAACTACCATACATTGCGTACAGATCGTCATAATTGGTCTGGCGGCTCAGCATGAGGGTATTGAAAAACTCATTTTCACGCATCAGTTCGCTGATTTCAGACACAACATCCTCGAAAGCTGCAATCTTTGTCTCAGCATCCCCCTCCAGCTCCAGACCGATGGTATACAGCATGTCGCTTGCCCGTTCGGCGTATGCCTGGCACTGCATCGTATAAATGGCATCCACCACCGACTGATCGGCAACGACAATATACTGACTGTTAATCATCGAGACCAGCGCTTCCCGGTTGTTGAGCGGAAATTCGGTCAGATTCTCGGCAACTGAAAATTGCATATCATTCAGCTGGATGGTATCGTAATGTTCACCGGTATTGTTATACGACAGCACTTCATCCGCCGCAAGTGTCACCGACTGTCCAGACATCCGGTTATAATCCGAAACCGGTATGACGCCAAAGCTCATGACGCTGCCCAGATTGGTATCGACATAATTCATCGTATCTACGCTGAAAACCCCTGGCTGAAGTCTGGTCGCGGTAAAGCTCAGATTCACAAACGATTTTATATCGCTCACTTCGGCACAGCTTTCGGCCGTGTCGACCGCCGCATGATAAAACTGTTCCATCAGTTCAGGAGAGGCAGGTTCATCCGTATCAACATTCCGCATATTCAGACTGGTTTCAATTTCAAATGGATACTGTGTCTGGATGATATCCTCCATCCCGCTGTACAGGCTGACGGTTGTGGAAATCGTCACCAGCACCATCGTCGACAGGATACAGATATTGGCCAGTCCGACCGCGTTCTGCTTCATCCGGTAAATCAGTCCGGAAATCGCGGTAAACGGCCCGATACGGTAATACAGCCGTTTATTTTTCCGGAGCAGTTTCAGAATCGCAATACTTCCCGCGGTAAACAGCGCATAAGTGCCGAAGATAACCAACAGCACGGCGACAAAAAACAGCAGCAGCGCTGAAAGCGCGTCCTTTACCGTCAGTGCAATTGCGTACCCGCCGCCCAGCGTCACAAATCCAAACAGGGTCAGCAGAATGCGTGCTTTGGGTTCCCGCTCGCCTTTGGAAACCGAGTGCAGCAGTTCAATCGGGCTGGAACGGAATACATTGAAAATGTTCGCAACCAGACAGATCAGGAAGATCATTCCGAATTCTGCTGTGGTCATACAAATGCCCGATATGCTGATTTCAAACCCCATCGGCACGCCAAACCGCAAAATCTGTGCCAGTACCAGCAGCGTCAGCTTGGAAAACAACATTCCTGCCGCCAGTCCTGCTATCAGACATCCACTACCCAGCAGCACCGTTTCAAACAGCATCAGAATTGCGATATGCCGTTTTTCCATTCCGAGAATGTTGTACAGTCCCAGTTCCCGCCGCCTCCGCCGGATAATAAACGAGTTGGCATAGCAGATAATGAACACGGAAAAAATCGACAGGACAAATATCCCGATTCCCATCATCATCTTGACGTATTCTGCCCCACGCTCAAAATCCAGCGATTTGTTGGTCGCAATGTCGCTCATGATATAGTACATCGCGGCTGTTCCGATACAACAAAGGCTGTACGGCAGATAAAACCGGCGGTTGTTGACCAGATTCTGAACCGCCATCTTGATATAAAAGAAGAGTCTGCGCATCAGAGTCCCTGCCCTTCTTCCGGTTTGGCGTCCTCCCGGACTGCCGAACCGACCAGCGTCAGCGTGTCGGATATCCGCGAAAACATCTCTTCACTGGACAGGCTGCCGCGGTACAGCTGGTGGTAGATCTCGCCGTCCCGCAAAAACAGCACCCGTTTCGCCATCGATGCCGCACGCACCGAATGAGTGACCATGACAATCGTCTGGCCGGACCGGTTGATCTTTTCAAACAGCCGCAGCAGCGAATCGGTTGCACGTGAATCCAGTGCGCCGGTCGGTTCGTCGGCCAAAATCAGCTGTGGGTTGGTAATCAGCGCCCGTGCGACCGCTGCCCGCTGTTTCTGGCCGCCGGATACCTCATATGGGTACTTCTTAATCAGATCGGCAATCCCCAGCATCTCGACAATCGGTATCAGCCGTTCTTCCATCTCACGGTATTTGACTCCCTGCAACACCAGCGGCAGTAATATATTATCTCCCAGCGTAAAGGTGTCCAGCAGGTTGAAGTCCTGAAAGACAAACCCCAGATTATCCCGCCTGAATGCCGACAGCTGACGTTCCGGCAGGGAAGAGAGTTCCACACCATTGAGGTCGACCTTGCCGGATGTCGGACGGTCAAGGGCGGCGAGGATATTCAGCAGGGTTGTTTTGCCTGAACCGGACTCACCCATGATTGCGACATACTCCCCATCTTCTACCGAAAAGTTTACGTTATGCAGTGCTTCGACCTGGGCGCCTCCCAGACGTGTCACATAGATTTTTTGCAGATGACTGATTGTAAGCAGTGCCATTGCGGCAGCCTTCCTTTCTGAGCCACCGTCCGGAGCGGTGACTTTTCAAACTGATTGCGGGCTTTCCCTGACCCGTATCTGTATTATACCAGAGATTGACCGCTACTGCCATCGAATCATCTTACAAAAACCCTCCCGTTCCTTACAGTTTTGTAAGACAGAAAAAAGCGGCCCCATCTTCTGGAACCGCCTTTGCATATTCATCTGTATAAAATCAGTTTTCCTCGGCAAGCGCCTGCAAATAGACCGCAACTTCCATCCGCAGTGCATCCATCAGCCCGCGTTCATCAATCTGGAAATGGCAGTTATGATGCGGCGAGGATGTGATCGGACGCTCCGGGTCGGCAACGCCAACATGGAAAAATGCGCCCGGTTTTTCCAGTTCGTAGAAGGAAAAGTCCTCGGCACCCATCGACAGCTTTTTCGGTGCAATCTCAAATCCGAGCGCCTCCGCTGCTTTATGTACAATCCCGACTTCCCGTTCAGTATGGACGCAGGACGGGAATCCGAACAGCAGCTGTGCGTCACATTCCAGACCATATGCCGCGCAGATACCCTCACTGATTCGTTTGATCTCGGCAAAAATCGTATCCATCGCTTCATTGCCGAGTGCTCTGGTATCGCCGCTGACCCATGCGTCGTCCGGGATGACATTGAGGTACTTCGGGTCGCCGCCGCGAATCGAGGTGACCGACAGCACCGCAACCGTGCTGGGAGACAGTTTTTCCGGACGAAGGGTCGTCAGCGCCGTTCCGATTGCACAGGCAACCGGCATCGGGTTGAGTGCCTTATCGGGAGAAGAGGAGTGACCGCCTTTGCCGATGATATGGATATTGAACTCACTGCACGCGCCGGAAGCCGGTCCTGCAAAGCAGTCGACCGTCCCAAGCGGATGACCCGACGCAACATGACAGCCAAAAATGTAATCGACGTCCTTCATGACACCTTCCTTACAAAGGGTCACTGCACCACCGGGGAATTTTTCCTCGGCAGGCTGGAAGATGAATTTTACCCGTCCTTTGAGGATATCACGGTTTTTGTTCATCAGGTCGGCAAGGCAGAGCAAAATCGCTGCATGGCAGTCATGCCCACAGGCGTGCATGACGCCGGTAACCGTCGAACGATACGGAAGGTCGTTGTCTTCATCGACCGGCAGTGCGTCAATATCTGCCCGGAATGCGATGGTCGGTCCGGGGACGCCGCTGTCAATCACGCCGACGACGGCATTGCCGCTGTAGCCGGGTTCCTCGGCGACACCCGACTGGGCAAGATGTTCCCGGATAAATGCCGCAGTCCCGACTTCTTCAAAAGACAGTTCCGGATGGGCATGCAGATAATGCCGGTATTCGAGAATCGTCTGTTCGTAGGGTGCAGCGAGTGCGGCTGCCTGTTCTTTGATGTTCATGATTCAATCTCCTTTATGGCATGATATCCGGCGGTTAATGGACAACGCCGCTTGCTTTTTCATTTTAAAGTAGTATAATATTAGTATAAGACAGAACCCGACGTCTGTCAACCAGTTCAAATCAATTTTATTTCCCAGGAAAGGATGTATCTATCATGGAAAAAGTGCTTGAATTTTTGCAGCAGGCAAAAACATGGTTCCTCGCAACGGTCGAGGGTGATCAGCCCCGTGTCCGTCCATTCGGCGCACAGATGGTCTATAACGGAAAGCTGTACATCACAACCAGCAATCAGAAAAACGTCTATAAACAGATGATCGCAAATCCCAAAGTCGAAATCTGTGGAATGAATCCCGACGGCCGTTGGATTCGGATCACCGGTAAGGTGGCAGAAGACAACTCCGTCGAAGCAAAACAGGCAATGCTGGACGCAAATCCCAGCCTGACCCGGATGTATGCAGTCGATGACGGCAAGTTTGCTGTCCTGGCTTTTGAAAAGGGGGCTGTAGCGGTCATCAGCTCGTTTACCGCCGCTCCCGAAACGATTCAGCTGTAATCTTCTCTGTATAACACAAATGCCGGAAGATATCCGCAGGACTCTGTCTGCGGCCGTCTTCCGGCATTTTTATTGCGTATCGTCGGGAAGCGGCGGCATACTGTCCGCAAGCCGCGCCCGCTTTTTGGCACCGCGGCGGTTCTGCTCGGCGATCATCTCCGAGATACGGGCTTCCACCCTTTTCACTTCATCATAAAACATCCCGGCGGAAATGCGGGTCGAACCGTGCCCCAGGATGATGGTCTGTTCAAGGTTATCCGACGTCGCAACCCGGACACGCCGTTTTCTGGCAGTATCCCGGCCAAGGGCATAAGTCACCTTCTCGATATACATATCCGCTGTTTCCGCTTCTTCGGTGTAGACGATGTAAACATCGTTCTGACGTTCGACCTTTGCCTTGCCGCCTTTTACCCGGTAGGCATCGAACACGACAATCAATCCACACTGTTTATACCCCTGATAATTGCAGAGGATGTCGACCAGCGCCTGCCGCGCTGCATCAAGGTTGACCGCGGCCTGCTCCTTCAGCTCGTCCCATGCAAAGATGATATTATACCCGTCGACCAGCAAAAACTCCTCGACGTCCTCCATCTCCCGCAGCAAGGCCGCTTTATCCAGCTGCCGGACGGTATTCTGCGGCAGAAAATCCCGGCGTTTGATCTCCCCGTAGGTTCGGGTAAAAATCGCTTCCAGTTCCTTATCTTCTTCTCTGGTACCGGAATAGATCATCCTGCCGGTCATCCGGGCAGGCGGTTCATCTTCTGGAGGAGGCTGTTCTTCGGTTTCCAGTTCCAGCCCTGCGAGGTGCATATGGGACGGTACGTCCATCCAGCGGACCACAACACCCGCTCCATGAGAACAGAACACCGAATCCGGGCTGTTTTCCATATCCGCCTCCGGATTATACCCAAACGCTGCGATCACTTCATCAGCATTGTGACAGGGCTGGTACCCCTTGACCCGCAGGGTAAGCCGTCCACGTCCGCGGGTATAGGCGGTCAACTCCTGCTGGTAATCCCGCATACAGCTGACCGGCGCACTCCCGGTCAGCACCGACATACCTTCTTCCATGTCGGGTGTGTCAAACTCGCCCGACCGCAGTTCGATGTCGTGCATCGCACGTCCGATGTTCTCGGACGGCACTTCCAGCTGGAACGTATAATACGGTTCCAGCAGCACCGATTCTGCCTGCATCAGTCCCTGGCGTACCGCACGGTAGGTCGCCTGACGGAAGTCGCCGCCTTCGGTATGCTTGAGGTGGGCCTTTCCGGCAACCAGCGTGATTTTCATGTCGGTGATCGGGCTGCCGGTCAGCACGCCGATATGCTCCTTTTCGCCCAGATGGGTCAGAATCAGCCGCTGCCAGTTGCGGTCAAGGTCGTCCTCGCTGACGGTCGAGTCAAATACAAGGCCGCTTCCCGGTTCACCGGGTTCCATCAGCAGATGAACCTCCGCATAATGGCGCAGCGGCTCAAAATGTCCGACGCCCTCGACAGTGTTGGCGATTGTTTCCTTATATACAATGTTGCCCTCTCCGAAGGTGACGTCCATTCCGAAACGGTCGGCAATCAGCCGCTGCAAAATCTCCAGCTGTACTTCACCCATCAGCTGGACATGGATTTCCGAAAGCTGTTCATTCCATACCATATGCAGCTGCGGGTCTTCCTCCTCCAGCTGAGAAAGCTTGCGGAATGCCTCATAAACCGGTGTTCCTTCCGGCAGTTCCAGCCGATAGGTCAGGACCGGCACCAGTACAGGTGCCGCAGCATTCTGTTCAAACCCAAGCCCGTCTCCGGACAGCGTTTTAGACAGACCAGTCACAGCGATGACCGACCCTGCTGGCGCATAATCGGTCAGCCGGTATTTTGCACCCGAATAAATCCGGAGCTGGTCGGCTTTTTCCTGCCATTCTTCACCGGACGAAACACCGCTGAGCAGTGTTTTGACCGCCAGTCCGCCGCCGGTGATCTTCATAAAGGTCAGCCGTGCGCCGGACGCATCCCGGCTCACTTTAAACACCCGTGCGCCGAAGTCCTCACCATATTCCGGAACCGTTGTAAACCGTTCCAGCAATCCCAGCAGGGTATCGACCCCGTTCATTTTCAGCGCTGAACCAAAACAGCAGGGAAAAATCTCCCGGTCAGCAATCGCTTTCCGCAGCAGTTCATCCGGGATTTCTCCCTCTTCCAGATAGCTTTCCAGCAGTTGGTCTCCACAGACTGCCGCCTGTTCATAAAAGCTGTCCCGATCCTCCTCCAGCTGGGCAAAATCGATACATCCATCGCCGAACCGTTTGCGGAGCGAGTCCATCAACGCTTTTCGGCCTTCACCGTCCGGGTGTGCCGCATCCAGCAGGTCAACCTTATTGATAAACAGGAAAACCGGCACGTTATACCGTTTCAGCAGCCGCCAGAGTGTTTCGGTGTGTCCCTGAATCCCATCGCTGCCGCTGATGACCAGTATTGCTACATCCAGTACCCCCAATACCCGCTCGGCTTCTGCCGAAAAGTCGACATGGCCGGGTGTATCCAGCAGGGTGACCTCCGTCTCGCCCAATGGAAAAACCGCCTGTTTGGAAAAAATGGTAATTCCACGTTCCCGTTCGAGCGTTTCGGTATCGAGAAAAGCATCTCCATGGTCGACCCGCCCCAGTTTCCGAAGACAGCCGGCTGTATATAAAATTCCCTCTGAAAGGGTGGTCTTCCCCGCATCGACATGGGCAAGGATTCCCATTACCAGTTTATTCATCCCATCACCTGAAAAGCTTATTGACCGCATCGCGCGTCTTTATTTATTATACCACACTCTTTTATAAAACGGGAGATTTTTCTCCTCTCCCCTTTATAAAAAAAGTCTTGACATGGAGCGAACTCCAGGTTATATAATAAAACCACAACAAAGAAAGATAACTTCCGCTCCTATTGCAGGAAGAAACAGAAAGGAATGGACAGCATGGAAAAATTTGAAAATCTGACGCTGGACGCAGAACGTGCGCTGTATGGCATCCACGATGCGGAGGTTGTAAACTGCCGGTTTGAAGGCCCTGCCGACGGAGAATCGGCATTAAAAGAATGTGGAAATGTCCACATTCAAAACTGTGATTTTCTGCTCCGTTATCCCCTGTGGCATGTGCATGGCGGTGAAATTGTCAACAGCCGGATGACCGATACCTGTCGCGCTGCGCTCTGGTATGACAGCGACCTCAATATCTCAGACAGCACCCTCGGCGGCATTAAGGCACTTCGGGAGTGTGACCGCTCAACACTCGCCCGCTGCAACATTGTTTCGCCGGAATTTGGCTGGTTTTGCCGCGGCGTCAATATCAATGACTGCACGTTGGAAAGTGAATACCCCTTCCTCCAGACACGTGATATGGAAATCGATCACCTGAATATGAAGGGCAAATACTCCTTCCAGTATGTCGAAAATGTCGTCATCCGAAATTCCGTTCTGGATACCAAGGACGCTTTCTGGCATGCAAGAAATGTCGCCGTTTATGACTCGGTCATCAAAGGCGAATATCTGGCATGGTACAGCAAAAACCTGCGTCTCATCCGCTGTAAAATCATCGGTACCCAGCCGCTCTGCTACTGCAAAGGTCTGGTATTGAAAGACTGTGAGATGGAAGGCGCCGACTTCGCGTTTGAAAACAGCGAAGTGACCGCAACCATCAACAGCCATGTGATCAGCGTCAAAAACCCGCACCACGGTTCGATTACCGCCGACAGCATCGGTGAGATTATCCTCGACGAACATCTCCGCAAAGACGCTGACTGTGAAATCAAGTCCCGTACATAATCCATACGCTAACGACAAAAATGCTCTCCGGGAATTCGGTTTTCCCGGAGAGCATTTTATTTTATCTTCTGTTATACGCCGTACTTTTCGGCCACCATCTGACAAAGGCAGTCGACCGCCTCGTTGTATCCACTTCCTTCGGGCACCTCTTTTCCACGCCAGGAAGCATAATAGACGATACCCTCGTCCACTTCTTCTGCCTTGCCGATCATCAGATCATACATTGATTCACTGGCAGCGGTAAAACGGATGCCTGCTTCGTCCCCATCAGGAAAACTGCCGCAAAGATAGTGCAGTTTTCCGTCCGGCATCAGCAGCTGTAATTCCGCAATATAATAGACCAGTCCGCCTTCTGCAACCCTGCGGCTGCACTGACGGTGATAATATTTGCCCATCAGATTTCCTCCGCTCAGATGCTCTCGTGGAAGGTACGGCTGATGACTTCCAGCTGCTGCTCACGGGAGAGACGGTTGAAGTTGACCGCGTAACCGGAGACACGGATAGTCAGAGTCGGGTACTGCTCAGGATGCTCCATCGCGTCAATCAACAGCTGACGGTTGAGGACGTTGACATTCAGGTGATGTGCGCCCTGTGCAAAATAACCGTCCAGAATGGTGACCAGATTGTTTTCCCGTTCGGTTTCGGTTTTGCCAAGGGCGTTCGGGACAATCGAGAAGGTGTTCGATACACCGTCCTGGCAGATATTGCGGTAAGGAATCTTCGCAACCGAGTTCAGCGACGCCAGCGCACCGTTTGCATCACGGCCGTGCATCGGGTTGGCACCGGGTGCGAGCGGTTCGCCGACCTTGCGACCGTCAGGAGTCGGGCCGGTCTTCTTGCCATACATGACGTTGGAGGTGATGGTCAGCGCAGACAGGGTGTGTTTTGCGTTCCGGTAGAGCGGGTGTTTCTTCAGCTCATTCGAGAAGAAGGTAACTGCTTCGACTGCCAGATCATCAACACGGTCGTCGTCGTTGCCATATTTGGGGAAATCACCCTTGACGTTGAAGTCAACCGCAATGCCGGCATGGTTGCGAATCGGTTTGACTTTGGCAAACTTGATCGCGGACAGCGAGTCGGCTGCAACCGACAGGCCAGCCATACCAAAGGCCATCAGCCGTTCAACATGGGTATCATGCAGCGCCATTTGGGAAGCTTCATAAGCATACTTGTCGTGCATAAAGTGGATGATGTTGACCGCATCGACGTACAGTCCGGCAACATAGGAAAGAACCTTCTTATAATTGGCCATAACCTTGTCGAAGTCCAGCACCTCATCGGTGATCGGTTCGATACCGGGGACAACTTTGGTGCCTTTCAGCTCATCCACGCCGCCGTTGATTGCGTACAACAGCGATTTTGCCATATTGGCACGTGCGCCGAAGAACTGCATCTGTTTGCCGACCGTCATTGCCGATACGCAGCAGGCAATTGCATAATCATCGCCATAGATCGGGCGCATAACATCATCATTTTCATACTGAATCGAGTCGGTCGCAATCGACATCTTTGCGCAGTAGCGTTTGAAGTTTTCGGGCAGCTTTTCGCTCCAGAGAACGGTCAGGTTGGGTTCGGGAGCGGTGCCGAGGTTGGTCAGGGTGTGCAAGTAACGATAGGAGTTCTTGGTGACCAGCGGTTTGCCGTTGATGCCGACGCCGCCAATCGATTCGGTGACCCAGGTCGGGTCGCCGCCGAACAGCTCGTTGTATTCAGGAGTACGGAGGTGACGGACCAGACGCAGTTTGATGATGAACTGGTCGATCAGCTCCTGTGCGCCTTCCTCGGTCAGGGTGCCATTTTCCAGGTCACGCTGGATATAGATGTCCAGGAAGGTGGAGGTACGGCCGAGGGAAGTTGCGGCGCCGTTGTTTTCCTTGATACCGGCGAGGTATGCCATATACAGATACTGAACTGCCTGCTGTGCGTTCTCAGCCGGAGCCGAAATATCCACACCATAACGGGATGCCATCGATTTCATCTTGTCCAGCGCACGAATCTGTTCGCTGACCTCTTCACGCAGACGAATCAGCTCTTCGGTCATCGGTCCATCCAGATTGCGGAGGTCTTCTCTCTTCTGCTCCTGAAGGAAATCCACACCGTACAGCGCAACACGGCGGTAGTCGCCGATAATCCGTCCTCTGCCGTAAGCATCCGGCAGACCGGTCAGCAGACCTGCATGACGGGCAGCACGGACCCGTTCGGGATACGCGTCGAATACGCCTTCGTTATGGGTTTTACGGTATTCGTGGAATTTCTTTTCGATATCAGGATTCAGCGTATAGCCGTACTGTTTCAGGCTGGACTGTGCCATTCTCAGGCCGCCGTAGAGGTTGACAATTCTCTTCAGCGGTGCGTCGGTCTGCAAACCGACGATGACTTCATTTTCCTTGTCGATATATCCGGGTGCAAAGTTGTCGATACCGGAGATGATATTGGTTTCGACGTCGATAATCCCCTTTTTGATTTCCTCGACAATCAGTTCATGGCATTTTTCCCAAACCTTTGCGGTCTTTTCGCTGACACCGGCAAGGAAGGAGTCGTCTCCTTCATAAAGGGTATAGTTTTTCTGGATAAAGCTGCGGACATTGACCTCGTCCATCCAGACGCCGGGTTCAAAGCCTTTCCATGCGGTATCTTTCAATACGTTCTTATCCATCTGTATATCCATCCTTTCAAGGTTGCAATCAAGGTTTTTGACTGATTATTCAGCGGTGTACTCCGCAAAATATTTCTTCTGGAGCTGTGCACATCGCCCCTGCTCCATCGGTGGGGTATCTTCCAGTGTATACGGGATTCCCAGCAGCGGATATTTATGTGCGCCCAGCCGGTGGTACGGCAGCAGTTCTACCCGCTCGACCCCGGACAATCCGTCCACATACTTCCGTAATCCGGCAAGATGTTCTTCTCCGTCGGTCAGTCCGGGCACCACTACATGGCGTATCCAAAGCGGGACCTTCATCTGCTGTGCCAGGCCGAGAAACCGAAGGGTTTCATCCATCGGTCTGCCGGTCAGCTTGCGGTACTCCTCCGGGAGATAATGTTTGACATCGTACAGAATTAATGAAGTATTGGCCAGGATTCTGCGGTACTGTTCATCGTCCGCACGTCCGACGCCTGCCGTGTCCAGGCAGGTGTGAATGCCGGCCTGCCGGGAAAGCGCGAGCGCTTCGCTGAGAAAATCCGACTGCAAAAGCGGCTCTCCTCCCGAAAATGTTACCCCGCCGCCTGAACGATAATAGGTCATATACCGCCGCAGCCGGCTCACCAGTTCTTCCGGTGAAATGCGGGGCCCCTCTCCTTCCTTCCAGGTGTCGGGGTTGTGGCAGTAGCGGCAGCGCAGCAGGCACCCCGAAAGGAACACAACCGTTCGGATGCCGGGACCGTCTACCAGCCCCATCGATTCAATCGAATGAAGATATCCGTCCAACTACGTCTCACCCTTTCTTTCAGAAAAAGAAAAATCTGCCCGGTAAACCGGTATTGTCCGCCCGCCATGCCGTCAGAAAAAGGCCGACCGGGAGGGCAATAAACAGATTGCCCAGACGGTCGGCCTTGACGATCATACTCCCTGTGGTTTATACTCCACTTTCCGTCAGTCATATGATCCACTACATAAAGGATATCACGAATCGGCATGACTGTCAAGCCGATAAAAGCCATCATTTTCGGAGCAATATCATCGCGTTTTTTGTATATCCTATCTATGTAATAGGAATTACGGTCAAACCTCCTGAAAAATTTACCAAAATTGTATTGTAAAAGCGCCCGGTTCATGTTATGATAGAATATAATCAAATTATGGTCATCTCAATTTCAGAAAGGAATGGACAATATGGCTTCACCAAACAGACAGCTTTACTCAGTTTTGGCTTATATCTGGATTTTATGGCTGGTCGGACTGGTTTCCGGCACAAAAGACCCGGTCGTCAAAAGACATGTCAATCAGGGTCTGAACCTGTTTATCCTCTGGACAATCGCCAGCATTCTGGCGCTGTTCCCGATTCTGGACATTATCGGCGGTATTTTGTACATCCTGTGCCTGGTCCTGATGATTATGGGAATTCTCAGCGCGGTCAGGCAGGACGATCGTCCGCTCCCGATTCTGAGTATTGTCACACTGATTCGATAACCACTGAACGCAAAACGGCTGACCGTAACGGTCAGCCGTTTTTTGCATCAGATCATGCCGCAATCGTCATAATCTTTCCATTTTTCACGATAAGCGCGCTCGCTGGCATAGCGATAGACCAGGTAGGCCGCCGCGCTAAGCAGTGTCATGATTCCCAGAACCAGCGTCACAAAAGAACGGGTCTCCATCTTTTCACGCATTTCATAACGATCAAACAACTTCACAACTGCACACCCTTTCACATTCATTATTGAACTGAACCGTTTCCATCCGGTGTTATTCTCCTGTTTCCGGCGCAGGCTGTTTAGTTTTGCGATGAGAGACATCCGTTTCCGGATATCCCCATCCATCCAGCCCGCTTCGGCGCAGTGCACCGAACAGCCGGTATTTAAAACCGTTGCTCTCCCGCTCTTTCTGTGCAAGAAAGTTTTTGATATCCTCACGGGAGGTATGCCCGTCAGCCGGGCAACGGCTTTTGACGATCGGAAGTTCGCAGCGAACCGCTGCACGGCGGATATCCGCCTCCGGCGCAAATACCAGCGGACGTATCATCCACAGTTCTTTCCGGGAAAGCCAGGTCTTTGGAGCAAAACAGCCCAGCCTTCCTTCATTAAACAGGTTCATTACAAAGGTTTCGACAACATCATCATAATGGTGCCCAAGCGCCAGCTTGTTGCAGCCATACCGTTTGGCCGCATCGTGCAGCGCACCCCGGCGCATTCTCGCGCAGAGGCTGCAAGGATTCGGCTCCTTTCGGACATCAAAGACGATCTGGCCGATCTCGGTCGGCAGGACATGATACTCGATTCCCAGTTCCTCACATAACGCGGCGACCGGCTCGTAATTGCCTGGAACACCGCCGAACTGCGGGTCCAGCGTAATCCCGACAATCGAAAAATCAATCCCGATAAACCTTTGCAATCGTGCAAGCCCCACCAGCAGGACAACCGAATCCTTTCCGCCTGAAACGCCGACCGCAATCCGGTCACCGTCCGAAATCAGGTCGAACTCCTGAATAGCCTTGCGCATATATCCAAGTATTCGCTGCACGGGTTCACGCTCCAAACAAAGTTTTGGGATAAACGCCGGCATTATGCAGCGCTGCAAAAGCATCAACAACTGTCTGTTTATCTTCCGCGTATGTAACGCCAAACCATTTATCATGGGTTTCCAGCACTTTGACTTCTGCTTCGCCACCCTGAATCATCCCGTCGATCACCGACGGCAGCAGGTATTCACTCTTGAGGTCGCCCGGTGCAAGATTGCTCAGGAATTCGACAAATCCCTTTTCCAGCCGTTCAAAGAACTCCGGCGTCAGACCCCAGAGGTTCATCGAAACATGGCTGTTGACGTCAATCGGGACCAACGTGCCGTCCTTTTCGGCAGCAGCACCGTCAGCTGTTTTGACGATGCCATGGGTTTCATTTACGCCGGTCAGGTTGCCCTGATCGTCGACCTTGCAGACACCACGGGTAACGGCACCGTTGTCCGAAAGGGTATTGCCCAGAATAAAGCCTGCCATGCAGTAACGGCCCTGATTCTCTCCATTTTCAGCCAGATAGTCGTGCATCAGACGGAAAGCTTCCTTCCCGTAATAATCATCTGCGTTGATGATCGCAAACGGACCTTTGACGATGTTCCGGCAGCAGAGAATTGCCTGACCGGTTCCCCAGGGTTTGGTCCGTCCCTCCGGACAGGTAAAGCCCTCCGGCAGGTCATCCAGTTCCTGGAACGCATATGCGGTCGGGCAGACCTTTGCAATCCGGTCGCCGACGATTTCATGGAATGTTTTTTCAAGGTCCTTGCGGGTGACGAATACCACCCGGTCAAACCCGGCTTCCAGCGCATCATGCACCGAATATTCCAGAATAACCTCGCCGGACGGTCCGACCGGAGTCAGCTGTTTGATGCCGGCGCCAAAACGGGAACCGATGCCCGCTGCCATAATGACAAGATCCATAGGATACCTTCTTTCTAATCAAAATACATACTATTTTATCCGCCGCAAATGAAACGGCGTTGATTCTGAAATCAATTATTTTATTTATTCTACCCTCTTTTGCAGTAAAAGTCAATGGGACAAACCGTTACGCCAGTGAGCGGACGGCCTCTTCTGCCGCCAATTGACCGGAAGACCACGCCCATTGTAAATTATATCCGCCGCAGTCGCCGTCGATATCATACAGTTCACCGGTCACATAAAGTCCCCTGACCAGCTTTGATTCCATCGTATACGGGTCAAACTGGCTGGTATCCGCGCCGCCGAGGGTGACCTGCGCGTTTTTCATCCCGTTGGTACCGGTGATCTGAACCGGGAAACATTTGAGCAGCCGGGAAATAGCTGCTATTTCCTGTCCGGTCAGACTGCCTGCCAGACGGGACAGCGGAGCAGTCCCGGCCAGTTTCAGGATACACTGACCCAGACGTTTGGGGACAAAACCGGTAAAATAATCTTCCAGCCGCTTATCCGGCCTGGTATGGGCACGACGGCGCAGCATTTTAGTCAAAGTCTCTTCATCAAATTCCGGCAGGAAATCGATCTCCAGCACCGGTTTCCTTCCCCTGTCCAGCAATCGGGATGCTGTCGCCGACAGCTGCATCACCGGCGGTCCGGAAACGCCGTAATCGGTAAACAGCAGCTCTCCATTCTCTTTGCGGCAGACTTTCTTTCCGTCCCGGAGGGTCAGAGATGCTTCAAACTTGCTGCCCGACAACCCTTTCAGTCCATTCATATCTGCCTTTAACTGGACAATGCCGGGAAGGCGCGGGGTGATTTTATGTCCCAGTCCTTCCAGCAGCCGGTAACCTCCGCTGCATCCGCCCAAACCAGCCGACGCTTCGCCGCCGCATGCAACGATCACCCGTCTGGCAGCATATTCCTGTTTTTCCTCGCCAGACTGGACATACAGCCTAAACGACCCGTCTTTCAGCCGCCGGATGGTCTGCACCTCGCTGTCGGTCCGGATTTCCACCCCCAGCCGTTCCAGCTCCAGCCGCAAAACATCCAGCACTGCGGCTGCCTGCAAGCTGTAGGGGTACAGTTTTCCGTCCTCTTCCTCTACAACCGGCAGACCCATCTCCTCAAACAGCCGCAGAGTCTTATCCACAGTATACCTGTCCATCGCCGGACGGACAAACTCCGGTACGGCTCCATGATAGCCTTTATGCTGTGCGTTGCGGTTGGAGATGTTGCACCGTCCGTTTCCGGTCGCCAGCAGCTTGCGTCCAATCCGTCCGCCGCGTTCCAGCAGCAGCACCTCTTTACAGGATTTCCCGGCTGCAATCGCCGCCATCATCCCGGACGCACCGCCGCCGATAATCGCCAGAGCATACTGTTTCACGATTTTGACTCCTTCCCGGATGACTTCGGAGGGTTATTCTCCTGCTGCCGGACAATGACAACCGATTTGGTTTTTACTGGCTTACTGCGCAGGGAGGGAAGCTTTCCTTCAATCAGCTGACGTCCGAAACGGTAATACCGGCGGGCATACTCGCTCTTGCGCTGATCGAAAATCGCCTTGAGTTCCCGCATCTCCTGTTCGAGGGTACTGCTCCGGCGCTCACGGGTATACCGCTTGATCACATACTGGTACCGTTCGCAGGCACGTGCAACCGCGTCATCCCACGAAAGATAAATCTCTGCACAGGCATTTTTGCCGATTTCTTTCAGTCTTGCCCGGTCCGCAGTTGCCGCAAGGATTGCCTCAGCCATCGAATCGCCGTTTTCTTCTATTAAAATGCCGTTGCGGCCATCGGTGATGCCTTCCGCCGCACAGCTTCCTCTGACCAGGACTGCCGGGCAGGAACACGCCGCCGCTTCCCGGACGACAATACCGTTGGTATCATAGGTAGACGGGAACAAAAACAGCTCGGCCAGTGAAAAATAGCTGCGCAGTTTTTCACGGTCCTGAATCGCGCCGGTGAAGACACAGTCTTCACCGATACCGACCTGCTGGCAGTAGGCTTCAATCTCGGCACGGTCGGCGCCGTCGCCGACAAAAAACATCTTAAACTGTGCGCCCTGTTTTTTGGCACCTGCCAGCCCGTCAATCGAAATCCGGACGCCCTTGTACCACATCATCCGTCCGACAAATAAAAATACCGTCTGTTCCGGACGAATCCCATATTCCTGACGCATCTGCTCCAGCACTGCATCGTCGGTGCGTCCGCGGGTAAAGTCAACCCCGTTTTCCATGACAATATATTTGCCCTCATATCCAAGGCTTCGGAGATTTTCACCGGCGCCCTTGCTGACGACCCATACTTCGTCGCAGGCATTGATGTTGTTGAGCAGCAATTTTAAGGAAACATTGCGCACCGGGTTGAGCGCCACACGCTTTTCAATGTCGACGTCAAACTTGGTGTGATAGGTGAAGACGATCGGTGCACCGGTATTATACCGCAAAATCCGCGCCACAATCGTCGAAATAAACGGGCAATGGGTATGTATAATATCAATCTTCTGCCGGGCAAGGTAGGTCTGCATCCGCAAGTCAAACGGGATTCCGCCCCGATACCCCAGCCGTTTGGTCATCGCCGCGCTTGCGTACCGCACCACCTGAAAGGGATAATCGTCCCGGACATGCGGATACCATGGCGTCGCAACGATCGCACGGCCATGATTTTTCTGGATACTGCGGGCATAATTGAGCGTTGCATTCGCGACGCCGTCAATCGTCGGCGGAAACGAGTCATTCAGCAGACATACAGTCAGTTTATCCATCAAAATATTCCCCTTATTCAAGAACGGGCGCTGGCCCTTTCTCATATCATCATTCAGAACTACTTTCTGTCCCTTCATTATACACGAATCTGCCCAGCTTTACAAGAGTGATTGCGCCGGAAGCTTCGATACAAAGCCTGCTCAAAACACCTCAAAAACTGACATATAAACAAATTGTTCATATTTTCCGAAAACGTGCAGACTATTGTGCACAGAAATAAAAGCACCTGCAAATACAAATCCTGTCAGCCCATCTCTTGACTTTACAGCCAAAATCCCGTAAAATAACAAACAGATAGAAAAACACCAAACCATCTATAACAGCTTCGAGGGCTTCGCCCTTCACTGTATACAGAGAGGATTGAAGGAAATGGCAAAAATGTTGTATCAGGGACACGGCAGTGTCCGCTTTGTTTTGAATGACGGAACCGTTATCTATCTGGACCCCTTTGCAGGCGAAGGATACGATCTTCCGGCAAATTATATCTTCGTCACCCATGAGCACCATGACCATAATATGGTCGATCTGATGCCCCATGCTGCAAACTGCCGCATTATCACCGAAAAAGATTCCATCCGCAATGGTGAATACCACCTGTTCAACCTTGGAGGCTTCCAGGTTCGTGCGGTTGAGGCTTACAACTCCCATCACAAGAAAAATGAATGTGTCGGTTATGTCCTGCTGCTGGATGGCAAAAAGGTCTACTGTGCCGGCGATACTTCCACTACCTCCCAGATGAGCAAGATGGCTGAAAAGAAGCTGGACTATGCGCTGCTTCCGATCGACGGCATCTATAACATGGGTCCTGAAGAAGCCGCAAGATGTGCCGAAATGATTCAGGCAAAGCATGTAATCCCGGTTCATATGGCGCCGGGCGAACTGTTTGACATGGAAAAAGCTGAACAGCTGAACGTCGAAAACCGGTTGATTCTCCAGCCGGGTCAGGAAATCGAGCTGTAACAGTCGATAAAAAATAAAATACCGCTGAAGGGTTGCCGCAATGGAACCTTTCAGCGGTATTTTTCAGTTCTGAACAATTTTAAAGGCTGTCACGCAGTTCGGTTTACGTCCATCTCTTTTTTTGCCTCATCAACGGCATCCGGGTCTGGACTTTCGATTGCTTTTTGAAGCCAGTATTCTGCCTGTCCGCGGTTCTGCTCCACATAAATGCCCCGGTTATAAAAGCGGCCAACCAATTCCATCCCCTTGCCGTAGCCGGCCTTTGCCGATTCCAGATACAATGCAAAGGCTTTTGCCAGATCAACGGCTGTTCCAAAGCCATAGTGATAACAAATCCCCAGATTATACGTAGCTTCAACATGGCCAAGATCATGTGCCTGTATCAGAAGCCTGGTCGCCAGGTCATTGTCTTCCGGAACACCGTCGCCATAGATATGCTTCATCGCAAGCTCATATATTTCCTGTGCATTCATGCTGTCTGCTCCATTTCGTTTGATGTGTTGTACATTATTTAATGACGCTTCCCGACGCCGTTTTGCGAACGACGATCTTATTTTCAATCCGGGAAGACAGTTCGCTGACATGCGAGATAATGCCGACCAGGTGGTCGCCTGCCGACACTTCCGACAGGATGCTGAGCGCCAGTTCGAGCGACTCCGAGTCCAGCGTACCAAACCCTTCGTCGATAAACATCGTATCCAGCTTGATTCCACCCGAAGAACGGGAAATCACGTCCGACATCCCAAGCGCCAACGCCAGTGAAGCCATAAAGGTTTCGCCGCCCGAAAGGGTCTTGACACTGCGCACCTTGCCGGTATAATGGTCCAGCACGTTCAGTGCAAGCCCAGTCTGGGAAGCACCGGTCTTTTCATCCGTCCGCAGCAGTTTATACTGTCCGGCAGACATCACCCGCAGACGGCGGTTTGCCTCGCGGATAACCTCTTCGAAATAGGCTGCCTGGACATAAGTCTCAAACGACAGCCGTCTTTTGCCGACCAGTCCGCCGGATGCAGTCTGGTACAGCCGGAGCAGGCGTGCATGTTCTGCGGCAGCTTTTGCAAATGCAGGTGCTTTTTCTTTGAGCAGTTCAAAAATCCGGAGATTATTTTCCCTGCGCCGGTAGACGACCGACTGCTGACTGCGCAGCTGCTCACCCTTGCGGGACGCATTGTCCAGTGCAGTCGAAAGTTCGGCGAGGTCGGCACGCGGCTGTCCTTTGGTCTCCTCGGACAGCGTCTCGCAGGATGCCTGCAAACGGAGAATCAGCTGGTTCCAGTCGTCAAGCTCCTTCTGCATCTGTTTTGCGGTTTCCGGCTGGAGCCGTGCGGCAATATATGCTTCCTTATCCGGGAAACCAACCGAAGAGAGTGCCGTCCGGTACCGTTCGACGGCCTCCCGGTACTCAGCCTCCGCCTTTTCCCGTTCCTCACGGCAGGAAACATCCTTGGACTGGAGGGCAGAAAGGGCTGTCGCTGCCTTTTCCCGGCTGCTGCGGGCATTTTGCAGATCCTGCTCCAGACGGGCAAGGGTCTGACGGCGGCGGCTGATCAGTTTTTCCAGTTCCTGCGGCGTCTGGCAGGGAAGCTGGGCGCGAATCTCATTGACACCGGCATTTGCTGCCTGAAGCTGGCCGGTCTTTTCTTCCAGCAGGCCGCGTTCCTTCTCAAGATTTCCGGAAAGCTCTTTTGCCGCTGCTTCCCGCTTTTCGATCTCTCCGCTCAATGTCGAAAGACGTTCTACCTTTGCTTGCAGCTGCTGGCAGTTTTTCTCCAGTGTCTCAATCTGTCCGTTGATTTCTGCTTCCCGTTCCTTCAAAAATCCAGACAGCTGATCAAGGGCAACCGGCTGACCGTACGCTCTTTCCACCGATACCAGCAGGCTGTTTTCCATCTCACCGACTTTTGCTGCCAGTGCACCGGATTTCTGGCTGCTTTCGGTACTGCGCCGTCCGCTGTCCTTTTCCGCAGTTTCCGCCTTTTTGAGTTCTTCTTCCGACGGTGCGTCTTCCGGCAGCGGCGCCGGCGACGGATGATGAGTCGACCCACAGACCGGGCAGGGCTGGCCATCGGTCAGACTGCTTGCCAGAAATCCCGCCTGATGGGCAAAAAACCGGGTACGGATATCGGCCAGTTTTTTCTGGGTCTGTTCCCAGAATTTCAGATCCGATTTTGCAATCGCCTGCACCTTATCCCGTTCACGGACCGTTTCACGGTAGGTTTTGACGGCATCGATAATTCTGGCGGTCAGTACGGCAAGCTGCCGCTGTTTATCCAGTGCATTCTGTTCCTCTGCAAGTTTTGCGGGCATCGGACGGAGCTGCTGTTCGGTCAGCTTCATGCCGGAAATTTTGCCCTGCTCCTCATCCAGCCGCCGAATCATCCCATTGACACTGCCAATCAGCTGTTTCCGTTGCTGCTCCAGCTGCTGCTGTTGTTGCATCTGGCTTTCCAGCCGTTCAAACTGCGGACGGGACTTTTCCAGCATCTGCACTTCACCGGTCAGTCGGGTCTGCTGGGGAAGGTTCTTTTCCTGCAAATTCAGCGCCTTTTGGGCCTGCTCCATCGCCTTTTCTCCATCGGACAGCTGCCGGGATGAGATATCCAGCGCCTGTGCTGCCTCTTTCAGCCGTTTGGCCGCACGGACACAGCCTTCCGCTTCCGGACGAGCCTTTTCAGCAGATGCGGCCAATGTCAGCCGACGGCTGGTTTCCTGCATTTCCTCACTGCGAAGCTTTTGGAGAGAGAGTTCCTGCCGGGTCATCTCCAGTTTATCCAGCCGTGCATTCAGCTGTTCACCGGTTTTGACCGCAGCGGCCAGTCCGGCACGCATCTCTTCATTTGCGGCAGCTGACTGACCAATCGTCTTTTCAGATGCCTGATCTGCCGCAATCGCATTGCTGAGCAGCGGAGACAGCTCCTCCCAGGTATAGGGAGACCCGACAAGCGCCTGCCATTTTTCAGGGTCAGGTGCCACCTCCGGCGGCAGTTCAATCTGGCTCTGCTGGAGCTGGATTTCCTGAAAGAGGGCATCTTTCCGGTTTCTCGCCTCTGCCTCCATTGTCCGCAGGAGGTCGGTAAACCGGGCAAAATCTTCGGTCGAAAAGAGGGTTGTAAAAATCCGCTGGCGTTCTTTGGATTCTGCAAGCAGCAGTTTCTGGAAATCTCCCTGCGCAATCATCGCGACCTGTGAAAACTGCTGGGCAGTCAGTCCGATGACCTCTTCCAGCTTTTCATTGACGCTTTTGACCGATGTAATCACTTTCCCGTCCGGAAGGGTCAGTTCAGCTGTCGCCGGGTGGACCGACGTCCCTTCGCCGCGTTTTTTGGGGCGCTCATAACGGGGAGAACGGGTCACCGAATACAGCTTCCCTGCATAACGAAAATCCAGCTGTACACTGGTTTCGGTATCCGTTCCTGCATAACCGCTGCGCAGCGAGTCCGGTTCCCGGACACTGCCGCTGGTTTCGCCGTACAGTGCAAAGGTAATACCATCAAAAATGGTCGTCTTTCCCGCGCCGGTGTCGCCGGTAATCAAAAACAGCCCTTTCTCGCCAAACCGCGAAAAATCTACCGTAACGCTTCCGGCATACGGTCCGAAAGCCGTCATTGTCAGTTTAATCGGTCTCATCCTCTGAACCTCCTTCCCCGATCTTCTGCGAATCATCCTGTGCAGGCTGCTCAAGATGGCCCCAAACCTTCTCCATCAGCCGCAGAACAAGTTTACCGTCCTCCTCAGACAACGGTTCTCCCTGCATCTGGTTGTAAAACTCTGCAAACAACTGCGGCGGCGTCCTGTGCTCCACCTCTTCACAGGCTGCAATCTCCACCTCTTCCTCTTCCAGCGACGAGGAGAACGACAGCCGCATAATATTGGGGTAAACCTGCCGCAGCCGGTACAACGGGTCTGCCACCGGTTCGGTGTCCGTCAGGGTCACATGCAGATAGTCCTCCCGATTGGAAGCGGCAGCAACCTCATCACTGAGCAGTTTGTCCAATGGGCCGCGAATCCGCCGCAAATCCCGCATCGGGACCAATGGAATCAACTCAATCGACGGTTCTTCCATCCCATTGAGGGTAACCATTACGACCGATTTGTCGTATTCTGCCTCTGAAAATGAATATTTTAGCGGTGAACCGGCGTAACGAACGCTGTCTCGTGTCAACCGCTGCGGGCGATGGATATGTCCCAGCGCGACATACTGAAAAGATATAAAATTGGATACGTCGACATTATCCGTGCCGCCAAGCGAAATAACCTCGGATTCACTTCGTTCAGGCGAGACACCGCCTGCCGTGACAAACTGGTGTGCAACCAGAACACTGGGAATCTCCTTTGACAGGGTGAGATTCTTCATGACGCAGCGCATCGCGTCATCATAGCTTTTAATCTCCTCATCCGGGTAAAAAGGACGGACGTTGCCCGGACGGATAAAGGGCAGCAGATAAAAATCTGCCTGATCGTCCGGTTTTCCAAGGGTCACTTTCTTTGGTGCGCCATTGAACTGGCCGACCAGATAAACGCCTTTTTCCTCAAAAAGGCCGCTGCCAAAATCCAGCCGTTCGGGGGAATCATGGTTGCCGCTGATCATCAGCAGTGCAACCCCCATTTCGGTCAGCGAGGTGATAAACCAGTCGAGAACGGTCACTGCTTCTGCCGGAGGAACCGGCTTATCATACAAATCACCTGCGACAACTACCGCATCCGGCTGACGGTCGGCGACGATGTCAAGAATCTGGCGGAGAATATAACGCTGATCCTCAAGAAGTGAATATTCAGCGAGCTGCTTTCCCAGGTGCAGATCGGAAATATGTAAAAACTTCATGTGAGCATCCTTTCTGCCGGTGAAATAAAATACACATTCTATATAATCGAAAAACCTGAATACCACACCGGCTGTTATTCGGGAAATTCCGACTGAAAATCTGTTTGATTATCTTATTATAACACGCCGCACCCGGTGGTGCAATCGATTTTTGGATAAATCCGACAACAATAAAACCGGCCGCAAAGTCTCCCATGCGACCGGTTGCGTCTGTCAATCAGACAGGCAGCTGAAATTCATAGCCCTGCTGGCGGGCTGCGTCGATAAAGTCACCCAGCATTGCGGCATTATCCGGGGACACAGCATGCAGCAGATAAATTGCACCATCATGCAATGCACCGGTCGTCTTTTCCAGTGCAGCCTCTGCACCGATGCCGCCGTCCTTTTCCCAGTCTTTGTACGCAAAACTCCAAAACAGCGTTTTATACCCCATCAACTGGACGTTGGCCAGCATCTGTTCAGAGAACTCGCCGCATGGGGGACGAAAAAGCATCATTGTATATGAAAACTGCTCGGCCATCCGGTCAGCCAGAATCGCCAGTTCTTTCCGCTGTTCTTCCAGTGATATATCCGGGAAAGAGGGGTGATTTTCACTGTGATTGCCGACGGCGTGCCCTTCCGCAATCATCCGGCCGACAAGCTCCGGCTCAGCATCAAGGTAGTCGCCGGTTATGAAAAAGACGGCTTTGACATTTTTTCCCTTGAGCGTGTCAAGAATATCGGCTGTATACCCGTTTTCGTAACCTTCGTCAAACGTCAGATAGAGCTGTTTACAGTCCGGCGTCGTTTCTCCGATAAAATACGCATCATACTGACCGTACTTTTCCTGAAACTGGAGGCTGGAAACCGGGCGGTTCTGGTCATCCAGCTGCACCCCCTGTCCCCAGCCCTGCTTGGTTGCATCCAGCTGGTCCAGTTCAACGCCAGTTACGCTAATGTTTTTTTTTCCGTTTCAACCGGCTCAAGCGCGGATACAGAGTCATCATTCAGCGCCGGGTCATTGACACCATTATGACTGCTGGTATTCTTATCTGACCAGCTGCTTTCGTCCTCTTTCCATTCACTGTCAGTCTTATCGTCGGTATTCGTATCATTTCCATCCGTCATATCACTCATGCCGTCGGAAACGTCTTCGCCCATATCGCTCATTCCCTCGCCCATGTCACTGACAACATCACCAATGCCGTCGCCAGCATCGCTGACCATATCACTGGGATTGGAGCTGTTATCCTTATTGTTATCCTGCGGGATTTTGCCGTCTTCACCACATCCTGTAAAGACCATCGCAGCGAGCGTACCCGCGATTAACGCAGACAGTACCTGCCTTTTCTTCATATCAGGACCATTCCTTTCCATATTGCTGAATCAAGGTATCCGTTTCTGGATACTTTCTGATTATCTGCAATTTGGAACAAATTATACGCCTGATACCAAATACCAACAAAAGAACAAACCTAATATTCTGCACCAAAATAAAATTTACAAAAAGTTGTTTACAAAATTGAACACAGGACATATAATAAAGATGGAAGGATAGAACCTTCCGAATACAGATTATAGGAATATGGTCCTGTGTCTGCTTCCACCCATGCCGCGTGACGTCAGCGACTTATAAAAGTGCGTCTTGCTAAAAACGGCCGCTTACCTGTATGCGGGGTATAAATGCAGGCTTGAAAGCCTCTCCGCCGCCGGAGAGGTTTTTTTGTACGGGAGATTGTATGGAATTAAAGGAATGTGGTCTTTACATCATCAAGGATGTCTATTTTGTGCTCTACAACAGTCCTACTTTTCTGTTAAACAAAAACGAAAGCCGACCTCACTTTTATGCCGTCAAAGACAAAGATGGAATCATCTGGATGGTTCCCATGAGTTCAAAAGTTGATAAATATCGCGCGCGAATTGAAAAAGAAGAAGCCAAACGTGGTCTGGGAAATTGTATTTACTATCATCTTGGCATCATTGCAGGTAAAGAACGTGCTTTTAACATAAGCAGTATGTTTCCGATCACAGAAAAGTACATCAGCCATCCTTACACAATTAACGGAATTCCATATATTGTCAAAGACGAAACACTTGTCCGAAAGTTACGCAGCAAAGTCAAGCGCTATTTGCGTCTTTTGGAGCAACATCAGTTACGGGACACAAACCATGTTTTAAAAATCCGCGACAGTCTAATTGAGGAAATGAACAAGTAAAGTCCGGTATAACAAAAACAAAACACCATAGTCACGGCATCTGCCGAAACTATGGTGTTTTAACTGGCTGCTCCTGTCAGGCTCGAACTGACGACATCATGATTAACAGTCATGCGCTCTACCGACTGAGCTAAGGAGC
>CALXCO010000010.1 GCA_944386805.1 uncultured Clostridia bacterium
TTTGGTTTCTTTTTCACACAAATGCAAAGAAACGCAAGTTCAGCTTTCGCTTAAACTTGCGTTTCTCGACAGACTGTGCCCGGTTTGTTTCTCTGTATCGAGAAACAAACCGGGCATTCTTTTTACGATATAACCGATCACAGTGCCAGACGGTAGATATCCATCATTTCCTTTTTATCCAGCGTGATATAATCTTTCAGGACACGCTTGCCAAAGAAGGTACACTTTTCCGCCATCTCTTCGATACCGCTGTCGTCGATATCCAATTCCGACAGACGAACCGGCATGCCAATGCTGTGGAAATAGTTTTCCGTCGCCTGAATACCGGCAAGAGCAGTACGTTCGGGGTGTTCAAAATCCATTTCAATGCCCCATACACGAACCGCATACTGACAGAAACGAGGAAGTGCCTTTTCATTCTGATAGACATACTTTGCCCAGGCAGGGAAGATGACCGCCAGACCCGCTCCATGCGCTACACGGTCATACATGCCCGACAGCTCATGTTCCAGCTGATGGCAGCGCATCAGATAATCCCGGCCACATCCGGTCAGACCATTGTGAGAAAGGGAAGACGCCCACATCAGCGTTGCGCGTGCTTCATAATCCTCCGGATTGTCGATTGCAATTTTCCCGGCATCAATGACCGAACGAAGCAGTCCTTCCGCAAGATGGTCGGTCAACGCCACGTCGCCATTCTGACAGAAATACCGTTCCAGCGTATGCATCATGATATCGGTGATACCACAAGCGGTCTGGTATTTGCTGACAGTATAGGTCAGCTCCGGGTTCATCAGTGCAAACAACGGACGGTTCAGGTCACTGCCAAAGCCACGTTTGAGCCAGCCATCTTCATTGGTGATGACACAGGAGTTGCTCATCTCGCTGCCAGCGGCGGAAATGGTCAGAACTGCACCGACAGGCAGTGATTTTTCCAGCACACGTTTCCCGGAAGAAAACTCCCAGGGGTCACAATGATTTGCGGCACCTGCTGCGGCCGATTTGGAAGAATCCAGCACCGAACCGCCGCCGACTGCCAGAATCATCTCAACGCCTTCGTCGATACACAGCTGTGCTGCCTTTCTTGCAAGGGAAAGCTTGGGGTTCGGCTGGACGCCGCCCAGCTCGACAAACTCAATTCCGTTTTCTTTCAGAGAAGCGACGATCTTATCATACAGACCGCTTTTTTTGATGCTGCCTCCGCCGTAGTGCAGCAAAACCTTCTTAAAGCCATAAGAGCGAATCATTTCGCCGGCTTTCAGCTCGGCACCTTTTCCAAATACGACCTTTGTCGGGGTATAATAGCTAAACTGTTCCACGTGGAACAACTCCTTTCTGCTCAAACGCTGTCGTCTTATGCCTTTATTATACGCCCAGATAGCCTTTCAAAACAAGCAGTGTATTGTAAACGCCGTCCAGATGGCTTCTTTCATAGCCATGAGAAGCATAAACACCCGAACCGATCAGACCATGGCGGATATCGTATCCGGCACGCAGTGTTGCCTCAACGTCGCTGCCATAGTGGGGGTAGATATCTACCGCGTAATCGGCACCTTCTGCCTTTGCCGCTGCAATCAGGCCGCCGGTCACATCATAGCTGTACGGACCGCCGGAGTCCTTTGCACAGATGGAAACCTGGCGTTCAGTGCAGCGCAGGCCCTTACCGACACAGCCCATATCGACCGAAATCGCCTCGGTCACACCGTCGGGCAGGGAAGCAGAGCCACCGTGACCAACCTCTTCATAAACGGTCACATGGACATACACCCGACGCAGGGGAGTGATACCATTATCTTTCAGATACTTGGCAAAACCGAGCAGGATACCGACCGACAGTTTATCATCCAGGAAACGGCTCTTGATGTAGCCAGTTGCAGTAATACGGCTGCGCGGTTCAAAAGCGACGATATCACCGACTTCTACGCCCAGCTCTCTTGTTTCCTTTTCAGAGGTGGTATTCTCGTCCAGCAGGACTTCAATTGTATCAAAAGTACGGGTCGTCGTCGAATATTCACCATTTACATGAACCGAAGCGTCGCACAGCTGGCAGGTACCTTCCAGCACCTTTCCCTCACGGGTATAGACGCGGACGTTTTCCGCCTCAGCATTGTTTGGGTTCATTCCGCCGATACCGGTCAGCCGGAGGTGTCCGTCACTCTTAATTTCAGCGACCATTGCACCGAGGGTATCGGTATGTGCTTCCAGCATCAGGGCATTCTGTGTTTCCTTTCCGCCAAGGTCGATCAGCACGCCGCCTTTACGGGTCAGAGCTGCATGATATCCCAGGTCATAGAAAGCGTCCCGGACCCACTCAGCAGCCTTTGCGGTAAACCCGCTCGGACTGTCGATTGCCAGCAGTTTCATTGTCTGTTCGGCCGCAAAACGCGCGTATTCATAATCCATCTTCATATTGTTCCATTCCTTTCTTGTTGGTTAGACTATCTATGTCATCTGCCCGTCTCGTTTGGTTTGTCTGTTGTTTTTACAGCCAAACGACGCGATCAAGTCAGTCAGGACACCGAACTTATTGGGGTGCTTTTCCGCTTTTCAGCTGTTCCATCAGATTGCCGTCCTTAAATCCCTGCAGCGTCTTCATGACCTCACGAAGGGTGTCCATTGCACTGCCGACAATTTTGACGCCAATATACGGCGTCTGGCCGGAAACGACGATACAGCGTCCTTTGAGCATCATATTGAGCATTGCTGCAATGTTGACATCCAGTTTTTCGGGAATCAGGTGCAGCATCTGTCCCTTCTGGGTAATTTCGGTAAAGCCAAACCGTGCCGCGGTATTGCGCAGCAGCGCAACGTCGATCAATCCCTTGACCGAAGCAGGCGGCTCGCCAAAACGGTCGATCAGCTCGTCGATCAGGTCCATTCCATCTTCTTCGGTGATAATCGACGCAATCTTACGATAAATATCGATTCGCTGGGCAAGATTTTCGATATAGCTTTCTGGGATATGTGCCTCCAGCTGAATATCGACCAGACATTCCGCTGTCGAACGAATTTCCGGAGCCTTGCCCTGCTTTTCGGCGACTGCCTCGGACAAGAGGCGCAGGTACATATCATATCCGACAGCCTCCATATGTCCATGCTGACGGGTTCCAAGAATATTACCGGCGCCGCGGATTTCCAGATCACGCAGTGCAATCCGGAAACCGGAGCCGAATTTGGTAAACTCACGGATGGCATTCAGCCGCTTGGTTGCGACCTCTGTCAGCACCTTGCCACGCTGGAAGGTAAAATACGCATAGGCTCTGCGGCTGGAACGTCCAACTCTTCCTCTCAGCTGGTAAAGCTGCGAAAGTCCCAACCGGTCAGCATCTTCAATAATCAGCGTATTACAGTTGGAAACGTCAACGCCTGTTTCAATAATCGTCGTACAGACCAGAATATCGATTTCCTGTTCCATCAGCTGCCGCCAGACACGTGAAAGGGCCTCTTCCGACATCTTTCCGTGTGCAACCGCAATCCTCGCTTCCGGAATCATCTGCTGAATTTTTCCGGCACAGGCGTCGATTGTCTCGGTATTGTTGTGCAGATAGTAGGCCTGACCGCCGCGGCGCAGCTCTTTGCGCAGTGCTTCAATTACCACGCCGGTATCATGCTCCAGTACATATGTCTGAATCGGATGGCGGTTCTGAGGTGCTTCCTCGATGACGCTCATATCCCGAATACCACTCATCGCCATATTCAGCGTTCTGGGAATCGGCGTTGCGGACAACGTCAGCATATCCACCGAAGCCAACATCTCTTTAAACCGCTCTTTATGGGCGACGCCGAAACGCTGTTCCTCGTCGATGATCGCAAGCCCCAGATCTTTAAAATGAACGTCCTTGGAGACCAGCCGGTGGGTACCGACGACAATATCAATCAGTCCACGCTCCAGCTTGTTCATAATCTCCTTTTGTTCTTTCGGAGACCGGAACCGGGAAAGCAGCTCGACATTGACCGGAAAGTTTCCCATACGGGAAACCAACGTCTGATAATGCTGCCAGGCGAGAATGGTCGTCGGACAGAGAATCGCACACTGTTTTCCGTCCAGTACACATTTAAAGGCAGCACGCAGTGCAACTTCGGTCTTTCCAAAACCTACGTCACCACACAACAGCCGCTCCATTGGAACCGGACGTTCCATGTCCTCTTTGATTTCACGGATACAGCGCAGCTGGTCGTCGGTCTCCTGGTATTCGAAATGGTCCTCAAAATCCCGCTGCATCTCATCATCCGGTGAAAAAGCATAACCTTTGACCGACATCCGTTTGGCGTACAATGCAATCAGTTCGTCAGCCATTTCATCAACCGCTTTTTTGACCTTCTGACGGGTCTTCTGCCATTCGGTCGAGTGCAGGCGGTTGAGCTTGATATGGGAATCTTCGCGTGGACCGATGTACTTGGAGACGAGGTCCAGCTGGGTAACCGGCACATAAAGGGTATCGCTTCCGGCATAGCGAATCTTGATATAATCCTTGATCACACCCTGCAATTCCAGCTTGTGGATGCCGTCAAAAATACCGATACCGTGGGTCACGTGGACGACATAATCACCGACCGTCAGGTCGGACAGGGAACGAATTTCCTCACCCTTGCGTTTTTTGGCTTTTTTGGTCGGCAGGGAAGTCGCCCGCAGGGTCGTTGTCAACGAAAATCGGATTTCCGGGTATTCAAAACCGGTCGACAGCGTTCCGGCGAGTACAAATACCTTACGATACTTAATTGCCTTCAAATCCTTTTCGTAACTGGCCGGAATTCCCATCCGCACAAGGTCACTGGCAAGGTTCTGCGCGGCCTTGTCGGTTCCGGCAAAAATACAGCAGCAATACCCCTGTTCGAGCAGCGGGTCAAGGTCGGATTTGAGCAATTTCAGGTCGCCATTCCATCCGGAATTTTGCAGCGGAGACAGATTGATGACATCTTTCAGCGTGCCAAAACCGCCGTGGGCAAAGGTTTCCAGATAGATGCAGCGGTGTTCTTTGAGCGACAGTTCCAGCATTTCAGGGCTGAGCTGATAGCTGTCCAGTCCCTTGCAGAGCTGGCCTTCCTCCAGCAGCACCTTCATATCTTCCTGAAACTGTACCCACTGTGCCCGCAGCGTCTCCTTCATATCGGTGTATTCACTGAAAAAGACCGCTGCATCCTGAAAATAATCCAACAACGTCGTAAACCTTCCGGTCAGCGGGAAATATTTGTCATAGCTGTCCAGTTCCAGCCCGGATTCAATCCGGTCAAGGTCTTTTTGCAGGATTGCTTTGGCATTTTCGGTGGCTTTACGATTGCCGAGGCTGTCAATCAATCGACGGAGTTTTTCTTGCAGCTCACCGTCTTCAAACAGCACCTCACGTGCCGGAGAAATCGACAGGGTATCGATGGAATCGGTACGCCGCTGAGAATCCAGCTCAAAATACGAAATGGTGTCGACATCGTCTCCCCAGAATTCGATACGAACCGGGTTGGATTCCTTGGGCGGGAAGACGTCCAGAATACCGCCGCGGACAGAATACTGACAGACACCGTCAACCTGATCGCGCCGGATATATCCACTTTCGGAAAGCCGTACAACCAGCTGTTCCATCGTCATCTGCTCACCCTTACCGGGTTCAACACTCAGCTGAAAGGTACCTTTTTGCAGCTGTTCAGGCGAAATCGTCCGGGAAGCGGCCGCCTGAGCGGAAGCAACGACAATCCTGACTTCACCTGCCTGAATACGGGACAAAACGCCCAGCCGCTGCTGCTCATATTCACCCGAAATCGTTTCCATCTGACGGTAACAGAAATCACGGGAAGGGAACAGGCAGGCCAGTTCCTTGCCATTGCCGGCCATCGCGTTGATATCCGCGGTTAGCCGGGCTGCCGCCAGATCGTCCTGACAAAGCAGCAGAATCGGGCAGTCCAGGTCTTCTGACGCGGCATAAAGGAAGTGCGCTTTATGAATCGCCGACAATCCCACGCAAAGCAGCGGCGTATTATGCAGGCGAATATTCTGAATCATCCGCCCATAACTTTCCAGACTGTGTGCTACAGCAGTAAATAGCTTCAAATCGGATTTCCTCTCCTTTCAACCGTTGTCATTTTCCATTACCTGTTTCAGCCATTATAACGACTCATTGCGGCTTCAAAATCTCCCCGGATCATCATTTCCACCGCACCAAGGCATTTTTTAGCCGCTTCATTGATTTTTTTCATCTCATCTTCGGTATAAGACGACAGCACCCAATCCGCCAGATTATAGTCAGGGTGGGGCTTTGCACCGACACCGACTTTAATCCGAGGGAATTCGTCCGTCTGAAGATAATCAATAATATTCCGAATTCCGTTATGTCCGCCGTGGCTGCCCTTGCGCCGCAGCCGCAGCCGTCCAACATCCAGCGAGATATCATCAAAAATAACGATAATCTGCTGGGAGGGAATTTTATAAAAGGAAGCCGCTTTTTCCACCGACGTTCCCGACAGATTCATATAGGTCTGCGGCTTCATCAGCAGGACACGCTGTCCGGCAATCATCGCTTCCGCAGTCATTGCGTCAAATTTATTACGAATAATCGGTGTTTCCAGTTCTTTTGCGATCTCATCCAGACAGATAAAACCGGTATTATGCCGGGTTCTGTCGTATTTTTTATCCGGATTTCCCAGCCCAACCACCAGCCATGAAGGGGGAGAAGGCTGTGGGCGCTGCTGCCGCAGCGCATCCAGCCGGGCAAATGCATCAAAAACAGACATGGCAAATGTCTTTTTCAGGACTGGACGGCATTATCCGACCAATTCCTGAAAAAATCTCCTTTTTTCAGTTTTCAGGCCACACTGTCCGGCATAGGTCGCCGGACAGTTATTCAGCATAGAATATTGTAGCATAATCCAGAGGGCGAATCAAGCGCAATCCTGCAAAGTTCGTTTCTTCAAAAGTCTCCGCTGTCCAATTGTTCTTCTGTCTGAGAATCATCCGCCATTTGCAGGATTTGGGCGGCGGCGTCAGCGATTGCCGCAAATACCGGTGCAGCGGAAGTATTGCCGAAACCCTCGTTTTCTGCCAGCACCGTCACAACATACTGCGGCTCATCTGCCGGGAAAAATCCAGTAAACCATCCCTGTTCCAGTTCGTTGCCGTCTTCGTCATACTGGCCAGTCTGCGCGGTAGCAGTTTTGCCGCCAGCTGTAACTAGAGCAGGTTTGCCGCCAGAAGAATCGTCCGACATAACTGCATAGGAAAGCATCACCTTCAATTGAGCCGCAATCTCCTCCGGTATCGCCTGCCGGCTGACCGGAAGGGCATCGGCTTGCAGCGTATTTCCGTCCTCTGTCGTTCCCAGCACGACCGTCGGAGAAACCAGCTTGCCGCCATTGACAACTGCTGCCGTCATCCGCGCAATCTGAACCGGTGAGGCCGTCAGTTCACCCTGGCCAAAGCTGAGATTGGCGACAGCGGCTGGAGCCTGTAAGCTGTCGATGGAAGGAAGACTGCCGCCACTTGCGGTGATGTCACCCGTCAGCATCATTGTTTCCCCAAATCCCAGATTTTGTGCAGTCGACAGCAGCTGATCTCCGCCCGTTTCCAGTCCAAGCCCAATAAACCACGGGTTACAGGACTCCCGCATTGCATCAAACATATCCAGCTCCCCATGACCGGAACGCAGATGACACCTGAAAATCTGTCCATAAACGTCTACGGCACCTTCACAGGTATACTTTCTCGTCAGACAGTATTCCCGTCCCAGACTTTCCATTGCTGCGGCTGCCGTTACGATTTTAAACGTCGAACCGACACTGTACCCAAGCAATGCCCGGTTCAGCATCGGCGCATTGTCCTGGTCGGACACTGCGTCGGTCAGATTCAGCGGAGAATAGGCGGGGAAACTGGCCATCGCACGAATCTGACCGTTATACGGGTCCATCACAATAATAGCACCTTTGTCCAGCATCCGGCTGCCCACTGCCTCAACAATCTGCTGCAGCCGGCTGTCCAGCGTCAGCACCAGCCCGGCACCATCTCCACCTTCGACCCGAACTTCCGGTTCCATCCCGGCAATCGTCTGCTGAAGGGCATTGAGCATGGCGGTTACTTCGATTTTTTGGCCGCATTCATTCAGAAAACTGTCGTATTCCTTTTCCAACCCAGTAACACCGCTGCCGTTATAGTCCAGATAACCAATCAGGTGCACTGCCGTCTGATTTTCCTGGTACCGTTCCGGAACAGAAAAGCTGTAGACCATCTCTGCTTCAACCGATTCCGTCGTTTCAGTCACAAACGGTTTTCCTGTTTCCAGAAGTTCCGCTACGGTTTGTTTTCGTTCCGGCTCTACCGCATCCAGCACTTTTTTCTGATTCTGAGGGGTAGGGAAGACAGCCATCAGCCAACGCTCTTCCGTCCCAACCAGCGGCTGCATCCGGCAATCATAGATCATTCCACGTTCATCCGCTACTGTCAGTGTATATTTGCTCTGGGTCTGTGCAGTCTGTGCCAGATCGTCCGAAGCGACTATTCGGCTGAGCTGACCGACCAGCCCTGCCGCTGCCAGTACCATTGCCGCAAAAATTGCAGAAGTCCGCCTGAATATACTCTCTGTATAATTTTTCAAGATAAAAATCCTTTCCGGTTGCCTGTAGTACAGGTGATTTATTTAACCATCCGTTCGATAGTTTTTCCACACTTTTTCCACTTTAATCAACCGGATAGGTAAACAAAAAAGCCGCCGGTTGCCCGACGGCTAAAATCTCAACTCAACAATGACGCAGTACGTATCCTTCTCGGACCCCGCTCTGCAAAACAGTCATCTGTCTGGCGCCAATTCTGCGGCAGATCGACAAAAGAATCTGAATGCCGGTCACCAGCGTTTCCCGCCGACCGGTTTCATACCGGCTGACCATTGCAATTCCATCGGGAGAGCGGAAATATTCGAGACTCTTTTGGAGGTCTTCTGCCTGCAAAGTGACACTTCCCGGACAGTTTGGGTCGGTTACCGACCATCCCAGCCGCTCAAACAACCGGACAATCGTTTTCACTGTGCCACCCATGACAAAAAACGCCGGAGCATCAGCCGAAGCAGTTTCCGGCAGCGCAGCAATCATCGGAATCTGTTCAATCTGACTACGGATAAACCCATCGATTTCCTGCAATTCCTGCTCAGAAGGCGCGCTCCCATCTCCGCTGACCAGCCGTTTTTTCACTGCCAGACAGCCAATCGGCATCGAACGGAAGTCGGCCAGCTTTTTCTGTTTCCGGCTGGTGAAGCAGAGCAGCTGACCGCTGCCGCCGCCCATATCCAATGCGACACCCTGTTCCGGAAAAGAAGCTCCTGCCTGTTCCATCCAGCCCATTTCCTGCAACATTCCTTCAAAGTCGCAGGCGGCCTCTTCTTCACCCGACAGCAGTTCCAGCTGATAACCCCAATTTTCGGCGACCTCAGCCGCTTCGCTAAAATTGGTCACACCGCGCAGAGATGCCGTTGCAAAGCACCGCACATCTTCCGGACAGACACCATGTCCTTCAAAAAAGGTATGAATCTGACAGAGAGCCTCGCCCAGCTGTTTCAGCCCATCCGCTGACATCACGCCGTTTTCCACATAACGAATCAATCCGGCGTGCACTGTCAGTCCATCTTCCAGCGAAAAGCAGCGATAACAGTTCTTTTCACTGTCCCAACGGAAAATCACGCCCAAAACAGTATTGGAACCGGTATCGATAATCCCAATTGCATCTTTTTTCACCTGCAAACCTCCCTTTGACAAAATTATTATCCTTCTGCAAAATCAATCATACAGATAAAGCTGTCTTTGCCCTCAGCCATTCCTTTGACGGTAACCTTTCTACCGTCCTGCTTCCAGAACAGCTGCAAAGTTTCTCCCAGCATTGCCTCTCTGTTAAACGCGACCTGAACCGTTTCAGGCGGCAGGGAAGTGAGCTGTTCCGGCAGAATGTCCATCGCCATATCAATATAACGGGCATTGTCCACATGTCCATTTCCGTCGATATCCGAATAGACAATTTTCCGATCTTCTCCCCGCAGGACTCCCTCGTCTGAATCACGCAGACGCAGCCGGACAAAATCCGGTGCACCGGACTTTTCCTCCGGCTGGGGACGCAGGCTTCCCGGAAAATGTTCTTCAAACTGCACCGGACGTAAAATACTCCGGTCAACCGGATCGACCAAAATCCATCCGGAAGAAGCTTCGATCAGCGGATTGCCATCCTTGTCCCAGACGCAGAAATTACGGATGAACTGTGCCCGCTCGATCTGCTGTTCCCAGGTCGCAACCCGAATCCGTTCGGTCTGCACCGGCATCCGCAGCACCTGCACACTGAACCGGGTAATCAGAAAAACCATCCGGTTTTCCATCAAAAACTGATGGTCCATTCCCCGAAAAGCAAACGCTGAATCTGCCATATCGGTCAAAATCCGGAATAATTCCGAAAGTTTCAGCCGGTGGCTGGCGTCACACTGGCAAAACTTTACCTCCATCTCTTCCTGATAAAGGCCTTCTTCGGTACGGTTGTTGATCGTTGGTGTATATTTCATTGCAAACACTCCTGTCCATAAATCCCGGCTTACAGAAAAACCGCCGTCCGTTCTGAAAACAGCACGGAACCGGCGGTTTTATTATCGTAAAGAATCAGGGAACGAGCAGTTCCTTACCGCCCATATACGGACGAAGAACTTCAGGAATCTTGACGCTGCCATCAGCCTGCAGGTTGTTTTCCAGGAAAGCAATCAGCATTCTGGGCGGTGCAACAACGGTGTTGTTCAGAGTATGGGCAAGATACTTCTTGCCATCCTCACCGTTGACACGGATTTTCAGACGTCTTGCCTGTGCGTCGCCCAGGTTGGAGCAGCTGCCGACCTCAAAGTATTTCTTCTGACGGGGAGACCATGCCTCAACGTCGACCGACTTGACCTTCAGGTCAGCCAGGTCACCGGAGCAGCATTCCAGTGTACGGACCGGGATATCCAGCGAACGGAACAGATCAACCGTATTCTGCCACAGCTTGTTGAACCAGTTCATGCTGTCTTCCGGTTTGCAGACGACGATCATTTCCTGTTTTTCAAACTGGTGGATACGGTAAACGCCTCTTTCCTCGATACCATGCGCGCCCTTTTCCTTACGGAAGCAGGGAGAGTAGCTGGTCAGGGTAATCGGCAGCTGTTTTTCGTCGATAATCTCGTCGATAAACCGGCCAATCATCGAATGTTCAGAAGTACCGATCAGGTAGAGGTCTTCGCCCTCGATCTTGTACATCATCGCGTCCATCTCAGGGAAGGACATAACGCCGGTGACGACGTTGCTGTGAATCATATAGGGAGGAATGACGTAGGTAAAGCCGCGGTCGATCATAAAGTCGCGCGCATAAGCCAGAACAGCCGAATGCAGGCGGGCAATATCGCCCATCAGGTAATAGAAACCATTGCCGGCAACTTTACGGGCTGCATCCAGATCAATGCCAGAGAAAGATTCCATGATATCGGTGTGATAGGGTATATCAAAATCCGGAACAACCGGTTCGCCGTAACGCTGTACCTCAACGTTGCAGCTGTCGTCCTTACCAATCGGGACCGAGTCATCGATCATCTGCGGGATATTCATCATAATGGAAGTGACCTTTTCAGCCAGTTCCTTTTCCTGTGCTTCCAGTTCTTCGAGACGGGCCGCATCCTGTGCAACCTTCTTTTTCATCTCTTCAGCCTCTTCTTTGAGGCCCTTTGCCATCAGGCCGCCGATCTGTTTGGATATTTTATTGCGCTCAGAACGGAGGTTGCTTGCTTCCTGCTGAACTGCACGGCTCTTTGCGTCCAGTTCGATGACCTCATCAACCAGCGGAAGTTTGTAGTCCTGGAATTTCTTTTTGATATTTTCCTTGACAGCGTCGGGGTTTGTCCGGACAAATTTAATATCCAGCATAGTAATTTTCTCCTTTATCAAATTATTCTGCCGTTACTCCTGTTCAGGGTCAGGATGCTGACCACTGAGAAGACCGGCGATCTGCTGCAAATCTTCTTTGGAATAAAAGGCGATTTCAACCACGCCTTTATCTTCACTGCGCAGGTTTATTTTGACCTTGCGCCCCAGCTCATTATTCAATGCAAGCTGCATTTCACGGTAATAATGGTCGACATCTTCCGCCTTTCGGCGGGAAGAAGGCGGGTTCTCCGCCTTAATACGTGCAGCCAGCCGTTCGACCTCCCGGACAGACAGTCCCTTTTCAGCTGCCAATCGTGCAAGCTCGATCAGCTTGTCCTGATCTTCGATACCGATCAGCGCCTTTGCATGCCCCATTGACAGTGAGCCATCAATCAGCCAGGGATGAACCTGTTCCGGCAGACGCAAAATCCGCAGTGCATTTGCAATCGCGCTGCGCGAACGTCCAACCTTGCGGGCAACCGCTTCCTGCGTCAGTCCAAATGTCTCAATCAGTTCCTGATAACCGCCAGCTTCTTCCAGCGGATTCAGGTCTTCACGCTGCAGATTCTCGATCAGTCCAAATTCCATGACCTCAGCTTCAGTCATGTCCCGTACAACAACCGGCACTTCGGTCAGGCCAGCCATTCTGGCCGCCCGCCATCGCCGTTCACCTGCAACCAGCTGATAGCTGTCGCCGGAGAGGGAAGTTCCTCCTTCGATACGGCGCACCAGCAGCGGCTGAAGGACACCGTGTTCCCGAATCGAATCCGCCAGTTCTGAAAGAGACGCTTCATCAAAGGATTTTCTGGGCTGGTTGCGATTGGGCTCAATACTACTCAGCCGCACCATCAGCGTCCCATTTTCAGCAGTGGCATCCGACGGGAAAGCCGCGCTGTTGTCTTCATAAAGGGCATCCAGACCCCGTCCAAGTCCGCCTCTTTTCTGCTTTGCCATTTACACTCTTTCAGACCTTTCTCCATCAAACATTACTTTTTGCCAAAAATATGGGAACCAGACTTCATATTGGCCTTTAAAAATTCCCGTGTAAACTCGGAATAGGAGTGGGCACCGCGGGAACCCTTGTCAAAATAGATAACCGGTTCACCAAAACTGGGAGCCTCCGACAGCCGGACATTGCGGGGAATCGTCGTCCGATACACCCGGTCGGGGAAAAAGCGTTTGATTTCGGCGACAACCTGATTGGTCAGATTCAGCCGTCCGTCATACATCGTCAGCAATACGCCTTCCACTTCAATCGACGGGTTATATTTGCGCTTGACCTGCCGGATGGTGGCCATCAGCTGAGAAAGCCCCTCCAGTGAGTAATACTCACACTGGGTCGGAATCAGCACGGTATCCGACGCGGTAAACGCATTCAGCGTAATCAGGCCCAGCGACGGGGGACAGTCAAACAAAATGTAATCATAACGGTCCCGGACCGGCGCAAGCGCCATCCGAAGGCGCTCAATGCGGTTCTCCACTTCAACCAGCTCGACTTCGGCACCTGCCATCGCAATATTGGAAGGGATCAGGTCCACATTGGCAAATTCTGTGTGCAGGATAACCTGCTCGGCGGTTTTTTCGCCAATCAGCATATCATACGAGGTGTTTTCAATCTTCTTCTTTTCAATTCCAAAGCCGCTTGTCGCGTTGCCCTGCGGGTCGATATCCACCAGAAGCACTTTTTTTTTCAGATACCCCAGGCATGCCGCAAGGTTGACAGCGGTGGTTGTCTTGCCGACGCCGCCCTTCTGATTGGCGACCGCAATAATTTTTCCCATAAATATAATCCCTCTGTTTATTTTCCGCTAAAATTCCCGCCAGCGTTTCCGGCGGGCCGCCGGCATCCGATCACCGGCGCAAAATCCGGCAAAATATCAGATACACGACTATCATTATAACACAATCCCTCCCGAAACACAACGGCAAAGCAGGGAATCGAGGTGATTTTTTGGAAACATCGGAATTTTTTGCGGATGACAGGGGAAAAGGAATGTTTCACGTGGAACACTCCATCATGAAACATTCCTTCGAAGCAGATTTGTTCAGCGTGCCGCTTTGCGGCTGCCGGAAGCCGGATGTACATTGCCGGTAGGGATTCGGACATGATACTCGATATATTCTCCGTGATCCTCCCGACGGGTTTCTGCCGGAATACCTGCGTGTTTCATCGCATCAATTGCCTGATTGACGGTGTTTAAAAACACCCGGACATCCTTGACCAACAATACCCTTCTTGTCTTTTTGCGCAGCCGTTCAGTCGGCTGCACCACTTCGACAGGTGGTTGTGGCTGAGGCACCGGAGCCGCGGCAGGCTGTTCTTTTTCAGTCTGCTGTTCATTGCGCTGAATCTGTTCCAGCTGTTCACCGGCCAGCAGCCGCGCGACCAGCTCTTCGGTCTCCCGCACGGTCAAATGCCGCTCAGCGACCAGATTGGCGACCAGTTCACGTCCCTGACCCGCTTCCAGCCGCAGAAGAGCTCGTCCATGCCGTTCAGTCAGCCGGTTTTCGAGGATGATTTTCTGTTCAGCAGGGGAGAGTGACAGTAAACGCAGTTTATTGGCAATGGTAGACTGTGCCATGCCAAGTTTTGCAGCTGCTTCTTCCTGTGTAACACCCCATTCGACGATCAGCGTGCGCAAAGCTTCCGCTTCCTCAAACAGATTCAAATCCCGCCGCTGGATATTTTCCAGAATTGCATATACCGCCGATTGGCGAGCCGACGCATCCATCACAACCGCCGGAATCGTTTCCTTGCCGCAAAGTTTGGACGCACGCAGCCGGCGTTCACCAGAGATCAGTTCATATGGTTTGGCACCATCCGGAGTATCGTCCTGTTTACTACTTTCTTCCCGCTTGCGCACCAAAATTGGCTGTAAAACACCATTGAGCTGAATAGAATCCGCCAGTCCTTTCAGTGCATCCAGATCGAACTCCTGCCGGGGCTGTGCGGGGTTTGGCGCGATTTCATCCACTCCCAGCAAGATCACCTTGCCAACGCTCTTATGCTCATCCAAGCGCATTTTCCAGGGTGCGCCGATTGATGAACGGCCTGCCTTTTCCTTAACAAAAATTCCCACCGTTGATACTTCCTTCCTTGTCAGACATTTCCGGGCATCGTTCCTGACAGCAGGAATACCTGTCCGGGTAAGAGAAAGTATACATCCGGTGGGAAATTATTTCCAGAAAAATACGTCGTGGGAAAAATAGATCTTTAATGGGATTCAGGCTTTATTGAGCGGATTTTTCTTGATTTTACCGTAAGGACGGGGGAATTTTTTCGGGGTAGGGCGGATTTTGCGAATGACAGCAATCGCCCTTTCCGCACCGTCCGGCAGGGTAAAACGACAGATATCTTCCACCTTGCCGCCCAGAAGTCCGATTGCAGCATTGGCTTCTTCCAGTTCCTGCTCCAGACCGACGCTCTTGAGCGCAACAAACGCGCCCCCAACCCTGACAAACGGCAGGCAATATTCCGAAAGCTCCCGAAGGTGCGCGACCGCACGGGCACAAGCTACATCAAACTGTTCCCGATACTCCGGCTTCTGGCCGAATTCTTCTGCACGGGCATGCACACACGCAGCATTGACACCCAGTGCATTGGTCAATTCCATCAGAAAGTTGATTCGTTTGTTGAGGCTGTCCATTAAGGTCAGTTTGATATCATTCCGCGCCATCGCGACCGGAACCGACGGAAACCCCGCTCCCGTTCCGACATCGATCATACTGGCGTTTTGCGGAACATCGTACGCTTTCAGCAGCAGCAGGCTGTCGACAAAGTGCTTAATCACGATGTCATCCGGCGCAGTAATTGCAGTCAGGTTAATTTTCTCGTTCCACTCTACCAGCATCTCAGCATACCGGTCAAACCGCTCTGCAAGCTGGTTCGGTTGGGAAAACTCAAATCCTGCTTCTTTGAGCTTATCCATCAAAAATGTCTGATTAATCATCTGTCTTCACCTCTTCTGCCTGCTGTTTGCTCTGCCAGACTTCCAGATAGATTAGCAGGGCTGAAATATCCGCCGGGTTGACACCGGATATCCGGGATGCCTGACCAATATTTTCCGGCTGTACACGGCTGAGTTTTTCTCTTGCTTCCAGCCGCAGTCCTTCAATTTCATCATAGCAGATGCCTTCCGGCAGTTTCTTCGCTTCCAGCCGCCGCATTTCAGCGACTTCCAGCATTTGTTTATAGATATATCCCTCATACTTGGTCTGAATCTCGACCTGCTCCGCGACCGCATGCGGCAGTTCCGGCCGGTCAGGGTCAAACGGTGCCAGATCGGCATACCCAAGCTGTGGGCGTCTGACCAGGTCTGCCAGTTTGCAGCCGGTGTGCAGCGGTTCGGTACCCTTGGACAGCAGCAGCTCTGCCAGCGCCTCCGAAGGCGCAATATTGACATGCTCAATCCGTTCGCGCTCGTTCTTAATCAGTTCCAGCTTTTTGAGCAGTGCCTGATAACGTTCTTCACTGATTAACCCCAGCTGATAGCCGACCGGTGTCAACCGTTCGTCGGCGTTATCCTGCCGCAGCACCAGCCGGAATTCACTTCTTGAAGTCATCATTCTGTACGGGTCGCTGCATCCCTTAGTAACAAGGTCGTCAATCAGCGTCCCGATATAGGAAGTCGAACGATCCAGCGTCAGCGGCGCACGTCCCAGCACCTTGAGAGCCGCATTGATACCGGCAATCAATCCCTGTGCAGCTGCCTCCTCATAACCGGACGTGCCGTTAAACTGACCGGCGCCGTACAATCCAGAGACAGCCTTGGTTTCCAGCGTTGCACGCAAATCCAGCGGGTCAACACAGTCGTACTCAATCGCATAGGCATTCCGCATGATTTCCAGGTTTTCAAAACCGGGAATGGTTTTTAAAAAAGCCACCTGGACATCTTCCGGCAGAGAAGAGGAGAGTCCCTGCAAATAGATTTCATCGGTATCCAGTCCCATCGGTTCAATAAAGAGTTGATGGCGCGGCTTGTCCGAAAAACGCATAACCTTATCTTCCAGCGACGGGCAGTACCGCGGCCCAATCGCATGAATACGTCCGCCATAGATGGGAGAACGATCGATATTGTCCTTAATCACCTGATGGGTGCGTTCATTGGTGTAGGCAATATAGCAGTCGACCTGATTACGCAGTCCCTCAGGGTTGGTCGTAAAGCTGAATGGAACGATCTCATCATCGCCATGCTGGCATTCAAACTTGGAAAAATCGATGCTCCGTTTGTGCACACGGGCAGGCGTACCGGTCTTGAATCTGCGCATATGCAGACCGGCAGCCTTCAGGCTGTCGGTCAGTGCAGTCGCCGCCGCGACACCATCCGGACCGGACGAATAGGAGACGTCGCCGACATGAATCATACCGCCAAGGTAGGTACCGGTCGCAATAACACAGCAGCGCACCGGATAAACGGCGCCCAGCTTGGTTTCTACGGCAACAACTTTTCCGTCCTCTACCTGTACAGCGGTGACCTCAGCCTGCCGTATATACAGGTTTTCCTGACTTTCCAGCAGCTTTTTCATATACAGGTGATACTGTGCCCGGTCGGCCTGCACCCGCAGGGAGTGAACCGCCGGTCCCTTACCAAGGTTGAGCATCCGGCTCTGGATAAAGCAATGGTCGGCTGCAATGCCCATCACGCCGCCCAATGCGTCGATTTCCCGGACAAGGTGTCCCTTAGCTGTTCCACCAATCGACGGATTACAGGGAAGATTGGCAATCGCGTCCAGCGTCAGGGTAAAGAGCACCGTTTTTGCTCCCAGCCGTGCCGAGGCCATTGCGGCCTCAATTCCCGCATGGCCGCCGCCGATTACTGCCACATCATACTGTTCCATCTGATAACTCATATTCTGATAACTCCCTCCCGTATATCGGGTGACGCAATCTCTGGCAGGCATTTATTTTCCTACGCAGAACTTTTCAAATACCTGGTCAATAACCGTATCGCTGACCTTTTCGCCGCTCAGCTCAAACAGCGCCGACAGCGCGCTCTCCAGCGCAACATCCACCGCATCGAGCGTATATCCTGCCTCAATCGTGCTGACCACTTCTTCCAGGCATTTAGCCGCCTCAGCTGCTGCCAAACGCTGGCGTTCATTGGCAAGGGAAGCCTCTGCCGGGTCAAATCCGTCCAGCATCAGCATTTGACCAATGACCTGATTGAGTGTTTCAATCGCCTGTTCTTGTTCTTCCAGTCCACCGCCAGCGGAAAGCTGGACCAGATGGGGGAAACTGCTGATAATTTCCTGGGTATCCAGTACCGGCGGCAGGTCGGTTTTATTCAGCACCGCAACAACCGACAGATGAGGCATTTCCTGTATCCGCTTAATAATCCGCCGGTCCTCATCCGACAGCGGTTCCGACAAGTCGAACACAGCCAGCACCAGTCCGGCACTTTCCAGCCGTGACAGCGCAATGTCCACCCCGATTTTCTCGACCGGGTTGTCGGTTTCCCGGATACCGGCGGTATCCGCCAGCCGGAGCACCACGTCGCCGAGATTGACTGTTTCCTCGACAACATCCCTTGTCGTGCCGGGAATATTGGTCACAATACTGCGTGCACAGCCGCTGAGCAGATTCATCAGCGTCGATTTGCCGACGTTCGGTTTGCCGATAATAACGGTATCGACCCCTTCACGAATCAGGCGACCACGCTCAAAGTTGGCAAGCAGCCGTTTCAGCTGTCCCAGGCTGTCCCGGCAGATCTGATCAATATCTTCCACTGTCAGCTCGTCGACATCCTCTTCCGGGTAGTCGATATACGCTGCAAGATGGCTGCTGACCGCCAGCAGATTGTCTGTAATCGCGCGGATTTTCCGGTACAGTGCCCCATCCATTGCGCTGTGAGCCGCACGCAGGCTGCGTTCAGAACCAGCACTGATCAGGTCTGCAACCGCTTCCGCCTGCGTCAGAGACATTTTTCCATTGAGGAAGGCACGCCGGGTAAATTCGCCGGGTCCTGCCAGCCGTGCACCGTTGTCCAGGCAGGCACGCAACACCTTGCGGGTAATCAGCAGGCCGCCATGACAGGAGATCTCCACGACGTTTTCTCCGGTATAGCTGTGCGGCGCACGGAAGACGGTTGCAACTCCATCATCCAGTTCATCGCCGTCATTGCCGCAGAGAATATGCCCATATGCCGCGGTATACCCTTTGTATTCGGCGAGCTTTCTGCCGGAGACCGGCCGAAATACGCTGTCTGCCACCGCAAAAGCGTTGTCGCCGGAAATACGGATTACACTGATTCCACCCGCTGCCTGGGGTGTAGCGATTGCTGCAATTGTTTCATTCATGAAAATCTCACCCTATCCCAATCCACAAAACTACTGTGTCTGTCCTATCCAAGGCTATTCATGCAGGAAAAACAAACACCGCTGTTTTCTCTGCATCAATATCCTTTTGAAAGAAGAGGACCTCCGCATATTTTCAGCCGCGGAGGTCCTCCACCCGCTCAAACGGGTTTCCTTATCTGTTACAGCTCGATCTTGCCGTAAAGCTTGATCGAATCGTCCAGTTTTTTCGCCTCCCGATGAGGAGCAGGCTCTCTGACGGCAGTCTCGCCGGCAGACTGAACGTTTTCTCTGTTTTCGCGGGGCTGGCGCGGTTCATGATCGCGTCTGCCGCCTCTTCTGGAACGACCGCCATCCCGTCTGGAACGGCCGCCTTCCCGTGCCTCAACCCGCGTCGGTTTGATGATAACCTTACGGTTGGGCTCTTCACCGTTGGATTTAGAAGTTACACCCTCGATATCGGTAACCACTGCGTGGATAATCCGTCTTTCATACGGATTCATCGGTTCCAGCGCGACCGGACGTCCGGTCTTAAGCGCCTTTTTGGCCATCCGTGCAGCCAGTGCCCGAAGGGTTTCTTCTCTCTTCTCGCGATAGTTGCCGGCATTCATCGTAAACCGGACATAATCGCCTTCCCGGCGTCTGAGACGGTTTGCAACCAGGCAGACAAGGTACTGGAGAGAATCCAGCGTCTCGCCGCGTTTGCCGATAACCGAACCGATCGAGTCACCGTTGAGATGGATAATAACCGTGCGGTCAGGAGCCTTGGTAAACTCCATCGTCACATCTCCGGCACCCATCTTTTCAAAAATCTCAGTCAGATACGCTTTTGCGATCTCAATTTTCGGTTCGATATCCGCAAGCTCTTCTTCCGTCAGTTCAACGGAGGTCTCAGCCGGTTCAGCCACAGCTTCCGGAGCAGGAGCAGGTTCAGCCTTTTCCGGCTCAGCCATCTGCTGAACCACCACCGGTTTTACCGGTTCCACAGGTTTGACTTCAGGCTTTGCTTCGGGTTTGGCGGCAACTTTGGCCGGAGCCTTTTCAACCGGCTGTACTGCCGGTTTTTCGGCCTTCTGGGGAGCGGCAGTGACAGGGGTGGGATCTTCCACAGTAACCTTCACCTGTGCCTGCTGCTTGATTTTACCAAACAGGCCTTTTTTCGGAAGCTTCAGGACCTCCCGGGAGGAGGCTTCATCCGGCTGGATGCCGAGTTCCCGGCAGGCCAGTTCAAAAGCTTCTTCGACCGTATTGGCAGATGCAATATACTCACGGGTCATAAATATGAATCCTCCTGTTCATTATCTGCATCAGAAAATACACACTGTATAATCTGCAGGAAAGATTGGCGGAAACAGTACCTTACATCAGGTCCTGATCGGTAACTTCAATATACTCGTCGCCGTATTTTTCCGCATCGCGCTTTCTTGCCTCAGCAAGACGTTTGCGGTTAAGTTCCTTGGATGTCATATACGCTTCAGCCGCTTTCTGAGCATCGGGAGTGGCAGGTTTTTTACGTCTTGCCTCTTCCTGAGCAGCTTTTTCCTCCTCAATTTCTTCGGGGAGTTTTGCGCCGCCGTTTCTCTTTTTGCGTTCTTCGCGTTCTTTTTTCTTTTGTTCTTCGACTTTACGGACCTGTTCCTCGTATTCTGCCTTATATTTAGCGGGAGAATAGAAGAGGTTGAGGACAATTGTCTGAACAATCGCCAGCAGGTTGCCGACAATCCAGTAGATACCAACGCCGCAGGGAACCTCAAATGCAATCCACACCGACATGATCGGCATCAGATACATCATATATTTCATACCGCCCTGCTGCTGATTCATACCAGGCGTCATCTTCATCGAAACAATCGACGTTGCCAGCGCGGTAGCACCCGACAGGATCGGGATCAGTACCAGAATACTGTTCCAGGTCGGGATATCGCCCAGATACAGTCCAAACAGCGTATAGTCAAAGTTCTGAATCTGAGAGATGATATCCTGCGAGATACCACTAAAATACTGAATCGTATCAGGGTTCTGGATGGCGGCAATGACCGCCAGCTGCGGCTGTGAAACTCTGCCAAACACATCCTGGTTGGATGTCAGGACATTGGTCAGCGAAGTGATTGTCGCTGAATCCAGTCTGAGGATGTGGGTCAGCGGTTCGTAAACGACATAGATGATGCCGAACAGCAAAATGATCTGAATAAGTGAAGGCAGACAGCCACCCATCGGGTTATACCCGTGCTGTTCATACAGCTTCATCAGTTCTTCCTGCTGTTTTTCCTTATTATTGGCGTACTTTTTCTGAATCTCCTGGATCTTGGGCTGAAAGACCTGCATTTTCGCGCCGGACTTCTGCTGTTTAATCGACAGAGGGAAGAGAGCAACACGGAACAGGACGGTAAACAGTATCAGCGCAACGCCGTAGTTGTTGACCACCTGATAAATTGCCCACATGATCCATCCAAAGGGATAGCCTAGTATATTCATGGGTCTGATTCCTTTCTGAAAGGCGATAACGGCTGCCCCATCTATTCAGTTTGTACGACGTCCGGCGGGGCAGCAAAGGAAATTTGCCTCCGGACGCCGGCATTGTGAAAGGGAATCTGGATTCCCCGGTCAAACTGCCGCAACACGATAGTTTGACTCTTATTTTTTTACATCAATATCCAAAAATGGTTTGACCGCTGCATCCGGACGAGTATTTTCCTTCTGCGGAAAATGTTTCCGTCGTGGGAACAGCACAAACCGATCCGGGACCGGATCAATCCCGCCTTCGAAAAGAGGATTGCAACGCAGAATGCGCAGCATTCCCAGCCACAACCCTTTCACCACACCAAAGCGTTCTACCGCCCCCAGCGTATAACTGGAACAGGTCGGATAAAAGCGGCAGCATGGTTTCCCTTTGAGCCGGGACAACCATCGCTGATAAAACCGAATCAAAAACAAAACGATCTTTTTCATGGGCTTTTCGTGCATCAACGGACACCTGTTCTGTCCGTTCAGACGGCACCAGAACCGATTGTCAGTCTGCTTTACCTGACGGGTCCGTTTTTTTCGGAGAAGCGGTACGGCGGATCTTATCCTTTCGGCCGGAACTGTTGCCCGGCTGAGAGAGATAACTCAAACACTTTTTCATCGCCGCAGCGACCTGATAAGACTTCGCAGTCAGGATTCCCTCCCGTGCGACAAAGACATAATCTTTTCCGACAGGCGCCTGTGCCATCACCGACCAGAACGCTGCCCGGATCAGCCTGCGCGCATGATTACGCTTGACCGCATTGCCAATCTTTTTGGAGGTGGTAATGCCATACCGGATCTGACCCGACTGTCCTCTTACCATATAGCAGATAAAATAAGGGGTCGCCCTGCTCTTTCCCTGGTAGTAGGCATGACGGAATTCCTTATTTAATGTAAGCGTCTGCGGTTTCGGCTCATTTGTCATTCAGATAACCATTCCTTTATGGTTTTTGCCGGAAGAGAGCACCCATTCAACGGGAATCGACCCTTTCCAACACAACGGACATCTTTCCCGTCTTCGTTACCGGACAGCCGCAGGTACGCGCCGCCAAAAAACAAACAAGCCGCCTCTGCAAGCGCCTGTTTTACAGCGCCGGCAGAGCGCGGCAGGTTGTCCATACTTTTTGCGGGAAAGAAATGCTTGGAAACGCAGCTCTGCGCTTTTCCAAAACCGGGAATCAATAGGTCAGTCTTGCTCTGCCGCGGTCACGTCTTCTCTTCAGGACTTTACGGCCGTTAGCGGTCGCCATTCTCTTTCTGAAGCCATGGACTTTCTTTCTGTGCAGTTTCTTAGGCTGATAAGTTCTTTTCATGGTGCAAATGCCTCCTTTTGAATTTTCAATAATACGGTTTCCGCCATCCGTCTGTCCACCAGGTTCAGGACAATCAGCACGGACTGCCGGCAGCTTTCCGCCAGGACGCTTCAGAAGTATAAGTGGTACGTCACAGCAGCCATCCGCATTTGACCCCGCCGGAAATCCACGGAAATCAAAGGGACAAAAGCGAAAACTCTCAAGTTAATAGTATAACGGATAAGAGGTGAGCTTGTCAACTGTTTTTTTGCAATTCACACGTCCAAAAACCAAATTTTCGGCCATTTGGCGGCATTTTGACCAGCTTTAGCGCGAATACGGACAAACAGAGAGAGAATCTGAATACAAAAGACAGTAATTTTTGGTTTATACTTTTACTCAAAGTATTTTTCATCAACTTGTTCTGCTTTCCAAAGCACCGTCTTCTTTGTATCAGTCAGCATAACCAACTGATGTTCAATTTCTGAGCAAATAAATTGCGAATCGTATCTATTATCTTTTGACTCATCAAATTGATTTAATTTTATTGTTGTCGTCCAGACTATCGGTAATCAGATATTTTTAATTTTGCCTCAGCGAAAGTTTTCCACTTTTCATTCTTTTGTCCCAATGTGTGAAAAACCGTAAAAAAACGTATCAACTCGTCGGAAAAACGTATGTTGAAAACTTGCCCTGAACGCGTTTTTGTGTTATAATTGATATCGAAACCACAGCGGTTTTTCCCGCGCTTATTGTGCGTTCCCGCCCTTTTCCACACAGGCGTAAAACCTTTTTGCACCCATGTGGAAAATGACGCCATACCGCACGCGTCTGCATGGGCAAAACTGCGGCTTTTATTTTGTATACACTTTTCCCCCGGGACAGACGAATGGTCAGTTCACAACATTATCCCGGCGGGTAATGACTACTCAAAGGAGGGAGTTTTTCCTCATGGAGTCTTTCTCCGAAGTGTTCAGCATCGTAAAAAATATCTTGAAGGAAAACCTCACCGAGCCGGCTTACAATCTGTGGATTGAACCGCTCCAGGCAGTCAGTCTTCAGGACAATGTGGTCACGCTGCTGTCGCCCTCGGCCTTCCACTGCAGCACCCTGCAGCACAACTATATGACCCGCATCAAGGATGCACTCGATGAGGTCATGGGCTTCGAGGTGACTATCCGCTTTATCTCAGCCGAAGACGCCGGCAATGAAACGGCAGCATCCCCTGCCGAAGCTGCCACGCAGCCGGACAAGGCTGACAGCAGTCCGGCCAAAACTGTGGCGAAAACAGTGGAAGAACCCCATACGACGGCCTCGCAGACTTTTGCCGATACGACTTCTCAACAGCCGCCGCTTCCGTCCAATACCGATGGAGATTACGCCTATACATTTGAAAACTTTATCGTCGGCAGCCGCAATGAATTTGCCTATACTGCATGCAAATCCATTGCCACCGCCAACTTTAATGCGCCCAAGCCCTATAACCCGCTGTTTATCTACGGGCCGAGCGGACTGGGCAAAACCCATTTGTTGATGGCCATCAAATTTGAGGTGGAAAAGCGCAATCCCGATCTGAACATTGTCTATACCAATTCGGAAAACTTTACCAACGACGTCATTCAGCACCTGAACCGTCAGGATATGAACGTACTCCGCCAGCGCTATCGCAACGCCGATTTCCTGCTGGTCGATGATATCCAGTTTTTATCCGGCAAGGAGACGACACAGGAAGAATTCTTCCATACCTTTAATGATCTGTATCAGCACAACAAGCAGATTGTCATCACCTCTGACCGTCCGCCCAAAGATATCCAGATCATTACCGACCGTCTGAAAACACGGTTCGAATCGGGGCTGCTGGCCGACATCTCACCGCCAGATATTGAGACCCGTATTGCGATTATCAAGCGGAAAGCTGAATTGCTGGGACTGGATATTCCCCCGGAAATTGTCAGCTTTATCGCCAGCAAGCTGAAGAGCAACATCCGTCAGCTGGAAGGCGCCGTTAAAAAGCTCTACGTCAATCAGACGCTGATTCACGAACCGATTACCCTGCCGCATGCACAGAGCGTCATTCGTGAAATTCTCAACGACGAGCAGCCGCTGCCGGTCACTGTCGAAAAGATTATCGAAGAAGTTGGCCGTACATTTGACGTATCGCCGGCTGACATCCGCTCCAACAAACGCAGCGGACCGATTTCCAATGCCCGTCAGATCGCGATCTATATTGTCAGGGAAATAACGCAGATTCCGATGAAGCAGATTGGACAGGAATTCGGCAACCGGGATCATACGACCATTGTCTATACCATTAAAAAGGTAGACGCTCTGATGAAAAACAATCCGCACGAACGCGGCATTATTGAAGATCTGATCCGCAACATCCGTGCGAAATAAACATCCAGATGTGGAAAACTTGTTTTTGAGGCGTTTAACCGGTTTTAGGCATATAAAGCAGCTCTTTTTTATAAAGGAGTCGCTCTTTATACAGCCCAATTTTCCTCAACAAAATGTTTATAATTCAAAGTTTCTTCTGCACAAATTTTCACATCTTTCCACCAGTACAAACGACAAGGATTTTGACTTCTGACATTTCAAGATTTACCCAACAGCTCAAAAATCGGAAAACTTTTCAACCGTGTTTTTGACCACAGCTTGTGCAATCTGGCTTGTGACAGACGCATATATATAATAGTAGAGACTTTCGGTGCAAAAAGGCATTGTCCGCCGGTGAAAACCAGTGAAAAACACCTTGACGCACAAATCCACAGCCTCTACTACGACTACCATTTATTACTATTATTTCTATTTGTATCTTTCTATATATAAAAATACAATCAAGAAATGAATATGCGGTGATTGACCTCACTGATGATCTGTGTACTTGTCATCGAACAAAAATGACAGTTGGAAGCAATGACTTGCAAAGAAGAAACGAATCGTTACTTGAAAGGAATTGCCATGAAATTTGCCTGTGATAAAGCTGCACTGTGCGAGGCTGTCAACAGCGTATCTCCCGCAGTTTCAGCAAAGTCCACCATGGTAGCCCTGGAATGTATTCTGCTGAGCATCAACGGAAATACTCTGTCGGTGATCGGCTATAATACCGAACTGGGGATTACCAAAACCCTTAAAGTATCTTCACCTGAAAGCGGCGATGTCATTTTAAATGCCCGTCTTTTCAGTGAGATTATCAATAAAATGCCGTCTGGCATGGTCCAGATTTCGGTCGATGAAAAACTTCTGACTCTGATCACCGGAGGCAGTGCACAGTTTACGATTGTCGGCATGAGTGCCGAAGAATACCCTGAGATTCCCAAAATTGACCCTGAACACAGTTTTGAAATCGAAAATGCCATGCTGCGCAGCATGATTTCTGAAACACTGTTTGCGGTATCACAGGATACCGCTTTTCCGGCGTTAACTGGTACGTTGTTTGAAGGAAAGAGCGGCGTGTTATATCTGGTGTCGGTCGACGGAAAACGGCTGGCTCTGCGCAAAGAACAGGTAGGCTGTACCGAAGATTTCCGCTTTATTGTACCGGGTAAGACGCTGTCAGAATTTCTCAAGCTGTCCTCCCGGTTTGTATCTGAACGGGAAGATGGATCGCTGCCGGTTTCGATCGGCGTCGGCAGCCGTCACATTCTTTTCTCCTGCTGTGGGTTTACGATGGTTTCCCGTCTGCTGGAAGGCGACTTTATTGATTATACCGTTGCAATTCCCGGCAAGGGCACGACCGAAGCAGTCGTTTCGACCCGCTCTTTTATGGAGAGTATTTCCCGTGCGTCGATTATTATCAGCGAAAAGGTCAAAAATCCGATCAGGGCAATGTTTGACAGCAACGGCATTGAAGTATCCTGCGAAACCAGTCTGGGCAAGATTGACGATCGGATTACTGCAAAAATTACCGGCGAACCGGTACGGATTGGCTTTAATGACCGTTATATGATGGATGCCCTCAAGGCCAGCGGCGAAGATGAAGTGCGGCTGGAACTGGGGTCTACACTCTCTCCGATTAAGATCATGCCGCTGGAAGGGGATGCGTTTACCTTCCTCGTCATGCCAATGAGGCTGAAAGATGACCGTTAAGTATGTAAAACTGAAAACCCTCTGGATCCGTCTGGATCAGCTGCTCAAATTTGCCGGGGTCGCGGAAAGCGGCGGTCAGGCAAAAGAGATGATTCTGGGCGAAGAGGTCCGGCTCAACGGAGAACTCTGTCTGAGCCGCGGCAAAAAGATCTTCCCCGGCGATATTATCACGCTTTCCGGTGTGGAGATTATTGTAAAGGGCTGAGGAGCGCGTTATGCGGATAACTCATCTGGAGCTGACCGATTTTCGGAATATTGCACAGGTATCCATTGACCCCGGCGAAGGCGTCAATATCATTTATGGCGCCAACGCACAGGGAAAAACCAATTTGCTGGAAGCAATCTGGCTGTGCAGCGGAAACAAAAGCTTTCGCGGCGCACGGGAACGGGAAATGACCCGTTTCGGAGAAAAGGTGTTCCATATCCGGCTGCAGTTTGCCGACCGGGAAAGGACCCAGCAAATTTCCTACGATTCGGGAGGAGACAAGCGCAAATTGCAGCTCAACCGGATGCCGCTGCGCAGTGCGTCCGAGCTGACCGGTGAGTTTACCTGCGTTGTTTTCCATCCGGAAGACCTTTCGCTGGTCAAGGAAGGACCGGTTGATCGGCGGAGCTTTCTGGATATTGCGATCAGCCAGATCAAACCGGTTTATGGCCGGTATATCGCGCAGTATAACGGCTTGATGGAGCAGCGCAACGCGTTGCTCAAACAGATTCACCGCACCGGTTCCGGAAAAGAAATGCTTTCGGTCTGGGATGAACAGCTTTCCCGAATCGGGACAGCGATTTCAATACTGCGGCAGGATTATCTGCAAAAGCTTTCCCCTCTTGCACAGGCAGTATACAGCGGATTTACCGGGAATCGGGAGACCTTTTCGCTGGAATATGAATCCTCGGTTTACCGGCAGGGACTGCCGGGATCGGTTTATTCAGAAGAACTGATTGCGCTGTACCGTAAGGCACTTTCTGAACATCTGGAAGAGGACATCCGGCTGCATTTTACCGGCGTCGGCGTCCATCGGGATGATCTGGAAATTCTGGTAAACGGGATTTCGGCGCGGTCATACGGTTCACAGGGACAGCAGCGCAGCTGTGCCATTGCGCTGAAAATTGGGGAAGCGATGCTGCTCAAAGGTGTCACCGGCGAAAATCCGGTGATTTTGCTGGATGATGTGATGAGCGAACTGGACCCCGGACGGCAGGATTATCTGCTCAACCGGATTCAGGGGTTTCAGGTGTTTATCACCTGCTGTGACACATCCTGGGCAGATCAGCTTACCGATGGCAATATCTTTGAGGTATCGAGCGGCGTGTTTACGCCCAAAACCAGACAGCAGCTGCAAAAGGTCGAATAAGATTATTAATCAACAGGAGGGTTTGGAATGTATCTGCATATCGGCAGTGAGACGATTGTTTCCGAACAGAATCTGATCGGGATATTTGATCTGGAAAACACCTCGATTTCCAGATCGACCCGTGAATTTTTGCGGATTCGCCAGCAAAATGGCGCGGTCATTACCGTCGCGGACGACATTCCAAAATCCTTTGTCGTTTCGGCGCCGCCGGTTCGGAAGGGCGTTCGGACCGCAAATCAGCCTGCGGGAAGAGAGATGGTTTATCTTTCACAGCTTGCGGCATCGACTTTGCGCCGGCGTTCGGAAAACGGAAGCCTGCTGGATGGGGGATAACCCCGTTTGTTATCCCATACACTTAGTTCCGGCCGGGAGGTAAGTGTGTCGGATAATCAACATGGTAGAGCCCATGATGGGCAGCAATTACAGGCGGTCTGTCCCGGCTGGTACAGACTGGTATGGAGGAAATATGTCAGAAGAACAGATCAATAAAATAGAAAATCATTACGATGAAACGCAGATACAGGTACTGGAAGGACTGGAAGCAGTCCGCAAACGTCCGGGCATGTATATCGGTTCGACCAGCCTGGCCGGTCTGCATCATCTGGTCAAGGAGATCGTCGACAACGCGATTGATGAGGCACTGGCGGGATTTTGCGACAAGATTACCGTCGATATTCTGCCGGGCAACGCAATTCGGGTCACCGACGATGGCCGTGGTATTCCGACCGGTATGCACCCCAAAGAAGGTATCTCCGCGGCAACGGTTGTTTACACCATCCTGCATGCAGGCGGTAAGTTCGGCGGCGGCGGATACAAGGTATCCGGCGGTCTGCACGGCGTCGGCGCGTCGGTTGTCAACGCGCTGTCCAGCTCGCTCGATTTGACCATCCGCAACAATGGCCACATCTATTATCAGCATTTCCACAACGGCGGCAAATATGATGAACCGCTCAAAATTATCGGCGACCTTGCAGAAGGTGAGCCGACCGGAACCTGTGTTGTCTTCCAGCCGGATGCCGAGATTTTCCCGGATACGACCTACGACTATGAAACACTGCTGACCGACCTGCGGGAGCAGGCGTTCCTGAACGCAGGTGTACGGATTATCCTGACCGACCTCCGGGAAGCATCCGGACCGGACGATCTGGAGCATATCCGTCGGGACGATATGAAGTACGAAGGCGGTATTTCCTCTTTCGTCACCCACCTAAACAAATCCAAAACGGCACTGCATGAGCCGCCGATTCATCTGATCCGCAAGGAAGATGATATGATTGTCGAAGTGGCGATGCAGTACAATGATTCCTACTATGAAGTGATCAAGTCGTTTGCCAACAATGTCCATACAATGGACGGTGGTACCCACGAAGATGGCTTTAAAGCGGCACTGACCCGTGTATTCAACGATTATGGCAAGGCCAAAAAGCTGATTAAAGACGGTGATCAGAACCTGACGGGTGATGATGTCCGGGAAGGTCTGACCGCGATTGTCAGTGTTAAACTGCCGGAATGTGAGTTTGAGGGTCAGACCAAGACCAAGCTGGGCAATACCGAAGTGCGTCCGCTGGTCACCAAACTGGTGTATGAGGGACTGTCCACCTACTTTGAAGAAAATCCGGCGACTGCAAAGGTCATTTTTGATAAGGCACTGTCTGCCCAGCGTGCGCGCGAAGCAGCCAAACGGGCAAGGGAACTGACCCGCCGCAAATCGGTGCTCGAATCGGGCGGACTTCCCGGCAAACTGGCTGACTGCACCTCCAAGGACAATACGGTCACTGAAATTTATATCGTCGAGGGTGACTCGGCAGGTGGTTCGGCAAAGGAAGGCCGTGACCGTCGTTTCCAGGCAATCCTTCCTCTTTGGGGTAAAATGCTCAACGTCGAAAAAGCAAGACTCGAAAGAGTTTACGGCAATGAAAAGCTGATGCCGGTTGTCACAGCACTTGGCTGCGGACTTGGCGACGATCTGGATATCTCCAAACTGCGTTACGGCAAAGTCATCATCATGGCCGATGCCGATGTCGACGGTTCGCATATCCGTATGCTTCTTTTAACCTTCTTTTTCCGTTTTATGCGTCCGCTGATTGAGCAGGGACATATTTATTTTGCACAGCCGCCGCTTTACCGCCTGACCCGCGGCAAAAAGCTCCGCTATGCTTTCTCGGATGAAGAGCGGGATCAGGAACTGAAAGAAATGTCGGAGGACGGCAAATATAAAGTCGATATCCAGCGGTATAAAGGTCTGGGTGAGATGGACCCGATTCAGCTTTGGGAGACGACAATGGACCCCAACAACCGGACGATTGTCAAGGTTGAACTGAGCGATGCAGCGCAGGCGGATGAAACAATCACCATGCTGATGGGCGACAAGGTCGAGCCGCGGCGTGAGTTTATCGAACGGAACGCGCGCAATGTACGCAATCTGGATGTCTGATTTTCAGGCAGACTGTCCGCATGCAAAAGACAACTCAAAATTTGTCTGTTCAAATATCTCAAAGGAAGTGCACTTTTGAACAATAATACGCAAGAAGAGCAGCTCAAGGAGACCAGAACCCGTGATGAGATTCATGAAGATCTCTCCGGCCAGACCAAACTGGTCACAGATCAGGGACTGACCGCCGATCAGTACAGTGTATCCGACCCCTGGATTGATTCCAACCGCCTTTCGGAGGAAGAAGAAGAGGAACTTTCCGGCATTCTGGTCGAATATGACATGAAAAAAGAAGAGATTGTTCCCGGAATGCGGGCATTTCAGCATAAGGTCTCTTTCCGCAAAAATCTGATTTATACTGTGGTACTGGCAGTTTTGACGGTCCTGTATTATCAGGCTGTGCTGCGCAATCCGGATTATGATATCGGCAAGGTGCTGGGAGCGCTGTGCCTGTTTGTCATTCTGATGATCTGGTACATGCCGGTGCGCCACATCAGAAACACCGTTAAGGCAGTTGAATCGGAGCATATGACCTACCGGCTGGAGATTTCGGAAGTCGGTTTTCTGATTCTGGAGGAGAGCGGGAAGTACCTTGTCCGCTTTTCGACGCCGAGTGTATCGGTGATCGAACTGCCGGTCTGTTTTACCGTCTGCGTCAGCCGGGAAAAGGTGTTTATCATCCCTAAGCGGTGTATCCGTCCGGAAGATATGGATGAAATCCGCCGCCGGATGCAGCAGGGGCTGGGCGACCGGTATGTCGTAAAAGAAAAATAATGGCCGCGCTTGATGTTTATCGGCTGATACAGCCGGTCTGGACCGAAGTGTCCCACTGGTTTTGCCGTCTGCGCGGGACGGGAACCGGAAAGGAATGGTAAAATAAATGGACAACGATTTTCTCAATCAGGAAGGTACCATCGTCAAGGTCGCCGATATCAACCGGGAAATGCGCAAGTCATTTATCGATTATTCGATGTCGGTTATCGTGGCGCGTGCGCTTCCGGATGTTCGGGACGGCCTCAAACCGGTTCACCGACGGATTATCTATACAATGCACGAAGACGGCCTGACCGCCGACAAACCGTTTCGTAAGTGTGCGACAACGGTCGGCAGCGTGCTGGGCCGGTATCATCCGCACGGTGACGCGTCGGTTTATGATGCACTGGTCCGTCTGGCGCAGAACTTCTCGATGCGCTACAAACTGGTAGATGGCCACGGCAACTTTGGCTCGATTGACGGCGACCCGCCTGCTGCTTACCGTTATACCGAAGCGCGTATGAGCAAAATGGCGCAGTATATGGTCACCGACATCGGCAAGGATACCATCGATTTTGATTCCAACTTCGATGATACCCGTAAAGAACCTAAGGTTTTGCCTTCCCGCTATCCGAATCTGCTGGTCAACGGTTCTTCCGGTATCGCAGTCGGTATGGCGACCAACATCCCGCCGCATAACCTCGGAGAGGTATGCGACGCGATTGATGCTGTCATCGACAATCCTGACATCGGCCTGGATGAGCTGATGAATTATATCAAAGGCCCGGACTTCCCGACCGGCGGTATTATCATGGGCAGAAGCGGTATCCGCAGTGCCTATGCGACCGGACGCGGCAAAATTACCCTGCGTGCCAAAGCGGATATCGAGGAAGATTCCAAGGGCCGGCAGTCAATTGTCGTCACCGAAATTCCCTACATGATCAATAAATCCCGTATCATTCAGGGGATTGCCGATCTGGTCAAGAACAAACGGATTGACGGAATTTCCTATATCCGTGATGAATCCGACCGTGACGGCATGCGGATTGTTTTTGAGCTGAAACGGGATGCGACCCCGCAGCTGGTCCTCAATCAGCTGTACCATTATTCCCTCCTTCAGGAAACGGTCGGCGTCATTATGCTGGCACTGGTGGATGGACAGCCGAAGGTACTGACCCTGAAAGAGATGCTGCAAAAATACATCGATTTTCAGGGCGAGGTCATCACCCGCCGTACCCAGTATGACCTGAAAAAAGCGGCTGACCGGGCACATATCCTGGAAGGTCTGAAACGGGCAATTGATATTGTCGATGAAATCATCGCGACGATTCGTGCCTGCAAGGGCGGTATTCCGGAAGCCAAAGCGGCTATTATGGAAAAATTCGGGTTTGATGATCCGCAGGCAAGCGCGATTGTCGCTTACCGGATTGGTCAGCTGGCCGGACTGGAAATCCTCAAGATCGAGGAAGAACTGGCGGAACTGGAAAAACAGATCGAAGAATATCAGGAACTGCTCAGCGATTACAGCAAGATCATGGACGTGTTCAAAAAAGAGCTGGGCGAAATTCGCGACAAGTTCCGTGACGACCGCCGTACCGAAATCCGTGCGGTGGAAGGTGACGTGGACATCGAAGACCTGATTCCTGAGGAAGACTGCGTCATCACGCTGACCCATTTCGGTTATGTTAAACGTCAGGCAAGCTCCGCCTATCGTATCCAAAAGCGCGGCGGCAGAGGCATTTCCGGCATGAAGCAGCGGGATGAAGACTTTGTCGAAGAGATGTTTGTCACCTCCAGCCATGACCAGATGCTGTTCTTTACCAATCAGGGACGGATGTTCAGCCTCAAATGCTATGAGATTCCTGAAGGCAACCGTACTGCTCGTGGCACCAATATGGTCAACCTGTTGGCACTCGCTCCTGAAGAAAAGGTTACGTCGATGATGCGGGTGGGTGAATTTGACGAGGAGCATTACCTTGTCATGGTCACCAAAAACGGCCTGATTAAACGTACTCGTCTGGATGCGTACAAAAATATCCGGAAATCCGGCCTGATTGCGCTGGGACTTAATGAGGGCGACGAACTGGCATGGGTCAGACTGACCGATGGAAAAGATGAGCTGGTCATTGCGACCCGCAATGGTATGGCTATTCGTTTCTCTGAAAACGATGTGCGCCCGATGTCCCGCACTGCGATGGGTGTTAAGGCAATCAGCCTGAAACCCGGTGACAGTGTTGTTGGCATGGTTGCGGCGCGTGAGGACGCCTGCATTCTGACGGTCACTGATAAGGGCCAGGGCAGACGTACACCGGTTTCCGAATACCCTGTTCAGGGACGCAATGGTATGGGCAAGATCAACTATAAGGTCAATGATACCAAGGGTTATGTCTGTGGAATCAAGGTCGTCCGGGATGATGAGGACCTGATTCTGATTTCGAATGACGGCATTATTATCCGAATTGCCGCATCGGATGTCAATATTATGAGCCGGTATGCAACCGGCGTGCGTGTCATGCGGCTTGCCGACAACGATCAGGTGGTTGCATTTGCGGCGGTTGAACATCTGGATGAATCGGAAAAGATGGAAGATGAGTCGGATGATGAGATGACAGAATCAGCGGTGGATGAAGAACTGTCTGAGGCAGAAGAGGATGAACTGCCGGATGACGATGATGCCGTCGCCGAAGATGGTCAGGAAGAATCCGAAGAATAAATGGCTGGTGAGCCAAAATAACAAACGGGCGGAGAAATTCGCCCGTTTTTGTGTAAAAAGACGCGGTGGTTCAATTCAAATCCGCCATATTTTCCCGTTTCCCTGCATATGATGTCTCGATTTGACCGGCGGGGGCCGGGAAAGAAAGGGGCGGGCAGATGAACGGATGGAAGGACTGGCGCCAGAAAAGAAAAGGTATTTCGGCCGGTAAAGACTTGACAGATACCGGCGGCAGAAAACCTTTTCAGATCACCCGTTTGAATCGGCGGGCACAGAAGATTCTGACAATACTGACCGGAACAGCGCTGACGCTGATCTGCTGTCTGCTGGCTGAGCGTTATGCTAGAGGCGGACGGGAGGATGCCATTCAGACGCTGGGCGCGGCAGAGGCGGGAAGTGTGCTGATTATTGACTACCATCAGGTGCTTCCGACGCAGGAAGATGTCGAAGCGGCACAGGCGGCAGGAGAATCAAGTGCCATTACTCTGGCGGCCTTTAAAGAAGATCTGGAGTGGCTGATGGAAAACGGTGCCGGATTTGTGCTGCCTTCCGAGCTGAAACGGGCGGTACAGGGGCTTTCTGCCCTTCCGTCAAAAGCGGTGATGCTGACGTTTACAGGCGGTTATGAAAGCTTTTACACGGTTGTCTGGCCACAGCTGCGGGAAGCTGCCCGCAACAGCAATACCGAGGGCGCATTGTCTCCTAAAGGATGTGTCGGGGTGATTGGCGCCGAAGCGGAACTCTATTCCGGCAGTGTGGAAAAGGAAATCACTACTTCACGGCTGAGCTGGAACCAAATCCGTCAGCTGGACCAGTCGGACTGTGTGGAGATCGCCAGCCAGGGATATGATTTGTGTCTGGATGCACAGGAATGGATGAAGCCGGTGCAGCCGGCCGGAAGACTTTCTTCGCTGATGCAGCTGCTGGGGCTGTCTCCTGAGAGCAAAAGTGATATTGCAAAAGAGAATCTTTTGCTGTATTATAGTGCAGTCGGAAAAGATTCTCTGACGATGGGTGAAAAGATGCGGCAGACACTTTTCCATGAGGCCGACGCATTTTTTGTCCCAGACGGCTGTGGAGGTACGGAAACCGATCAGGCGCTTGTACAGTCGGGAATTACAATGACGATGCTTGCGGGAAGCTGTGATGGGCCGTTGGGTGGCGAAGATCCGGAGGAAAATCCGGGCTGGAATCTGATTACCGATCATGCCAGCTTGCAGAGTATGACACGTTTGCTGCGGCCCAACGAGGGCAGTCTTGAGGATGTTGCCGCCGCGTATTTTGAGGATTATTCGTCCTGAATAGAAAGTGGAATTGACAAAGGATAAAAGGAGCAGGAAGTGGAAAATTTAAGCAATATTTCGGTGATTCGGGAACTGTGTGAGCGGTTTGGATTTTCTTTTTCCAAATCGCTTGGACAGAATTTCCTGATTAACCCGACGGTTTGTCCGCGTATTGCCGAGATGGGCGGAGCGGGCAAAGGGGTCGGTGCGATTGAGATCGGGACCGGGTTTGGCATTCTGACCCATGAGTTGGCTTTGCGCGCTGATAAGGTGGTGGCGATTGAGCTGGACAGCCGGTTGCTGCCGGTGCTTGCGTATACACTGAAAGAGCATGAGAACATCAAGGTGATTAATCAGGATGTGCTCAAGGTGGATATGAAAAAGCTGATTGAAGAGGAATTCGCAGGGATGGATGTGGTTGTCTGCGCAAATCTGCCTTATTACATCACTTCTCCGGTTATTATGGCACTTCTGGAACAGCGGCTGCCGATTAAATCGGTTACCGTCATGGTGCAAAAGGAAGCGGCTGCCCGACTGTGTGCACCGATGCCTTCCCGTGACTGTGGTGCAGTAACGGCGGCAGTACGGTATTACAGTGAACCGAAGGTTCTGTTCCCGGTTGGACGCGGCAGTTTTATGCCGGCACCCAATGTGGATTCCTGTGTTATCCGGCTGGATATCCGTCAGCAGCTGTTGCTTCCGGAAGAGGAGGAAAAGAACCTGTTCCGGGTGGTAAAGGGAGCATTTTCTCAGCGCCGCAAGACCCTTCAGAATACTTTGTCTTCTTCTTTGAAGATAGGAAAAGCAGAAGTTGCGGCAGCACTTGAACAGATCGGGCAGAAACCGACAGCCCGTGCGGAAGAACTTTCTCTGGAAGAATTGATTGCACTGTCAAAAATTATCAGATAAAAAACAGAAAGGACGTTGCAAAATGGAAAGTAAATATTGCCTCCGCCGCGGAGAACAAGCAGATTATGCTGACATGATTGACTTTGGAAACTACGTGTTTCAAATTGATTTCCGTGTGCTGCTCCCCAAACTGTACGGCAATCATCCCGAACTTTCGGCAGATCATGTTCTGGTAACCGAACCGGGTGAGCGTGGAGAACGAATTCGCGCAATGGTTGGCTGTTTTAAAATCCCGTTGCAGGTAGCCGGAAACAGTCTGCTGGTCAGAGGAATCGGAACCGTTTCGGTACATCCGTATGATCGTGGCAAGGGGTATATGAAGCTTGCCATGCACAAAGCAATTGATGATGCAGTGGCTGAAGGAGCAGATTATATGGTCCTTTCCGGCCGTAAGCAGCGGTATCAGCATTATGGGTTTGATAAATGCGCAACCCAGTATGAATTTGAATTGGGTACTTCCGTTTATCAGCAGCTGCGCCAGTTTGGTGTAGAGGAAATTTGTGCTCCGGTGGACGAGGAAGGTTATCAGGTCCTGAGCGAAAAAGACAGCCGGGAATATGCGGCTGCATGCAGACAATTGTACGAGAGTCAGCCGGTATTTGCACAACGTGAAGATTTTATTGAAACGGCAGAAAGCTGGCGCAATGAAGTTCGGGTGCTGGTAAAAGACGGCAATTTTGCCGGTTATATGACGATTGGCCATGCGTATGGCAGTTATACGGTCAATGAGCTGGTCCTGCGGGAAGAACTTGGCGGAAAAGATGGTATGGGGTACCTGCCCGCAGTCGTAGCGCTTCTGGGAGCTGCTATTGAGCAGGGAACAGAGAATGTTCAGGTTGTGTTAATGCCATTCCAGAAGTCTCTTATTCGCTGTATGACACTGATTGCAGAACAGTGCAGTGTATCCGGTGGCTATGGAATTGACGTTTTGCATTATGCTCCAGTTGCAAAAGCTTACCTTCAGGTTAAGGCAGATCACGAGCCGATAATGGATGGTGAATATGTCTTTGAGGTAATTGGGCGGGAAAAAGTCCGTCTCTGCGTTTCGGATGGAAAGGTTACGGCCGAAAATGTCGGAGAGGATGTTCCGGCAGATATTGCACTGCCGCATCTTCAGATGATGAACTTTCTGTTTGCACCGACCGGTCAGGCCGGTATCAGTGGACGGCAGCCGGCTTTGGAAAAGAACTGGTTCCCGATTCCGGTTTGTTTTTCTGAACAGGACAATGTATAACGGAATAAATTCCGGGCAGAATAGGGTGGTCGGAGAAAAGCTCTGGCCACCTTTTTTGGCGGAAAATCAGGCGAAAAATCGGAAAAAATATTTTCTCAAAATTTTTTTCAAAAAAGTGTTGACAAAAGCATCTTTCCGTGGTATTATAATAACCGTTCCGCGGAACTTCAGAAAACACTGAGACGCGGTAAACAAAATGGCGGTATAGCTCAGTTGGCTAGAGCATTCGGTTCATACCCGAAGTGTCACCGGTTCGAATCCAGTTACCGCTACCATATGGCCCGTTGGTCAAGAGGTTAAGACACGGCCCTTTCACGGCTGTAACGCGAGTTCGATTCTCGCACGGGTCACCAATAAAACCGAATGAAGTGATTCATCCGGTTTTTTGTTTTGTATAATAAGTATTGGCTGAGCACCTGATTCTTGCCGGATGTGTCCATTGGTTTGAATTCAGTTGCCGTTGCCAAATGGCCCGTTGGTCAAGAGGTTAAGACACGGCCCTTTCACGGCTGTAACGCGAGTTCGATTCTCGCACGGGTCACCAATTAAAACCGGATGAAGTAATTCGTCCGGTTTTTTCTATGCTGTGAATTGACAATCCCCAAACCAAATGGTATGATTTCTATATAGTAAATAAATATATATCAATTGGGTAAAGGGGAGGTTTTGTGCGTAAAAAAATTCCCTTATGGTTTTGTTTGGCAATAATCGTATCGATTGTAATAAGTCTTTTTGTGATTTACTGGAATCGTAACTTGAGAAATCCCGAAGACATTACTTCTGTGGAATATTGCGAAGATGTTATTCGCCAGTCTTATGGTCCGGATACCGAACAGGCTGAACTGTTTTATCTGAAAGGCAGCGCAGAGGATATTATTGATTTTGAGAACAGTTTTTATTTATATTCTTTTGACGAAAAACCAATTGCGATTTTTTATCAGTTCAAACCGATTGGATACGCCATATACGATTTTAGAAAAGGATATGTGAAAGAATGTAATCCCGAAATCAATCATCCCTTTTACACAGATCCTGAAAAGAGATATTATCATGATGGAGACTGCGGCTATTATGAAAAAACAGAAGAAGGTTTTCGTAATCTGGCAGTAGGGACGCTTAAATCTGCAGGAAAAAGTATATCTTTACGTTTTAAAATTCTAAAAATATTCGTAATCGTTGCGGTACTTATAATGGTTATTCTTGTGCTGCGAAAGAAGCGGTCTGCATGATGAAGAAAACTGTTTCGTTGTTATGCTGCCTGACAATTATGATGTCCATTGCTTTGGCTGTTTTGGCAATGGAAATAAATTGTCTTATTGGAGAAAGTCCCCCTAGATACTTTCCGAACAAAATATCTTCCTGTGAATATTGTGAAAATGTGCTCCATCAGGTTTATGGAACTGATCTAAGTGCTGATGAAACCAATAATAGTATAAACAACACGATCGACCTGGAAAAAAGTTTTTACCTGTATAATTTTGATGATGAACCAGTTGCTATTTTCTACAAATTGAAGCCTGTAGGGTACGCCATATATGATTATTCCGGCGAGTATGTCAGGCAGTATTCAACAGATTATGATTCTGATGTATTTACCGATTGCAATGAAACTTATTACTATAATGGTCCCTTTAATTACTACATAAAAACCGAAGATGGATTTTATAATTTATGGACAGGACAAATTGATTTTTGAAAATTATTTGTATTTTTGGGATTTCCAAGTGCCTTAAATGGAGGATTATATGAACGATTAAAAAGACGGGAAAAACACCCGTCTTTTTTCGTTGCTTTTTGCACACTGTCTGGTATAATATAATACAGATGGACAACTCCGCCTACTGGGTGAATCTGTTGGCGGAAGAGGAGGTAAACAGAAATGGAGAATAATCTGTCCGCTATGCGGTCGATTGATAAGTATACTCTTTTCAGAGAAAAGTATCCCGTATTTTATTATCGTGGTTTTGATATTGAGGCTACTCAGGAGGAAATCCTTCTGACTTTTCGTTTTAGCGTACCGGGGTTGGCTGATTTTGCGCCCCAGTGGACATTGCCTAAACCGCAAAACCCGATCTGTGATATCCATGGCGGTATCTTCAGACGGCTGGTGTTTTCGTTGGGACTGGTCGAACTGATCAGCTATTGGAAGATTGCCTGCCCGCCTAAAGTTATGATCGAATGCGGAAAGATCGGCAAAGAACAGGTGATGTGGTGGAAACAGCAGTATTTGTCTGGTCTTGGCGAGTTTTTCTATCGCAATGACATTCCGGTTTCGTTTGACGATTTTATGGAGATCGAAAGTGAGGGCGAAGATTTTACACAACCCTGTTTGGATGAACAGCTGTCGTTGAACGGCTGTCTGATTCCGGTCGGCGGTGGAAAAGATTCAATTGTAACGTTGACCCTTTTGGAGAACATGCGGCAGGACAGCTACTGTTATGTGATGAACAGCCGTGGAGCAACTGATGACTCTGCGCTGACCGCTGGGTATCGTCCGGATCAGATTCTGGCAATCCATCGGACACTGGACCAGAATATGCTGGACCTCAACCGTCAGGGATACCTCAACGGGCATACACCGTTTTCTGCTCTGGTCGCCTTTTCCGGGGTCATGATGGCGGTGCTGTACGGAAAGGAATATGTTGTCCTTTCCAATGAATCGAGTGCCAATGAATCGACGGTACAGGGCAGCAATGTCAACCATCAGTATTCCAAGAGCTTTCAGTTTGAGGAGGATTTCGACCGTTATGTCCGGGAATATATCGGGTGTCCGGTCCATTATTTCAGCCTGCTGCGTCCGTGGAGTGAATTTCAGATCGCGGCGTACTTTTCCAGCCTGAAACAGTTCCACCCGGTGTTCCGCAGCTGCAATGCCGGTTCCAAAACGAATTCCTGGTGTGGAAAATGCGCGAAGTGCCTGTTTGTGGCACTGATTCTGACGCCGTTTTTGGATGACGGCGCAATTACGGAAATTTTTGGACGGGAGATTCTGGAAGATGAGAGTCTCGTCCCGATTTTGCGGGAACTTTGCGGTGAGACACCCGAAAAGCCGTTTGAATGTGTCGGAAGCCGGGAGGAAATTTCCGCCGCAATGGTGCTGGGAATCCAGCGGAGAAACCAGAAGGGACAGCCTTTGCCGGCTCTGCTGCGGTATTTTATGACGACAGCGGCTTTTTCTGCCGCACAGCAGCAACCGGTCCGTTATTTTGATTATTATCAGCAGCAAAATCTGCTGCCGCCCGCGTTTGCGGAGAGGATGCGCAAAGAAACCAAGGCACTTAAAGAACGATTTGCGAGGTATTTTTCATGCTGAATACAAATAGAGATCAATCGGTAAAAACGGAAATTGCAGAGAATCTGCTGCCGCTGTATCATGTCATGCAGCCGATGGAGGGAAAGAATGTCCTGATTCTGGGGTATGGCCGGGAAGGACAGGCAACGCTCCACATGCTGCAAAAACTGGTTCCCGGCGCAAAGCTGACGGTCGCAGACATCCGGGAGCAGCAACTCCCGGAAGGTGTCCACGGTGTATTTGGAGATGGCTATCAGGATGGACTGACGGCATACGACGTTGTAATCAAGTCACCTGGGATTGTCCTTGCCGATAAATCTGTCGCTGTACTGGAGCGGGTCACTTCTCAGACCGAGCTGTTTTTGCGCGCTTACCGCAAACAGGTGATCGGAATCACCGGCACTAAGGGCAAAAGTACAACTACTGCTCTGACCTGGCATATTCTCAAAAGCGTTCGTCCGGATACGTTGTTGATGGGAAATATCGGTATTCCCGCATTTTTGCAGGCAGAGGCGATTGGTCCGGATACGTTGATTGTCTACGAACTGTCCTGCCATCAGCTGGAATATACGCATGTTTCGCCTCATGTTGCGGTATTGCTTAACCTGTTTGAGGAACACCTCGATCATTATGGCACCAAAGAGGCGTATTTTAACGCCAAACGGAATATTTGCCGTTTCCAGAACGAGGATGACCTTTATTTCTGCAACCTTCTGCAAAAAGACGATGTCCCTGATGCCAAAGCAAAACGTATTACAATGCAGCAGGCACCGGACGCCAAAGCAGACCTTTCCGTCGTTGGACGGGAAGTCCGAATAGACGGACATGTTCTGCCACTGCCGGAAGGCTGCACCCGCCTGGCTGGCGAACACAACCTGTATAATATTGGCGTGGCGTATGGAATATGCCGTCAGTTCGGCGTGACAGATGACCAGTTTATGGCAGCACTTGCGGACTTTGAACCGCTTCCGCACCGTTTACAGCGGGTCGGAACATTTGAGGGTGTGACCTATTATGATGACTCGATTTCGACTGCCTGTGAGACGGCAATTGGCGCAATGAAGGCACTTGCATCGGAAGGTGTCGGAAGTATTCTGTTGGGCGGCATGGACCGCGGAATTGACTATAGCAGTCTGGTAGATTTTCTGATGCAGGCGCCGGCGGATAATCCGTCCTATTTGATTCTGATGCCTGATTCGGGGATGCGGGTCGGTGAAATGCTGAAAGAAAGAGGATTCGACCAAAACCGTCTGATTTTTACCGACGGGCTTAAACAGGCGGTCCAAAAGGCCAAACAGGTTACCCCAAAAGGAAAGGTCTGTCTGCTGTCACCGGCAGCTGCAAGCTACGGCTTTTTCAAGAACTTTGAGGAGCGGGGCGAGTTTTTCCAGAAGTATGTGATGGAAAAATAAATGGGATGGATTGCGCTGTCAGGGTATATCTCGACTTTTTGGGACATATACTTTTATCGGATGGCAGTGGGAAACTGAAAAATCAATCCCATACAAAGTATCAAAAAACCGCTGTGGAAACAGCTGTAAAATCGGATATTCGGCGAAAATCACAAAGATTGCTTGACAAATTTGACGGTAACGGCTAAAATTAGAATATCTTATTTGTTCGGATAATAGTTTCTGCAAAGTAGGAAGAATAGGCTCCTGCAGGTTTTCGAGTGGTCGCTGACGGATTATGGACCGCCCGGACGGGAGCAAAGACAGGTCTTGCCCGATAATGGGAGATGGCCTTGTATTGGTGTATCTGTTTTGCGGAAAGTCCCGCTGTTTAGATGGCTGTGCCGGTTACAGGAATGAAGTCAGAGGGTCAGAAAAGGACTGGAAGACTGGCAACGGATTTTTGCCGTCGGGGATAGGCACAAATAGGGAGCTTTGCCGGAAAAGAAGTGGTGGTAAAGCGGAGAGAATGGAATCTGGCAGCATCAGTCTGCCACAGACGCGGTACGAAGAAAGTCTTCGGCCGGTACGGAAAGAGAAGGTATCAAGAGTGGCAAATACGCAGAATAAAAAAGTAATCGATGCAATTTTGTCTTCATCCGGCGCGGAAGCCTCTGCGTCAAAACCCAGAACGACCCGTCGTTCCCGTCGGGTGAAGGGATTCGGACAGAAACCGTCCACACAGGGCAGCTCACTTCCTGAGCTGGTCATGAGTGCCGCAGATGTCGCGGCACTGGAAGCAGAGAGTGAAAAGAAACCGGCAGAGCGCCGTCGTTCCCGCAGAGTCAGCAGCCGCACCCGGACATCGGGTTCGAGACGTGGAGTCAGTGTGGTCGATGTAGAAAAAGACGGGATTCAGAAAGAGGTGCTGACTCCTGAGGCGGATTATGATCTGATTACCCCGCCGCCCCAGCGCAGCCGCCGCAGAAACTACGCCAAAACAAGCGAAGGTAAGAAACCGACTCTTCGGATTATCCCGCTTGGCGGCCTGAATGAGATCGGCAAAAACCTGACGGTTTATGAATACGGACGCGATATCCTGATCGTTGACTGCGGTATGGGATTCCCGGATGCTGATATGCTGGGCGTTGACCTGGTCATTCCGGACTTCACCTATCTGGAAAAGAATAAGGAAAAAATTCGCGGCATTGTCATTACCCACGGCCATGAGGATCATATCGGTTCGATTCCCTATTTCCTCAAGAAATTTGGGGTAGATATCCCGATTTATGGTGCACGGCTGACGCTGGGCCTGATCGATGGCAAACTGAAAGAACATGGCCTGTCGGGTAAGGCAAAACTGATTCGGTTTATGCCGGGTGATGTGATTAAACTGGGTGCTTTTACAGTTGAGGCAATTCACGTCAATCACTCGATTCCTGACGCGATGGCGTTTGCGATTACAACACCTGCCGGTGTTGTCGTGCATACGGGTGACTTTAAGGTTGACTACACTCCGATTGAAGGCAAGATGATTGACCTTGCACGGTTTGCAGAGCTGGGCAAACAGGGCGTTCTCTGTCTGCTGTCAGAGTCCACCAACGCCGAGCGTCCCGGTTATACCGATTCGGAACGCAATGTCGGCCGGACACTGAGTGCACTGTTCCAGCAGGCCGGTGACCGCCGGATTATTATCGCGACCTTCTCTTCGAATATTCATCGGATTCAGCAGATTGTCAATCTTGCGGCTGCTCATGACCGAAAGGTTGCCGTTTCCGGGCGGAGTATGGTCAATGTCGTGACGACTGCAATCGAGCTGGGCTATCTGAACGTTCCGAAAGATATTCTGATTGATGCCGACCGGATTGGCCATTATACCGCGGACCGGCTGGTTATTATCACGACCGGCAGCCAGGGTGAGCCGATGTCGGCTCTGTCCCGTATGGCGGCGGGTGAGCACCGCAAGATTCAGGTTACACCAGGCGACTTTATCATTATTTCTGCCAACCCAATTCCCGGCAATGAAAAGCATGTCACACGGGTTATCAATGATCTGCTCAAATTGGGTGCCGAAGTCATCAGCAAATCGATGTATGAAGTGCACGTTTCAGGCCATGCCTGCCAGAATGAGCTGAAACTGCTGATGAGCCTTGTCAAGCCGAAATTCTTTGTCCCGATTCACGGCGAATATAAACACCTGTCTGAACATGCGTCTCTGGCGAGATCGATGGGCATTGATCCCGATCATATCCTGCTGGCAGATCTGGGCCAGGTTATCGAGCTGACGCCGGATTCGATGCAGCTGACCGGGACGGTTGAAGCCGGACGGGTATTTGTCGATGGATACGGAGTTGGCGACGTCGGAAGCGTCGTCCTGCGTGACCGCAAACATCTGGCACAGGACGGCCTGATTATTGTGGTCGTCACGATTGAAAATGAGTCCGGCGCAGTGGTTGCAGGACCGGACATTGTTTCCCGCGGCTTTGTTTATGTCCGCGAGTCGGAAGAACTGATGGAAACTGCGCGGCAGCTGGTCAAGGAAACGCTGAACGAATGTCAGCAGAAGGAAATCCGTGAATGGAGCGCAATTAAAATCCGTATTAAGGATTCGCTGTCTTCGTTTATTTATAAGAAGACCCGCCGTGACCCGATGATTCTGCCAATTATCATGGAAATCTGAGTATCATACTGGAGCCTGTCCTTTGGGGCAGGCTTTTTGGTTGTAATCAGGAGAGAGGCATCTTTTTGCCCGGATACAACCGCCAAAATGCCGGATATCGTTGACAAACGCAGGGGTTTGCGATAAAATTATCCTGTTAAGCTGAGGTAGTCTTACTACCTGATATATTACTTTTCGTTATTGCAATGTTATTTTATACGAAACGTATAGTATCCAGCCAACAGCGTCAACGAAATAATTGGTTCTGTTTATCATAGCCTGTTTCGTATGCAATGAGGGGAGGGACGTGCGTTGAAGCGTCCAAGAGTATGGAACATTCGCGGCCATATGGTCGCGCTGGCAGTTATTTGCCTGATACTGGCTGCGGTCACCTGGTTTATCCAGCCGATTGCGGCGTATATCCTGATACCGTGTGCACTTGCGTATGGTGTATATATTCTGGTGCGGCTGCGCGGACTCAACCGTCATCTGCGTGGGATGCTGACGGGCATTGCATCTCAGCTGGACCCGGCTCAGCAGGAGCTGATCGAGCATTTCCCGATACCCTGCATCGCTGTCAGTGCTTCCAGAGAAATCCTCTGGTACAGTGAGTCTTTTCAGCAGGAGGTTCTGGTCAAAAGAGAACTGATTGGAGAATATATCGATCAGCTGACCGCAACACAGCTGGAAGAGTTCTGTCAGAAGGACGAGTCGGTTCGAATTGGAGAGCGTTCCTATCGTGTCAGAGGAATGCATCCGGGAGACGTGACGGTTCCAATGAATGGGGACGATTCCCGTCAGACGGACAATAAACGTTATTTGGAAGATTTTTATCTGCTGTATTTTATCGACGTCACCGAGATGGAACGGGACGCAATGCTTTACCGGCAGACCCGCCCTTCGGTCATGCTGATTGTACTGGATAACTACAACGAACTGATGCAGAAGGCAAAGGAAAGTGAGAAATCCCGTATTCTCAGTGCGGTTGACAGTCTGCTGGAAGATTTCAGCAATAAGATGACCAACTCGTTTATCAAACGATATGATGGCGAACAGTTTTTGATGGTGGTAGAGGAACAGCATCTGGAAAAGATTATCCAGAGCCGTTTTTCGATTCTGGATGATATTCGGAAAATCGAGTCCGGCGGTCTGTCGGTCACCCTGTCCATCGGTATCGGACGCGGTGAAAAGACACTGGCAGAGAGTGAAGCATCTGCCCGTCAGGCACTGGATATGGCGCTGGGACGCGGCGGCGACCAGGCAGCAATTAAGACCGGAACGCTTTATGAATTTTACGGCGGCGTTTCCAAGGGTGTTGAAAAACGGACCAAGGTCAAGTCCCGTATGGTGGCAAATGCGCTGTCTGAGCTGATTGAAAATGCGGATAAGGTTCTGGTCATGGGACACAAGTTCGGTGACCTTGACTGTGTCGGCGCGTCGGCCGGTATGGCAACTGCGATCCGTGCATCCGGCAAAAAAGCGTATATCGTCATCGACAGGGAAAAGAACCTGTCCAAGACGCTGATCGAAATGGTCAAGTCCGACGGCAATCACGATCTGTTTATTGACCCGGATGAAGCACTCTTTTCGATTACCCCCCATACGCTGCTGATTATCTGCGATACCCATACCCGCAATCTGGTGGAATCCCAGCAGGTGTATGAACGCTGCAAGACGGTGGTCGTCATCGACCATCACCGGAAAATGGTCAACCACATTGAAAACGCAGTTATTTTTTATCACGAGCCGTATGCTTCGTCTGCGTCTGAAATGGTGACCGAACTGATTCAGTATATGGGTGAGGACTGCACCATCACGTCGGTTGTCGCACAGGCACTGCTGGCCGGTATTATGCTGGATACCAGAAGCTTTGCGATGCGCACCGGTGTACGGACCTTTGAGGCGGCGGCCTATCTGCGCAGAATTGGCGCGGATACCGTTGTTGTCCGGAAGATGTTCTCCAATACGATGGATTCCTATCAGCGCAAGTCGCGTATTGTGTCCAATGCCCAGATTTACCGCAAGTGTGCGGTTGCACAGAGCGACTTTTCCTCTGACGATATGCGTGTGGTTGCTCCGCAGGCGGCTGATGAGCTGCTGAGTATTGATGAAGTGGATGCTTCCTTTGTCCTGTATGAGACAAGCGGCGTCATTAATATTTCTGCCCGCAGTATGGGGCTGATCAACGTACAGCTGATTATGGAAAAGATGGGCGGCGGCGGTCATCAGACGATGGCTGCAACCCAGCTGCGCGGTGTCGAAATGGAAAAGGCAAAACAGCTGCTGTTTGAGAGCATTGATGATTACTATACGACCCATACTTAAACGGCAGATTGGATAGAAGAAAGAGAGGTTTTTACGATGAAAGTTATTTTGTTGCAGGATGTCAAGGGTTCCGGCAAAAAGGGCGATCTGATCAATGCGGCAGACGGATATGCCAGAAACTATCTGATTCCCAAAAAGCTGGCGATGGAAGCGACCGCCGGTGCAATCAACAATAAAAAGATTCAGGATGAGGCCAAAGCACATCATGCACAGGTTGAGCTGGAGAATGCAAAGGCTGCCTGCAAAGAGCTGACTGGCAAGACGGTCACCGTTACCGCACGTGCCGGCAAGGAAGGCAAGCTGTTTGGCTCGGTTACCGCAAAGGAAATTGCCGCAGCAGTTGCATCCCAGTACAAGATCGACGTAGACAAGCGTAAAATCGGGCTGTCTGCGGAAATCAAGGCATTTGGGACCTTTGAATTTGACCTCAAACTGCATACCGGCGTTGTCGCCAGAATGAAGGTCATGGTCAAAGAGGCATAACAGAATATTTGGCAGGACAGGCGCGGGATTCCACAAAAGGGGTTCCGCGCTGTAACTGTATATTTTGTCTGAGCTTTATTGTGAAAATTGAGGAGAGAAAGGAACACAAATGGCGGAAAAAACCGAACAGGTGATGGCGGAGGCCTACAGTCAGGGACTCCCATACAGCCTGGAAGCTGAGCAGTCGGTTCTGGGCAGTGTACTGATTGACCCGGAGCTGCTTTCCACCATCATGGAAAAGATTTCTTCCCCGCAGGTCTTTTATACCGAAAAACACCGGCGGCTGTACAGCCTGATGATCCGGATGTTCAGCGAGTCAAAGCCGATTGACTATGTCACGCTGTTGGAAGAGGCCAGAAACGAGGAAATATTTGACAGCGATTCATCTGCACAGTCCTATCTGCTGCATCTGATGAATCAGGTTCCGACGACTGCCAACCTTCCCAGTTACTGCGATATTGTGCTGGAAAAGTATTATATGCGTGGTCTGCTGACAGCGGCGACAGACATTGCTTCTTCGGTGCGGGAAGGGGACGGAAGCGCCGCGGAACTTCTGGACGCGGCGGAGCAGAAAATCTATGATATCCGGCAGGGACGCCAGAATTCTGAACTTCGGCCAATCGGCGAAGTAATCATCGGGGTTTATGACAACATCTATGAGCTGAACCGCAAAGAGGATACCCGGATTACCGGCCTTGCGTCCGGATTTCATCAGCTGGACCTGATTCTGTCAGGATTGAACCGCTCTGACCTGATTTTGCTGGCAGCCCGTCCCGGTATGGGCAAGACTGCCTTTGCGCTGAACATCGCAACCAATGTCGGCATTAAATACCCCGATTTGGATATCGCCATCTTTTCGCTGGAGATGAACAATTCTCAGCTGGTTTCCCGTATGCTCTGTTCGGAAGCGCTGATTCCTTCCGACAAGATGCGTACCGGACGGCTGGAAAAGGAAGAGTGGCGCAACCTTGCGACCGCCGCGCAGCGGTTGTCCAATACCCATATCTACCTGGATGACACGGCGGGCATATCGGTTTCCCAGATGAAGGCCAAAGTTCGACGGCTGAAAAATCTGGGGCTGATTATCATCGACTATTTGCAGCTGATGACCAGCTCAACCCGCATTGAAAACCGTGTACAGGAAATCTCTCAGATGACCCGTGGCCTGAAAATTATGGCCAAGGAACTCAATGTGCCGGTTATCTGCTTGTCACAGCTGTCACGAGCCGCTGAACAGCGGCAGGGACACCGGCCGATGCTGTCCGACCTGAGAGAATCCGGCTCAATCGAACAGGATGCCGACAGCGTTCTGTTCCTTTTCCGTGAAGAATACTATGCAGATGCAGAGGAGCGGGAAGGAGCCCAGGATTCTATCCGCAATACCGCAATCTGTATTGTTGCGAAAAACCGTCACGGCTCTACCGGCGATGTTCCGATCGGCTGGCAGGGCGAATATACACGCTTCTCCAATCTGGAGATGAGCAGGGAGGCTCCGCCGTTTTAAACGGCAGGAGATGGAGGAATCGCCATGCAGGATGTTCTGGCTACGGCGTTTGAAAAGAAATTCATGCTGGATGGCCTTTCCGGAAAGTGTCTGATTATTGGATTTTCCGGCGGGGCGGATTCGACCAGTCTGGTACATTTTCTGGCAGCGAAACAACAGCTGCTGGGATGTCAGCTGCGAGCAGTGCACCTCAATCACTGTCTGCGCGGCGAGGAAAGTGACCATGATGAGGCACAGGCAAAGGCTTTTTGTGCTGGACATAGAGTCCCATTTGTCAGCAAAAGGGTCGAAATTGGAACACTTGCCGCCCGGACGCATCAATCAGAGGAAGTATGCGGCCGGGAACAGCGTTACCGGCTTTTTGCAGAACAGGCAATGGATGCCCAGCGTCAGGGGATGGAACCGGTCATTGTGACGGCACATACCCTTTCGGATAATCTGGAAACGGCTTTTTTACATCTGCTGCGCGGATGTACACTGGATGGCCTGTGTGGAATTCCTGACAGCCGGATGGTTGGAGATGTACCGTTGGTGCGGCCGATGCTGCGCATCAGCCGTGAAGAGGTGGAAGGATACTGTGCTTTTCATCAGCTTCCGTTTACGACCGATTCCTCCAACCTTTCCGACCGGTATACCCGCAATTTCCTGCGTTTGCAGGTCATTCCGCAGCTCAAAAAGCTGAATCCATCGCTGGAAACAGCGTATCTGCGGATGCGGGACAGTTTACAGCAGGACCGTGATTATCTGAACAGTCTGCGGGACGCGCTGCTTGTGGATGCAGCAGTTGGGACGGCATCGTCTTATCAATGGGATGCAGCCATGCTCAACAGTGCGCCGCTGCCGGTCAGGAGCCGTGTTGCAGCAGAGATCCTGCGTATCGTTGGCGCCCAAGTAGACGCGGCGGCTGTCGAATCACTTCTCGGCGTTATTGAGGGAAAAAGCAGTGGCTATACGGCAGGCAGTATCCGGCTGACGGTGCGCGGTGGAATGCTGTCGGTGGATGATACCCATCGGTTTGTTGTCGGTGGGACGTTTTTGCCTGAAGGAGGAGAAGGAACCGTTGTGATTCTGTTTGAGGAATGGGATAGCAACGGAAACCTGCTTGCAAAATGGCAGAAAAGTATGTTTCTGTCGGTCATGCAGGCAGCTGATTATCAGGAAAAACGGAAAGTTTATAAAAATTTATTATATTTCGCGGTAGATTATGATACAATAATGGATAATGCACAGCTGCGCACGCGAGGTCCGGGAGACAGGTTCCGGCCGGCCGGGCGGGGTGGACACAAGACACTCAAAAAGCTGTTCCAGCAGGCGCATCTTTCCCGTCGGGAACGGGAATTACGGCTCGTGCTGGCACAGGGGACAGAAATTGTCTGGGTTGAAGGATTCGGGGTGGATGAACACTTTCTGCCGGGTCCAGATACCGGAAAGGTGTTGGCCGCATTCCGGGATGAAGCTGCCGCAAAAGAAAGGATGAAGTCAGAAAATGAGCCGCAGGATGATCGATGATATCGAAAAGGTTTTGCTGACAGAAGAAGATATCCAGAAAAAAGTCAAGGAGATTGGCGAAAAAATTACGCACGATTATGAGGGAAAAAACCTGATGCTGGTCAGTGTCCTCAAAGGATCGGTTGCGTTTATGGCGGATTTGATGCGGGCAATTGATCTCCCGCTGAAAATTGATTTTATGAGTGTCTCCAGTTATGGAAGCGGAACCACTTCCAGTGGAGTCGTCAAGATCAACAAGGATCTCGACATCGATCTTCATGGGGTTGATCTTCTGATTGTTGAGGATATTCTCGATTCGGGAAAGACCCTCCATTATATCACCAAGATGCTGTCAGACAGAGGAACCGCTTCAATTCGGATTGCCTGTCTGCTGGATAAACCGGAAAGACGGGTTGTACCGTTGAGTGCGGATTACACCTGCTTTGATATCCCGGATAAGTTTGTCGTAGGATACGGGCTGGATTACGATCAGAAGTATCGGAATCTGCCTTATATCGGCGTGCTGAAACCGGAAGTGTATGAATCATAAATGGCAAAACGCCAAGGAGAAAGGAGTGGTTTGATTGTTGAAAAAACGCGGAACATCGATTATTATCCTGATTGCCGTAGTGGTTTTTCTGCTGGTTTCATCGTCGTACCTGATGCGCCTGATTACACCTGAAACAAAACAGTATAACTATTCGGAAATCATCTATATGTTTGAGGACCAGAAGGTATCCTCTTATGAACTGGATCTCGGTTCCAGCGAAGTGACGCTCAAGATGGCCGACGGCTCCAGTGATATTGTTTACCGGGTTGCCTCGCCTTCTTATTTCCTCGACTCAATTGAACCGTATGTTCAGGAGTACAACGAAGCGCATCCGGATAACCGGATGACGTTCAACTGGATTCAGGCCAGTGACAACAGCTGGCTGTGGAGCCTGGTTCCGTACCTGCTGATGATTGTCGCGATGGGTGCTTTGTGGTACTTTATGTTCAAGCAGACCAGCGGCGGCGGAAAGATGAATCAGTTTGGCAAGGCCAATCTGGTCAAAACGGACGGCAAAAATGGCCGGAAAACAACCTTTGCCGATGTCGCGGGTGCCGATGAGGAAAAAGAAGAACTCAAAGAGATCGTCGACTTCCTCAAGCATCCCAAAAAATTCAACGAACTGGGTGCCCGCATCCCGAAAGGCGTATTGCTGATGGGCCCTCCCGGTACTGGTAAAACCCTGCTGGCCCGTTCGGTTGCAGGTGAAGCGGGCGTTCCGTTCTTCTCGATTTCCGGTTCGGATTTCGTAGAGATGTTTGTCGGTGTCGGTGCATCTCGTGTCCGTGATCTGTTTGATCAGGCAAAGAAAAACGCGCCTGCAATCATTTTCATCGATGAGATCGACGCAGTCGGCCGTCACAGAGGTGCCGGTCTGGGCGGCGGTCACGATGAACGGGAACAGACTTTGAACCAGCTGCTGGTTGAGATGGACGGTTTCAGCAACAACGAAGGCATTATTGTCATCGCCGCAACCAACCGCCGGGATATTCTGGACCCTGCACTGCTGCGTCCGGGACGTTTTGACCGTCAGATCGTGGTCAACTATCCTGACGTCAAGGGACGTGAGGAGATTCTGAAGGTCCATTCCCGCAACAAACCGCTTGGATTTGACGTTGACCTTTCGGTCATTGCAAAATCGACTGCCGGTTTTACCGGTGCGGACCTTGAAAACCTGATGAATGAGGCGGCACTGCTGGCCGCCAGAAAGGGCCATAAAGCTCTGACCCTCCAGGATATCGAGGAAGCGACAATCAAGGTCGTAGCAGGCCCTGAGAAGCGCTCCAAGGTCATTACCGAGAAGGAAAAGCGCCTGACCGCTTATCACGAAGCCGGTCACGCAATCACCACCTATTATTCTCCCACTCAGGACCCTGTCCACGAAGTTTCGATCATTCCCCGTGGTGCGGCTGGCGGTTATACGATGTCGCTGCCGGAGCATGACAAGAGCTATATGGGCAAAAAAGAGATGGAAGAAAACATTGTCACCCTGTTGGGTGGACGTGTTGCCGAGTCGCTGATTCTGGATGATATTTCGACCGGCGCTTCCAACGATATCGAGCGTGCAACCAAACTTGCCCGTTCGATGGTCACCCGTTACGGTTTCAGTGAAAAACTTGGGCCGATTGTCTATGGACAGGATGACGGCGAGATCTTCCTGGGCCGTGACCTTGGCACGACCCGCAACTATTCGGAAGAGGTTGCAGCAGAAATCGACGGAGAAATCCGTCGGATTATCGGCAATGCCTATACGACTGCACGTGCCATCCTTTCTCAGCACATCGATCAGCTGCATATGATTGCACAGTACCTGATTCGTAACGAAAAGATCAATGGTAATACCTTTGTTCAGTTGATGAAGGGTGAACTGATTCCCGATACCACCGATATCGAGACCCCGGCACCTGCCGCGGTCGATCATGATGCAACGGCTTCCGACAGCACGGCTGTACCGGAGATGCCGACTGCATCTGTGGATGATGGAACCGAAAATAAGAGTTCCGATTGATTTGAATAGCACAAAAGCCGCGGCCTGATTCAGGGCTGCGGCTTTTTGCGTATATAGAAAGTTATCCAACAGCCGGCGGTTCCTGATAGCCCTCAGAGGCCTCCTGAGGCGTTTGCTGCTGGGAGGGTGTAACTTCTTCGGTAATAGATTCAGGCTGTGCTGATGGGGCCTGTGGCTGCGGAGAAGCAACATTTTCACTTTCATCTGATGAACGCAGGTCTGTTCCTGCTGACAGATACCGTACGCCGTCGATGTGCAGAGCACGAATCATATAATACGAATAGGTGGAAATCGGACGAAATGCGGAGTCCCGGTCATGTGCCGCAATGATAATGCTGTCCGGGTCGGGGTTTTCCGACAACAGGTCGGTTACCAGCACGGTATGTCCGAAGGTATCCGGGTCTTTAATTGCCATCTGGATGACGTCGCCGGGCTGTACCTGCGACAGTTCAACCTCATGCCCATACGGTCCCGGTCCCATATTGGTGGTAAAAAAGTCCCAGAAGTAGGGCACACCGGTCCAGGATGGCGAACGGTTATTCAGTGAGATGTAATACCAGCCATAAGTTGGGGTATAATTCATGACACCGGCAGCGTAATAGATTGCCTGTGAAACGAAGTTGGTGCAGTCGCCGCCCAGCTGGTCAAAGGAATAGTAATTGGGGTTGCGGCGGTAGGCCCAGTAGTTGGCGTATTGGACAGCCTGTTCACGGTAATAGGGCGCCCGTATCAGATCATGGAGGGGATACAGTGCCGCGGGAGCAGTTTCATTTGGCATAGGGAATCTCCTTTCTGGATAGACTCACAGGCAGTCTATGCGGGAAAGAGGGGGAATGTGCGGGAATCTCCGAAGTTTACAAATGAATGGTTGCAAATAACAGGCGGTTATGTTACGATGAAAGAAAAACGTTTCATCGGAAACGTGCCGGCTCGGAAATGTGCCTGCAATGCGCCGAAAGGAGTATAATATTCGACGATGGAAAAAATCAAATTGTTGTACCAGCGTTATCGCGAGATTATCAATTATCTTTTCTTTGGAGTGCTGACAACGGTGGTCAACTATGTAACCTATCTGGTTCTGGCTCCGTTTTTTACCCTGACAACAGTTCCGACGGTAGTCGCCTGGATTTTGTCGGTGCTGTTTGCCTATCTGACCAACCGCAAATATGTCTTCTGCTCCCATTCGGTTGGGCGGGATGCACTGAAAGAAGCGGGCGGATTCTTTACAGCACGGGTCATGTCCGGGGTGCTGGATGTGGCGATTATGTGGGTATTTGTCGACTGCATTGGCTTTAACGACATGCTGATCAAACTGTTGTCCAATGTGGTGGTCGTGGTCTTTAATTATATTGCCAGCAAACTGGTGGTATTCAGCAAAAAGAAAAGCAGATGAAAGGTTGGAGACTGAATATGACGGAAAAAGATATGCGGGAAGAAAAGATCTCAGGTGAAGAGATTTTTGAAGGCAGAGTAGTGCATCTTGTGCGGGACACCGTCCGGCTGCCTGACGGTCAGACGGCGACCAGAGAGGTGATTCTGCATCCGGGCGGAGTGGGCATCCTGCCGCTGATGGAGGACGGAACGGTGCTGACGGTTCGGCAGTTCCGGTATCCGGGTGATTCGGTTCTAACCGAAATTCCCGCGGGAAAACTGGAGTACGGCGAAGATCCGCTGACCTGCGGTAAACGGGAATTGAGTGAAGAGGTTGGCGCTACAGCTGAGAACTGGGTCTTTCTGGGCAATATCTATCCGACGCCGGCATATGATACCGAAATTATCCGCATCTATCTGGCGACCGGATTATCTTTCGGCAAACAGCATCTGGATGAAGGCGAATTTCTCAATGTCGTCCGTGTACCGCTGCAGGAACTGGTCGACCAGGTGATGGACGGAAAAATTTTCGACGCCAAAACCCAGATTGCCGTCTTAAAGACTGCCCGTATGCTTGAAAAAGGACTGCTTCCCCAAAATGAAAGGAATACAGACTGATAGCCTTCATTTTGTTGATGATTTCGACATCATTGTGCATAAAATACATGATTAGTTTTAATATAGTTTGCTCAAATTCATGAAATGTTTACAGATTTATTTTGACATTCCTGCAATTTCATGCTACACTATATTTATATGCAGCAAATGTGGAGCAACCCTTCCAAAGGGTTGTCTCTAAAATCTTCAAAGGGGTAGTATGACTTATGAAAATGAAGGTTCTGTTCACTCAGAAAAAAGAAGGCAAACTGGAAAATCCTGAGATTATCGGTCAGAGAATTGCCCGTGCTTACAAGGTAAAAGGGGACAAGGTCCCTCCCGCATATCCCTGCGAGAGTGAGATTCTGGTTCTGCTCTGCTTTGAAAACTATGGCAAGATTGACTCCAAACTGATCAAATTCTGCCAGGATCTTTCGACCGCAAGAGCTTCCAACGTTGCGCTGATTATCCTGTCCAAGGACGGCACTGCCGGCGCAGGCGAGCTGGAAGGTATCTTTAAGAAGAATGGTGTCAACATCGCTGGCACCTGCGGTATCGCTGTCTCCAAGGGCCTGTTTGGTGCCAAGAGAGTTACCGATGCTGATGAGAAGAAAGCACAGGATTTCGCTGACAAGATGATCACTTCTCTGTTTGACGCTTCTGCTCTGAACTGATTCGGAACAAAACTGTTTGATGTAAAAGCCGTGTGGCGCATATCGATGCGCTGCACGGCTTTTTAAGTGAATGGACAGTCCAGCGGGTTGCAGGGAGCCGGGCATTGTGATACAATGAACGTATATGTTAAACAGCTGGGAGGGAAACAATATGGTGATGGTTTCAACACGCGGCCGGTATGCGCTTCGGGTCATGCTGGACTTGGCGGAACATTGCACCGGAGAATATATATCGCTGATGGATATTGCATCCCGTCAGGGAATCTCGGAAAAATATCTGGAAAGCATTATTGCGTCTCTCAGCCGCGGCGGCTGTTTGCAGGCTGTGCGGGGAAGAGGCGGCGGCTACCGGCTGGCCAGACAGCCGGAGGAATACACAGTCGGTGAAATTCTGCGGCTGACGGAAAATGCACTGGCACCGGTTGCCTGCCTGGAAAAGGGTGCAGAGCCGTGCGAAAGAGCAGATCAGTGTCAGACACGGCCGGTATGGCTTCGGTTGCAGCAGCTGATCGGGGATTATCTGGACAGTGTGACGCTGGCAGACCTGATGAAGCAGCCGGAACAGGATACAAAGTAAAGATTGGAGGGGTACGGTATGGATAAAAACAGATGCAGTCGGATGCTCCAGGTGGGGCAGGTTAAGATCGAGGACGCTTTCTGGAAGGGAAAACAGAAGCTGGTGCGGGAAGAGGTTATTCCCTATCAGTGGAAAGCGCTGAACGACCAGATACCCGACGCAGCACCCAGTTTTTGTATGCACAATTTTCGCGCGGCAGTTCGTCTCAACAACCGCCGGGAAGAACAGCGGGAAAATTTTCATCCGCCTGTATACTCCTATCGTGGATTTGAACGGCTGCCGGAAAAGCCGGGAGAGCTGGGAGACGAGTTTTACGGTTTTGTTTTTCAGGACAGCGATTTTTATAAATGGGTTGAGGCGGTTGGTTATTCGCTCATTCAGCATCCGGACGCTGAACTGGAGGCGACAGCTGATCAGGCGATTGAAATCGTCGCAGCGGCTCAGCAGCCGGACGGATATCTCGATACTTACTATATCCTCAATGGACAGGATCAGATTTTTACCAATCTGCGCGATTTTCATGAGCTGTACTGCCTTGGACACCTGATCGAAGGAGCAATTGCCTATTTTCAGGCGACCGGTAAGGACCGCCTGTTGCAGGTTGCCTGCCGGTATACGGATTATGCTGCTAGCAAACTGGGCGAGGGTGAAGGCAAGAAACGGGGATATCCGGGACATGAAATCGCCGAGATGGCGCTGCTCCAACTGTATGAGGTGACAGGTGAACCGCGTTATCTTGAGCTTTCCCGCTTTTTTATCAATGAGCGGGGACGCCGTCCCTATTATTTTGATTTTGAGCATCCGGAAGATGTCAAACCGGGCGATGATTCGCTGCGGTACAGCTATCATCAGGCGCACCTCCCGGTACGTGAACAGACGGAAGCGGTCGGTCATGCGGTCCGGGCGGTATATCTGTATTCAGGTATGGCGGAACTGGCACGTGTGGATGGAGACGACAGCCTTTTGAAGGCCTGCCGGACCCTTTGGGACAGCACTACCGGCAAAAAGATGTACATAACCGGTGGGATTGGCGGTACCCATATCGGAGAGGCGTTCTCTTTTGATTATGATCTGCCGTCGGATACGGCTTATGCAGAGACCTGCGCGTCGATTGGACTGATTTTCTTTGCAGGGCGGATGCTCCAGCTGGAGGCGGATGTCCGTTACGCGGATGTGATGGAAAAGGCACTGTATAACGGTGTTTTAAGCGGGATTGCATTGGATGGCAAGAGCTTTTTCTATGTCAATCCGCTGTCGGTCGATCCGGTCGCCTGCCATAAGGATGAAAGAAAAGCACATGTCCAGCCGGTACGTCAGAAATGGTTTGGATGTGCCTGCTGTCCGCCCAACCTTGCACGGCTGATCAGTTCGGTTGGACGGTATGCGTATACCTCAACAGAGGACACGCTGTATATCCATCTGTATATCGGAAGTAATCTGAAACTGCAAACCCCGGCGGGTGAAGTTACAGTAAAGGTGCGCTCCAACTTCCCGTACAATGGAAAGGTATCCATCCAGGTTGGCGGTCAAGGCGCCGCTTCCGGTAAATGGACACTGGCACTGCGGATTCCCGGCTGGTGCAAAGACTGGAAGAGCAGCGGGTTTTCTGTGGAAGATGCCCGTCTGGAAAAGGGATACCTGTATATTACCAGAGAATGGAAGCCGGATGAGACGCTGGAACTGGATTTCCCGATGGAAGTTCGTCTGATGCAGGCCAATCCGCATGTACGCGAAACAGAGGGCCAGCTGGCTGTCACAAGAGGTCCTGTCGTCTACTGTCTGGAAGAGAAGGACAACGGCAGCAATCTGCATCTGCTGGCGCTCAGCTATGACGCAAAGACCCGCACAGAGCCTTTCTCAATTGAGGGAGAACAGTTCCCCGCGATTCTGGCGGATGGCTGGCGGGAAAAACAACAGCCGGATGCAGAAAACGGTCTTTACTGTGAAGCGGCACCGGTTGAATACGAGCCGGTTGAGCTGAAGTTTGTACCCTATTATACCTGGGCAAACCGGGGTGAAAATGAGATGACCGTCTGGGTCCATCGCAAAACCTGCTGAATAACGGAATAAACGAAAACGCGCTGCGTCGGACAGACCGAAAAATGTCTGTTAAACGCAGCGCGTTGTTTTTATAATATACAAAAAACCTCCCGCAGCCTGTTGGCCACGGGAGGTATGTACCCGAACAGAATCCCAAAAATTATTTGGTTTCGTCGTATTTGTCTTCTTCGTTGTTCCAGGAGTAGAGTTTACGCAGTTCTGCGCCAACGCTCTCCAGCTGATGTTCAGCAGCTTTTGCACGGGAAGCAAGGAAGTGAGCACGTCCGCCGGACTTGTTCTCGGAAATCCACTTGGAAGCAAAAGTACCATCCTGGATCTCGGAGAGGACTTTCTTCATCTCAGCCTTGGTAGCGTCGGTGATCAGGCGCTTGCCGGTCTCGTAATCGCCGAATTCAGCGGTATCAGAGATGGAGTAACGCATCTTGGTGAAGCCGCCGTTGTAGATCAGGTCGACAATCAGCTTCATCTCATGGATGCACTCGAAGTAAGCGTTTTCGGGAGCATAACCAGCTTCAACCAGGGTCTCAAAACCAGCGGTCATCAGAGCGGTAACACCACCGCACAGGACGCACTGTTCACCGAACAGGTCGGTCTCGGTTTCGATCTTGAAGGTAGTTTCCAGAACGCCGGCTCTTGCGCCGCCGATGCCGGCAGCATAAGCCAGACCGTTGTCCAGAGCATGGCCGGAGTAATCCTGATGGATAGCGATCAGGTCCGGAACGCCATGGCCTTCCAGATATTCAGAACGGACGGTATGACCAGGGCCTTTAGGAGCGATCATGATAACGTCAACGTTTGCGGGAGGAACGATCTGTTTGAAGTGGATGTTGAAGCCATGTGCAAAAGCAAGGGTCTTGCCTTCGGTCAGGTAAGGAGCGATTTCGGTCTTGTAGACATCAGCCTGTTTCTCATCGGGGATCAGAATCATGATGATATCAGCAGCCTTGGTTGCCTCTGCAACGCTCATAACGGTCAGGCCAGCCTTTTTGGCTTTAGCAGCGGACTTGGAACCTTCGTACAGGCCAACAACAACGTCAACGCCGGAATCACGCAGGTTCAGTGCATGAGCATGACCCTGAGAGCCGTAACCGATAACAGCGACCTTTTTGCCGTCAAGAGCATGGATGTCGCAGTCTTTCTCGTAATAGATTTTAACTGCCATGGGAAATTCCTCCTAAATTTTTTTTGAGTAGGATTGTATATAATGGGCTGAGCCGGAAGAGTTCCGGCAGGGCTTTCAAATGGAAAACTGCTCGCTGCCCTTTTCCAGAGCAATCGAACCGGTACGGATGACCTGCTTGAGTCCGTATGGTCGGACGATATCCAGCAGGTTTTCCAGTCGTTCAGTGGTATTACAGCATTCAATAGTCATGGAATTGCGGGTAATATCAGCAATTTTCGCCCCATACATATCTGCCAGTTCCTTGATTTCCTGACGGGTCTGTCCGGTGGCGTTGACTTTAATCATCATCAGCTCACGGGAGATGATTTCGGTCGGGGTAAAGTCCTTGACTTTGATGACATCGATCAGTTTGTTCAGCTGTTTTTCGATCTGCTCAATTGCATTTTCCTTGTCATCGACAACAATCGTGATGCAGGAAACGCTCGGATCCGCAGTCGTACCAACTGCAAGGGAATCGATATTGAAACCGCGTCTGGCAAACAGGCCGGATACACGTGAAAGGACACCGGCATGGTTCTCAACCAGAACGGAAAGTGTATGTTTCATATCCCGTCCCCCTTACAAAGTCGATTCAAGCGGATCGACGATAACTTCCAGAAGGAACGAACCTTCCGAATGAATCAGGCTGTCGATTGCCAGCTCGATCTGATCGTTGAGATGGATTCGTGCGGAAGGAATGCCGTACGCTTCGGCAAGTTTTGCAAAGTCAGGGCTTCCATCCAGAAAAACAGCGGTCAGGTTGTTGTCCCAGGCGACCCGCTGGTGTTCCCGTACCATTCCAAGACGGTTATTGGTAAAGACGACCGTCTTTACCGGAATATGGTGCTGGCACTCAGTCGCCAGTTCCATAAAGCACATCTGGAACGAACCATCGCCGCATACCGACACCGTCATCCGGTCGGGACAGGCGGCTTTGGCACCGATCGCACAGGGAAGGGAATAACCCATCGTTCCCATGCCGCCGGAGGTCAGGAAACGGCCTTTTTTGACAGAAAACTCATTTGCAGCCCACATCTGGTTCTGTCCGACGTCTGCGACGACAATCGCATCTTCCGGCAGCTTCTGATAAAGAGCGTGCATAAAGAGTTTGGGGTTGACATAATTTTTGCGGTCTCCGTGGTCAGGATGGTATTCTTTCTGCTGGTGATGGAGTTCCTCCCACCAGTCGTCCCATCCGCTGCCGTCGATTTCCAGCCCGTCTTCACAGGCTGCCTCGGTCAGCTGGGAGAGAATCATTCTGATATCACCGACAACCGGGATATCTACGCCGATGTTTTTACCGATTTCGGCCGGGTCGATATCCATATGGATAATGGTTTTATGACGTGCGAGTGCTTCCGGGTTCGGAATAGTACGGTCAGCGACACGTGCGCCGCACAGAATCAGCACATCTGCCTGTCCGACCGCATAATTGGCGGGACGGATACCGTGCATACCGATCATTCCCAGTGCACAGGGGTCATCCGGTTGAAGAGCACCGATTCCCATCAGAGTGGTAACGACCGGGATCTTGGTCTTTTCGACGAAGGTCCGAAGAGTTTTTTCCGCCTTGCTGATGAAGATGCCGCCGCCGGCGACAATCAGCGGACGTTTTGCCTTGGCGATTGCCGCGGCAGCTTTATTAATCTGACCAATATGTCCTTTAAAGCTGGGACGATAGGAGCGGATGGAAACCTTTTCAGGATAGGTAAAGTCGATTTCCATCTTCTGTACATCCATCGGGATGTCAATCAGTACCGGACCAGGACGGCCGGTGCCGGCGATATAAAACGCTTCTTTAAAAATACGTCCGATATCTTTCGGGTCTTTAATCAGATAACTGTGTTTAATAAAAGCTTCAACCGAGCCGGTAATATCAACTTCCTGAAAGACGTCGCTTCCCAGCAGTGAGGAAACGACCTGGCCGGTAATAATGACCATCGGAATCGAATCCATATAAGCGGTGGAGATTCCGGTAATCAGGTTGGTTGCACCAGGACCGGAGGTAACGACACAGACAGCGGGTTTGCCGGTCATTCTGGCATAACCGTTGGCTGCATGTCCGGCGTTTTGCTCGGTACGAACCAGCACATGCCGGATGTTCGAGCGGGACAGCGCGTCATAAAAAGGACAAATCGTCGCTCCCGGATAGCCGAAGATGGTTTCTACACCCTCTGCTTCCAGACAACGGACCATCGCTTCGCTGACGGTTGTAATCACGGGCTGCACCTCCTTAAAGAATGCTCCTGTATGACAATATGGATGCTTGTATGATATGTTGTATGTATAAAACACCCATATTCAGGAGATTAGTTTTTATTATAGAATTGGTATGGTTATTTGTCAAGGCCTTTTTTAAAAATACCGCAATTTTTGCGGATAAACGGGTTGCGCTACATTCTGCCTGTGTTACAATATAAGTATTCAGTGCAGATCTACATGCTGAATTTACGCTTTGATAAATGCACAGCATCCCAGTTCATCAACTCTTTTAAATCCAAGCGACTGGTAGAATGCGTTTGTTTTTGAGGTGTTGTCGGTCAGCAGCTCGATCTGATAGACCGACGAAAAACGTTTCAGCACTTCCCGGCAAAGCTGACTGCCAATTCCATGGCGCTGATATTCCGGAAGTACCAGCAAGTCCTGAATAAATACAATGGATGCACCGTCTCCGACGACACGAATGATGCCGGTCAGCTTTTCACCATCCCATGCACCCAAAACCAGCAGGGAATGATGAAATGCCTTCTCCAACATATCAGGACGTTCGGTATAATTGGTCCATCCGACGCTGTCATACAGATTGAGAATTTCTTCCATATCAAATGTTTTCAGTTCCCGGATATTCATTTCCATATTCTGTCCTCTCCTTTTTTGGTAGTATTATGCTCATTATAGCGTGTCAAAAAAATATTTGCAATTTTTTGAATGGGGTGAATGGAAACGGCTTTGTGAGTCGTATTGATTGTGAACGGCTCAAAAACAGAGCCAAAAAGATTGGAGGAAATGAATATGAAAAAGATTTTTGTTTGCATGATGGCGGCTGCAATCGTCGTGACAATGGGCGCTGCTGGTGTTTCGGCGGCAGGTCGCGGAAACGGTCAGGGAAACGGAACCGGTTATCGGTACGTTGATGCAGATGGAGACGGTGTTTGTGACAATCTTGGCAATGGGTATGGATTTGTAGACGAAGACGGAGACGGAATTTGTGACCATCAGGGAAATGGCCGCGGGTTTGTAGATGAAGATGGTGACGGAATTTGCGACCATCAGGGAACTGGTCGTGGATTTGTAGACGCAGACGGTGACGGAATCTGTGACAATCTGGGAACGGGTTACCGGAATCAGGGCGCAGGAAAAGGCCAGCAGCGCGGCAATAACGCCAGATAATAGAGAAAAGGGTGAAGAATGATGCGGAGTGAACAGGAGGCCAACAGAGCAATTGAATTATACGCGGATACTGTGCGCCGGCTCTGCATGATTCACCTGAAAAATCACGCGGATACAGAAGATATTTTTCAGACTGTCTTTTTAAAATACCTTCTCAGTACCAAAGAGTTTGAAAGTCCGGAGCATGAAAAAGCGTGGTTTATCCGGGTGACAGTCAACGCCTGTCGGGATTTATTGAAGAGTTTTTTCAGAAGCCGGACGGTTTCAATGGAAGAAGTGCTGGACCAGCCGTCGTTGCCGCAGGAAGATCATGAGGTGCTGGAAGCGGTTTTGTCGCTGCCAGCCCGTTATAAAGATGCGGTCTATCTTCATTATTATGAAGGCTATACCGCACCGGAAATCGCAAAAATACTGGGGAAAAACGTCAATACCATTTATACCCTTTTGAATCGGGCACGGCAGCTGCTCAGGGAAAAGCTGGGAGGAGATGACTTATGAAAACCGGCAGAATTTATGCCGCATTTGACAGGGTTCATGCGGATGATGCACTGAAAACGAAAACAGGCGATTTTCTGGCGGCAGAAATTCGCTCCCGCAGTCGTTCCCGCGGAATGGCCGTGCGCAGGCTTGTAGCAGTCGCAGCATGTTTTGTGCTGCTGCTGGCAGGAGGCGGCGGGTATTTTACCTGGCTGATGCCGGTGTCAGCCATCAGCGTGGACATCAACCCTTCGCTGGAACTTCGGCTCAACCGGCTGGATCAGGTCGTCTCGGTGACCGGTTATAATGAAGACGGTCAACAGCTGGCCGATTCATTGGAGGTCATGTTCCTAGATTATCAGGACGCGCTGGATGAGATTCTGGAGGACGAACAGGTCGAACAGTACCTTGTCGGCGACGATGCGGTTTATATTACGGTAAGCGGCAAGAATGAAACCCATTGTCAGAAGCTGCTTTCGGCGATTGAGGATTGTACGGCGGACAGTCAGAATGTGTATTGCAGTGCGGCCAGCAGTGAAGAAGCTGATGCTGCACGTGCAGCCGGACTGACGGTCGGAAAGTACCGGGCTTTTTTGGAGTTACAGCAGCTTGACCCTGAAATCAGCGCGGAAGATGTGAGCGACTGGACGATGAAGGAGATTCGGGACCGTATCGCTCAGCTGGACGGAAGCAGTTCAGAATCCGGTTCCGGCAAGGAAAATCAGGGAACCGGTTATGGACCCGGTGGAAAAAATGGCAATGGCCAGGGTAAGGGAAAAGGCAAGGGTCAGGAATAAAAGATTTATTTTTGTGATTGAAGTGAGATAAGGCTCAAACCGGGCTTTGTCTCACTTCTTTTGATAAATGAAGCAGATGTACAATGGAAATCCGATGACTGAGCAGCTGAAAACCGGGTCAAAATACAAAAAACCTGAAATTATACCCACTGGATAATTTTACAGGGAGTTATATGATGTGGAAAACTCGGTGGAAACAGTGGAAAACCCGGACTTGTTTGGGGCATAACTGGAGGATAAAACGACCAAAAGACGGATGTTTTCCCCTTTTTTACAGAAAAGCATTTTTCCCCCGAATTTTACGATCTGTAATAGATGGAAAATTTCCCGGATATTTTCCGATTTTACTTGCTTTTTTGATGGTCTGCTGGTATAATAAAAAGGCTGTCCCGGAATATTTGCTTGCAGAATTGTTTCTGAAAACAAAGGCCGGATGACGGTTTGAGAACAGCCGTATGGTATGCCGTATACTGGCAGGTTGTCAGGCGGCAAAAGTCCCATTTTCCCGGCGTTTTTGACCGGTTTTTTCTATCGCTGCTGTAAAAAATAGGGGTTGACAAACCGGGAACCTTTATACTATAATTAACCTTGTGGCATTATGAGGTGTCGAGATGAAAATGGATTTAAAACAGCTATTTGATCTGGTCGGAGAAAAGCAGGAGATTGACTGCGACTTCGACTTTTCAAATGAAAAACTGTATGGCACTGCACCCTTTACGCATCCCGTGCGGGTTACAGGAAAGATTGAAAACAGAGCTGGTGTGGTAAGGCTCGTTTTCAGTGTGAAATCGGTCCTGTCGCTTCAGTGCGACCGCTGCTTAAAGGCGTTTGAAAAGACTATTGATTATAGCTTTTCACACATTGTGGTCAGGGAACTGTCCAATGCGGATGACGAGGAATTCGATTATGTCGTCTGCGCGGATGGGATGCTTGATCTGGAAGAGCTGGTAAGAGCTGATCTGATGCTGGAACTGCCTACCAAAGTTCTCTGCAAAGAAGACTGCAAAGGGCTCTGTCCGAAATGTGGCAAGGATCTCAATCTCGGCAGCTGTGACTGCAAAACGAAGGACATTGATCCGCGATGGCAGGCGCTGTCCGATCTGTTCTCCTGAAAAACCAAAAGACTGGGGACAATCAGTAACTGAGCAATCAGTTTGCCGCAGCTCCCCGATTTTACCATCAAATAAAATCAAGGAGGTGCCTTAACGATGGCAGTACCGAAGAGAAAAGTATCGAAGGCAAGAAGAGATAAAAGACGCAGCGCAGTCTGGAAACTGAATGTTCCCGCATTCTCCAGATGCCCCAACTGTGGCGAGCTGAAAGCGCCTCACAAAGTTTGTGGCAGCTGTGGTTATTATAACGGCGTCGAGGTTATCCACAAGGAAGCTTGATCGACCCGTATTTAAACGGAAGACGACGCCCGATAAGGCCCCTGCTTTATCGGGCGTTTTTTTGTAACACAGGCTTACCGGCTCAAGGCTGCCGGTGAGGAAACAGAGAACCTCTGATTTATGTATTTTCTCCGCCGCAGGCGGGGAAAATACAGGCATATCCGTTTATTTTATAGGCGCAGAAAGCTGAATAAATCAGAGCTTCACAAAGAAAGGATGATGAGAATGGCGAAACCCGTAGTAGCGGTTGTTGGGCGCCCGAATGTCGGCAAATCCACCTTGTTTAACAAGCTGATTGGCCAGCGCCTTTCGATCGTCGAAGACACGCCCGGCGTCACCCGTGACCGTATTTATGCAGAATGCGAATGGTTAGGTCACACCTTTATGCTGGTGGACACCGGCGGTATTGAACCACAGTCGGATGATGTTATCCTTTCGCAGATGCGCCGTCAGGCAGAGGTCGCAATTGAACGTGCGTCGGTCATTATACTGGTGGTCGACGTGCGGGACGGAGTGACCGCGACCGATCAGGATGTCGCGCAGATGCTGCTCAAGAGCGGTAAACCGGTAATTCTCTGCGTCAACAAGTGTGACGGTATCGGTGATGTACCGCCTGAATTTTACGAATTCTATAACCTGGGGCTTGGAGATCCGATTGCGGTTTCTTCTGTTCACGGTCATGGTACCGGCGACCTGCTGGATGAGGTGCTGCGTTATCTGCCGGAGGAAGATGCAGACGATACAGACGAGGATGTCATCCGCGTGGCTGTTATCGGCAAACCGAACGTCGGTAAATCGTCTCTGATCAACCGGATGGCCGGTGAGGAGCGGGTTATCGTGTCGGATATTGCCGGTACGACCCGTGACGCGGTAGATACCCGCGTCGAAAATGAGTATGGCAAATTCCTGTTTATCGATACCGCCGGTATCCGGCGCAAATCCAAGGTTTTGGATAGTATTGAACGTTACAGCGTCCTGCGTGCCTTTATGGCAGTCGACCGGGCGGATGTTGCGGTCATTGTCATCGATGCGACGGTCGGCTTTACCGAGCAGGATTCCAAGGTGGCAGGTTATGCCCATGAACAGGGGAAAGCCTGCATCGTAGCAGTAAACAAATGGGATGCGGTTGAAAACAAGACCGATAAGACGATGAAGGAATTCACCGATCGTCTCGAAAAGGATTTCAGCTTTATGAGCTACGTTCCTTTCCTGTTTATCTCTGCGATGACCGGACAGCGGGTCAACAAGCTGTACGAGCTGATTCATACCGTTGCGGAAAGAAATGCTTTCCGTGCGACAACCGGCCAGCTGAATGACCTTCTGAGCGTTGCGGTTGCCCGCGTAGAACCGCCGTCCGATAAGGGCAAGCGGCTGAAGATCTATTATATGACCCAGGCTTCCACCAAACCGCCGACATTTGTCGCGTTTGTCAATCGGAAAGACCTTTTCCATTTTTCTTATCAGCGTTATCTGGAAAATCAGATCCGCAATACCTTCAACCTGGAAGGTACGCCGATTCGGTTTATTATCCGTGAGCGGGACAGAAATGACGCATAATGACTGCGTTGGATACAGAAAACTGACAGAAGGGAATGAAGGCTCGTGGAAAGCGTTCGCATGATTTTGGCCATGGTGCTGATGGCTGTGACTTCTTATCTGATTGGCTGTGCAAATTTTGCGATTATCGTCAGCAAACTTCTATATCATAAGGATATCCGGGATTATGGTTCCGGCAATGCGGGCATGACCAATATTGCCCGGACGTTTGGAAAGTTCCCGGCGGTACTGGTAACGATCGGCGATTTTGCCAAGGGTGCAATTGCATTGCTGCTGGGGCATCTGTTGGCAATGACGATCGGCGGCTTTACAGAATTTCCGTTTTATGGGGAATATATTGTTGCTTTCTTTGTCATGATGGGACATTGCTTCCCGGTGTTTTACGGCTTTCGCGGCGGAAAAGGCATCCTGGTTTCAGCGGGTGTTATCCTGATTCTGAATCCGTGGATTCTTCTGATTCTGGTGGCAATTTTTCTGGTGGTATTTTTTGCAACCCGGATTGTTTCAGCTGGTTCGATTACGGTTGCGGTGGCTTATCCGATTCTGACGCTGATTTTTGGACTGGTCGGCCATACCACTACGGTATGGTGGGATACGTTGATGGCCCTGATTCTCGGCGGGCTGGTTATCTTTTTCCATCGCGCCAATATTAAACGGCTGTTGAACGGAACGGAAAACCGGTTTGGGAGCAAGAAAAAATAATGGCAGTTAACGCTTTCCGGAAGGATTTCTTTCCGGAAAGCGTTTTGTATATGGATCGTCGAGCAGGAAGGCGCCTCTGTCGGCAAAATTCTATTGTATCGAAAGACGGTTTATGTTATATTGAAAAAGACAACCACCATTTTGCAGTTGGACGACAGATTTTCTGGAGGAAATATATGGAGGATTCTATGGCGAAAATTTCAATTCTTGGAACCGGCGGCTTTGGCGTTTCATTGGCTGTAACCTGCCACCGGTATGGTCATGATGTTACCCTGTGGGGCCTGTTTCAACAGGAGGTTGACACAATTATTCGGGATGGTGAGCATAAAAAACTGCTGCCTGGTGTGCCGGTCAATCCGGGTATTCATATTACGGCAGATATTCAACAGGCAGCCGGCGCAGATTTGCTGATTCTGGCCGTTCCGTCTTTTGCGATTCGTGAAACGGCAGCCCGTGCAAAAGCAATTCTGTCTCCCGATACCGTCGTAGCAAGTGTCGCAAAGGGTCTGGAAAAAGGCAGCCATAAGATGCTGAGCGACGTTATCGAAGAAGAAATCCCCGATCGTGCGGTCGTCATCCTGTCGGGTCCTTCTCACGCAGAAGAAATTGCCCGCGGCGTTCCGACGACAATAGACGCTGCTTCCCGCGACCGCAAGAATGCGGAATATGTGCAGGATACATTGAGCAATGAACGGCTTCGGATTTATGTCTGTGATGATATGATCGGTGCACAGCTGGGCGGCGCGCTCAAGAATATTATCGCAGTTTGTGCCGGTATGTGCGACGGTATGGGCCTCGGTGACAACGCCAAAGCAGCCCTGATGACCAGAGGACTTGCGGAGATTGCACGGCTTGGCGTGGCGATGGGAGCCGATCCTACGACATTTGCGGGACTGACCGGCATAGGGGACCTGATTGTCACCTGTACCAGCCTGCATTCCCGTAACTACCGGACCGGCTTGTATATTGGACAGGGAATCGCTCCTCAGGATGCGATTCAGCGGGTCGGCATGACGGTCGAAGGCTGTATTGTCGCTCAGACAGCCCTTGAACTGGCGCAGAGCGTCGGCGTAGAGATGCCAATTGTCGAGCAGCTCAATCATGTCCTGTATGACGGCGAATCGCCGCAGCAGGCGGTACAGGAGCTGATGGGACGTCCCAGCCGACATGAGAATGAACAGATCTGGCTGAAAGAACACCGTCAGGCATAAAAATAAAGACCGCAGCGGGAAATCAACTCGCTGCGGTCTTTGTGAATAAATCAGTAAAATGAAAAAAGCACTGCCGATATTTCAGCAGCGCTTTTAAATGGAGCGGATTACGAGGCTCGAACTCGCTACCTCCACCTTGG
>CALXCO010000011.1 GCA_944386805.1 uncultured Clostridia bacterium
TCCAGCCCTCCGGCTGTATCGGTTGAGCAAAAGTCCGCGTGGGATTGATGTGGTATCTTTAACTTTGGGAAACTCCGCTCGCTGATCTATATCGCCCTGTATATCGGATGGGGAATTTCCGTCAGCAAACGGATCATTCAGGTACAGGTGCGCCATTATCTGATTGCCGTTTCCGGCTTAATGGTTTTTTGGTTTGTGATCCGTTCAATGAGATACTTTTTTATAACCGATATCGGAATATCACGGCAACTATGGTACCTGTACTACCTGCCAATGCTGTTTATCCCGCTGTTTTCTTTGTTTGTGGCCATCTCACTGGGCAAGCCCGAGAACGCAAGGCTGTCGAAAACGGCGCTGCTGTTATTATCTATTCCCACGGTTCTTTGTCTGCTGCTGGTGCTTACAAATGATCTCCATCAGCTTGTCTTTTCCTTCCCCGAAGGAGAGGTATGGACGGACGATAACATGAGTTATTCATTCGGATATTTTTTCGTGATCGGGTGGGAGATCCTTTGCGCTTTAGCGGCATTTGTTATCATGATAATCAAGTGCCGGCTCTCATATAGGAAAAAATATCTGCCGTTTTTGCTGCTGGCAAGTTCTATCGTATATGCCTTTATATATGTCAGCGGCGTGGAATGGATGCAGCTTATCGGCGGAGACATCACGGCAGCGCAGTGCCTGATGTTCACCGGAATATTGGAAAGCTGTATTCAGTGCGGGCTGATACAGACCAACACCGGCTATGAAGAACTGTTTATGGTCAGCAGGCTCGGCGCACAGATTACGGATCAGGGAAACACCGTCTGCCTTGCCAGCTCCAATGCCGGGGGGCTGACCGATGAGCAGAGAATGAGTGCCAAAACGCATCCTGTTTTGGCGGATAAAACGACACTGATCAAAAGCAAACCGATTCGTTTCGGTCACGTGCTGTGGCAGGAGGACGTTTCAGAGCTTACCGAAGCCATTGAGCAGATCGAAGAAAACTGCCGGGATCTTTCGGAGCGTAACCGCCTCCGTCAGGAAAATCTGGAAACGAAAAAGAAAATCCTTTCCTTGCAGGAAAAGAACCGGGCAGCCGATGTGCTCAACCGGGAAACGGCTGGACAAATCAGCATGATTGAACATCTGCTGACACAGTATGATACGGAAAATGATGCGAAAAAACGAGAAAAACTTCTTGCAGGTGCAGCGGTTTTGGGTGCATACATAAAGCGCTACGGCAATCTTCTGCTTGTCAGCCATCGGGAAGAAACGGCGGATATTCGCGACCTGTCAAGATGCTTTGAGGATTCTTTTGTGAATCTGGAACTGCTGGACGTGAAATGCCTTTGTACGCTCCCTGCGGATGTTATCCTGGCGACAAAGGATATGCTTCGCATATACCACACTTTTGAAACGATACAGGAGGACTGTCTGTTCGACCTTCACAGTGTGTGGGTCAATGCCCGTGAAAGAAAGGGACAGTTTCTTGTGTCCATTGACTTTGTCTGCGATACCGATTTATCCGGCCATAAGGCAGACGCAGATTTGTATTCCTGCGAGGACGGAACCTACCGCTTTACCTTCCAATTGCAGAAAGGCGGTGAGGGCGCATGAAAGCACGCAAAGCTATCGAAAAAATTAAAGCAAAACACGATCTGCGCAGTGCGGTAAAAGAAGCGCTGGACACCCTGCCCTCAGCCGTATGTTACTTCACTCCCGCAGGCACCGTCAAGCTGTGCAATACGGCGATGTATGAGCTTTACCGTAAAATCACGCAAAGCGACCTGCAAAGTCTTACCGAGCTGAACGAAGCGCTGGAGGGCTGTGATAACACCACCGGCGTCATCCGGGACGGAAATGTATTCCTTTTCCCTGACGGACACGCATGGCAGTATTCCGCAGAGAAGATCACGACCGCACAAGGCGAGGTTTATACCGAAGTCATATTCGATGATGTGACCGAACTGTACGAAAAACAGCAGGAACTGAAGTGCCAGTCACGGGAACTGAAAAAGATGTACCGTGAGCTGAAGGTCCTGTCGGACAATGTACTGGAAATGACAAGAGAACAGGAAATCCTGAACCTGAAAACGCGGCTGCACGATCAGATGAATATGGGAGTTGCCGCCATACGGCAGATTTTGCGGCAAAACACCACTTCCGAAGAAAACGCCGCCGCTGTCAAGCAGTTTCGCCGTGCCATTCAGGTATTGCGTGAGGAAAACGTCTATCCCCGGGACGATGTGTCGGAGTTTATCCGGGATGCAGAGGTTTCCGGCGTCCGTGTGGAAATAAACGGCGAGCTTCCGACGGAGGCGAAGCTGCTCAAAGTCCTTCTTGCGGTCATGCGGGAAGCCTGTATCAACGCCGCCCGTCATGCGGACGCAACGGCTATGTGCGTGGTATCGGAGCAGACAGGAGCTGCCGTCACCTTGCATATCACCAACGACGGCAGACAGCCGGAGGGAGACATCACCCCCCGGGGCGGGCTTGTGTATCTGGAAAAACAGATCACGAGAGCAGGAGGCAGGATGGAGATACAGTCGCAGCCGGAATTTTTGCTGACGGTTACTTTGCCGGTTGGCGCAGAAAAACAGGAACAGGAGGTGCAGGTATGACAAGGGTGCTTGTGGTTGACGATCAGCGTATCGCACGGGAATATATGGAGAATGTTGTGCACGGCAGCGAAGGCTACGAACTGGTGGGCAGTCTCACAAAAGCGGATATGGCCGCTACCGTCTGTCACCGAAGCGCAGTGGAACTGGTACTGATGGATGTCTGCACCCACGGCAGAATGGACGGCATCGAAGCCGCCGCCGAGCTGAGAGAGCAGTTCCCGAAGCTCAAAATCATTATCGTTACCTCCATGCCGGAGGAAAGCTTTATCAAGCGGGCAAAAGAGGTGGGAGCGGACAGCTTCTGGCACAAGGAAGTAAGCCCCGAGGAGCTGATCACCGTGATGGACGCCACCATGCAGGGCAAGCATATGTGGCCGGGCGAATCGCCCATTGTCAAGCTGGGCGTTACCACCAGCAAAGAGCTGACCGATGCACAGCTCAAGGTTTTACGGCTGGTCTGCGAGGGACTGGAATACAATGAGATCGCGCAGGAGTTGAACATCACAGTCAGAACCGTTAAATGGCACGTTTCCAAGATTCTTGAGGAGACCGGTTTTTCCAACAAGACCCAGCTTGCCATTGCTGTCACAGGCAAGCGCCTCATTATTCCAAAGCTGCTTGACAATACCGATGACGAGGACGATCTTCCCATCGCGTAAAACAAACTGAATAGCCCGATATACCCGGTTTCCGATGCGAGACCGGGTATTTTTTTTGAAAAAATTTCTGCAATACTGTACTTAGGGACGGTGTGTTTTGAAAAACGATCCGGTATAATATAGGTGAACATAGGGTTACTGCGCTTTTTTATGCCCAAATATCATCAGTGCGTAAAAAAGAGAACTTGGAGGTGAGGCAAATGCGGAGAGTAGTGATTGATATGCAGAACGCCCTGTTTGCAGATGCGGTTGCCGAAGCCCTGCGTCGGTTTGACCCCGATTTTGATCCGGTGATGAGCGACAGTCCGGACAAAACGTTGTTTTTGTGCGATGCCGTGCTTGCGAATGTCCTGATTATGGAAGTTACAGCCTACACGCCGTGGAAGCTGGAGGAGCGGATGAAGATCCGTGCCGAGCTGAAGAAAACCAACCCAGACTGCAAAATTGTACTGGTTGTGGACGAGAACACCGAAAAGAAGCTGGCGGACAAGGTGCGTCAGGCGAAGAAGGACGGCCTTGTTGACAATTTCATCTACGGCTCTGTTTCTTCCACCTATCTTTCGGCGGTCATCGATGCTTTGTAAGGAGGACGGTGGTGATGGAATGATATGATTGCATTTGACGCTTCTTCGTTCTCCGAACGGATGGGCAATGGCAGAAGCTCTCTTTGCCGTGTGGGAGAGCAGGTAAAACAAACCACACGGTCAGATCACCCGGCAAAATGCCGGAAAGAAACAAGGAGGAATTGCTTATGAAAGCAAAAATGAAACCGCATAAGCTGTTGAGTATGCTCCTCGCCCTTGTGATGGTGGTGGGGATGCTGCCTGCCATGGGTCAGGTGGCGTATGCCTACAGCGCAGGCGATATTGCAGGCACAACGGGAAGCGGAGCATCGGAAGCCGACCCCGTCGTCTGCGATACCTTTGCCGAATTCAAGGCGGCAATGGAAAATGAGGATATTCGCTTTGTGAAGCTGACGGGAACAATCGAAACTATTCCTGCTCAGGAAGATTTGAGTGCTGCGATAGACCAATCTTCCCCGAAAACATTGATTGTGGAGGGCAAAAACACATTTATAGGCTCAATGAACGGTCGTATTAACTGCCTTTTATACGTACATTCAGAGCTGAATGTAAAGGGAAGCGGAACCTTGGAATATAGCCATGGCATGGGCGCTGGCGCTGGTGCCGTAATCTACGGCCTCAGTAAATGCTCACTGACCATACAGGATGTAACTCTTGTAGGCAGCATTAACGGACAGACTTTTGGCAGGGCATTGTATTTAGCTGGTGACAGCAAGACGAAAATCCTGAGCGGAACATTTTCCGGATATTCCGAGTCGACTGTTGATGCTTATAATACAATATCAGCAGTATCTGTTAATGAGTTAGCTGAACTGACCATTGAAGATGGTTCTTTCTATTCAACAGCTGGTGCAGACAGCATTAAAACCTATGGTCTTGATATTAATAAGGCAACTACAAAGGTTACTCTGAACGGCGGCACCTATGACGGAATTGATGCAAGTGATGCTAACCTCAATCTGTCAGATATGCTGGGCACAGACCGTTATTATACAGACAGCAATGGAACTGTTGACATGACATCCGTAACGAATACGACAGAGAGGTTGACTGTCAAAACGAAGCGCATTGACGCTGTGGATGTAAATATCTCTGTGCCTGTCGTTGGAAATCATCCGCAGAATGCAAGTTCAAATACAGAGAATACCAAAGTGTTATCAACCGTGTGGTCATCCGACGGTGCGGTGATTCCTGAAACAGGTACGTTTGAGGCGGGCAAAACTTATAAAGTACAAGTCTCGGTTTATACCAAAAATGATTATTTCTTTGGAGATCCGCTAACAGTCACTATTAACGGTTCCACAGCAGTCACGGATTTTGAACGCCCAGGTGTAGGTAATCGCACCATTACTTTCGAGAAAGAGTATACTCCTGGAAATAGTATCCTTAACTCTGTGGACGTGTCAATCACAGAGCCTGTGGCAGGGGCTCAGCCGCAGGATGCAGTCTCTAACACCGCTAACGTCAGTGTTAGCACAACGGAATGGTATCATAATGGAACTAAGATTTCTGCATCGGATACGTTTGCAGCGGGAGAAACTTATAAAGTACATGTCATAGTGAATCCGGACAGTGGGTATGAATTTGCAGATAATCCAACAGCCACTTTTAACGGTTCCAAAACGGGCACGCTTTACACGAATGGTAAAGACTACATCAACTACTATGCAGAGTTTACTGCTGTAAATGCTCCTATTAACTCTGTAGACGTAAAGATCACGGAACCTGTCGCAGGGGCTCATCCGCAGGACGCAGTCTCTAACACCGCTAACGTCAGTGTTAGCACAACGGAATGGTATCATAATGGGACTAAGCTTTCTGCATCGGATACGTTTGAATCGGGAGAAACTTATAAAGTACATGTTATAGTGAATCCGGACAGTGGGTATGAATTTGCAGATAATCCAACAGCCACTTTTAACGGTTCCAAAACGGGCACGCTTTACACGAATGGTAAAGACTACATCAACTACTACGCGGAGTTTACAACTACTGCGGAATCGACAGAGTACGCCATCACAGTGACAAACGGTAAAGCGACAGTAGGCGCAGGCACTGAAATCAGTAAAGCGGCAGAGGGCACAACGGTTACCCTGACCGCAAATGCGGCTTCTGACGGTGAGATATTTGATAAATGGGTTGTAGAGGATGGAAGTGCAAGCATCACCCTTGCGGACGCAAACAGCGCAACCACCACCTTCACAATGCCTGCCGGCGCAGTCAGCGTGAAAGCAACCTATACCTCTTATATCACGATCAACTTGGCGGCAGGCGAAGGAAGCGGCACGATGGAGCCACTCATTCTAAAAGCCACCTATGGTTATTATGAATTAATCGCTCCGGATTGCACATTTACACCGCCGGCAAATAAGGTGTTTGACAAGTGGCAGTTCAGTAAGGATGACAGTTATCTCAAACCGGGAGACACAAAAACTATATGGTCTTCTGCCAACGGGGCGACGCTGACTGCAATTTGGAAGGACGCTCCTGTAACCTACTACACCGTTTCCTTTGACAGCAACGGCGGTACTGGCAGTATGGCTGCTGCAACCGGTGTTTCCGGTGACTATGTACTTCCTGTTTGCGGCTTCACAGCTCCTAACGGCAAACAGTTCAAGGCTTGGAGCGTTGGCGGTGTTGAAAAGGCTGCTGGCGATACCATCAATGTAACTGCTAACACTACCGTAACCGCAGTTTGGGAAGCTGTTGAGTACAATGTAACCGTGACAGGCGGTACTGCATCCGTTGGTGCAGGCACTCCGATCACCAAGGCAACAATGGGTACAACCGTTACTTTGACCGCAGGTGCAGCTCCTTCCGGTCAGATGTTTGATAAATGGGTTGTTAACGGTGTTGTCGTTGCTGATGCAAACAGCGCAACTACCACCTTCGTAATGCCTGCTGGTAATGTAACCGCAGAGGCTACCTACAAGAACATTCCTGTTGTTACTTATACCGTAACCTTCAATGCAAACGGTGGTACGGGCAGTATGGCTGATGCAACCGGTGTTTCCGGTGACTATGTACTTCCTGTCTGCGGCTTCACAGCGCCTAACGGCAAGCAGTTCAAGGCTTGGAGCGTTGGCGGTGTTGAAAAGGCTGCTGGCGATACCATCACCGTAAACGCAAATACTACCGTAACTGCAATTTGGGAGAACATCCCTGTAACCTACTATACCGTAACCTTCGACTCCAACGGTGGTTCTGCTGTAACGGCACAGTCTATCGAAGCAGGTCAGAAGGCTACCAAGCCTGCCGATCCTACCAAGGACGGATACGATTTCAAGGGCTGGACTTTGAACGGTTCTGCTTATGATTTCAACACCGCAGTGAACGGCAATATTACTCTCGTTGCTACTTGGGAACAGCAGCAGGTTGTACCTACCACCTACACCGTATCCTTTGCGGCTAACGGCGGTACAGGCACAATGGCAGATGTAACCGGAATTTCCGGCGAATACACTCTCCCTGAAAACGGCTTCACTGCTCCCGATGGCAAGCAGTTCAAGGCTTGGAGCGTTGGCGGTAACGAAAAGGCAGTTGGCGACAAGATCACCGTTACTGCTGACACTACCGTAACCGCAGTTTGGGAGGACATCCCTGCCGGACACACCTGCGACATTAAGCCTGTTGCAAAGGTTGAGCCTTCCTGCACAGAGGCCGGTAAGGAAGCGTACTACAAGTGCGAAGGCTGTGGCAAGTTCTATGAAGATGCACTCGGTACAAAGGAAATAACCGACCTTGCAGCTTGGGGCAATCTTGCTAAGCTCGGTCACACCGAATCCGATTGGAAGTCCGACAAGGATAATCATTGGAAGGAATGCACCGTAGCAGGTTGTGGCGTTATCATTGAGAACAGCAAGGCTGCTCACGCAGACGCTAACAACGATGGCAAGTGCGATACCTGCGAATACAATGTTGGTAAAACCCCTACCAATCCCGGCAATAAGCCTTCGGATGATGTTCAGTCTCCGCAGACCGGCGACAACAGTATGATGTGGCTGTGGATCGCTCTGCTGTTCGTCAGCGGCTTCGGGGTTGTGACAACTACTGTTTATACTAAAAAAAGAAAATCTGTGAAATAACAGATAGCTAACCATTTAAGGATGGCGGTAGCGGAGCTTCCGCTGCCGCCTTTTCCTTACGAAAAGGATTTCTTCGGAAGTCCCTTTCCGAAAGGCGGCAAAAAAGCGCTTTGCCGATTTTCGGAAAGAAATCGAACAAGGAGAAATCAAATGGACGAACAAGAAAAAGAAATTGAAGAAATACTCAGAACATTTGACAAAGCACCTTCGCCTTCGTCAGAAAGAAATAACCAAGCTCAAATGCGGCAGAACCATTTGCAGTCTCGGCAGGCTCCCAAAAAGACAACTGACGCCGAACGGACTGCCCGCACATCAAATCAAACTGCATACAAAAGACAACCTCAGTCAAGTAAAGGCAGGTATCTCTCCCCTACACGCAAAACCGCAATAAAGCGAAGAAAAAGGCAAAGAGCTGTGATTGTCTCGTTATTAGCACTCCTTTTTGTTGTTCTGATTATTGTGTTGATCTGCAAAGGCTGCTCCGGCAGAACAGATGCGCTTGCCGGCAAATGGGATTTTGATGGGACTACTGCCTATGAATTTGACGGAAAGGGAGTTGGAACGATGGTGCTGCCATCCGTTTCCTACGACTTCAAGTATGAAATTAACGGAAACGAGCTTTACATAGATTTTATAAACGAATCTGTCCACGACAGCACTTACAGCTTTACCGTGCAAACCAATACCTTAACTCTTGTCGGAGGAAATGACACAGCAATACCGGGAAAGGTTTATGAGCTGACAAAACAGGAATGAAGCGTGCTAAACACAACAGTAGCTATTAACGGAGGTCTATATGAAAAGCAAAAAAGTATTACCGTTAATTTCGCTCCTGTTTGTCGCTATAATGCTCTTTTCTGTCGGAATGATAGTAAAAGAGCATCGGGAACGCCAACAAGATATAAAACCTTATAATTGTATGTGATGAAAAAGCACAAAGAGTACGCTAATCAATAGTTATTGTAATTTCCCTTGTGTTTTTTTGGAACACGAAGGAAATTGGGAGAAATATAAATAGACCGTCTGCTCGTATTGAGTAGACGGTCTTATCTATTGTATCTGAGAAAGTCATTACAGTGTTCTTGCGGTCTGAGCCTAAATCCTTGTGATATGAGAGTATCCGCTTTCAAAGCCACAAGGTTTATATCCGAGTTCAAGGTTCTTGCTATTTGCTGAGTATCGTAACCTCGCTCAGCCAGCTCAAGAAAATCATCATCGGGTAAAGCAACTTGAGAAGCAAAAATGTTTGCTTCATATTCCATACGGTTGTCCTGCATTTCAAAGATGTTAAATTCTTCAAAGCCGCCTGTCCGGGTGGCTTCTTCTCTGTGTAGCGTGTCGTGTCCAAGTTCGTGCAACAGGACAATGTTCTCCATAACCGGATGCAGATTGTCTTTGATGAACATAAAGCGATTTCGCATGATAACCTTATATGCACCTCGCTGTTTTGAAAACGGCAAATACATTACCTCTATTCCGAGTTCTCTCGCAATGCGCTTTGGATCACGGGTGCCGCACTGAGCAACAATCCGATTCGCCTTTTGCACTATTTCGGAATTACAAACATACATTGATTCTCACCCCTTTCATACCTTCCTACACTAATCCTATCAAAAGATATGTCCCAAAAAACGGACTTACTCGGAACGGTATTTCTTTGGGGTGTATTTTTTATTCTTTTCTTTTGCAATCCAATAAGCGTCCTGGATCGCTTTCATCATAACATCCATATCTTCCTGTGCCATTTCACCGCCCGCAAACAAGCCGGTTACTTCCTCGGTGAGCTGCTGAGCCTGCTTTGCACCTCTGGAGCCATATTTCTCTGCGGCTTGTGCGACAAGCATATCGCCGTTTCCGAGAAGCTGATCTGTAGTTACATTGAGAGCTTTTGCGAGCTTTTCTGCCGCATCTAAACGAGGACGAGATGTTCCGTACTCATATCTCTGTATCATACGAGAGGAAACACCTGAAATCTTTGCGAGTTGCTCTTGTGTTAATTTGCTTTTTTCTCTCAATTCTTTAAGTCTCTCGTTGAATTTCATAATCATACCCCTTCGTCTTAAAATCTGAAAATTTTGAACACGACATTTATTTCGTAAATTCATATTGACACGACAATAGTGGCGTGCTATAATCTAAAACACGGAAACGACATTTGTGTCGTGTCTATATATTACAGCACGACATTTCGTTTGTCAAGTGGTTTTGCAAAAATTTCATGAAATGAGGCGAAAAAAGTTGAACCGTTCCATTCTGCATTGTGATATGAATAACTTTTATGCAAGCGTTGAATGTATGCTTGATCCTTCTTTAAGAAAATATCCGGTTGCAGTTTGCGGTTCTGTTGAAGAACGACACGGCATTGTGCTTGCGAAGAACTATGCGGCAAAAGCCTTTGATGTAAAAACAGGCGATGCCGTATGGCAGGCAAAGCAAAAATGCAAGGACTTAGTTATCGTTCCGCCTCATTACGAAGAATATATAAAGTATTCAAAACTCGCAAGAAGCGTTTATAGTCGCTTTACAGACCAAGTGGAACCGTATGGTATGGATGAGTGTTGGCTTGATATAAGCGGCACAGAACACATCTACGGCTCTCCTGAACGAGTTGCAAACAAGATAAGAGAAACTATCAAGTTTGAACTTGGCTTGACTATCTCTGTTGGCGTGTCTTTCAATAAGATATTCGCCAAGTTAGGCTCGGATATGAAAAAGCCTGATGCCATAACTGTAATTGAAAAAGACACCTTTAGAGATAAGATATGGGGACTCCCCGCATCGGACTTGCTCGGTGTAGGTCGAGCAACGCAGCGTGTATTAGATAGCTACTGCATACGAACTATTGGAGATTTAGCCAATGCCGAACCTGATTTTCTAAAAAGACGGCTCGGTAAAAATGGCGTGGCTCTTTGGCAATATGCAAACGGTAATGACCACTCCCTTGTTCACAACTCTGACTTTGTATCACCAATTAAGAGCGTAGGACACGGAATTACCACAGTAGCAGATTTAGAGAAAAACGAGCAGGTGTGGCCCGTTTTCCTCGAACTAACCCAAGACATAGGACACAAGCTCCGTGTTCATCAAAAGTGTGCGGATGGAGTCGCTATTCACATACGAGATAACACACTGTTCTCTAAACAATGGCAGATGAAGTTGGATATGCCTACACAGTCCCCAATGCTCATCGCCAAGACTGCTTTCAGTCTTTTTGAGAAAAGGTACGATTGGAGAAATCCAATTCGTTCTGTCACCATTCAAGCAATCAATTTAGTGCCACAAGACACGCCCCGACAGATTGATTTGTTTACCAATGTTGAGAGAATTGAAAAATTGGAAAAGCTCGATCTATGTATTGAAACGATCCGACAGCGGTTCGGCAAGGACAGTATTAAAAATGCAGTCCTCTGTCAAAATCTAAGGTTGCCACCTGAAAGGGCAGAAATCACAATGCCGACCGGAATGTTGAGTTAGGAGAATTAGGCAATGGAAGAACGCAGAAAAGTATATGTGGAGGTAAGAGCAAGACATTTGATTGATGGAACTTGCCGACCTGAAACCATTAAGTTTGAAAATGACGAGGTTTACGAAATCGACCGTGTAAAGCAATGCTGTCGAGCTGCTTCTACTAAAGTCGGCGGTACGGGACTTCGGTATACTGTGATGATTTGCGGCAAGGAAACCTATCTCTTTGATGAAGAAAACGGGAAGTGGTTTGTTGAGGGTAAAAGCAGAGTTGCCACTTGATAATAGCTTAATACTCTGATTTTACAAAACCTCAGCAAAGGTACAAAGCAACTTGATGAGGTGATGTAATTGAAATATGATACTTGGACTCCGGTTCCTATGTTTTGCGCAAACTGCGGACATTTAAACTATGGATATCGGAATGAAAACGGAATAATCAAATATGAGTGCAAGAACTGTAAAGCAGTTTTGGTAAGAAAGCAAAAAGCTCGAAGGCACGACACAATAGACTTATATGCTCCCGCAGGGCAAGTGCGATATGAGTGAGGTAGATAAAATGGCTTACTATGATTTGAAAACGAATGAGATTTGGGCGGACTCGAACATTGCCGGATTTCACGACGAACATATTGAGATTGACGAAGTGATAGCTCCGTTAATCCGAGAACTGAATATTAAGGGTTACAAAACAAAGTTCTGCTGTTCGGGACATCCCTTCTATTCTTTATGCGAAGCTATGGTCGATTCCGAAGAAACGGCAAAAGCGTTTGTAGGCTTGATCGGCACAGAAAGAACAGAAAACCCAAGAGTACCGGTCAGGGCTTTATATGTGACGCCGGATAATGACTTCTATATCACATTTGAAGAAAATGAGCCAAAAGCTATCGTCCTTGCTCTGCCGGACGGCTTTGAGTGGGACGATGAAAGAACCATAAGATACACTTACAACAACTTTGAGTTTTATGCTTTCCTATCGGAACGGGCAAAGGCGGCAAAAGCTCTGCACGATTGGGCGACACAGTTGCCGCCCGTCGCTTAAATAATTCAAAACTGAATAACGGCGAAACGACGGTAAGGTTGAGATGAAACAGGCTGCGTAATTCCTTATCAGGTCACTTGCTTTGAAAACACTTCGGTCAGTTAATCCAGACCTGCGAAAAGCAAACATGAGAGGCTGCCGACAGGACAGATAGCCATAGGCTAACTCTGTCTTGCCGGTGGCTTTTTGTTTTCGGCAGATGACTGAACAGCGAGGAGCTTCCGGCTGAGAAATCAGAAAGGAAGCTCTTTTTATGTTGAACAACTGGCTTTGCTACATAGCTGAATATCCGTGATCTCCGAATTTTGAGTTCAATCCAAAATTCAAAATTCAAAGGAGATTACAATAATGAATACATACTATCTTACTGCTCTTGATGAGCAATTCAAATGCGATTGTAAGGTAATAAACCTGAGTTACGAATATCCCGGATACACAGGAGAGGAAAAATGGGCGATTATTACTGATTTAACCGAAGAAGAACTTATTGAAAAGTATGAGGAGATAATCTCCTCGTATAGACCGTTTATTGTTTTATCTTCTATGTTTGGTAGCGTGCGAGCTGATTTTATTAGGAATGAAGATAAGTTCAGCAAACGAGCCAAACGGAGCATAAGCATTTTCGATTTCAGCGAAGAAACAGAAGAACATCATCCTGAAATAGCTGCAAACGATCTTGAAGAAGAGGCAATCTCAAATGAAATGGCAGAACAAGTCCGGGATGCAATAGCGCAATTAAAGCCCATTCAGCGGGAACGACTTATCAAATATTTCTTTGAAGGAAAGAGTTTGCTTCAAATTGCCGCTGAAGAAGGTAAATCTTATTCGACTGTTTATGAATCGTATCAAGCTGCATTGAAGAAACTGAAAAAAATATTTGAAAATACCCGATAATTTGACCTCTCCCAGTCCGAACAAGTGAAGGGACTATTTCTTATCCGGAGAGAAACGACCTTCAAACTAATATATTTGAGAGGTTAAATAAAATGGAGAATACTAATATCACCTGTAAGGTTAAACGTGGCGAAATCTATTTATACGATTTTGGAACTAATCCTGAGTCTATCCAAAACGGTGTAAGACCTGTTCTTGTCGTTCAATGCGATGAAGGCAACGAAGCGAGTACGACAACCATTATTGCGGCAATGACGACCGCAATCAAGAAACGCTATATGCCATCCCATATCGTATTGGGAGATAACTTCGGCTTGAGAGAGCCGTCAATGGTAATGCTTGAGCAGATAAGAACGGTAAACCAGTCCGAACTGACAAAATACATCGGTTTTGTAGATAGCGAGTATCTACAAAAGAGAATCAATGTTGGGTTGAAGAAGGTTCTCGGCTTTTGGGTGGAAAGACCACCTAAACGCAAAAACGACATTCGGTGTCTTTGCGGTAAGTGCTTAAATGATTACAAATCTAATCCTGCGTACATCATAAGGCGGCTCGATCCGTTTGAGAATATCAAGCACCAATGCGATAAATGTTCAGGTAGCGGTTACGACTACATTATATATGATAGAAGTTCCGTTCGGAGGTAGTGCTTATGGAGGAGAAAAACACTACCGTAAAAAAAGAGAGCGTCCCAATTTGGGAAAAATACGCCTTAACGATTTACGAAGCAGCGGAGTATTTTAATATTGGAGAGCATCGTTTAAGGCAGTTGGTAAGAGAGAACCGTCAGGCGGATTTTGTGCTATGGATTGGCACAAAGGTTGAGATTAAACGAGAGCTTTTTGAAAAGTTTCTTGATGAAATCAATGCCCTCTGATAATTATGCGTTTTGAAAAATCGCACATTTGTCAATATGCTCGTGACTTCGTATCATATATACGAAGCACGAGCTGACAGATGATTAAGGAGGACAAGCATATGAAGAATAATTACATCTATGTACCCGGACTGAGTGAGAGTGTTGCTGATGAGGTGAAAAAGGAAAAGGATGCAGAAGCACCGAGATTTATAACCGGAACGGGCGCAGTCAAGAAAGAAGCTGTTACACACGACAGAGGGGTTTTAAGAACTCGTAAGGTAGATGATCGGCAAAGTATTCAAATTCCTGTTTGGGAAAAGTACGCTTTGACTGTTAAAGAAGCGGCTGAATACTACAATATCGCTGAAACGAAATTGAGGGATTATCTGCTTGCCAATCGTGATGCACCTTTTGTCTTAAAAGGTGGAGCAAGGCTTTTGGTGAAACGCAAGATGTTTGAAATGTTCTTAGATGAAAGCAACACTATTTAGGAGGTCAGTATGACTAATGAAACGAAAGCCTTCTTACAAGGTGAGATTATGGTAGATGCCGAAGGGCATAACCGCAAAATGCAAGAGATTCCGATTTGGGAAAAACCGCTTTTAACGGTAGTAGAAGCAGCGAAATACTTTCAAATCGGTGAGAGCAATATCAGACGGCTCACAAGAGAACACAAAGACAAAGACTTTGTTCTTTGGAAAGACAATCGGGTGTATATCCGAAGGAAAGAAATGGAGTCGTTTTTAGACACAATCAATGAGATATAGGAGGTAAAGAACTATGGCAGAAAAAAGACGAGATAATAAAGGCAGGGTTTTGCGATCAGGCGAATCGCAACGTTCTGACGGTAAGTATGAATATAAGTATGCGGATAGCAACGGTGAGCGTCATTCCGTATATAGTTGGAAACTCGTAGCAACCGACAAGGTTCCTGAAGGAAAGCAAGGCGGAACTTCGCTTCGTGATATGGAAAAGCAAATACAGAAGGACTTGGAGGACAACTTGCTTATTTATCAAACCCGCAAGATGACACTCAATTCCTTTTGGGATCAATACATCGAACTCAAAAAAGAACTGAAAGAGTCTACGAGAACCAACTACATCTATATGTACGACAATTATGTTCGCCCTGACTTTGGCAAAAAGAACATCACTACAATAAAGTATAGCGATGTAAAGAAGTTCTATATTTCCCTGATCCACGACAGAGGGTTCAAGCCGAACAGTATGGAAATAATAAATACCATTCTGCATCCGGTGTTTACTTCCGCAGTTCGTGACGGATATATCCGCAGCAACCCTTCGGACGGCGTAATGGCAGATATTAAAAAGAGCCATACTTGGGAAAAGCCAAAGCGCCACGCACTCACCGAGCAACAGCAAACGAAGTTCGTTGAGTTCACGGCACAATCCTATCAGTACAAGCATTGGCTGCCACTCTTTACAGTCCTGCTCGGTACAGGTGGACGAATCGGTGAGATACTCGGTTTAAGGTGGGAAGATTGTGATTTTCAAGATAACATCATCAATATTAACCACACCCTTATTTATAGGAAGTACACGGACGAAGCATCTCACTTTGCTATTACCACTCCTAAGACAAAATCTGGTGTGAGAATTATCCCAATGCTTTCCGATGTAAAAGCGGCTCTTACGGAAGAATACAAGGCTCAGCTTGAAAGTGGTTTTAACACAAGCGAAGTGGACGGATATTCAGGCTTCATTTTCAAGTCAAGATACAACACCGTATTATCGCCCCATTGTGTCAACCGAGCGATAGATCGTATTATCAAGGCGTGTAATACCAAAGAGGAAGAAGATGCAAAAGCAGAAGGACGAGAGCCTGAGTTGTTACCGCATTTCAGTTGCCACCATTTACGACACACATTCTGCACTCGTTTCTGTGAGAACGAAACCAACCTGAAAGTCATTCAGGAGATAATGGGACACGCCGACATTACGACAACAATGGATATTTATAACGAAGCAACAAAGGATAAAAAGATAGAGTCCTTCGCAGGACTTGAGGGTAAAATCAAGATACGATGAAAAAGGGAGCTTACCGCAAAACAGTGGTAGGTGTAGGATTACAATACATCTTGGACAAGTGAATAAAAAAAGGATGAAGGATAGGGCCAAATCGGTTAAAGTTGAGTTACCACACAACAACTTGACGAAAGGGGGCCATATCCTTCATGGGCAAGAGTATAACACAGGACATGGCGTACAGGCAATCCTTAATGAAATACGCGGCGAAATACGGCGTCAGCCGTGCCAGTAGGAAATATAACAAAAGCCGGTCGTATATCTACTTCTGGCAGGGTCGCTGGGACGGAAGTGTGGAGTCCCTGACCTGTCAATCCCGACGTCCGCATAGTCACCCAAACCAGCACACTGAGGCAGAACTGAAGCTGATCCGGGATATGCGCCGCCGCAATCCGACGCTTGGCATGGTGGAGCTGTGGCACCGTTTGAGGCAGCGTGGCTATACCCGTCGTCCGGAAAGCTTGTTCCGGGTCATGCGGAAATTGGGACTGTTCCCTGCCGAAAAGTCAAAGAATTCTTACAAACCAAAGCCCTATGAGCAGATGACCTATCCCGGCCAGCGGGTCCAGGTGGATGTGAAAGTCGTTCCTCTACGTTGTATCACAGACCCTGAGTTGCGCCTGTTCCAGTACACTGCCATTGACGAGTTTACCCGTCTGCGCTTTCTGGCGGCTTATCCGGAGCAATCTACCTACTCCTCTGCTGATTTCCTGAAAAAGCTGGTGAAGTGGTATGCCCGTCGAGGCATTCGGGTAGAGTGCGTCCAAACAGATAACGGTTTCGAATTTACCAACCGTTTTTCCAACAGCAAGCGGGATCTGCCTACGTTATTTGAAGCAACGGCGAGAGAACTTGGAATCCGGCACAAGCTTATCCGGCCTTACACGCCGCGGCATAACGGCAAAGTAGAGCGCAGCCACCGGGAAGACCAGAAACGTTTCTATTCTTCCCACCGCTTTTATTCCTTTGCAGACTTTGAAAAGCAGCTCTCTGTCCATAACCGCCGCTCCAACAACTTTCCCATGAGGCCCCTTGGCTGGCTTTCTCCATCCGTGTTCTCTGTCCAATATGTTTGACAAACCTACAGGGAGCTTACCGCAAAACAGTGGTAGGCTCCTTGATTTTTGAATAAGAATATGTTATACTATATAAACAAATAAAGGTTTATGCGGCGAATAGTCTGGGGGTATCCGAGATGTGCTTCTTTGTTGGACAATGAAAACACCCTCGTTTTTTTACGACAATTTTTACGACAAACCAAATAAAGTTATGACATCTTATGTGAGGTTATGTACTTTAATGAAAACGGTTTGGATTAACAAAGTAAGGAAAAGAGAGGTTAAATCAGGGTATAAGATACTCTCCCTTGAAATCCCCACAATGAAGCCGTTGGATAACTGAAATGGATTGATCATCTGAAAAGATAAGATAAAGCCCCAAGGGAAAAGAGTGAATTGCACCCCATTTGTTAGACAGTATGGTATACTGATAACGAGTGGGGTGTTTTAATTATGCCAAAAGGAAAGCCAAATAAGAGATATACGCCAGAGTTCAAGCAATTGGTTGTAGAAACCATGAGAGAGGAACGTTTATGTATGAGCGAAACAATGCGAAGGTTTAAAATCAATGACCATGGCATCATCGAGCGTTGGGAGCGAATCTGTCTTGAAGAAGGTCCGGAAGGATTAGCGATAGAACGCAGAGGACGAAAAAGCAGCAGTCGGTCAGCAAGGTTATCTAAGGCGGTTGAAGAAGACCTCATTGCTGAGAACCAGCGGCTGCGTTGGAAAACGAATACTTAAAAAATTTGCAGGCCTTGGTTTTGGAAGAAGAGCGACGCCGGCATTGAAAATGCAGATAGTCCAAAAACTAAGGGCTTGCCGCCTGCACTGCACAGACAACAAGCCCTTTCGGTTGCTTGAACAATTTTTACATGAAAATATTGTCTAACTTTTTGGGGTCACTTCAAGAGTCCCTTATTTTTTGGGGGTGGGGTTAAATTGGAATAAACGTTCCCTGAAACAAAAAATAAGCGCAGAAATTGACAATCAGATGGGTTGTCATGGTCGACAGCAATGTGTAATTTTTAAAATTGACCCAGAACAGACCGGGTATAAAACTCACGAGAAATCGCCAGACAAAGATGCCATAAAAACCGGTTATCGAATCGAGATATTCGATTTGTCCAGGTATGTGTGCGACGCCAAAGATCATGGCAACTATGAAAATGACCAGATACCGGTTGGGAATTAGTTGCCCTAAACGGTTCATCAGGTAACCACGGAAAAAAATCTCCTCACAGAATACAATTTCCAGGATAAGTAAGACCGTCATGATGATTTGAACGGGTGTTGCCTGACTGTAAGTGGGAAGGAGACGGACGATTTCGATGGTGTAGCTTCCTCTCATCACGGTCCAGTAAAACACAATGGTAAGAATCAGGTATCCTAAATAACAGGCAATGGCGGAGAGAACACCGTAAACGATCTGTATCGGGATTTTCTGTTTTTGAAAGCCAAGCTGCCGGGGAATACTGGTTAAACTGACTTTTTCCGGCAGCAGGATAAACGGAACGACAACGCCAAAAAACAGTAAGAGCAAATGCAATACCCTGATGTTTGGCCAGACAATACTGGCCCCAATTATCACAATTACAGCGAGAATCACTTCCAGCGATAATCTGACCCTTGTTTTTTCTGTCATACAGAGATATCCTCCCTTACAGTTTACTATATAACGAAGTATACCATATGAATTGGTCGGATGCAACGGACGATTCTGCCATATTAAAAACAGTTTTTTGCAAATAGCTATTGACAAAACCTGGTAATGGAGATATAATGTCAGCGTGGGTTAGTGATAGCTAACTATTACAGAAATTCCAAATAAGGAGAAAAGCATTATGACTCTGAAACAGGCTGTCGAAGGAAAAGAATATACCATTCAGAAAATTGAAACAGATGATGAGGAAATGGATGCTTTTCTGTTTTCTCTGGGATGTTATACCGGTGAATCGATTACCGTTGTCTCACACCTAAAGGGTGGGTGCGTGGTGTCTATCAAGGACGGCAGATATAATATCGACAATCAGCTTGCTGCGGCCATCATCATCTGATGGCCGTGGAAGGTGCATTTTTTTGGCTCATAGTTAGCCATTGCTAATTACATAAATCAATCCGAAAGGATCGTATATGAGGAGGAAAAAATCATGAGAATTGCATTGACAGGCAACCCCAATTCGGGGAAGACGACAATGTACAATGCCCTGACCGGCCGGAATGAAAAAGTCGGCAACTGGGCGGGCGTAACGGTCGAAAAGAAAGAGCACCCGATTCGAAAGTCGTTCTGGTCAGGCGGCGAAGAGCTGATCGCCGTCGACCTTCCGGGCGCCTATTCGATGTCCCCGTTTACGAGCGAAGAGAGCATCACAAGTTCCTATGTCAAAAAGGAAAATCCGGATGTGATTATCAATATCGTCGATGCCACCAATCTGAGCCGCAGCCTGTTTTTTACAACACAGCTGCTGGAATTGAGGATTCCAGTCGTTGTTGCGCTGAACAAGAGTGATATCAATGCCAAAAAGGAAACTCGGATTGACACGAAACTGTTGAGTGAAAAGCTGGGTTGTCCAGTTGTCGAGACAGTTTCCACCTCGGCGGAAGGATTGAAAGCGGTTGTTGAAAAAGCGGTCGAAGTTGCTCACACGGCGCAGGCTGCGCCCTATCATCAGGGAGATATCGACCTGACCAGCAAAAAGGCGGTCGAACAAGCCGACCGGCAGCGGTTTACATTTGTCAATGAGATTGTCGATGCAGTCGAAACCCGCAAAATTCTGACCAGAGAAAAGAATTTTGGGGATAAAATTGATGCAATTTTGACCAATAAATGGTTGGGGATTCCGATTTTTGCAGTCGTCATGTTTTTTGTCTTCCAGATTTCGCAGGTCTGGGTCGGCACACCGATTGCGGACTGGATGGTCGGCTGGTTGGAGACTTTTCAGAGCTGGGTCGGCGGTCTGCTGGAAAACGCCAGCCCAATTCTGTCGGCATTGCTGGTCGATGGTGTAATCGGCGGTGTCATTGCGGTTATCGGATTTTTGCCGCTGGTCATGGTGATGTACTTCCTGATTGCACTTCTGGAAGACTGTGGATATATGTCCAGAGTTGCGGTTGTGTTGGACCCGATCTTCAAAAGGGTCGGCCTTTCCGGTAAATCGGTCATCCCGTTTGTCATTACGATTGGATGCGCTGTTCCCGGTATCATGGCCAGCCGTACCATCCGCAATGAGCGGGAACGCAGAGCAACCGCAATGCTTGCTCCGTTCATGCCCTGCGGTGCAAAAATCCCGGTGATTGCGCTGTTTGCCGGTGCGTTTTTTGATGACGCAGGCTGGGTCAGTACGCTGATGTACCTGACCGGTATAGTCCTGATTTTTGTCGGTGCGCTGCTGGTCAACAAAATTGCCGGCTATAAGGCCAGAAAGTCCTTCTTTATCATCGAACTTCCGGAATACAAGGTACCTTCCCTCTGGGGAGCGTTTAAGTCGATGTGCAGCCGTGGCAAGGCGTATATCCGCAAGGCTGCAACCATCATCCTGCTGTGCAACACTGCTGTACAGATCATGCAGACCTTTGACTGGCACCTTGGTGTCGCCGAAACAGCGGACGCTTCCATCCTTGCGTCGATTGCCGGACCATTTGCATGGCTGCTGGTCCCGATTGTCGGCGTCCTTTCCTGGCAGCTGGCAGCTGCGGCAGTCACCGGGTTTATTGCAAAGGAAAATGTCGTCGGTACACTGGCGGTCTGCTTTGTCGGCCTTGAAAACCTGATCGATACCGAAGAATTGGCTCTGATGGAAGGCGCTGGCGCAGAGGTTGCCGGTATTCTTGCCATCACAAAAGTTGCAGCACTCGCTTATCTGATGTTTAACCTGTATACACCGCCCTGCTTTGCGGCGATTGGCGCGATGAATTCGGAGATGAAGAGCGCAAAGTGGATTTTTGGCGGTATCGGATTGCAGCTCGGCGTCGGTTATACCGTCGCTTACCTGGTCTATACCATCGGTACCCTTGTGACAGCTCCGGCTTCCCTGAATATTCCGGCGGCACTTGCCGGTCTGGCAGCGGTTGTCGTGTTTATCGCCGTGTTGGCGCTGCTGATTCACCATTCCGGCCAGAAGGTGCAGCAAGAGTATGCGCTGGATTCTTCCGGGGCTAAAGGATATGTGGTAGGCGGATAATCATGGAAAATGTCATAATCATCGTCCTTGTTTCCGTCATCATCGTCGCTGTCGTGATCTCCCTGTTCAGAGCCAAAAAGCGGGGTGAAACCTGTATCGGCTGCCCGTATTGCAAACAATGCAGCGGGAAGGGCGCATGCGGCAGTGAAAAACCAAACCAACCGCCCAACAACTGAAAAACCGCCTGTTTGATTCTGATTGATTCAAACAGGCGGTTTTTATATGAACGGTTTATTGTCTGCGCTTCCACGTTAAAAGCAGCGCGGAATTGATGATGACGAGGACAGAACCGGCGTTGTGCACCAGTGCTCCGATAACTGGTCCGAGCAGGCCGGTTATCGCCAGGATAATGGCCAGGAAGTTCAGCCCCATTGAGAAGGTCAGATTGATTTTAATGGTTTTCATCACCCGTTTGGATAGGGAGACCAGATGCGGAAGTTCTTTGATTTCATCGTCGACCAGCGCAATATCTGCGGCTTCTACGGCAATATCACTTCCAACGCCGCCCATTGCGATGCCGACATTGGCTTTTTTCAATGCAGGCGCATCATTGATTCCATCGCCAATCATGCAGACGCTGTTTCCGTTTTTCTGGTATGTATCGATCTGCCGAAGCTTGTCTTCCGGCAGGCAGTTTGCATGTACTTCACGGATGCCCAGCTGTCCGGCAATTGCTTCTGCGGCGTTTTGGTGGTCACCCGTCAGAAGCACTGGCTGGACACCGATTTGGTTCAGTGCCTCGACCATCTGCCGTCCATCCTCGCGGATTGTATCCGACAGAGCCAGATAACCGGCGGGCTTTTCATCGATTGCGACATATATTACAGTACAACCCTGATTCAGATAGTTTTCAGCGGATGTTTCCAGCGGTTGTACAGAACCGGCAGCTGTATTTTTGGAGATAAATTTCAGATTGCCCGCAAGGACCCGCCTGCCGTTGATTACGGCAGAAACACCTTCACCGGGAATCATTTTGAATTCATCGGCGATGGGCGGTTTTGTGCCATAGCAGCGGACAATCGCTTTTCCGAGCGGATGTTCACTCATCTGCTCCGCTGCGGCAGTCAGCGAATAAATCTCATCTTGGCTGTAATCGGATACGCTTTGTACCGCGGTGACCATCGGTGTGCCATAGGTAAGGGTACCGGTTTTGTCAAAGGTGATTTTGGTGACCTTGGCCAGCCGCTCCAGCGCATCCCCCTGACGTACCAGAAAGCCATGCTTTGTCGCATTGCCAATCGCGGCCATAATGGCGGTAGGCGTTGCCAGAACCAGTGCACATGGACAAAAGACGACGAGAATGGTAACAGCACGGATAATTTCACCGGAGATCATCCAGGTCAGCGCTGCGGCAGTCAGTGCAATGACGACAATCCAGGTCGCCCAACGGTCGGCTAACCCTACAATTTTTGCCTTGCCAGCGTCGGCAGACTGTACCAGCCGGATCATTCGTTGGATGGAACTGTCCTCCCCAACTTTGGTTGCCTTCATTTCAAACGCGCCGAATTGGTTGACGGTGCCACTGGATACTTCGTCACCGGCGGACTTGTCCACAGGCAGTGATTCACCCGTCATAACAGCCTGATTGACCGAGGTTTCGCCTGACAGGATAATGCCATCGACCGGAACGGTTTCTCCGGGAAGAACGCGGATTACATCATCGATTTTGACCTGTTCGGCAGGAATTATTTTCTCAGTTCCGTCTGAAATAACCCTGGCGGTCTGCGGGGTGAGATGGACCAGTTTTTCGATACCGGCTCTGGCCTTAGCTACCGTCAGGTCTTCCAGTAAGGCGCCCAGCTGCATGATAAATGCCACCTCACCAGCTGCAAAATCTTCTCCGATACAGATTGAGGCAATCAGGGCGAGAGAAACCAGTACGTCTGCTTTGATGTCAAACGCGGTAATCAGACCGATGATTGCTTCAACCACAATCGGGATGCCACAGAGGATAATCGCAATCCATGCCGCGTCAAAGGGGAGTGGGTTCCAGCCGAAAATGCTGACAATCAGGGCAATACCGGAAATGATCAGAAACACAATCTCTTTTTTGGTACCGCCGAGTTCCATCAGCTGTTCCACCTTTTCGATGACCTTCCTCATTGTCATACCTTCTTTCTATACCTATAGGGGTATATGTATATTATACAGCCGGCCAAATTCCCTGTCAAGATATCAACAAAAAAGACAGTCTAAAAGACTGTCCCGGAAATTGGTGATTATTGCATATTGGCAAAGCGTTCCACCGCTTTGGTAAAGTTTTCGATTGTCTTATCTGCGTCACCATGTTCGATGCCGTCCTTGACACAGTGTTTGATGTGTCCTTCCAGGACGATCTGACCGACCTTATGCAAAGCGGATTTTGCCGCATTGATTTGCGACAGGATGTCTTCGCAGGGAATATCCTCATCGACCATCCGATCAATCGCCTGAACCTGACCAATAATCTTTTTCAGTCGGCGGTGCAGGTTCTCAGCATCCATACATTGTTTCATCTTCCAGCCTCCATATCGTCAGGGTATTGGTATCAACCCGGTTTTGCATGTATTATCCACAGTTGCCGCTGGCCATCGGACAGCGGGCTGCCTGTTCACACGTTTCTTGAAGTAAATGTCCTTCCGGCGCATTTTCTCCGGAGCACTGAGGATTTGTCAGCACAAACCGTTCATCCATATTCTTTTCGCCCCATTCGCACATCAGTTCGAGAATCTGATCAAGCGAGCGTCCTTTTGGGGTGATCGAGTATTCGACCTTTGGGGGAATTTCGGGGTAAACGGTCCGCCAGATCAGATGATCCGCCTCCAGCTCACGCAGTTGATTGGTCAGTGTCCGCTGGGAGACATGGGCAATCTGGTGCATCAGTTCACTGAACCGGAGGGTGCCCTCCCGAATCAGACATTCCAGAATCAGCGGCTTGTACTTGCCGCCGATCATTTTAAGCGTTACTTCCATTTCACAGGTTACCTGAATTTTTTCCATATGCTCCTCCATGGTGAAATACCTTTCACCTTGTAAAAACAAAGTGCCTTCTTGTACAGAATCCAAAAATTTATTATAATGATATTATACCGTAATTGCGTTGGTTTGTAAATCAGCAGGATTCGTTTGACACAGACAGGCGGTTCCTGTGGGCAAGGCGGGAAAAATGGGGGTGTTTTGATGAAACAAACGATGGTCCCGATGTCAGAAGGACCGATTGCAAAACGCATGGTTAGTTTTGCACTGCCGATTTTTCTGGGCAACCTGTTTCAGCAGATGTACAATACGGCTGACTCACTGATTGTCGGAAATTTTCTGGGTAGCAACGCTCTGGCGGCTGTCAGTTCTTCCGGCAGCCTGATTTTTATGCTGATCGGCTTTCTGAACGGGATTGCATTGGGCGCAGGTGTCGTCATTGCGCGTTTTTTTGGTGCGCAGGATAACCGCAACCTGCGGATTGCCGTTCATACGACAGCAGCCTTTGGTTTGGCTGCCAGCGTTCTTTTGACGGTGGCAGGTGTTCTGGCGACGCCGGTTTTGTTGCAGTGGATGGGGACGCCGGAGGTCGTTATGGCGGATTCGGTGACCTATTTACAGATCTATTTTGCCGGTTCGCTGGGGTCGGTCATGTACAATATCTTTGTCGGTATCCTTCAGGCGGTCGGCGACAGCAGACATCCACTGTATTATCTGATTGTATCGTCGGTTGTCAACGTAGTGCTGGACATCCTGTTTATCGACGGGATGGGGATGGGGGTTGAAGGTGCCGCCATCGCGACCATCATTTCCCAGCTGATCAGTGCGATACTCTGTCTGATTCAGTTAATGCGTACCCAGGATACATACCGCCTGTATATCCGTGAAATCCGTTTTAATCCGGCAATGCTCAAGCGGATTATTCAGTATGGCTTGCCGTCCGGTATGCAGAATTCGATTATTGCATTTGCCAACGTCGTCGTACAGGCCAATATCAACGCTTTCGGTGAGATTGCGATGGCCGGTGTCGGTGCCTATTCCAAAATTGAAGGGTTCGGGTTCCTTCCGATCACCAGTTTTACAATGGCGCTGACTACCTTTGTTGGGCAGAATCTCGGCGCCAGACAGTATGAGCGCGCCAAAAAAGGCGCGCGTTTCGGCATCCTGATGACACTGGGCATTGCCGAACTGATTGGGGTTGCGGTATTTGTGTTTGCACCGCAGCTAATTGCGGCTTTTGACTCCAATCCGGAGGTTATTCGTATCGGCATTGACAAGGCCAGAACTTCTGCTCTGTTTTATTTTGTACTTGCCTATTCCCATTTGGTTGCAGCTGTTTTGCGCGGCGCCGGGAAAGCAGTCGTTCCGATGGTCGTCATGCTGGTATTCTGGTGTATTATCCGGGTTGCCTTCCTGATGGTGGCGGCTCCGCTGACACAGAATATTATGACGGTATACTGCGTCTATCCGATGACCTGGGTGATGAGCAGTATCGCGTTCCTGATCTACTACAAGAAAGCCGACTGGCTGCATGCCAACGGCTAACGATCTAACCGCTTTTCGGTAAACAAACAAAAACGCTCCGTATCCAGTCACGGAGCGTTTTTGTTTTACAGGACAATTGCTGTTATTTTAAGAGAAATTTTGCCCATTCGCCGGTATACACCGGCTCTTTTTGCTGCCATTCTGTCAGCTTTTCAAGATATTGGCAACAGCGTTTTTCTACCGCGGTCCGGCAGTTTTCTATTCCTGTCCGCCGTACAATGGCGGTCAGCTCATAAATCGGAAATCCGAGCGCATGACCTGCCGTATGTACCGTTCCACACGCCTGACCAATCGCATGACAGAGTGCGCTATCTGCGGGAGAGGACAGTTCCTTTGCCATTCCATGACAGCGGAGAATCTCTTTTTTGGCAAGCGGCATTTTGACCTTTCCGGCTGCCCACAGGCGGGTAGCGGCCAGTGCGTCGGCTGGACGGCTATCTTCGGGATAATTTGCCTGTAACGTATGAACCGCTTCTTCAGCCAGGTCGAGCGCCCACAGGACAATGGTGCGGTGGTTTTGCTGCGCAAGCAGAGAATTCAGCGGGTCAAAGAGAGGACAGTCTTTTGAAAAGAGAATCTGATTTTTATTCCTGTTTTTTTGCTGAACTTCATCCAGCCATTCCATCTGAATCGCCTCCGATTTGAGTATATAATCTGCATTTGGCAAAGGTTATGAACGCAGCCGAAAGGTTTTCGGTGCAAACTTATAAACAAGGATGCTGGCGACAATCGAATACAATACGCAAAATCCGATGCAGACAAGCCCAAACACCAAAAGCGGCATCTTCACCTGCATCATAATAAAGCAGATAAAATAAGTGCCGGATAAGACCAGCTGATAGGTTCCGCTTTTCATTTCGGTCGCAGCGTTGTAGGGCTGCAGCAGATAATAGACAGTCAGGTAATGAATCGAGAAAAACATGCTCATGCAGAGGATAGAAATAAACAGCACCGCATAGTCAAGCGCGTTTTTGGTTCCGCCGGAAGCGTACAGAATCAGCGCCAGTCCGGCACCGATTACGATGGCTGGCACAGCATTGATTTTCATAATTTCCCGCAGGCGTATCTGGAACAGCTTGAGCACATATCCCGGCTGCTTATAGAAGGAGTAGGTCAGCAGGCTGTGGTCGCAGTTCATAAACAGTGCCCGTGTAAAGCCGGTTCCCCGGTTGATCAGATACATGACGAATACAAAATAGGGCAGCCAGTTGAGAATCATCTTATTGACCGACGCTTTCATCTCCGGTTCAACATACATTGCCAGCAGAACACCGCAGATGATAAAACAGCAGATGGCAGTCAGTCTCTTGGTGGACTTCCAGAGGATTTTCTGGTGACGCTTGATAAACAGCTCATTCAGGTATTCAAAGCCTTTGCGTTTGCTGGTGATCGAGCTGTCAGCGGAGATCATCTTTTCATTGGATTTTTTGACCGCCAGTTTTGCAGCGTCCATCTGGTTCATCATTTGGGCGAGCAATCGCTGATTGATTTCACGATAGTACCGAAAGCGGATAATTTTCCGGACGGCAAAGGCGCCGATTGGGATAAAAACCATCAGTACAATCATCGACACAATATTCGGCAGTAGGATATCCACAGCGGGCAGTCCGTAAGCAAGCGCCAGGAGAACACCGGTTACCAGCCAGAGATATTTTTGGATTTTGTTTTCATTGTAGATGTTGCCGCTTTTTTCGTAATCCCATAGTGAGTAGGCGGCATAAGTCATCTTCATTCCGGCTACCGTAAACGGAAAGATCAGGCAGAACCAGAGCGGGATATCCCGCAGTGTTCCAAATATGATGGAAAAGGGGAGAAACCCAACAATCACTTTTATAATGGAATAACCGTAATTGACCAGTGTGTACTCCCGCGCGTTCATCCGCATCAGAATCATTGCATAGTATTTGTCGCGGGTGGGATTAAAAAGGCCGGTGTTCATAAATGCACCGATCACCGTTAAAAACAGCAGAATATGCAGATAAACCTGTCTGTCCGGCAGATGTTCATACAGCACCCCGACACCGCAGACCAGTGTGATAAAATAAAGGAATTTCCCCAGAAAAACCGTGATGACTTCCCATACAATCGACAGCAGGTTGGCCAGTATTTTCAGTCCGCGGATTTTATACAGTGTATCGGGCAGCAGCCTTTTGATTAGTGGAATCTGTTTGAGGGAATAGAGGATGCTGTTGACCCGGTAGGTGTTTTTGAGTGCAAAGGAAAGGCGTAACGTTTTATACATGGTTTTCCTCCCGCAGCGCCGCAATAATTTTTTCCTTGAATTCCTGATTGTCCAGATTGGATTTTTCCACAACCTCCAGTTCCCCGTGACTGAGCAGTACAATCTCATCGCACAGGTCCAGCGCCAAATCCATAATATGGGTCGAGAAAATCGTGATTCGGTCGCGCTTAAGCGAACGCAGCAGCTGTTTCATTTCCTCTGCGACCACAACGTCGAGGGATGTCAGCGGTTCATCCAGCAGCAGAATATTGGGCTGGGCAATGATGTTGACGAGCATCTGCATTTTGTTTTTCATTCCGTGGGAGTAGTCTTTGAGCAGTTTGTCCCGGTCTTCAGGTGCAATGCTCACTTCGTCAAAATAGGCGTCAATACTTTTGGGGTTCTGGACAGAGCCTTCGTTGATATCCAGAAAGAACTTTAAAAATTCACGTCCTGTCAGGAATTCAGGCACGGATGGGGTGGACAGGACATAACCGATGTCCTCGGCTTTGACTTCCCGCCGGACGCCGTTCTCTTCCAGATAAAAACTGCCGCCGTCCGCCTTGATATCCCGGTTGAGGCAGTTGAACAGGGTCGTTTTTCCGGCACCGTTGCGTCCCAGAAGGCCATAGATTTTTCCCTCTTCAAAAGTAAAGTTGATATCCCGCAGGACTTCCTTTTTCTCGAAATGTTTTGACAAGTGCTCGATTGTAAACGTCATATTGATCCTCCGTTACATTTTCCGCTGATAGTATTCGATCAGTATAAACTCCAGACAGCTTTTCGCCAGAAAAATGCCGACCGCTGTCAGTGTAATCCATAACGGTCCGTTTATGATGATGCAAATCCATGCGACGGCAATCAGCAGCCACTGCATCACCAGTCCGGACATAGCCTGTGCCCGGTATCGGATAGCGAGATTCCGTTCGTCTTTGGCCTCAATCTCATTCTGTTTCATCATTTTGGGCTGACTTTCTTCCCAGCGTCCAAAGGCAAACAGCGCCGCGCCCATTCCAAATGCGCCGCTGCCAAGTCCGGTCAGAACTGCCCGGCACATTTTGGAAATGTTGTCTCCCACCAGTAGGGATATCACCATCACAATAATGCCGGCAATGGCGCAGATCAGATAGACTTTGGTTTTTGTTCTCACTGCTCTCCCTCCTCGTAGATAAAGATATCCTCGATTTTCATATCAAAGTACCGGGCAATTTTAAATGCCAGGATAATCGACGGGTTATATCGCCCGTTTTCCAGTGAACCGATGGTTTGACGGGAGACTTCCAGTGTGCGAGCCAGCTCATCCTGCCGGATACCACGGCTTTTCCGAATTTCTTCCAATCGATTTTTCATAGCAAGACCCCTTACGAAAAAGGAAAGTTTACTTTCCATTTCCATTATATCTGCTCTACTGCAAAATGTCAAGCATACTTTCCATTTTATAAAATAAAAAAGCCTTTCCGTCCCAATGCAACGACGGAAAGGCTTTCAGCTGACAGAAGAACGAATCGGTTAATGTTCTTTAACCGGGAGGGATTGCTGCTGTTTAGAGGGAATACGGAAAGCGACAAAAAGAATCGCTGCGACCAGCAGAATTGCAAAAATCATCCAGCCAACCAGCAGAGCGGTACCTTTCGGTGAGAAGTAATCGTAATATCCTTTGAAGTAAACGACGAGGATAATGGCCGGCAGACCCCAGGACATATACATACGAAACGCTTCGGGAAGCTTTTTGATGTTGGAACCTGCGTTTGCTTCCTTATAGAAGTTATCCCATCCCCAGCCGTTTTTGCGGGTGCAGAAGAGGACGAAGACCAGACTGCCCAGCGGCAGCAGGTTGTTGGTGACCAGGAAGTCTTCCAGATCGAGGATACCGGTACCGGCACCCAGCGGCTGGATCGCGGAAAGCAGGTTGAAGCCGAGAATGGCCGGAATCGAAAGTACGACAATCAGTACCAGATTGAGGACGGCCGCTTTTTTGCGGCTCCATCCAAACGCATCGATGTAATAGGAAAGGAGGTTCTCAAATACCGCAATAACAGTCGAAAGAGCGGCAAAGAACATAAAGATAAAGAACAGCGTTCCCCAGATCTGTCCGCCAGCCATCTGATTAAAGATGTTGGGCAGCGTAATGAACAGCAGTGAAAAACCGCTGGTCGGTTCAATGCCATAGGCAAAGCAGGCAGGAAGGGTAATCAATCCGGCCATCAGTGCAACAAAGGTATCCAACAGCACGATATTTTTTCCTTCATTGAACAGGCCGTGCTCCCGATTCAGATAGCTGCCGAAGATTTCCATCGCGCCGATGCCGATTGAAAGGGTGAAAAAGGCCTGGGACATGGCGGCATAGATGACGTTGCCCAGTCCATACGACATTGCCAGCTCAAAGTCGGGAATCAGGTAAAACCGGACGCCTTCCCCTGCGCCGTCCAGCATCAGCGAATTCACTGCCAGAATGACAATCAGCAGCAACAGACAGGTCATCATAATTTTGGTAATCCGTTCAATACCTTTTTGCAGCCCAATTGAACAGACAGCAAACGAAATCAGAACCGTCACGACCATCCACAGAGCCATTGTTCCGGGAGAGGCCGTCATGTCAGAAAACGTCTGCGACACGCCGGTAGTATCCAGCCCGGTTATGCCGCCGGTAGCGGTTTTCCAGGCATAGTACAGCATCCAGCCGGTAATCGTGGTATAAGACATCAGCAGCAGGTAACAGCCCAAAATACTGATCCATTTCAGCCGGTGCCATTTGCTGCCTTGTGGCTGAAGCTTTTCAAATGCGCCGGCCATACTGCACTGTGCAGCCCGGCCGATGGTGAACTCACAGACCAGCACCGGCAGTCCCAGAATTGCCAGAAATACCAGATAAATCAGTATGAAGGCGGCACCTCCATACTGACCGCAGATATACGGGAACTTGTAGACGTTCCCAAGACCGATTGCGCATCCGGCCGAGACCAGGATAAATCCCAGCCGCGAGCCGAATTTTTCCCGCTTTTTCATGATAAACTCCCTTTCTGTTTCCAGTCATTGTTTGGCTCTTTAAAATCATATCCCTTTAAAAGCCAAAAGGAAACAATGTGAAATAAATGCCTGTCAGACAGCGCAATCAGACAGGCATAACATAAACATATTATAATTCCAAAATGTCCTCAAGTCCAGACCAAAACTATACAAAAGTCATTTTAGAATTTGTACAGTTATTTTTCGTCGAGATATTGGATTGCCGCGCCCAGTACACCTGAACCGGTATAGATACTCAGCGTCGCGCCAATATGGGCTTTAAAGTAATTTTCATATCCCGGAAAAGCTTTTGCGAGTTTTTTCTCCAGTTCCTTTCCTTCTTCAGGAGCGCCGCCGTTTGCAACCATCAGGTTGAAACGCCGTCCCGGCTGATATAGATTCTGGACCAATTCGATCAGCCGCTGCTGGACCATCTTCCGTCCACGTACTTTCGCGACAGAGGTCAGTTCGCCGTCTTCTGCAAAAGCAAGAATCGGCTTGATTTGCAGCACACTGCCGGCCATTGCCGTGATCTGGCCGATTCGGCCGCCTTTGCGCAGAAATTCCAGCGTGTCCACTGAGAAAAAGACGGTGGTCCCTTTAATCAGCTTTTCTGCTTCCCGGCAGCAGTCTTCGAACCCCATTCCATCGGCGATATACTGGCTCAGCTGCAATGCAATCGCACCGGTTCCAATGCTGGAAGTGAGGGTGTCATAAGCCGCCAGTGTCAGCCCATGTTCAGCTGCCGGTTCAACAGCCTGCCGGACAAGGTTATATGTCCCTGACAGACCGCTGGACATCATCAGTGCAATTGCCTGGGTATATCCATCTTCCAGCACCTGTTTTAACAGCTGTTCAAGGTCGCTGCCGAGCGGGAGGCTGGAACCGGGCATTTCCTTTTTCTGAATCCGGTAGACATCCGCGGGATGGATGTCCACACTGTCACGAAAGACGCCTTCCGAACAGCGAATCTGCAACGGAAGAATATAAATCCCGTACTGTTTGACGAGGTCAGGCGGGATATCGGCACAGGAATCGGTGATGACTGCGATATTGCGCCGCATCAGATCTTTCCTGCTGGGAGAACCGGTTGTACGTTTCATAACGGAAAACTCCTTTCCGGTATCAAATTAAACGAATATTTTACTCAATTTTAACATATTCATTCAACCGGCGCAAGGGCTTTTCCGTATTTTCATCTATTATTCGCGGAACTGATACCGATACAGGCCAGCATAAATGCCATTTTTCGCGAGCAGTTCGGCATGGGTACCACGTTCCTGAACGCCCTTTTCTGTCAGGACAATGATTTCATCGGCATTTTTGATGGTGGACAGCCGGTGGGCGACAATCAGAGAAGTGCGTCCCTTGGCCAGTTTTTCCAGCGCCGACTGAATCAGCATCTCTGTGGCGTTATCCAGTGCAGAGGTCGCTTCGTCCAGAATCAGAATCGACGGGTTTTTCAGGAAGACACGGGCAATCGAAATACGCTGTTTCTGTCCGCCGGAGAGCTTGACGCCCCGTTCGCCGATATAGGTGTCATAACCTTCCGGCATCGTCATGATATAATCATGGATGTTGGCCTTTTTGGCGGCATCGATGATCTGTTCTTCGGTCGCGTCGAGGTTGCCGTAAGCGATGTTGTCCCGGATGGTACCGGTAAAGAGGAAGACATCCTGTGCAACCATACCGATATTTTTCCGCAGTGAGAGCCGCTGCAAATCACGGATGTCCTGTCCGTCAATCTTGATGGAGCCTTCGTCGATTTCGTAGAACCGTGGAATCAGATGACAGAGGGTCGTCTTGCCCGAACCTGACGGTCCGACCAGTGCGACAGTCTTACCAGGGTCGATGTGCATCGTCAGATGGTCGATAACGGTATGGCTGCTGTGGTCATCGGAAGATGTATAGGAAAAGCTGACGTTTTCAAAGTCGATGGTACCTTTGACATCTTTGAGTTCTTTGGCATCCGGTTTTTCCTCTTCGACCGGTTCATTGATAATTTCCTGGACCCGTTTGAAACCGGTCATACCGTTTTGCAGCTGCTCAAAGATATTGACCAGTTTCTTGATCGGGTTGAGGAACATATTGATATACAGAATATAGGCCGCAAATTCGCCGACGTTGATTTTATCATAGAAAAAGAACAGCCCGCCAAAAAACAGTACCATCAAATACAGCAGGTCGGTGAACATTCCCATTCCGGAGAAAAACTGACCCATGACCTTGTAGCTGGCGTCCCGCGCCTGGATATAGCGGTTATTGTTTTCGTCGAACTTTTCCATCTCGTGTCCGGCCGAGACATAGCTGCGGGAGATGCGGATACCGGCAATCGAGTTTTCAATCGTCGCGTTGACCTCGGCGATTTCCTGACGGCTTCTGAGGGAGGTACGGCTCATGTTCTTTCTGAGCAGTACGGCAAACAATACAATCAGCGGTACCATGGCAAACAGAATCAGTGTCAGCAGGACATCAATCTGCACCATCATAATAAATGCGCCGATCAGCGAGATAATCGACAAAAACAGGTCTTCAGGTCCATGATGGGACAGTTCGGCAATCTCAAAGGTATCGTTGACGATACGGGAAAGGATTGCACCGGTTTTGTTTTCGTCGAAGTATTTAAACGGCAGTTTTTGCAGCCGTCCAAAAGCCTCTTTTCGCATGTCCGACTGGATACCGACACCGACCATATGTCCCTGATACTGCATAAAATAGCTGAGCAGCATTTTGATGATGTAGATCAGCAGCAGCGCTCCTGACGAGATCAGCAGCAATTGCAGATTTTTGTTGGGAACATAGTCATTGATGATGTTCTGGGCAATCCGCGGGTAGAACAGGTCTGCACAGGCGACGATAAACGCCGCAATCATGTCCAGAATGAACAGCTTCATGTGCGGCTTATAGTACCGCGCAAAACGTTTTAGCATCTTACTCTCCTCATCTTTCCTCGTATTTTGTTTTAGTATAGGAAGATTATACCATATCTGTCAAGCAAAGGTAAAGTATTTATACAGCATTCCGAATGCTGTCTACAGATATTTTTCTGCTTAAAAGTGGGTCAGACTTTCCCTGTCATGAATATAAAACCACAGAACATGACAGGCAGTTGTCCTGTTTGGTATGGTATACTGTAAACAGAAGAAAAACGCAGTAGACACCCCAAGGAGGAAGCAGCATGAAAATTGAACGGCTGATCGGGATACTTTCGATTCTATTGCAGCAGGAACGGGTAACCGCGCCGGAACTGTCCAGACGGTTTGAGGTATCCCGCCGCACCATTAACCGGGATATCGAGGATCTTTGCCGGGCAGGAATCCCGGTTGTGACCACGCAGGGACAAAACGGCGGAATTTCCATTATGGATGGGTACAGGATTGACCGTACCCTGCTGACTTCCGGCGAGATGCAGACCATCCTTGCCGGACTGCACAGCCTCGACAGCGTCAGCGGTACCAACCGGGTCGCACAGCTGATGGAAAAACTGTCGGCAGGTGCTTCCGACTGGATGTCCGGCAGTCAGAATGTTCTGATCGACCTGTCTTCCTGGTATAAAGAATCCCTTGCACCAAAGATTGAACAGATTCGTGTGGCGATGGACAACCACTGTCTGCTGTCATTTGTGTATTATTCTCCGCGTGGGGAGAGCAGGCGGCTGATTGAGCCGTATTATCTGATTTTTCGCTGGTCGAGCTGGTATGTATGGGGGTACTGTACCAAACGGACCGATTACCGGCTGTTCAAACTCAATCGGATGGAAGAGGTGCAGATGGGAGAGTCATTTGAACCGAGGACAGTTCCACTGCCTGACCTGAGCAATGAACGGATTTTTCCGGGTGGTATCCGGGTCAGGGCGCTGTTTGACAACAGCTGTAAATGGCGGCTGGTGGAGGAGTTCGGTCCCGGATGTTTTGAGGAACAGGCGGACGGCAGACTGCTGTTTCATGCCGATTACACCGACGAGGAAAATCTGCTGACCTGGCTGCTCAGCTTCCGGGAAAAGGTGGAATTGCTGGAACCACAGCCGCTTCGGGAAAAACTGCGGGATTCTGTTCGGCAAATACTGGAACGTTATCAGTAGAAAGGATGTGTCATCATGCGTTATTTGTGGCTGGATGATTATCTGCTTGGAAAAAGGGGTGTCACAAAGGATTTGCAGCCGGTATGGAACTGGATTCGGTACAAAATCGGGGAGAAGATGTTTGCGGCTGTCTGTCTCGACCCAGACGGCAAACCGTATTATATCAACCTTAAGCTCAAACCAGAGGAAGGGGATTTTCTGCGCAGTCAGTACCCGGATATTCTGCCTGGCTACTATTCGGACAAGACGCACTGGAATTCAGTCCGACCGGATGGACAGGTTCCGGATGATCTTTTGCGGGAAATGCTGGACAAGTCTTACGCTCTGGTGCTCGGCGGCCTGAGCAAAAAGCAGCAGCGGACAGCACTTGGGCTGAGCTGCTGTGGGACAGCGTGCAAAGAATGTGCATTTTACGGTGGGCAGTGCGCCGGATGCAATGAATCCAGCGGCAAGGTATTTCATGCGCCCGAAGGGAAAGCATGCCCGATATATGCCTGCTCGGTACAGAAAAAGCGGTATGTCAGCTGTGTCGGATGCAGTGAACTGCCATGTAAAATCTGGCAGTCGGTGCGGGACCCACAGTTGTCTGACCAGCAATTCGAAGCATCGATACAACAGCGGGTACACAATCTCAGGGAGGAATAAAGATGGCGTTTGACTATAAGAAAGCGTATAAGGAGTTTTATCTGCCCTCCGGTCAGCCGGAGCTTGTAACGGTACCGGAAATGACTTTCCTGGCGGTTCGGGGAATGGGAGATCCCAATCTGCCGGATGGACAGTATAAACAGGCAATCGGTCTGCTGTACGGCGTCGCTTATATAATCAAAATGAGCAAAATGGGAAAGCATAAGATTGACGGCTATTTTGATTATGTAGTGCCGCCGCTGGAAGGGCTCTGGTGGCAGGAAGGTGTCTGCGGGATAGATTATAACCGTAAAGATGATTTTCAGTGGATTTCGATGATTCGCCTGCCGGAGTTTGTGACGCGGGATGTATTTGACTGGGCTGTGGCGGAAGCGTCGGATAAAAAGAAGACGGATTTTTCTGCCGTGGAATTTATGACCTGGCAGGAAGGCTGCTGTGTACAGTGTATGCACATCGGCCCATATGACAACGAGCCGGAAACCCTTCAAAAGATGCAACGCTTTATGGAAGAACAGGAATTGGTGTCCGATTTTTCACCTGGCCGGTATCATCACGAAATCTATCTGAGTGATGTCCGGCGCTGTCGTCCAGAAAATCTGAAAACGGTAATTCGTCAACCGGTTCGATAACATGCAAAAAGGTCCTTCTGCTCATGCAAGCAGAAGGACCTTTTTGTAAAGATCATTTCGGTTCAGGATTACAGCAGCAGGCTGCCGATCTGATAAATCAGCGTTCCTGCGACCCATGCAATCGCACATTGCATAATCACAACGCCAACCGTTTTCAATCCGGAGCCCAGCTCATTTTTGATGGTTGCAATCGCTGCGACACAGGGCGTATACAGTAGCGTAAATGCCAGGAAGGCAGCCGCATTGAGCGGGCTGAACATCGTATGCAGTGCCGTAGGCAGTTCGGCGGTGCCAACTCCCAGCAGGACACCCAGTGTCGAGACGACAGCTTCCTTTGCGGTAAAGCCGCTGAGCAGGGCGGTTGCAACCCGCCAGTCGCCATTGCCAAGCGGTGCGAGCAGCGGCGCGATCAGCCGTCCCAACGCTGCCAGCAGGCTGTCGGCGTTGTCGGTGACGACGTTCAAGCGAGTGTCGAAGGTCTGCAAAAACCAGATGACAACCGTGCCGAGGAAGATGACGGTAAATGCACGCTGTAAAAAGTCTTTGGCCTTATCCCACAGCAGCAGTGCGACCGATTTTGCCGACGGGAAGCGGTAGTTGGGCAGTTCCATGACAAACGGTACCGGGTTGCCGGAAAAGACGGTTTTCTTCATCACCAGCGCGGCCAGTACACCGACCAGCATTCCGCCAAAGTACAGCACGATCATGACGAGTGCCGATGCAGAAGGGAAGAATGCGGATGCAAATACCGCATAAATCGGGATTTTTGCCGAACAGCTCATGAACGGCGTCAGCATGATGGTCATTTTGCGGTCACGGTCGGAAGACAGCGTTCTGGTTGCCATGACTGCCGGTACGGTACATCCGAATCCGATCAGCATCGGGACGATGCTTCGACCGGACAGACCGATTTTACGCAGCAGTTTGTCCATGACAAACGCGACACGCGCCATATATCCGGTATCTTCCAGAATCGACAGGAAGAAAAACAGCGTGACAATAATCGGCAAAAAGGAGAGGACGCTTCCTACACCGGCACAAATACCGTCAATAATCAGACTATGTACCACCGGGTTGATGCCGTAAACGGTCAGCCCTTTGTCTATCAGTGCGGTCAGCCAGTCAATTCCGGCTGCCAGCAGGTCACTTAGAAAACTGCCGATGACGTTAAAGGTCAGGAAAAAGATCAGCAGCATAATTCCAATAAATACCGGAATTGCAGTGAACCGTCCGGTCAGCACCTCATCAATTTTGACGCTGCGCTGATGCTCGGCGCTTTCGTGACATTTGATAACGGTGTCCTTGACGACCGATTCGATGAAGCTGTAGCGCATGTCGGCAAGTGCCGCATTGCGGTCCAGCCCAGATTCCTGTTCCATCTCGACAATCGAGTGCTCCAGCAGTTCTTTTTCATTGTCGTCCAGCTCCAGCAGCTGGGTGATCTGCTCATCGCCTTCAATCAGCTTGGTTGCCGCGAACCGTGCCGAAATTCCGACCCGGCGGGCATGGTCTTCGATGACGTGGGAGACGGAATGGATACAGCGGTGGACCGGTCCATCGGGACAGAAGTCCAGAACGCTGGGGAGAATCTTGTTTTTGGCGGTATCAACCGCCTTGCTGACCAGTTCGGATACACCTTCGTTTTTGGCAGCTGAAATCGGGATGACCGGAATACCCAGCCGTTTGGACAGTCCCTTGACATCGATGGTGCCGCCGTTTGCACGGACTTCATCCATCATATTCAGCGCCAGTACCGTCGGAATCCGCAGTTCCAGAAGCTGTAGGGTCAGGTACAGGTTGCGTTCGATGTTGGTTGCATCGACGATGTTGATGATTCCATCCGGGTGTCCGTTGAGGATAAAGTCACGGGTGACAATTTCCTCGCTGGTGAAGGGGCGGATGGAATAAATGCCCGGCAGGTCGACGACCGAACTGCCTTTGGCGTCCCGGATATCACCCATCTTTTGGTCGACGGTGACACCGGGAAAGTTGCCGACGTGCTGGTTTGCGCCGGTCATACTGTTGAAAAGCGTCGTCTTGCCGCAGTTCTGATTTCCGGCAAGGGCAAATATCATATAGGGTTCCTCCTCTGTCTGATTGGCAGCCGGAATGCTGCCTTATTTCTCATCAATTTCAATCTGAGCGGCGTCTTCCTTGCGGAGAGTCAGTTCATACCCGCGGATGCGGATTTCAATCGGGTCTCCCATCGGTGCCACCTTGATAACAGTAACCTGGGTGTGCGGAATCAGTCCCATATCCAGAAAACGCAGCCGGAGCGGACCTTCGCCGCCGACTGCCTTAATGATCGCATTCTGACCAACAGCCAGTTCAGCCAGTGTCATATTCATTCCTCCTGTTTCGGATTACAGGGTTTGAGAGTTTACCCTGCCTAACTCATATCGTATCACATTGTACAGGGAGCGTCAAGAGAATATGCAACAGGAAGTGAACAACAACCCAGGCCTTTTTTGTCAAAAAATGAAGCAAATGATCTAAAATTCAACAAAAAAAAGAACTTCCATAAAACGGAAGTTCTCGAAAAATAAAATAAAAAGGAGTAATTATAAAGGAGGGGGATTGAATTAGAAACAATGAATCGTTGTTTCCAACTCTATTATAGCATAGCCAAAAGGGGAATATGTGAATATATTATGAATATTGAATAATTCCCGCGGCCGTTCTCTATTCATTTTTCAGGTGGCATAAAATCCCGGAGTTTTCTGCGCGGACGCGGTTTTCGGCGCAGATCGGCAAAAAAATCACTTAACAGCTGTTGTGCCTGCTCTGCCAGTACGCCGCCTGTAATTTCAGGCTGATGGTTGAAGGGAACCTCAAACAGATTGACCAGCCCTCCACAGCAGCCGGCCTTTTTATCAGATGCACCATAGACGACCCGTGGAATCCGTGCGTTGATAATTGCACCGGCGCACATCGGGCAGGGTTCCAGCGTGACATACAGCACTGCCCGGTGCAGCCGCCATCCCCCAAGTTTGCGGCAGGCCTGTTCAATCGCCAGCAGTTCAGCATGTGCAGTTGCGACCCGGTTGGTTTCCCGAAGGTTGTGGGTGGTGACGAGGACCTCCCCGTCCCAGGTCAAAACCGCTCCGACCGGCGTTTCACCAAGCTGTGCAGCCTTTTTAGCCTCATCCAGCGCCAGCGCCATCAGTTGTTCGTCCCGTGACAAATCCATACGTTCCTCCTGCTTATGAGACAACCATCATCTGCTGCAGCGCCTGGAAAATCCACAGGGCGGCAGATGCCGTAAAAAAGGCACTGGTCAATGAGATGGTCAGTTTTTTACGGAAGGTAAACCGGCTGCGCGGACGGGTGTGCTGACCGCTCAGCCGGGCATAGTCCAGCGTGCGGGACGAAAGAATAAAGGCATTTTCGTCCTTGAGGCAGATGATCGAAAAGGCAATCAGCCCGGCGGTGACCAACAATAACGTTACGGTAATCTGTGCCAGTTGATTATTCGGTACCAAAATTGTCAGCAGCTCCGGCCACAGAACGCAAAGACAGTGGCTGATGGTCGGGACCAGTATCGAACCGGTGCGCAGCGTCATATATCCGTACATCAGCGCCATCAATGCGGTGCACAGTCCGTCGGTCAGATTGCCGCAGATCAGTCCATTGACAATGGCTGTCATCATCAGGGCAAAGGCGTCGCTGTGCTTGCGGAAGACCCGCAGCAGCAGTCCGCGCAGCAAAACTTCCTCCAAAATAACCCCTATAATAGAGGTACGCACCAGGTACATGACCTGTGCAACCGCAACAGACGGCGGAGTCTGTGCATTGACTTCCACCAGATTGACGGCATACAGTACCTCATCCAAAAATCCCCGGACAAACACCGTTAGTCCCGACAGCCCCAGGCAGCATAAAATGGCAAGAATGGATGTAACCGGCGGAAAAGCGGTGTTGCTGCGCTGACGGACATCCCGTCCGCCTGTCCCCAGCAAAAAGAAGATCGGAATCAGATAGCTGCCATACATCCAGATATCGGTGCGCATCTGACTCAAAACCGCATTCCACAGCACCAGCTGCTGTGGTGTACCCAGCGGCAGCCATTTTGCCAGCCAGCCGACAAAAAGCTGCGCGGGAATATATAAAAGCGACGGCAGGAGCAGCAGCATCAGCATGATTCCGCCCGCAATCGACGCGCTTCTTCTGATTTCCGCACGTTCGATATCCTGTGGGTCGAGATGGATAAAGCCATAACCGCTGACGTAGACATTGCCGTCGCAGTCCAGATCGGGCCAGTGGGTAAAGTGCGGATATCCTTTCCCACTTTTTGGTTCCCGTTGAAACTGCATGATATCCTCTCCCGGTTATTGCGGACACCAATCCACAATATAGATTTACTAAAATTATACCATGCCGAAAAAACAGAAAAAATATTTTTCTGTAAATTTTCCGCGTCCTCTGCAAAAACATCCGGGCTTGCAGTGACTTTGTTTATAATTTCACATAAATTTGCCGTTGGCTCTGTACAAATCAAAAAAAATCCAGTATAATATAGTAAAAATCGAAAAAAAGGATGTGTCATCTTGCCGGTTGGTATTTTGTTAAACGCTGCGGCAATATTTCTGGGCGGACTTTTGGGTGCCTCATTTGGGCAGAAGATCCCCCGGCATATCTGCACAGTTTTGCCGGCGGCGTTTGGCAGCTGTTCGATGCTGATGGGAATCAGCAATATCATCAAGATGCAGACCATGCCGGCCGTCGTGCTTTCGGTGATCGTCGGAACGATTGTCGGGGAAGCGTTCTGTCTGGAGAGCCGGTTCCGTCAGCTGGGCGGATGGATGGGTCCGAGGATTGCCGCACTGTTCCATGCGGGCAATGATGGCGATGAAACGATGCTGACCGATTTTGTTTCAGCGCTGGTGCTGTTTTGTGCGAGCGGGACGGGCATTTTCGGTGCGCTCCAGTCGGGATTGAATGGCGATCATACCCTGCTGATTACCAAAGCAATTCTGGATTTTTTTACCGCCGTTATCTTTGCGGTTACAGTCCGGCACCTGGTCGCGTTTATCTGTTTCCCGCAGCTGGCAATTATGCTGGTCCTGTTTTTCAGTGCAAAACTGCTGATGCCGGTTATTTCCGACACGATGCTGAATGATTTTATGGCCTGTGGGGGAATACTGGTGTTTGTTACCGGTTTTCGGATTGCGAAGGTGCGGGAGTTCCCGATTGGAAGCATGATCCCTGCAATGATTCTGGTGATGCCGGTTTCGTGGGCCTGGACAAGCTGGATTGCACCACTTCTGGGATAAAATGGAGATAACTTAATAAGCCTTTGAATTTAGGCTTTTTAAGTAAAAAATTTAAAATTCCTTCACACCAAAACTGTACCGGTATGTCACAATATTGGTATGAATCAAACCGCTGAAAGGTTGTGTATAGATGCCTCGTTTTTTTGTCTCGCCGGTTATGGGCGATACAGTCTGCCTGGATGGGGACAGCGCCGCGCATGTCAGCCGTTCGCTGCGGATGCGTCCGGGTGAACTGCTCACCCTGTCGGATGGTCAGGGCACCGATTATCAGGCGGAAATCCTTTCGGTCGGCAGTCAGGTGGAACTGAAAATTCTCTCCCGCTCCCGCTGTGTGACCGAACCGCATGCACGCCTGACACTGTTTCAGGCACTTCCCAAAGGGGACAAGATGGATTTTATCGTTCAGAAAGCGACTGAACTCGGTGTCAGCGTTATTCAGCCGGTGCTGACTGAACGCTGTGTTTCCCGTCCGGATGCCCGTTCGATGGCCAAGAAGTGCGAGCGCTACCGCAAAATCGCGCTGGAGGCGGCTCAACAGAGCGGACGCGGAAAGGTTCCTGAAATACGCGAACTGGTTACCTTGCGGGAGTCGATTGGACTGCTGCCCAAAAAGAGCGTGCTCTTTTATGAAAAAGGCGGCGAACGTCTGGGAAAACTGATCTCTCCGGAGGATGAGGAAATCGGGATGTTTGTCGGCAGTGAAGGCGGTTTTTCCGCTGAAGAAGCGGCGTTCCTGACGGGAAATGGCGTGGCTGCGGCAACGCTGGGCCCACGGATTTTGCGTTGTGAAACGGCGCCGCTGTGTGGTATATCGGTAATCCTGTCGCTGACAGGTGATATATGATGTTAAATAGAAAGGATGGAAAATAAGATGAAAAAAGGTTTTTGGATTTCGTTGATTGCCGGTGTTGCAGCTGTTTCAGCTGTTGCGGTTGCCATTGCCGCACTGATCCGCAGAAAGACAGAAGCGATTGCACAGGAACTGGATTTTGAACCGGACGACGATTATTTTGACCTGTCCGATGAGGATGAGGACGAGGAAGGCGAGGAAGTACCTCCGGAGACAGAACCTGAAATGGAAGAAGAAATTTCTACCTCTTCCCATGAAGAACCGATCGATGTCCCTGGCGACGATGAGGATGAAAAAGCCTGAATCTGACGCCGGTTGATGGATGATAGCCGTATAAAAAAGCTGAGCAGACGTATTTTGATTGGCTCCTGTCAGGCAGATGCCCGAAAGAAAGTGATTTCGGGACTGCACGACAGGAGTTTATCATTTTTCTGTCTGCTCAGCTTTTTATGATTTATTCGTTAGTTTTGATCGCGTCACGCACCTGCTGGATGGATACGCCGGCTTTTTTGGCGGCAGCCGCGAGGTCGTCGTATTCTGCTTTGCATCTGCGGACGCCGTAGCCTTCCGATACTTTGGCGCGGATGGGACCATACGGTGTGTCCAGCGTCTCCTCATGACGTGTCAGGGTATAACGGTTGTATTCTGTCCGACGGATGCCGATCGTGGTGGTATGTGCAAAGATCAGCCGTGCCATCCTTTCGGCATCTTCCGGGTGGCAGAGGCAGTGCAGCAGCAGTCCGGGACGATTCTTTTTCATCTGGACAGGGGTTGTAAACACATCCAGCGCACCGCTTGCCATCAGCTGTTCTGATGCAAAGCCGATATCCTCGCCGGTGACATCGTCCAGGTTGCAGGACAGTTCAACAATCCGGTCGCCGGTATTCTCAGTTTCCCCAAGGAAAGCACGGACACAGTTGGCAGCAGGGAAGACTTTGTGACCGATACCGTAACCGACTTTTTCAGTGGCCATGACCGGCATCGGAACAAACCGGGTGACAAAATGCCGCAGCAGTGCTGCGCCTGTCGGGGTGCATAATTCACCGTTGATACTGCCGGAGTACGAGGGAATTCCACGCAGCAGATAAGCGGTTGCCGGTGCGGGTACCGGCAGAATCCCATGTGCACAGCGTACATGACCGCTGCCGACATGGACAGGCGAACAGAGGATCTGATCCGCGCCGATCATCTCCATCAGCAGGCAGACGCCGGTAATATCCGCGACTGCGTCCATATTGCCGACTTCGTGGAAGTGGATTTCCTCAACCGGGCAGTTATGAGCGTGGCTTTCCGCCTCAGCGATCAACTGATAGACTGCCAGCACATCCTGCCGTACCTTTTCTGATACAGGCAAACCGGCAACGATTGTCCGGATATCTGCCATACTGGTGTGATGATGGCCATGGTGATGGTGTTCGTGGTCATGGTCGTGATGATGCTCGTGCTCATGGTCATGGTCGTGATGGTGTTCGTGTTCATGGTCATGGTCATGGTCGTGATGATGCTCGTGCTCATGGTCATGGTCGTGATGGTGTTCGTGCTCATGCTCATGGTCGTGGTGGTGTTCGTGCTCATGGTCATGGTCGTGATGGTGTTCGTGCTCATGCTCATGATCGTGATGATGCTCACCCGAAACCGTCAGCATTTCACCCTGTTCTGCCGCCGCCAGACGTACATCTTCCGTAATTTCTTCTTCGCCGTCGATTGTTACCTGCATATGGGTACCGTGAATTCCACAGGTTACCGCGTCCTGCCGGACGACCTTTACACCCGGAATGCCCAGGCTGTTCATCTTTTCAACAAACGCCTCTGCGTCGGTCAGTTCGGACAGTGCGGCCATCAGCATATCACCGGCAGCACCCATTCCACATTCAAGATACAGTGTTTTCATTCTGCATTCTCCTTTTTGTTATCCTTTTCCGGAGCGACACCGGTCCGGTGGTTGATTCGGCTGGCCAGGAACCCGGCGCCGAAACCGTTGTCGATATTGACGACGCTGACGCCGCTGGCACAGCTGTTGAGCATGCTCAGCAGGGCAGATACGCCGCCGAAACTTGCACCGTATCCGACAGAGGTCGGCACTCCGATGACCGGGCAGTCTACCAGACCGCCGACAACGCTTGCAAGCGCACCTTCCATTCCGGCGACAGCGATGACGACATTTGCCTGCATCAGCACGTCCAGCCGGGAGAGCAGCCGCTGCAATCCGGCGACCCCGACATCGTACATCCGGACAACACGGTTGCCCATCGCTTCGGCAGTCAGTGCCGCTTCTTCACAAACCGGCTGGTCAGATGTGCCGCCGGAGGCGACGACAATATATCCGTCGGTGTCGACATACTCGACTTTATTGACAATCCCGATACGGGAAAGGGGGTCATACCACAGGCTGGGATTGGCAGCCCGGACCACTTCTTCTGCTTCCGGGTGCATGCGGGTAATTAGAATATTTTTCCCGCCATGCTCCGCCATTGCAGCGGCAATCGATGCGATCTGCTCAGGTGTTTTGGAGGCGCCGTAGATGACTTCTGCACTGCCCTGACGCAATGCACGGTGATGGTCGATCTTGGCAAATCCCATCTCCTGAAATGGCTCCAGCTTGAGCTGGAGGGCAGCCTGTTCAACATTCAGTTTTCCATTCCGAACGGCTGCAAGGATTTCTTTTGTAGTCATTTGCTCGTCTCCTCTCATTCTCTGGGCGTTCTGGGGACCATGTCCAGCAGTACGGTATCAAAGTATCTGCCGACCGCCTGGGCTGCCTTCTGCCGCAGATCTTCGCTCATCTGCCACTGGGAAGGCAGCAGCTGAAGGCGTGCCGCACCATGGAATACCCGTACCCGAAAATCGGAAAATCCGAGATCGGAAAGGGCCTGTTCAGCTCCTTCCACCTTTTGCAGTGTTTCCGGGTCAAGTGGAGTCCCGGTTGGAACCCGTGTTGCAAGGCAGGCATAGCTGGGTTTATCCCAGGTAAAGAGCTGATATTCTTTGGATAGCTGGCGGATTTCCTGCTTGGTCAGTCCGCACAGCCGCAGTGGGGACTGCGCGCCCATCTCCCGCAGCGCCTGCATACCGGGACGGTCGTCTTCCGGGTCGGAGGCATTGGTGCCGTCAATCAGTGTTGCGCTGAGCTGCTGAGCACGGTCACGCAGGACCGAAAACAGCAGGCGTTTGCACCAGTAACAGCGTCTGGCATCGTTGCAGGCAATCTCCGGATGGGTAAGCGGGTCTGCCGGGATAATTTCCAGCTGAATTCCCAGCTCACCGGCGAGCCGCCGGGCATCTTCCAGTTCAAAAGCCGGCTGAAAGGGGGTTTTCATAAATATGGGGGTGATTACAGCACCCGCTTCTTTTGCGGCTGCGAGTAAAAATGCGGAATCAACTCCGCCGGAAAATCCGAGAACTACCCGATTGTGTTCAGTAAAGTACTGCCGCAGCAGCGCACGTTTTTGCTGAAGTTCCATCTCAATTCCTTTCGTTGAAAAAAGGCCACGAAAGCACAGCCATCCTCTTAAAAGATGGCGGGTACCTTCGTGGCACGGTTTTAGTTGCCTGAGAAAAACGACAGATTTGATCATCTTTCGATGATAACCGCCTTCAGACGGCCATTTGGTCGTTATCAAACAGTATAGCACTTGAAGTGGACTTCAAGTCAAGAGATTTTTATCAAATCAGTCGCCGGGACCGTCGTTTGTAGCACTTTCTCCAACGTAGTCACCGCCGGGTGCAGTGATGGTGGAAGAAGAAGAGCCGGGCGTATTCGAAGAAGAACCGCTGCTGGTGGGCGGAACAGAAGAATCACTGCCTGAGCTGCTGCCGCCGGTCGGGTCGGTATCACCACCGGTGACAAAATCATCGTTCAGATCGGGCCCGTCCGGAGTTGAAACAGAAGAACCACCCGAAGGAGCAGAACTGCTGCCGGAATCAGGTGTGGTGCTGGAGCTGGTTGAACTGCCGGTGTTGCCGGAATTACCTGAATTGCCAGAACTGGTCGAACTGCTGGTGCTGCCAGAGTTACCGGTACTGATCGAACCGCCAGTGCTGCCAGAGTTACCGGTACTGCCGGAATTATAATTGGAGTTGCCGGAGGAACTGCTGGAGTGGGAAGAATTGCCGGTGCTGCCGGAGTTGCTGGTGTAGCCGGAGTTACCGGTATTGCCTGTGCTTCCCGAACTGCCGGTCGAAGTATGAGAGGATTCCAGACTGTCGCTCCAGTCGGTCGATTCAAACAGCTCATCCAGTGGGTTGTCCGAGCTTTCTTCGGAAGATACTTCGGACGATTCGGAGGAAAGTTCGCTGCTGACTTCGGAACTGGTGTCGGCAACGGTGGAAAGTCTTCCGGTTCCCTCAATATCTGCAAATACCATCGCGATTACCCGCGACCCAATAAACAGAGAGACAAATACCGCTATAACCTGAATCCAGTAGTTGCGGAAAAAGTATTTCATCTGATGCCATTCCTTTCTTGGATTTCCAATCGCTTCATTTCGCAGTGATTAATAGAAGGTGGGTTTTACCCGCTGTTCATTGTTGACGCTGGAGGAAAAGTCAAAATCCTGTTCGGATTCGCCTTCCCGCAGCCGCCGGGCTACAATGCACAGCTTGGTGTCCGCCGCATTGTTGGAGCAGGTCTGCAGCGTCAAAAAGACGTCGTCGGTATTGACATCAACGGGGTTTGTAAAATAACTGCGGGCGGTGGTCTCGTCAATATACCACTGTGCGCGGTCAGGGTCGGTCGAGATGACATAATTGAAATACTCGAAAACCTCGCCTCTGTCAAAATCGGTGTTGGCCTCAAAAGCGGCAAAGATGACCCATTCGCTCTGATTGTATACCGTGTCAAAGGTGAGGAAGGGGTGCTCTTTGTAGAATTCCGCGTCCCGATAGCCGATCAGCTCATGGAAGACATAACCTGCTTCCATGTTGTGGCCGTAGACAATCGTGTTTTTGGCCCACTGGTTGTCCGGCTCAATCGGCACGCGATAATCGATGTAGGGAAGACCATATGGGTCCGGTTCACCATACAGATCATGGGACAAATAGTAGTCGTTATCGTCCGCCTGCATAATCGGCAGGTCGATGTTGGTACCGGGAATCGTCAGCCATCCGGTGACGTCCGGGTTGACCGCGTACAGCGACGCAAATTTGGTCTGGTACCCTTCCGGCAATCCACTGGTTTCTTCCTCTGTCGGCGGTTCGGTGTAGACTTCTACTGCCTGCTGGATATTGTCGACTGTGTGGTTGACCGCAATCTGTTCCGAAGCGGTCATGCCGGCTGTGACAATTACGGCAGCCACCGCCGCAATCAATGCGGTCTTGGTGATGATATCGCCCGGCTTGTCTCCCTTCCAGGGAAGGATTGAGCGAAGCAGCGCTTCTGCCGGAGATACAGCATACCGCCGGTATTTTGAAGCATTGCTGAGCAGTGTCAGCGCTTCCTTTTCCTTTTGCAGCAGTCCGGTCAGCAGGTCGGCACACTGCTGGACAGCACGTACCGTCATCGCTTCCCGCATCTGTTGGTCGGACAGGTCTCCAGGACAGGAAAGCTGCTGAACAGCAGCTTTTTTGCCGTCGGTCACCGCGATATAGACGGTTGAGGTGTCGGTCTGACCATCTTCTGAAAGATTGCCGGTCAGAGGGGTCGGCAGCAGCGCCGCGCCTGTCACAGCGGCTCCCCAGTCGCTTCCGGCGGCATCCCGTGCCTGCATGGCCTGGACAATGGCCGCCTGTTTGGAGACAAGGCCGTATTTTTTGATCATCGATGGAGGCAGCGGACGCAGTTTTTTATCCGGAATCCGAATCCGTTTGCAGCCGTCTGCGGCCTGGACAACCATTTCCCGGCTGTCCGGCAGCAGCAGGGCTGCCGTTTTCTTTTTGGCAGTCAGCAGCGTGTCCAGCTGCTGCAGCCGTTCATTGAGCATATCCATCGTCGTTCCTTTCGCCTCAGCCGGTAATCATCCGCAGCTGGGTATCTGCAACCGCCTTTTCAATCAGCGGTGCATAATCAAACCGGGCTTCTGCCTTTTCCAGAACCGACAGCTTGGGTTTGGTGCAGGGATGGCGGGGAGTAAAGACGGTGCAGCAGTCCTCGTACGGCAGGATAGAGGTCTCAAAGGTGCCGATGTCACGCGAAATCCGGATGATTTCACCTTTGTCCATGCCAATCAGCGGCCGCAGGACAACCAGCGGCGTCGCATTGTCGGTGCAGTAAAGTGCATCCAGTGTCTGGGAGGCAACCTGTGCAAGGCTTTCGCCGGTGACCAGAGCCGGAATATTTTTCTCCTGCGCAATCCGGGTAGCAATCCGCATCATCATCCGCCGCATCATGACGGTGAACAGTTCTTCGGGACAGTGTTCCCGAAGTGCTTCCTGAATTTCGGTGAACGGGACACAGTAAAATGCGAGCCGTCCGGTATAGGGCGTCAGTTTTTCACAGAGGGTGACAACCTTTTCCAGTGCACGTTCGCTGGTGTAAGGCGGGCTCTGGAAGTGGATAGTCGAAAGTGCCAGCCCGCGTTTTGCCATCATATATGCTGCGACCGGGGAGTCAATGCCGCCTGAGATCAGCAGCATCGCTTCTCCGGAAGAGGATACCGGCATGCCGCCTGCACCCGGAATTTTCCCGGCGTGGATATAGGCGCCGCGGTCACGGATTTCGACCATAACGGTGACGTCCGGGTTGTGGACATCCACCTTCAGGTGATGGAACCGGGAGAGGATTTTTCCACCGACTTCCGCCGAAATCTGGGGAGAAGTCAGCGGGAAATGTTTGTCGGAACGCTTTGCCTCTACTTTAAAGGTTTTCGCATCAAACAGGTCGTTTTCGACATAGTCGCAGACATGGGAGAGAATGTCCTCCATGCTCTTCTCCAGTACAATCGCGCGGGAGATGGACGCAATGCCAAAGACATGCCGCAGCGCGTCAATCGCGCCGTCAAAATCATAAAAAGCACTGTCTTCCGGTGCGATATAGATGGTCGACTGCATGCAGCTGAGGGAGATCTTCCCGAAATCGCGCAGCCGCCATTTGATATTGCGCATCAGCACTTCTTCAAATTTTCTGCGGTTAAGCCCTTTGAGGGCAATTTCGCCGTTTTTGGCGAGGATAATTTCTTTCATATACCTTCCCTTTCTTGTTTGCCGTTCAGTTTACCCCGACAACCTTTTTCAGGCGGTCGATGACCTCTCTGAGTGCAGCGGCAAAAGCTTTCAGTTGTTCTTCATCGGTCTCATACGAAAAGCTGATGCGCAGTGCCGAACGAATCCGTTCCTGCGGCAGATGGAATGCTGCCAGTACGCTGCTGAGCGCGCCCTTTGAACAGGCGGAACCGGATGAAACATAGCATCCTTTCTCTTCCAAAGCGTGCAGCATGATTTCCGATGGAATACCGGGGACTGAGATGTTTAAAACATGCGGGCAGCCGTTTTCAGGGGAATTGATGACGACTTCCGGCATCTCTGCCAGCAGGCTGCGCAGGATTCGGTTGCAGTCCTGGTAGTTTTTAAGGATAGCGCCGCGGTTTTCCTGAATCATCTGGAGTGCCGCACCCAGTCCGGCAATTGCGGGAACTGCTTCGGTACCGGAACGAAGGCCCTTTTCCTGACCGCCGCCGTATTCGACCGGCAGGATACGGAGTCCCTTTTTGACATACAGTCCGCCAATACCTTTGGGCGCGTACAGTTTATGCCCGGAGAAGGAGAACAGGTCCAGATCCAGTTTGCTGACCGAAAGCGGCAGCTTGGTAAATCCCTGGACGCCGTCCATATGAATCAGCACGTTCGGAAAACGGCGCCGGATTGCGGGAATCACCTTTTCATAGGGAAGAATGGTCCCCAGCTCATTGTTGACCATCATAAAGGTCACCAGTACCGTATCTTCATCCACCGCATCCACCAAATCATGCGGGTCAAACTGTCCGTCCGGACGGGGTGCAACCCGTTTGACGGTATATCCGCGCTTTTCCATCGCAGTCACTGTATCGGCAACCGACGGATGCTCAACTGTTGTCGTCACAATTGTTTTGCCATCGCGCGGATGTGCAGCCAGCGCACCCTGAATCGCGATATTGTTGGAATCGGTCGCGCCGCCGGTGAAATAGATGCAGCTGTAATCGCATCCCAGCAGGGAAGCGGCTGTCCGTCTGGCGGAAGTGAGGATGTGTTCTGCGTCCAGTCCCTTTTTATGCAGGGAGGACGGATTTCCATAATCCTGCGTCATCGCGCGGAGAACCGCCTCGGCCGCAGGCTGGCAGACTTTGGTGGTCGCGCAGTTATCCAGGTAAATTTCCAAAAAGAAGAACTCCTTTTATCTCAAGTTTACGTCGGGAAATAAAACCCCAATATGACATCATTATACAACAATTTGCCCGGCTTTTCCATAGGGTATCCACCAAATTTACGCTTTTTTCGTTTTTTACCAGTTTCCTGCTTTTTTGGCGGTATCCTGTCGGACAAGCCGCCCGGCCTGCCGTTAAAAATCTGTATTGCCGGGTGCCGGGCAGTCTGTTATAATGGAGGCAGACAGATGAAAAGGAGGTCCGCAAAGATGGATTATCAACAGATCAATTCTCAGGTGATCGACGGCTGGTGCCGGGATGGCTGGGAATGGGGAAAACCAATTTCCCATGAGGTATACCAGAATGCGCTGGCGGGTCAGTGGGGGGTGTACCTGACGCCGACTAAAATTGTCCCGCATGAATGGTTCGGGGAACTTCGCGGGAAAAAGCTGCTGGGACTTGCCAGCGGCGGCGGGCAGCAGATCCCGATCTTTGCGGCATGCGGCGCATGCTGTACCGTACTGGATTATTCGGAGGTACAGTGTGAAAGTGAACGGATGGTTGCTGAGCGGGAAGGCTATTCGGTTGAAATCATTCGTGGGGATATGACCAAACGGCTGCCGTTTGCGGATGAAAGCTTTGACATCATCTTCCATCCGGTCTCCAACTGTTATATCGAGGAAGTTTTGCCGGTATTTAAAGAATGCTGGCGGGTACTAAAAAAGGGTGGAATCCTGCTTTGTGGACTGGATAACGGGATGAATTTTATTGTCGATGAAACCGAGACCAAAATTGTCCATACGCTCCCGTACAACCCGCTGAAAGACCCTGCTCTTTATCAGGAGGCGATGGCCCGCAATGAAGGCGTCCAGTTCTCCCATACGATGGAAGAACAGATCGGCTGTCAGTTACAGGCCGGGTTCCGACTGACCCATCTGTATGAGGATACCAACGGGGTCGGCAACCTGCATGAACATCATATTCCGAGTTTTATTGCGACACGGGCAGTTAAATAATCCGATAAAAAACACCGGCCTCCGCCGGGAAGGGTTACCCAAGATACTCTTCCAGGCAGAGGCCTTTTTTGTGGATTTCTGCGGCAGCTGATTTGCCGACGTAACGGTAGTGCCAGGGTTCATTGGAGATGCCGGTCAGCTCGACTTTATCTTCGGGATATCGTTTGATAAATCCGTATTCATGGGCATGGCTGAGCAGCCAGTCGTACACTTCATATCCGGCTGAGTTGATACCGTCGGCATTGATATCGACCGCCAGACCGGTTTCGTGCTCACTGGTTCCAGGAATGGCAACCCAGTCTTCTGCCAGTGCGGCAGCTTCGGCGTCTGAATATCCTTCTGCACGATAGCTTTCTGTTTTTTCGTCCAGAATCTGCTGTTGTTCTTCATGGGTCCGATATCCGGAGGCTACAATCGGATAAATACCTTCTGCCCGCATATCGTCAAACATCTGTTGAAGAGCGGGATAGATGCTGGTGGCGACCTTTTCACCGTTGGACAGTTCGGTCAGCTCAACCTGATAATTGTCCGGCAGAGGGTGCTCCCGGTTGACCAGAATCAGCTGCCAGCCGTCCTCATCTGTTGGGTTACTGTCCATAGTCGACGTTGTTTCGCTGGCAGTCCGGGGGAATATGTCCGAAATCTCCTGGACAGGCAGATTTCGCAGCTTTCCTCCGACCGCTGTTGTAAGACAGAGCAGTGCTGCGATGAGGACGATTCGAACAGGTTTCCGTCTTTTTCTGCGTTTGGGCGTCTGCTCTGCCGGTAAGTTTTCGTTGGGTTCAAAAGGCCGCTGTCGTATGCTCATATTCTTCTCACACTTTCCGGGCAAAAGAAATCGCCCTGTTTGGTTACCTTGATTGTACCAGAACAGGGCGAAGAATATTTTCGGGTTTTACGGCAGAAAAATGATTTTATCCTGCGGAAATTCATACGATTTTCTGACAATTTTTCGGAAGGATGACTTCAAAACAAATGCTTTCGTTTTCACTTGTTGCCCGGATGGTACCGCCATGCAGCGTGACAATCTCCTTTGCAATCGCCAGCCCAAGCCCGGCACCGCCGGTCCTGGAGGAACGGGAGGAATCGACCCGGTAAAACTGTTCAAAAATCCGGCTCAGCTTTTCAGGCGGAATGGTTTTGCCTTTATTTTTCAGGTCAATTTCAATCTGTTCACCCAGGCTGTACATCGACAGAAAAATTTGGGTGTCCGGATAGCTGTAATTGACCGCATTTCGGATGAGGTTGTCCAGAACCCGCTCGATTTTATCCGGGTCACAGAGGATGGTAATATCTGGTTGGATGGCTGTTTCCCATTCCAGCCCCTTTTCAGCCAGAATCGGGTTAAATTCAAAGGTGATCTGTTCCAGCATCCGGCTGAAGTTGACCCGTTCCGGTTCAAGGGTAAGGGTGGTCAGGTTAAAACGGGTAATGTCAAAAAAGTCGTTGATCAGATCTTCCAGCCGAAGGGCTTTGTCCAGCGCAATGCCGGTATATCGTGCCCGCAGTTCCGGCGAAATCTGCGGTTCATCCTGCAGCAGATTCAGGTAGCCGATGACACTCGTCAGCGGCGTTTTGAGGTCATGCGCCAGATAGACAATCAGGTCGTTTTTCCGCTGTTCGGCTTCCCGTGCCGCAGAGGCGTTCCGCAATGCCTGCTCGCGAATCAGATTCATCTCATCCTGTACCGGTTTCATCGCTTTCGGGAGGAGTATTTCCTGTTCATTCGTTGTCGCCAGCTGTTTGGAGGCCTCGATCAGCTGGTCGAGATACCGGAGCGGACGGTTGATAAACAGATAGGTAATCAAAAGCCAGATAGCCCCCAGCGTACAGAAAAACGCCAGAATGATATTGTCCTGAATCCAGTGCAGCAGCTGGTAGACCGGGTCCCATGGCTGCCAGACAAAGCTCCTTGCCACCTGCCACAACACAAAAACCAGCAGGCCAAACAGAACACAGGAACCGAATATCGCCAGCAGATATTGCAATAGAATCTGACGGCTGAGTTGACTGCGCCGCGAGGATGGGATTTTGTTGTTATTCAATGGTGTATCCGACCCCCCAGATGGTTTTGATATATTTTGGACGGCGGGGAGGTTCCTGCATCTTTTCCCGAAGCCGTGCGATATGTGCCATCACGGTGTTGTTGCTGTCCAGATATTTCTCTTCCCATACCGCTTCAAATAACTCTTCGGATGAAACCGCTTTACCCTGATGGCTGCACAGATACCATAAGATATTGAACTCCGTCGGTGTTACCGTCAGTTCTTTGCCGTTAAGGGTACATTTATGCTGACTGCGGGAGATAGACAGGCCGCGAATTTGTATCAGATCGTCTTCTGTGGATGTTTTTTCCGGCTGTCCGCTGTGGTCATACCGCAGGTACCGCCGCAGTTGGGTCTTGATACGTGCCACAAGTTCCAGCGGATTGAACGGCTTGGTGATATAATCGTCTGCTCCGATGGCGAGTCCGGTGATCTTGTCGATATCTTCCACCCTTGCGGTCAGCATGACAATCGGAAAAAGGTATTTTTCCCGTATCTTCCGGCAGAGGGTAAACCCGTCGGTATCCGGCAGCATGACGTCCAGTACCGCAAGGGAAGGCTGCTGCTGTTCAATACAGGCAAGCGCATCGGTTCCGTTATAGCAGGTGAAAACCGTATAGCCTTCATTTTTCAGGTAGACTTCTACCAGTCCGGCAATTTCCTCCTCGTCATCGACGACCAGGATTTTTTCATTCATCTGCGGACCTCCATTTCCGATAGCCGTTTAAGGCTGTATATAGTCTGATTATACCATACGAAAATTCTGCTTTCAATCTGTACAAGGGCATTATACGCCAGAGATAATAAAAAAGCTGTGGCAGAATCTTCTGCCACAGCCTGTTGTACAGCATCTGATTAGTCGAAAATTACATAGCCATCTTTACGGGGTTTGGCAGGTGCTTCCTGGACAGGGTATCCGAGGATGCAGTTGCCGATGCCGGCATAGTTTTCCGGAATGCCCCATTCTTTCATCATGGCCTTGCCTTCATCGCTCTGGAATACTTCCCGTGCACGGTGAATCCAGCAGCTGCCCAGTCCGATTGCGTGTGCAGCGTTGAGCAGATTACCCATGACCAGGCTTCCGTCTTCGACAAAGACGCCGCCGCGGGATGCGTCAGCAAAAACAATCAGCAGAGTCGGTGCGCCGTAAAAAGGATGCCCGTCCGGGTTGCCCATGACGGCAGCGTTGAGCCGTTCAATCTTTGCGATTTTAGCAGCATCCTGAACTACGACGATGATCGGTTCCTGGGTTCCCATCGCAGTCGGTGCCCATGTTCCGGCTTCCAGTACTGCGTTCAGCTCTTCCGGTTTGATCTGGTCAGGCTTATAGCTGCGGCAGCTGCGGCGGGTTTTAAGTGCGTCCAATACAACATTTGTCATATAAAAAACATCCTTCCTGTTGTCAAGTCAAGACTGTTAAAGATTGACAAATAAATTATAGCATCGGCGACTTTTTGTGTCAAGCTGTCTTATTCCGGCAGGTTGGTCAGCGGTTCGTCGATCAGGTAATTGACGGCGCCAACTTCTTTTCCTTCACGGTAGTATACTCTGGGGACCCGTTTTCCAATCAGGCAGAACAGCTCATAACTGATGGTATCCGCGTATCCGGCCAGCTCATCAAAGGTGATGCAGTCATCTCCGTCGGTTCCGACGATGGTGACGATATCTTCTTCCGATACACCGGGAATGTCAGTGACATCTACCATGATCTGATCCATACAGACGTTGCCGATAACCCGTGCCCGTTTGCCGCGAATCAGGACGCTTGCTTTCCCGCTCATGCAGCGCAGATAACCGTCCGCATATCCGATCGGAACGGTTGCGATAATCCGGTCTTTGTCGGTCGTATAGTGGCGGCCATAGCTGACGGCGTTGCCGGCATGGAGCGTTTTAACCATCGTGACAACCGAACGGATGGACAGCAGCGGCTGGAGATCCAGCGCACAGCCTTTCTTGGTGTCGACCGGCATTCCGTACAGAATAATCCCGGCACGGACATAGTCATACTGGCAGCTGCGTTCGTTTTCAATGCCGGCAGAGTTTTGCAGATGACGGCAGGTGAAATGGATACCCGCGGCTTCCAGTGCCGCAACCGTCCGGTCGAACCGCTGCTGCTGCAGCATCGTGTAGGCTTCTCCTTCCGGGGTGATGTCGTCCGCTGAGGAAAAATGGCTGAAAATACCGTCAAACTGCAATCCCGGCAGGCTGGTCACCTGTTTGATTTCTTCGGCGGGGTCCTGGTCTTCCCGGACGACAAACCCGATACGTCCCATACCGGTGTCGAGCTTGATATGGCAGTGGACCTTTACGCCTGCTGCAACAGCTGCCCGGCTGAGGTCGCCTGCATACTGGCTGGAATAGACGGTCTGGGTGATGCCGTACCCTGCTAGGTCGGCAGCACGCCGGTAGGGAGTCGGCCCCAGAATCAGAATATCTCCTTTGACACCCTTCCGGCGGAGAGAAAGTGCTTCTTCCAGATTGGAAACTGCAAAAAAGTGGATGCCCAGCTGTTCCAGTTCGCCGGCGATGTACCCGTCGCCATGCCCATAGGCGTCTGCTTTGACGACGGCGATGATGCCGGTCTGCGGCGGGACAGCCGAGCGGATGGCTTCAATATTATGCTTGAGGGCGTCGAGATTGATTTCTGCCCAGGTCCGTTTTAAAAACTCCATCAATACCATACCTTTCTGTATGAAAGTACAGCCCAACTCCAACGCAGAAAAGTTGAACTGCAAAAAAGTTTATGATAAAAATACTACCCGAAATTTTTATTCAATGATATAATAAGATTCAGGCAGGGCTGTGCGCCTGTTGCCATTTGACAGGAAGGAAGCGAACGCTATGACCAATACATTTGATCCTGACAGAACTCGTTCTGCCTGTTTTACCGGACACCGTCCACGGGTGCTGAAAAACTGCCGGATGGATGACCTGCGTCTGGCTCTGCATAACGCGATTCAGGAAGCAGTAGACGCCGGTTATGAACGGTTTTATTGCGGAATGGCGATGGGAAGCGATATCCTTGCGGGGGAACTGGTCGTCTCGTTGCGGGAACAGTTTCCATGGATCAAGCTGATCTGTGTGTTCCCGTTTTTGAATCAGACAGAGAGCTGGCCGGAGGAATGGCAGGAACGATATCATCGTCTGCTGGATAAGGCAGATGATGAGGTGACCATCATACCGGCTGACTATTTTACCGATGGGTACTTGGTACGGGACCGCTACATGGTCGACCACAGTTCGCTGCTGATCGGGATCTATAATGGTTCTGCGCGAGGTGGAACAGCATATACGGTAAAGTATGCCCGCAGTCAGGGGTTGGAAACCCGGCTGATTGAACCCGGAAAATATCGCTTTTAACACTATACTATATTTAGCAGCTTTTTGCAAGGAGAAAAAATGTGAAAAACTTATTTTGTTTTTATTTTTTCTTTTGCAGATTATATAACCGGATGCAATTACGTTTTGGAAAACGGTTGGATAAAATTCGTCTTTTTTGACAGAATTTTTCTTTTATTGTATACGTTTATGCGATTTTTTTCCGGCCATTTTTCCCCGGTTTTACAAAATGTACTATCCGGAAAAAAAATACACGTTATCCACCGTTTCCACAGGGTTATCAACATTCCACCTGCCTGTCAACCGCCCCTTTTCCACCGGATGCGTCTGGAAGATGAACAGAAAATGACAGAAAATCCGTAAAACCGGCATTTTTGGCAGACAGTTTCCAAAAGTTTTCCACATTTGCCCGGTTGAAAGTGTGGACAGCCTGTTTTTTGAACAGACACAAGATATTGTGTCCCGGCGTAAAATCCACCCCCGACCGACCGGGCGCCGGATTGGAAAAAGTGACGGAAACAACCGGCTGTTTTTGCAAAATTACGACAAAATCTCAGAAAACAGTAGCGGATTTTGCTTAATTGTGATATACTGAATTAGAAACAATAAATTATACGGTACCGGGTGTGCCGGAATCATTTTGACTGAGCGTAAAGATGGTTTGTGGCGGTTTCCCCGCTGAAAGGTGTGAAGATTTCGTGTCGTATTCCTCAAAGGGCCGGAAGGTCAGAAGACGTCGAAAAAGTGTCAATGTCCGCAATCTGATTATTCTGATCGGCGGTGCAGTGATTACAATTGTTTTATTTGTGTTGCTGGTCAGCGGTGCGGTGCGTCTGATCTCCAAAGGATTGGGAGCAATAACTGGACAGGGTAGTTCTGATACGAGCGGCAGTTCGGTTACCAGTTCGGACGAGCCGTCGTCGGAAGAAAACCAGGAAACTGCTTATACCTGGACAACGGTCCAGATGGCTGAAGCAGATGAACGTCAGGGCGATCTGATTCTGGTCAACTCGACGCATGAATACCGCAGTGAGCCGGAAGACCTGCTGATCTTTTATGGAAACAAGACCAATTCGTATGGCCTGAAAGAAGCGGAAATGTACGCTAAGTCTTCGGTTGTCACCGCGATGAATAATATGATGGATGCCTTTAAGGAAGCAACCGGCAATACGTCGGTTTTGCTGACAAGTGCTTATCGTGATGTGGATTATCAGCAGCAGCTGTACGATGCAGATCTGGCGGCAAGCGGACTGTCGACTTCCGATTCGGTCTCCAAGCCGGGCTACAGCGAGCATCATACCGGTTATGCACTCGACCTTTCCTATCAGTCTTCGGCTGGCAACAACTATCTCGATGGAACGGGCGATTACGCATGGCTGGTCGAGAATTGCTATAAATATGGATTTATTGTACGGTATACCGAGGACAAGTCCAGCATCACCGGCATTATCTCCGAGCCGTGGCATTACCGGTATGTCGGTACGGTACACGCTGAGGCAATAACCAAGGGCGGGTATTGTCTGGAGGAGTATATTGAGATGATCAAACTCCACGACAGCACCAATCCGTATGAGTTTACCTCTGAGTCGGGCAGCAAATACCTGATTTATTATACGGCAGGCGCAGGTGCTACGACCGACGTTCCGGTTATCTCCGGCAAGAGCTATTCCATCTCCGGTACCAACGAGGGTGGATTTGTGACGGTTGTTTCTCTGGATACCCAGAGCAGCACGACTTCCAGTACGTCGGATACGTCCGGTGACACCACTTCTGGTGAAAGCGGCAGCTCGGCTGATGCAGCGTCGGAAGAGTCCGGCAGTTCGGACAGCTCAGAAAGTTCGGATGCAGTTTCCGGCTGAGCGGATACAGAATAAGCTTGAAAAGCGGAGCGGTGGCTGATGGGCTGCTGCTCCGTTTTTGGCAGATTCAGGTTTGTGTAAAATCCATGTAGAACCGTTTCAGGTGATTGACATTGACGGTGGATTTGTATACAATGAATCTGTATTTTCTGCCGGTTGGGAGGATAAATTTTCAGTCCCGCCGGCAAGATTTGTGGAACCAATCGGAAAGGATGTGGAGGGAATGATGGATGTTGCAGTGATCGGTGCAGGCGTTGTTGGCGCACTGATCGCGCGGGAGCTTTCCCGGTATGAACTGGACGTCTGTCTGCTGGAAAAGGCGGACGATGTCGCGATGGGAACTTCCAAGGCAAATTCAGCAATCATTCATGCAGGGTTTGACTGTCAGCCCGGAAGTGTCATGGCCAAAATGAACGTCCGCGGAAATGCGATGATGGATCAGCTGACCAGAGAACTGTCGGTTCCGTTCAAACGCAATGGCTCAATGGTGCTGGCGTTTAACGAAGAGGATGTCCGGACACTGGAGACACTGCTGGACCGTGGTGTCAAAAACGGTGTACCGGGTGTCCGGATTGTCTCCGGAGATCAGGCGCGGGAGATGGAACCGAACATTTCCGGAGATGCTGTTGCGGCGCTGGTTGCGCCCAGCGGTGGAATCATCTGTCCGTATGAACTGACCATCGCCGCAGCTGGCAATGCGATGGATAACGGTGTGCGGCTGCATACCGGCTTTGAGGTGACAGACGCGGAATTCTCAGACGGGGTCTGGACGCTCACCTCTGCGGCCGGAGACCGGGTGCAGGCAAATTATATCGTCAATGCTGCCGGCCTGTTCAGCGACCAGGTAGCGGCGCTGATGGGGGATGACGGTTATCATGTCTTCCCTCGCCGGGGAGAATACCTGCTGCTGGACCGGGATCAGGGAAAAATGGTTTCCCATACGATTTTCCAGTGCCCGTCCGCAATGGGGAAAGGAATTCTCGTAACGCCGACGGTGGACGGCAATCTGCTGCTGGGTCCGACTTCCGAAAACAGAGAGGACCGGGAAGATACCGCTACAACGGCGGAAGGTCTGGCGACTGTCGCACGGCTTGCTTCCAAGTCGGTACCGTCGGTCAATCTGCGCGCGGTCATTACCAGTTTTACCGGTCTGCGTTCCTGCTCCAGCGGGCATGACTTTATCATCGAACCGTCTAAAAAACGGCCGCAGCTGGTTGAGATCACCGGCATTGAATCGCCCGGATTGTCTTCTGCTCCGGCCATTGCTGAATATGCGGTCAGCTTGCTGAAAGAGATGGGGCTGGCACTGCATGCAAAAGCAGACTTTAACCCGATTCGCCGTCCGATTCCACGTTTCAGAGAGATGAATATCGAACAGCGGCGGGCATTGATTGAAGAAGATGCACGGTTTGGACAGATCATCTGCCGTTGTGAGACGGTAACCGAAGGGGAGATTGTCCGGGCACTGCACCAGAATCCTCCTGCCCATGATCTGGATGGCGTCAAACGTCGCACCCGTACCGGTATGGGACGCTGCAACGGCGGCTTCTGCACGCCGCAGGCTGTCGAGATCATTGCGCGGGAGCTGGGGATTCCGATTGAGCAGGTGACCAAATGCGGCGGAGAATCCCGGCTGCTGGTCGGTAAGACGAAAGAAGGTGGACTGGATGCGTGAAATCAGCGCGGAGATGGAACGGGAACTGGTGATTATCGGCGGCGGGCCTGCCGGGCTTGCAGCGGCGATTGCAGCGGCAGAAAATGGCGTTGCAGTGGACGATATCCTGATTCTGGAAAGAGAACCGGAGCTGGGCGGCATCCTGCTCCAGTGTATTCACAGCGGTTTTGGTCTGCATCGGTTTGGGGAAGAGCTGACCGGTCCGGAATATGCCGCACGATATGCCAAAAAGGTAGTTGAAATGGGCATTCCGGCATTGCTGTCGACGATGGTGCTGACGCTGCATCAGATGGAAGATGGCCGCAAGGAGATTACCGCCGTCAGTTCGGCACACGGCCTTATTCGGATAAAAGCGCGTGCAGTCGTACTGGCGATGGGATGCCGGGAACGCGGAAGAGGCGCACTGAATATCCCCGGAACCCGTCCGGCCGGTATTTACACGGCCGGTGCTGCCCAGAAATTCGTCAATATCAAGGGGTTCATGCCCGGACGCCAGGTGGTTATCCTCGGCAGTGGTGATATTGGGCTGATTATGGCACGGCGTATGACGCTGGAAGGTGCAAAGGTCGAGGTTGTAGCTGAGCTGATGCCTTATTCCGGCGGTCTGTCCCGAAATATCCAGCAGTGTCTGCGGGACTTTAATATCCCGCTGCTGCTCTCTCATACGATTACCCAGATTCACGGCAAAGAACGGGTCACCGGCGTCACCATCTCTCAGGTCGATGAAAAACGGCGCCCGATTCCGGGAACAGAACAGTATTTTGACTGTGATACTGTGCTGCTCTCCTGTGGGCTGATTCCGGAGAACGAACTGACCCGTCAGGCCGGTATCCCGCTTGACCCGGTTACCGGCGGTGCAGTGGTCGGAGAAAATCGTGAGACGGAAATGCCGGGCGTATTCGCCGCAGGCAACGTGCTGCATGTACATGATTTGGTCGACTTCGTGTCGGCTGAGGCAGAGCTTGCCGGAGCAGGTGCGGCACGCTGGCTGGCAGAAGGGGACAGCCAGGAGCTGAAACTCCCGGTACATCCTGAAGGCGTCATCCGCTATGTTGTGCCGCAGACGGTTTTCCTTCCCGCAAAGGAAGATGTCCGTCTGTTCTTCCGTGTCGGTCAGGTAGTCGAGAAGGCGGCTGTCCTTGTCGAAAACGACGGCAAGGTCCTTTATAAAGGTGTGCGGCCCAAACTGCTTCCCGGTGAGATGGAGTCGGTGACCATCAAGGCGGAAGCTCTGGCCGAAATCGAAAGCGGACAGTTGACGGTCCGGCTGGAAAAGAGGTGAGCGGGATGAGTGAAACGGTAAAGGAACTGACCTGCATTGTCTGCCCGATGGGATGCACACTGCGGGTGACGATGGATGGTGACCGGTTTGTCAGTGTGACCGGGAACACCTGCCCGCGTGGTGCTAAGTATGCCGAAACGGAAATGACCGCGCCGCGCAGGGTACTGACTACAACAGTACGGGTCAGCGGCGGACATCTTCCGCTCTGTCCGGTGCGAACCAAAGGAGATATCCCGAAAGAAATGTTGTTTGATGCGATGCGGGTGCTGGATAGCCTTTGTGTCCAGGCGCCTGTCTCGATCGGTCAGGTGCTGGTCGAAGACCTGTGCGGAACCGGTGTGCCGCTGATCGCGACAAGAGACATTCATTCGGTATAAACCGTGTTTCGGGGCACTGTCCTGCAACGGACGGTACCCCGATTTGTTTTGCTGGTTCTGGAAAAGGAGGGCTTTTTCTGGAAAAAGAGGTGGTGCCGCAGCGTATGCGGCTGTCGGCGCTGGATACATTGCGGGGGATCACGCTGGTCAGCATGATTTTATATCATGCGGCCTGGGACGTGGTCTACCTGCTCGGAATTCCATGGGAATGGTACCAGGGGACCGGTGGGTTTGTCTGGCAGCAGAGCATCTGCTGGACATTTATCCTGCTGTCGGGATTTTGCCTGCCGCTTGGACGGAAACCGCTGAAAAGAGGCACCAAGGTGTTCGGAGCCGGGGCAGTGGTGACGGCGGTAACGGTGCTGTTTGTCCCCGAAAATCGGGTGGTGTTCGGTGTGCTGACGCTGCTGGGAAGCTGTATGATGCTGGTCGGGGTATTGGACCGGCTGCTGAAAAAGATCCCGCCGGTTGTAGGGATAGTCGGGAGCGCAGTCTTGTTTTGCCTGACCAGATGGGTCAATGACGGCTTTCTTGGATGGGAAGGTTTGTGGACCTTGCAGCTGCCGGATGGGCTGTACCAGGGGCTGCTGATGACCTATCTCGGGTTTCCGGAGCCGGGATTCATGTCGACCGATTATTTTTCATTGCTGCCTTGGTGTTTTCTGTTCGGGGTCGGATATTACCTTTGCCGGCTCTGGCAGAATAACGGCTTTCGGGGCAGCGGGTGGCAATATGAATTGCCGCCGTTTGCATGGATGGGGAGACATTCTCTGTTGATCTATCTGCTGCACCAGCCGCTGCTATATCTGGTGACAATGGTAATCGGCGCTTTTCTTTGAGGCATAAAAGATAGGTCCTATAATAAAAGTTGGAGTAAACAGGTTCAGGGCGGCAGCCCTGGGCGCGCTCCGCGCGCAACCTTCTCCTAAAAACGCAGCCTTTCCCACCGCGCAGCGGTGGGAAAGGCTGATAAAGAACACAAAAGTTGATTTTTGCCATATCTTGGATTTTATCCCAATTCTTGACAAAGAGCCAAAAGATCGAACAGCCAGTATCCGCACGGAATTCCGTACAGATACTGGCTGTCTCGTTTTAATCGGAAAAAGATTATGTCTGGCAGATATCCGGCTGTTTTTGGGTATGTCGGATCAGATAAACACCCGTGACAATGACAATCGGCAGGTAAACCACCATCGGATATTCGTACCGGCAGTAATAGCCATTGGTCGGACCGGTGATAAAAATCAGCATCTGCACAAGCATCGGCATGCTGAAGATAAATCCCAGCAGGCTCCTGCGGCGCAGACAGTAGAGGATGAACAGGATCGCGGCCCAGATGTACGGAGCCGGCTTGTTGAGCAGCGAGACAACCGGTGTCCAGAAGGCATCTTCCCGGGTCAATTCCAATGAATCCCGCGCGGTGTCCCATATCGCCGGGAAGTGGAAATCCGAACCAAAGGACTCGTTCATCCCGTCCATCATTTCCTCGCTCCATTCGTAGCTGTAGTTGTTGAACAGCGTTTCGCCGGGATAGAAGTACTGGTAATAATTGCTGATGGTTGCTTGAATATAAACGCCCGGATGACGCAGCAGCATCTGGAACCAGACGCCGAAATAATCGATCAGATCTTTGGTGGTGCCATGGTAGGTCGCTTTGACTGCATCCGACAGTTTGGGATTGTAGCTTTCCGCTAGCACGTCATAATCCAGAACCCTGTCGATGACTTCCTTTTCCTCTTCGGTGACATCATCTTCAAAGTATTTGACATACCGTGCCGTCTGCTGGAAGGGGACCGAGAGCATCTCCCGGATGGAACCGGGGGTCACGTTCATTGCCGGATAAAGGACCTGATTGAGCATCGTCGTCGTGAAGACGGCGAGAGCAATATAACAGAGCGCCTTTTTGCGGAAGGGACGGTAAAACAGACTCACCAGCAGGGTCAGTACAATGACATAAATGCCGTCGTTTCTCGCCATAATCATGCCCAGTACAGCGGCTCCCATCAGCAGGAAATCCCGTTTCCGGCTGGGAATGCTGTTCTGGATCAGCCGGAAAAAGGCAATATAAAACAACACCAGGAAGTCGGTATACAGAATATCCTTGGATACAAGGAACAGATAGGCGGAGATGCGCGGGTGGAGAAGATAATAGACAATGGCGCCAAGGTAGGTCCAGCGGTTGGCACTGATTTCCACCAGCGTTTTGATCCCGTATCCCATCACTGCAAACATCATCAGTGTCTGAATCATGCAGAACAGAAACGCACCAAAGTTCCAGCTGCCGATCATTCCGCCCAGATTGAGGCAGGCGCCCAGAAACAGGGTGTGCATGACCGGATGATGGTTGGAAAGCTCGGTGGTGTGGAAGACCGACTGGGCAATCTGGGTCGCTGAATCTCCCATGAAGATGGCCGGGTAGGAGAAGATGATGTACGGGATATTGACAATCAGCATGGTCAGAAAGACGGTCCGGCAGGGATAACGCTCCAGTTTACCGGCATACCATCCAGCTGCCGTTTTAATTTTCTGGAGAAGGGGATAGTTTTGCAGCCAGCTGTATTCTTTTGTCCCCGGCCGGTTTTCCAGCAGCCTGCCGCTGTCGATAAACCGGAACAGCAGCGATATTCCGAGATAAAATATCAGGTACCAGCAAATACCTCGTACCAGACCACTGATCAGTTGACTTGTACTGCCCAGAACCAGCGCCCAGCTGTTGGACAGATAAAATGATCGCCCGAATACAACAAAGAATGCAAATAGGATGGCACCGAGATGGCACCAAACTTTTCCGGTCTGCCGGCCGGATGTCTGCTGTGCTGCGGCAGCGCCTTTTTCTTTCGTGAAGATTGCCATGATCAGTCCTCCCGATGCTGATGCAGCAGGCTGAGCAGCGCCAGCCGGAACTCAAACTCTCTTCGCTCTTTCTCCCGGATTGAGTCGAGAATCATCCCGGAGAAGAAGGAGAGCAGCGCTGCCAGCACGATAAACCCGCAGCCGATCAGGGTTGGGAACCGGTCGACCTGTCCGGTTTGGCAGAAGGGAATCCAGACCAGCGGCACAAACAGAATTCCCGCAATGATAATCAGCAGCAGCGCAATCGCTGAAAAGAACTCAAAAGGCCGGTAGTTCTTAAACAGGTTGAGGATGGTCCGGAGCACTTTCAGTCCGTCGCTGACGGTATTCAGTTTGGACTCGCTTCCTTCCGGACGGTCGCGGTATTCGATGATGACATTGTCGAGTGCCATATTCATCGAAATCGCGTGGATGGTCATTTCCGTCTCGATCTCAAATCCACGGGACAGAACCGGGAAGGTTTTGACGAACCGGTAGCTGAATGCCCGGTAGCCGGTCATGATGTCCTTGATGTTGCTCTGAAAGATATGGTTGATGCAGAACCGGACCAGAGAATTGCCAAAGTTGTGAAACGGACGTTTGTTTTCCTGAAAGTAGGTAGAGGAGAGCCGGTCGCCGACCACCATGTCCACCTTTTTGTTCAAAACCTTGTCGACCATCTGCGGCGCAAATTCGGCCGGATAAGTGTCGTCTCCATCGGTCATGATGTAGCACTCCGCTTCAATCTCCTGGAACATACGCCGGACAACATTGCCTTTGCCCTGCTGATATTCATAGCAGACGATGGCGCCGGCATCCCGCGCCAGCTGGTCGGTTCCGTCGGTCGAATTGTTGTCGTAGACATAGATTTTTGCGTCGGGCAAAACTCTTTTGAAGTCCTCCACAACTTTTTGAACAGTTTTTGCTTCGTTATAACAGGGTACCAATACTGCAGTTTTATCCATTCTGTTGACTCCTTCAGTGTATATTTATGCTGACAGCAACGCGGGTGATTTGATAAACCGCAGGAGAACAGCCATCAGAATTCCAGAAAAATCCGATAGCTATACCATCCTGTAATATATCTATTATATCGGAAAATGAGTTATTTTGCAATGTATAGCTGTTACAAACATCAAAATGGGCTGACGAACGCTTTTGTCCATTTCATGTTTAATTGTTGTACCAATTGATGTAAAATGATGAGGGTAAAACCGCCCGCGGATATAACAAAAGAGACCGAACGCATCATACTGCGTTCGGTCTCAATCTGGTGGACGAGGATGGATTCGGACCATCGAAGCTTACGCAACAGATTTACAGTCTGCCCCCTTTGGCCACTCGGGAACTCGTCCATTGGATTGAATGCTCTCATTGAGCAAGCTTGTATATTATAGCATGGCAATTTTATTTTGTCAATACCTGTTTGCTGATTTTCGCAATTTTTTTCTGCGCAAGGAAATCAAACAAAACACTGAAACCGATTACCTGTCCATGCAGGCCATTAGAAGCAAAAGAAAAGAGTCTGAACGCATTTGCGTTCAGACTCAATCTGGTGGACGAGGATGGATTCGGACCATCGAAGCTTACGCAACAGATTTACAGTCTGCCCCCTTTGGCCAC
>CALXCO010000012.1 GCA_944386805.1 uncultured Clostridia bacterium
TTATTTTACCACATCTAAAAGAAAAAGCCCAGTTTTCACTGGACTTTTTCGACAGACTGAATCACCGGCTGTTTTAAACGGCCGGTGATTTTACTTTTGATACAGCAGATAAACAAAAATCCTTCAGGCCAAAGACCTGAAGGATTATGTTTGTTACGATTAGTCGTTGACAAAGGGGATCAGAGCGATGATCCGAGCACGTTTGACAGCAACAGTCAGCTGACGCTGATGTCTGGCGCAGGTACCAGTTACACGTCTGGGGATGATTTTAGCTCTCTCAGACAGGACTTTACGGCTGTATTTGCCGATGGTCTTGTAATCGATGTTCTCGACTTTATCAACACAGAAAGCGCAGACTTTTCTGCGGGGTTTTCTGCCACGGTTATTTCTTTCCATGAATCTGGGCTCCTTTCAGCAAATTTTCGAAATCAATCAAGATCAGAAGGGCAGGTCACCATCATCGGTGTCCAGTTCTTCAAAACCGCCAAAATTGCCGACCGACAGGCTCTGACCGCGCTGAGGTTCCTCAAAGCGGGGAGCGGACTGCTGAGAAGGCATCGAATTGCCGCCAAAGGACGGTTCACTGAAGGTGTTGCCACCCTGCGAACTGCTGGATTTGGAATCAGCAAAATATGCCTGATCGACAACTACATCATAAGCAGTACGTTTTGCACCGGTTTTATCTTCGTAACTTCTGGTCTGCAAACTGCCTTCGACGGCAATCATGCGGCCTTTGGAAAAATAACGGGAGATAAATTCACCGGTCTGACGCCATGCGACACAGTTGATAAAATCGCACTGACGTTCGTTGCTGTTTTTGCTCTGGTAGTTGCGGTCAACAGCCAGACGGAAAGTCGCAACCGAGATGCCGTTCGGGGTCTGTTTCAGCTCCGGGTCGGCAACAAGTCTGCCCATTAAAATGATGCGGTTCAACATCTGAGGTCCCTCCGAATCAAACTCTGGTTACAACCAGAGAACGCAGAACGCCATCAGCGATTCTCAGTCTTCTTTCCAGCTCGTGGGGGAAAGAAGGAGCGCTGTTGAAAGTATACAGGACGTAGTAGCCTTCGGCTTCATCGTTGATTTCGTAAGCAAGAGCTCTTTTGCCCCATTCATCGGTGGACTCCAGCGTACCGTTGTCACGGATCAGCGCTGCGAATTTTTCAACCGACTCCTTGATGGACTCTTCACCCTGCTTCATGCTGAAGATAACGACTGCCTCGTAGTTTTCATTCAGTTTTGCCATGATATGAGCACCTCCTTTTGGTCTTTACGGCTCCGGTCTTGTCCGGAGCAAGGGATGTCAGGCGCGATGCGCGCCACAACAAGAGTTATTATACCAGAAAAGGGCAAAAGTGTCAACTGTTTTCCATTGGAAAATGATTGACAAACCTTTGCCCTTTTTTCTCACATCTTCTGGTTATAATAACGCTGGCGGAAGCGCTGAGGGGAGATACCGCGGTGGTAGCTGAAATATTTGATAAACTGGTTGGCGCTGGCAAACCCCAGCATCGCCGCAATTTCTTTGATTGGACAGTCGGTGGTCTTGAGGAATTCCTCGGCTTTTTTGAGTTTGAGGTCGTTGATATACTCTTTCAGTCCGATGCCGAAATACTCCTTGAACAGCGAGGTCAGGTAATCCGGGTTATAGGAAAAATGTTCGCCGACTTCTGCCGCGGTCAGCGGGGTATTGATATTTTTCCGAATCCACTCGGTGATATTCTGCAAAATCCGCGGGCAGCGTACAGCGGCATTGCGCTGGACAGCCGCTGTTTCTGACAGCAATAACAGTGCCGCATAATTGACAGCGTCTTCCGGATAGCTCTCCTTCATCAGCAGCAGATGTCCGAAAAGGCTGGAGATCATTTTATTTTCAGTGGCGACCTTGCAGGATACCTGCAACCCCAGCGCGTCCGGGTCGCTCAGATCAAACTCAGCCCAGTAAAAAGACACCTTTTTGCTGCTTGGGGTCATGCCGAAGCGTGGAAGGGCGGAAGAAAGCAGCAGCAGATCACCCGGCTGGAGATTAAAGGGAGAAAGTCCCTCCTGAATATTCAGTTCTCCGTGCAGCATATAGATCAGCTTAAAACTGCCGACCCGGTCGCGCGGATAAATCCAGCCTGCTTTTCCGACAAAATAGCCGGCGGACAGACAGCGGAAGGAAAAAGCGCTGTTTCCGGTTTTGATATCCAAATCTGCTCCCTCCCTTTTTCCGGACTTTGCGGAAGAGCCTCCGCATCCGGCAGGGACAATCCGAAATTTTCAGGAAATCCTGTCCCCATACATATATTTTATTATATCAAAATACCAGCCAAAATACAAGGGAAATTGCGTATAATTGACAGTTTTTTCCCGCCGACCGCTTATTCCACGCCAAACAGCCGTCTGGCGTTTTCTGCGGCAATGTCGATCATCTGCTGGGGGGGGACGCCCTTAATTTCTGCCATCCGTTCAGCGGTCGACTGAATCATCGGGGAGCAGCTCCGTTTTCCACGCCACGGGACAGGCGCCATATACGGGCAGTCGGTTTCCAGCAGCAGCCGGTCAATCGGGACCTGAGCGCATGCTTCCACAGGTTGTCTGGCATTTTTGAAGGTCAGGACACCGGTAAAGCCGATATAAAATCCCCATCCGGTCACGATTTTGGCGGTTTCTGCCGAACCGGAAAAGCAGTGCAGCACACCGCGCACATCCTTAAAATTGGCGAGGATTTCCAGTGTATCAGCGGTTGCTTCCCGTGCATGGATGATAACGGGGAGGTTGAGTTCTCTTGCCAGTTCCAGCTGTCTGGTAAACGCCTTTTTTTGCAGTTCAGGCGGCATTTCCTTCCAGTGGTAGTCCAGCCCGATTTCACCGATAGCGACCACCTTTTGCTGTCCAAGCAGCTGGACAATCTGTTGGATACCTTCTTCGGAATATTCCTGTAGGTTTTCGGGGTGGAAGCCGACTGCCGCATAGATATGCGGGTAACGTCCGGCAATTTCCGCGGCCTTTTGGGAGGATGGCAGATCATAACCGACGCAGATTGCCCGGTCGACGCCGAGTTTGGGGAGAGAAGAGAGCAGTTCGTCCCGGTCATTGTCAAAGACATGGTCGCCATAATGGGCGTGGGTTTCAAAAATCCCGTGATATTTTGGGGTAAAGTCTTCAAGTCCTTTAATCATGGCAGTTCCTTTCGATTGATTTGATACCAGCGGTCGCGGGTAATCCGGCGGACGATGATATCGACCTGTTTATTTTTAGCGGGAACCAGTTTGACGTCTTGCCTGACAAATTCCAGCCCGCATTTTTCCATAACCTTTCCGGACGCAGGGTTTAAAATGGCATATTCGCCGGTAATCGTTTCAAATCCGCATTCCTCAAACAGAAACCGCAGTGTTTCGGTCAGTGCTTCGGTGGCAAGTCCCATATTCCACCATTTTTGCCCCAATACATAGCCGAACATACCGTTTTTTTCCTCGGCGTCTGTTTCGACAAGGCTGATATTGCCGATCAGCTGGCCGGTTTGATTGAGTACAATGGCCCACTGGTAAGCACCAAAACTGCCGTCATGAAAAGCTTTGGCAAGCTGACGGCTTTGTTCGGGTGAAGTATGCGCATTCCAGGTCACGTACCGTGCGACCATTGGGTCGGATGCGTAGTTGTCAAAAATCTGCTGACCGTCCTGTTCTGAAAAACGGCGGAGGGTCAGACGTGGTGTAGTAAGGGTAGGGAGATTGTTGATAGTCATCCTGATTTCACTCCTTTCTATTGCAGACAGGGCACCATACAACGCGCATGGTGCCCTGAGATACAGTTTTACTTTTTACGAAAATTTTGCAGCAACGTTTCGCCGCAAATATGGGGAGACAGACTGTGTATGATCATATGGGTTATATGGTCATATCGGTCATACCGTCGTTGACTGTCCACCGGACAGTCAACGAGGGGGAACGGGTGAATATCGTTAGCGCCGTGCCGGCCCACGTAGTCCCAACTGACAGCGTAAGTCGATGATGCTGCTCTCGCTCGTTTTTTATGTAAAAAGGCCGCATCGAACGGCCTTTTCACATAGGGGACGCCCTTGCTATGCGTCCCCTACGCCAAATACCTGCGGGTATTTGACTACCCCTTGCTGAGCTAATTTTGGGGATAGGGGATTTCGCTCCATTGCGATGGAGCGACCAGGACTCTGTCCTGGACCTGCAATTTTTTGAGAAAAAATTGAGTAAAACTTTTACATCATTACCGACCCTACTGAGTGCGAAACTTCGGCCCGACGCTCTGCGCGTCGGTCAAGCCACCGGGTAGCATATGAACACAATCTTGATCGTAACGAGCGGGGAAGCGACGTTCGTTTGCCATCATTAGGAGCGTGGTACCACATCGGCAAATTGGCAGCGGAAGCATTCCGCCGCTCGTGTGAACCACCGGAAAGTATGTGCGAATTGCTCCCACGAAAGCAGTTTAAATATCGCACAATCTGCCCGGCGCGTTGGCTCAAGTTGTTACTATTACGAACGAGGCCGTCGGAACGCGGCCGACCGCCGCGAACAAGTCGGCGCGGACACCGCGCCTTAGTGGATTTGGCTGCCGGTGGGGATGGAGTCGTCGACGAACATGACGCGGACATCGTCTTCGCCGGCGTCCGCTGCCAGAATCATGCCTTCCGACATCTCACCTGCCAGCTTTGCGGGCGCAAGGTTGGCAACAAAAATCGCCTTTTTGCCAATCAGATCTTCCGGAGTGTACCACTTGGCAATGCCCGAAAGAATCTGACGGGTGCCTGCACCGTCCTCAACCTGGAGCTTGAGCAGCTTACGGGATTTTTTCAGCTTCTCACAGCTGACGATCTTGCCGACACGCAGATCAATCTTTCCGAAATCGTCAATCTTGATCTCCGGCAGGAATGCAACACCCTCTGCTTTTTCCTCTTCAGCAGGTGCAGCATTTTTCGCAGCTTCGGCAGCAGCGGCGGCAATCTGGGGCTCCACAATTTCCTTCTGAATCCGTTCCATCATTGCCTTTTCGTCAATACGGGCAAACAATGCCTGTGCAGTGCCGACCTTGCGTGCAGGAGCAGAACCAAAGTTTTCCAGCGAATCCAGTCCGCCATCTTCTGCACCGATCTGGCTGAGAATCGAAGCGGCAGTGTCCGGCATGAACGGCTCGGACAGAATGCCAATATACCGGATGGCTTCAATCAGGTTGGACAGAACCGTTTTCAGACGAGGCAGGCTTGCTTCGTCTTTTGCCAGCGACCAGGGAGTCGTTTCATCGATATACTTGTTGCTGCGCTGTGCAAGTGCGATAATCTTAGCAAGCGCATCAGCCGTGTGATAAGCATCCATCGATTCCTTCACACCCTTTGCGGTGTCGAGTGCGGTGTCTGCCAGTTCACGGTCGAGGTCGTTTTCAATCGAAGCAGCGTTGATTTCTCCGCCAAAATACTTGTTGACCATCGAAACAGTACGGTTGACCAGGTTGCCGAGGGTGTTGGCAAGTTCGGTGTTGTACTTGGCGATGAACATTTCATAGGTGATATTACCGTCCTGTGCGTAGGGCATAGCCGACAGCAGGTAGTAACGGACTGCATCGACACCAAACAGGTTGACCATATCGTCAGCATAGATGACATTGCCTTTGGATTTGCTCATCTTGTCGGCAGCAAACAGCAGCCACGGATGACCGAAGACCTGTTTGGGGAGCGGGAGGTCCATGCTCATCAGGAAGATCGGCCAGTAGATGGTGTGGAAACGGAGAATATCCTTGCCGATGATGTGCAGGTCAGCCGGCCAGAGTTTTTCAAACTGTTCGGTCTGGTGATCGGGGTCATAACCGATTGCGGTGATATAGTTGTTGAGCGCGTCCAGCCATACATAGACAACATGGCGCGGGTCAAAGTCGACCGGAATACCCCATTTAAAGGAAGTACGGGAAACACACAGATCCTGAAGACCGGGTTTGAGGAAGTTGTTGATCATCTCTTTTTTGCGGGACTCAGGGACGATAAAGTCGGGGTGGTCCTCGATATATTTGATCAAACGGTCGGCATATTTGCTCATTTTAAAGAAGTAAGCTTCTTCTTTTGCAGGCTGAACCGGGCGACCACAGTCAGGGCAGCAGCCGTCTTTCAGCTGAGATTCGGTCCAGAAGGATTCGCAGGGCGTGCAGTACATGCCCTCATACTCACTCTTGTAGATGTCGCCCTTTTCATACATCCGTTTGAAGATCTTCTGGACAGCCTTTTCATGGTAGTCGTCGGTTGTGCGGACGAAATAGTCATAAGAGGTGTTCATCGTATCCCAGATTCTTCTGACCTCAGCCGAAACACGGTCGACATGTTCTTTCGGGGTGATACCGGCCTCTTTAGCCTTTTCCTCGATCTTCTGGCCGTGTTCGTCGGTACCGGTGCAGAGGAAGACGTCATAGCCTTCCATCCGTTTATGGCGGGCGATTGCGTCGGCGAGAACAATCTCATAGGTATTGCCGATGTGGGGTTTAGACGAGGTGTAGGCGATAGCCGTCGTCATGTAAAACTTTTTCTTTTCCATTGATGGTGTTCATCCTCTCAAAAATGTTCAGGAAAACAAAAACCCCGTCTTCATTACTGAAGACGGGGAAACCTTCCCGTGTTACCACTTCAATTCGTCATTCCTTCACAGGAGATGACCTTTGCGGGTACGGCATAAGCGATACCCCACTGCTGTAACGGGCAGACCCGTCATACCCTTGCATAAAGCTCGGCCATGACAGCGCAAACATCCGTTCACACGTCTGAATGCCGACAGAACCATCTTCCCTGACCGCCGGACGGAAGCTTTCACCAACCGCTTTCTCTCTTTGGACCGGAAGGAGAGGTACTCATTCTGCCATACTGTTTTCCATATCCAGTATCATTCTAACACGTGCACCAGTCTTTGTCAAGCGTCAGTTCTGGCCGAACGGGATGTCGATGGTACAATAATCATCGCAGCGATGGCAGCGGGTACAGATGATTGCGATAGCGGCAGAGAGGGCCGCCAGACCGGCAATTACGGCAACAATGACAGCAACTTTTTTCATCAGGCGTACTTCCTTTCATTTCGCGTAGTGCTGAAAGTATGGGAGTCTGGCAAAAGAATATACCATTCAGCATAGTTTATCAGTCAATATTGTCAGTATAACATCGGAATATGAAAAATATGGGATAGGGATGGAAATTTTTGGTAAACTGGGCAAAAAGGTACATGAAAAAACGCTCCCGGTCAGATGGGAGCGTTTTTTGTAATCTATCAGGCTGTCCGGGTCATCGGGAACAGCTTTTTATAAAGATCGGCGCGGTAGAGCGCAAAGGTCAGCAGCATGCCCAGCGTATAGCAGATGACAAGCTCACCGATTGCGACCGAAACACCCTGGAATGCCCAGATGTAGGGGAGGCTTTCGCCGGGGTTGCCGCCGAAGACCAGCGCCAGTTCCAGTCCGACAATCAGGCCGTTGGAGACAATCACCGGAATCGGAGCCAGCAGCGCACGGATGATGCGTGCTTTTCCCACTTCCATCGAAGCAAAGGGAATCCGGCCAATCTGGTGGGTAATCAATGCCGCAATCAGCGTCGCGAGGGTGCCGCAGACGGCGTCAATCAGACCAATCGGGTTGGTGCCGAGCAGGAACCCCAGCAGGTTGGACAGAAAACATCCAAAAGTGACGCCCCAGATACCAAGCGGTGAGAAAAGGGGGAGCAGGGTGAGTGCTTCACTGATTCTGAACTGGACTGTACTGAAAGAGAGCGGCGCGATCACAAGCGTCAGCGCGGTGTACAGTGCACCGATCAGAGCAATTTTTACCAGTCTTGTTACATTCGTTTCTTTCATTATAACCTCAATTTCTCCGTGCAACAAATTGGTGGGCGGCTCTTGCGGGAACATTTCTGACCAAAATTCCACCTGACCGCCTGCCGTCAGCCCTCCTCCGCGTCGGGCACGGGTGAAACGCGGGGATTTATCTGATGCACTGCTATTTTAACATATTAGCTGACGCGTGGCAACTGTCGCATTATAAAAATATTCACGGAAAATTTGCCGGATTTCCGGTATCTGGCGGGGGTGCACAGCTTGACTTTTAGGCGGCTTTCTCTTATAATATAGCTTATGTAGTGCCGTTTAGCGGAAAACACTCTTTCGACTGATCTGCCTTCCGGGATGGCCAGGCAACAAAACGCCGGTGCGTCTTTGTCTGGCCCGTTTCGGGGGCTTTTTCGCGGCAGCACAATAAACCACAGCATTGGAGGAATTGCTTCATGAAACGAGTGCCAAAGCCCGTGTTTTTCATTGTGTCAATTCTCATTGTTGTCCTGACACTTCTGTCGCTGTTTGGTTTTAAGACAACCTATGGCGATAAGGAAACGGTGTATATCAAGGGCGGCAATGATATTCGATGGGGCATTGATATCAGGGGCGGCGTCGACGTAACCTTCACTCCGCCTGAAGGCGTCGAGGCAACAAAGAGCCAGATGGATGCAGCCAAAGAGGTCATCAACTCCCGTCTGGTTTCACTGAACATCACTGACTCGGAAGTGTATGTTGACTATGATAAATACCGGATTATCGTCCGTTTCCCGTGGAAAGAGGGCGAGACCGATTTTGACCCGCAGGCAGCAATTGAAGAGCTGGGCGATACCGCAGTTCTGACCTTCCGTGAAGGCCATGAGACGGACGATACCGGCGCACCTGCCGGCGTAACTGCGGAAAACATCATCATCGACGGTGAGGATGTCAAGGAAGCCTATCCTTATTATAATCAGGAAGATCAGTCCTATGGCGTCAGCCTGGAACTGTATGATTCCGGCAAGGAAGCTTTCGCCGAAGCGACGACCCGTCTTGCTTCAACAAAGGGCACCATCTCGATCTGGATGGACAACACGATGATCTCCTATCCGACGGTTAATACCCCCATTACCGACGGTCAATGCCAGATTACCGGTAACTTTACCGCTGAGGAGGCAACCTCCCTGGCAAACAAGATCAACTCCGGTGCGCTGCCGTTCAACCTGATTGCGGAAAACTACTCCACCATCAACCCGACGCTCGGCCTTGGTGCACGTGACGTCATGCTGATGGCAGGCGCGATTGCTTTTGTTGTCGTCTGTGTGTACATGATCTTCTTCTTCCGTCTACCGGGTGTCGTTGCGATGTTTGCACTGATGGGACAGGTTGCGGTTTCGATTGCCGCGATCTCCGGTTTCTTCGGATTTATGTCGTCCTTTACCCTGACGCTGCCGGGTATTGCCGGTATCATCCTGGGTGTCGGCATGGGCGTTGACGCCAACGTTATCACCTTTACCCGTATCAAGGAAGAGGTCTGTGCAGGCAAGTCGATTGACGGCGCGATTGCGCTGGGTTATGACCGTGCGTTCTCCGCGATTCTCGACGGCAACCTGACGACCATTATCACTGCGATTATCCTGATGGGTTCGTTTGGCCCGACCGATTCCTGGTTCGCAAAGCTGCTCAGCCCGCTGTTCTTTATGTTTGGTGCTTCGACGGCCGGTACGATCTACTCTTTCGGTTATACACTGCTGGTTAGCTGTATCCTGAACTTTGTCTTTGGCGTAACGGCTTCCCGTCTGATGCTGCAGTCGTTGTCCCGGTTCAAGTGCCTCCGCAAGCCATATCTTTATGGAGGTGTTAAGAAATGAGTTACGATCGCGAGAAAATTGATCAGCTGGTAAAGACTCCCAAAGGAATCCGGCTCCCGCATATTGACTTTGTCGGCCACCGGAAATTATACTACTCGATTTCCGGCGCCCTGCTGCTGATTGCAATCATTGTTTCGATTGTATTCGGCGTTAAGATCGACATCAAGTTTACCGGTGGTACAATTGCAACCTATTCTTATACCGGCACCATTGATGAAGACGATTTCGAAAAGACGGTTGAAGATGTGACCGGACGTGAGGTTTCGGTCTCCGGTTCGCAGGACCTGCTGACCGGTGAAAACAACTTCACGGTCAACTTCTCCGATGCTGTTGCACTGGACGTTGAAGAACAGACCGCAATGAACCAGGCAATTGACGACGCTTATCCCGACAACAAAATTGAGCTGGTTACCGTCAGCTCGGTTTCTCCGACGATGGGCCTCGACTTCCTGCTCAAGTGTATTGTAGCAGTCGGGTTTGCTTCGGTGGTCATGGTTATTTACGTCGGCCTGCGGTTCAGAAAAATCGGCGGTATGTCGGCCGGTGTCTGCGCGCTGGTTGCACTGCTGCACGACCTGTGCATGGTTTATGCGACCTTTGTAATTTTCCGGATGCCGCTGGATGATAACTTCATGTCGATCATGCTGGTTATCCTGGGCTACTCGGTCAACGATACCATTATCATTTACGACCGTGTCCGTGAGAACGAACAGCTCTACGGCAACAAGCTGACCCCGGCTGAAATGGTCAACCTTTCGACCAACCAGTCGCTCAGCCGTTCGCTCCATACTTCGGCTACCACCATCTTCTCGATGCTGGTTGTTCTGATTATGGCGCTGATCAATGGCGTTGATTCGATTGTTACCTTTACGCTGCCGCTGATAGTCGGTTTGATTTCCGGCACCTATTCGACCCTGTGCATTGCCTGCCCGACCTGGGTCGGCTGGCTGGAACACAAGGCCAAAAAGGCACGCTGACAGCTGAATATGTTTATGAAGAGAGCATATCTCCTGAAAAGGATGTATGCTCTCTTTTCATTTTGGAATACTTCGGGAGAGGATAGTATAAAAAGTCCTTATTTATTGACAGTTGGATGAAAATGTTTTATAATTGGATATAGTATTGTATAACATGCCGGTAACAGAAGGAGACAGATCGAGAGATGGATGAAAAACTGATGCACCGGCGTCTGAGAAGGACAGCCGTCATAATTGTGCTGATCAGTCTGTTGCTGATTTTACTGGAAGGAATCGCGATGATTTCTTTGCAGAAAAACCTGAATGAAACAATCAAACAGCGAATCACCGGAGAAGCCGAAGAATATCAGGGCATGATTATGGACCAGATCTACGCGAACCTGCAATCGCTCAACACACTGGCCAGCTTTATCAGACGCGGCGATCTGGATGATCAGGAATATTTTGCCCGCAGAATTGACGAGGCAAATAAAAGCAACGATTTTATTTCGATGATGTTTATCGGATGTGATGGGCTGAATATCCTGTCCACCCTTGGACAGCCGATCCAGGTCGGCTTTAACCGGGATAAGGTCGGCGAGGAAGTCTCTCAGCTGATTGATCGGAACATGAACGGGGAGATGGGCGTTTCCCAGATGTATCTCAGTAAGGTCGTCGACGCGACTGTCTTTGTGTACGGTGTCCCTGTTTACGATGAGGACGGGAATATGCTCGGCTCACTGCTGGCCAGCGATAATATTGACGTATTTTTTGATATGCTGAACGGCTCGAATGTTTTAAATGGAGCGGGTGTTCTGCATCTGGTGAATCAGGACGGCCAGTTCCTGATCCGTTCCCCGCAGATGATCGTGCAGAAGGAGATCAATTCGATTTTTGACGGACCTTACTGGTCGGGAGAGGATGAAAAGCAAAAGGCGCGCACCGCTTTGCAGAATCAGCAGAGCTTTTTCTCTTCCTTTCAGTACGACGGCGATACCTATCAGTTTTTGCTGGAACCGGTCGGGGTGAACGGCTGGTATCTGTTCTGCCTGAATACCCCGCAGTCGCTGAGTGGGGATATTTACAGCATGGTCCGGATTATGCAGATTGTCTTTTTTATCGTGCTGCTGATGTTTGTGCTGTTGATGATCTACGGGTACCGCAGCCTGCGCAGGCACAACCGTGAACTGCGCAGACTGGCTTATCATGACCAGCTGACCGGCTCGGATAATATGGTGCGTTTCAAGCAGAAGCTCCAGGCACGGCTGGAACGGTCGGAAGGCCTTTCGGTCATCGCCTTTAATATCCGCCGGTTTAAATTCATCAACGAGCTTTTCGGCAAGGAACAGGCTGACCTGCTGCTGCAATATATCGCCACAGTGTTTGCACAGCATGTCCGGGAGGGTGAGTTTTTCTGCCGGGATGCGGCCGACTCCTTCTATGTTTGCCTGTCTGATACCGATAACGGGCGTGTTCTGGAATGGATTCAGTCCTTTATGGATGAGATCGGCTATACAACAGAACGGTATAACAGCAACTACCGTGTCGTTTTGTATTGCGGCGTCGAAGTCTGCCAGGATGGCAGCTGTCTGGATGAACAAATGCTGACCCATGCGCTGTTCGCGCTGGAAAATGCCAAGGGAACCCATTCTGATAACATTGTCTTTTATGACAGCCAGCTTCAGGAAAAACAGCAGCTCGAAAACCGGATTGAAAGCAGAATGCACGCCGCTTTGAAAAATGGCGAGTTCCGGATGTTCCTTCAGCCGAAGGTGCATCTGGAAGATGGGAAGCTGAGCGGAGCAGAGGCGCTGGTCCGCTGGGTCAGTGACAGCGGCCAGACATTTTATCCCGATCAGTTTATCCCATTGTTTGAACGGAACGGATTCTGCATCCAGCTGGATATTTATATGGTTGAGCTGGCCTGCCGTCAGATTCGCAGCTGGATTGATCATGGAATTCAGCCGGTGCCGATCTCGGTCAATCAGTCCCGTACCCTGTTTTTCACGCTGGACTATCTGGAAAAGCTGACCGGGCTGCTCAGCCGCTATCAGGTGGATGCCGGCATGATTACGCTGGAAGTTCTGGAAGGAATCGCGCTGGAAAATGTCGACCAGCTCAACCTCCGGATTGAACAGCTGCATCAACTGGGGTTTCGAGTGTCGATGGACGATTTCGGAAGCGGGTACTCGTCGCTGAATACGCTGGCTCGGCTGAATATCGACGAGCTGAAACTCGACCGGGCGTTTTTGATGGAGATTTCCGGCGGCAGCGGTGAGCGCACCCGGCTGATTATGGAACAGATCATCCAGATGGTGCAGCACCTTGGAATTTCGACCGTCGTCGAAGGGGTGGAGACGGAAGAAAACGACCGGATGATTCGTGATATGGGCTGTGACTTCGGGCAGGGCTATTATTACAGCCGTCCGATTCCGGCCGATGAATTTTCCAAACGCTTTATGCAGCAATAAACAGAAAAAACGAAGGGCAGACAGCTTGCTGACCCTTCGTTTTTTATTTGTAGATTGTTATTTCTGCCGTCGTATCAGCAGGCGGATACCCCATTCAATGGCCAGTAATCCCAGATAAAAGGCTGCCCATACAACAAAGCTGGTCAGCCGGATGGCAGGTGTCTGAACCGCTCCGCTGCCGTCCACCGTGCGGACAAACAGATGGACACTCACACCGGCAAAAACCATCAGTTGAAGTATCTGTAAAATAAGCCATCCCTTTTTCATTTGTATCCCTCCAATTCATGAATGGACGGGGAATGTGTCTGCTCAGTTGGACCGGCCAATCGCTTCCAGAATGATGGAAACAACACCGCAGAGGATGCCGCCGAGCGGGAACAGCACCCATGCCGGGTGCCATGCGCCGCCGAATACGCCGAGCAGGAAAAACAATGCGGTCGCACCCAGCATAATCAGTGAACAGGCAATTTCCTCAGCCTTTTTGGTCCAGTGTTTGCCGCCTGGCTGTTTGAGCTGATGGAGCGGAATTCCCATCTGGAGCAGCCGTTTGTTGCGTCCATAGGCGAGGGCAGAGTAGACAATAATCACGGCACCTACACCTCCCAGCAAAAACAGAGAGGTGACCGCCAGCATATCCGACCAGAAGACTTCCGAGAAAAAGATACAGCCGAGCAGTCCCAGGATACAGAAGATGATGCCAACCGAAAGGCCGATCGCAAATTTCCTGCCAAGTTCCGCATATTCCAGGTGCATTTCCTGTGCCGGATTGAGGCTGGTTCCTGACCCCATCGGATTGATGCCCAGTTCTTCACAGATCTCCTCCATGCTGCCGAATTCCCCGACGACAATTCCCAGCGCTTCTTCCTCACTGCGTCCCCAGCTGAGCAGCGTCTCATATTTGTCCTCGCTGCTTTCGATCAGTTTCTGACGCATTTCCGCCGCGGCATCGGTACGCGGCATTAAATAAAACAGATTGTCAATATACTCCGTTACTTTACTCATAGCTGTCTGCATCCCCTCAAAAGTTTAATGTTTTTCATCTGCCCGCCGGAACACTTCGGCCGGATACTCCACGGAAGATGCACCGTGGGTCGGAGGCGGAAGGAGGTTGGGCAGGGTGAACCGGTCGATTAGCTGTTTGGTTTCCATCCATTCGGCGCATTTTTCCTGATAATATGCAGTGCCTTCCGGCGTGATATGAAAGTAGGTCCGTTTTCTGCCCATTGTTTCATTGCCGGAGTAGGAGGTCACCAGCCCGTTTTTTTCCAGCCGGGTCAGGACCGAATACAGGGTCGTTTCCTTCATCTGGTAGGTATGCCCGCTGCGGACGGCGATTTCCTGCATCAGGTTATAGCCGTAGGAATCCTGCTGGATAAGCAGTCCCAGCACGATAATGTCATTATATCCGCGGAGGATATCGCTGCTGATCAAATACTCACCGCCTTACTTTATCTGTCGTACTACATCTGATGTACTATATCTGACGTAGTAATTATAACATACCGACAAACCTCTGTCAATCACCTGCGGATGGTTTTTGAATATTTTTTCGATGGAATCAATTTTTCCATAATGTGAGCAGTATCTTTGCTTCATTTATCGGAACGATCCTGTTAAAATCACGCTGAACCGGTCTGGAAACAGAGCAGGTCCAGGGCGGCAGCCCTGGGCGCACGTAAGTGCGCAATGACCGCCAAAACACAGCCCCTTCTTCCTGTTGAACAGGGAGAAGGGGCTGATGTGCAAAAAGAAATGGATTTCTGTTTTTTTTTCCGATATCACTTGACATGGAGTCAACTTAAAGTTGTACAATGAATAAAAACATAACAGGAGGATATACAATGGAAAAGTCAAAAGTTTATTTTACCAGTTTCCGCTGTAAAATCGGCGTCAGCCAGCTGGACAAGCTCCGCAAGCTGCTGAATGCCGCAGGAATGGGCAAGATCGACTTCCAGGATAAATTCACCGCAATCAAAATTCATTTTGGCGAGCCGGGCAACCTTGCCTATCTGCGCCCCAACTATGCTAAAGTCGTGGCAGATATGATTCGCGAGATGGGCGGCCGTCCCTTCCTGACCGACTGCAATACCCTGTATGTCGGACGCCGGAAAAACGCGCTGGACCATCTGGACGCGGCGTATGAAAACGGCTATAACCCCTTTACCACCGGCTGCCAGATCATTATCGGCGATGGCCTGAAAGGTACCGATGACGTCGAAGTGCCGGTCGAGGGCGGCGTTTATGTAAAGAACGCAAAAATCGGCAAGGCTATCATGGACGCAGATATCATCATCTCGCTGAGCCACTTCAAAGGACATGAGTCCACCGGTTTTGGCGGAACCTTTAAAAACCTCGGCATGGGCTGCGGTTCCCGCGGCGGTAAGATGGAGATGCACTCTGCCGGTAAACCGTCGGTCGATCATGCACTCTGCGTCGGATGCGGCATCTGCCGGAAAAACTGTGCACATGACGCAATTTCCATCGAGGACCATAAGGCGACGATTGACCACAGCCGTTGTGTCGGCTGCGGACGCTGCATCGGTGCCTGCCCGAAAGACGCGGTCAGCCCGGATTACGATGAGGCGAACGATGTCCTCAACTGCAAGATTGCCGAGTATACCAAGGCAGTCATTGACGGTCGTCCCAACTTCCATATCAGCCTGATTGTCGACGTTTCGCCCTACTGCGACTGCCACGGCGAGAACGATGTCCCGATTATCCCGGATATCGGTATGCTGGCGTCGTTTGACCCGGTTGCGCTGGACCAGTGCTGCGCAGATCTGTGCAACAAGGCGCCGGTTATGGCGGGTTCGGTGCTGGATACCGAGCGGGAACAGTGCCATCACGACCATTTCACCGACGTGCATCCTGAGACCAACTGGAAGAGCTGTCTGGAACATGCGGTCAAGCTGGGCATGGGCAGCCGCGATTATGAGATGATTACAATCGAATAAGATTGCGCAAGATGCTGCGGCGGGAATTGAAAGGTTTCCGCCGTTTTTTATGCTTGACAACCGACCGGCGAGGCGTTACCATGTATTCAGAAGGAATACGGATGATTGACAACAGAATTTAGGAGGATCTATTATATGGAACTGATCAGTCAGAAGATGCGCCGGCTCTCCCCGGAAATGGACCCGCTTCGCCTTGGCACCGGGTGGAAGCCGGAGGACCTTAGTAAACCACAGATTTTGATCGAAAGTACCTTCGGCGACAGCCACCCCGGTTCCGGTCACTTAAACCGGCTGGTCGAAAAGGCTCGGCAGGGCATTCAGGATGCCGGCGGTTTTGGCGCACGGTATTTCTGTACCGATATCTGCGACGGCGAGAGCCAGGGAACCGACGGCATCAATTTCAGCCTTGCCAGCCGGGAGATGATCGCCAATATGATCGAGATTCATGCGGGCGCGACCCCGTTTGACGGCGGCGTATTTATCGCCAGCTGTGACAAGGGAATGCCTGCGAACCTGATGGGGCTGTGCCGGGCTGATATCCCGTCGGTCGTCGTACCCGGCGGGACGATGAACGCCGGGCCTGATCTGCTGACGTTGGAGCAGCTGGGCGCCTACAGCGCGAGATATGAACGTGGTGAAATCGGCGCCGACCGGCTGGAATGGGCCAAACAAAACGCCTGCCCGTCCTGCGGAGCGTGCAGCTTTATCGGGACGGCTTCGACGATGCAGATTATGGCGGAAGCTTTGGGGCTGACCTTGCCGGGAAGTGCGCTTTTACCGGCGATGAGTGAGGATCTGGAGAGGTTTGCTTACCGTGCCGGGAAGTTGGCCGTCCGCCTCGCTGTGACGCCTGGAATGCGTCCCAGCGAGCTGCTGACCCGCAAGAGCTTTGAAAACGCTGTGATTGTCCACGCTGCCATCTCCGGCAGCACCAACTGTCTGCTGCACCTTCCGGCAATTGCCCATGAACTGGGGATTCAGCTGGATGGATACGATTTTGACCGGCTGCACCGCAATGTTCCGTATCTGGTCAATCTGCGTCCGGCAGGAAAATGGCCGGCTGAGTTTTTCTATTATGCCGGCGGCGTTCCTGCGGTTATGGAACAGCTGCGGGGACTGCTGCATCTGGATGTGATGACCGTCACCGGAAAGACGCTTGAGGAAAATCTGGACGAACTGAAAGCAAATGGTTTCTACGATCACTGCCGTGAGCTGTTAGAGGCAGCGAACCGCCGCTGTGGGCTGCATCTGACCAGTGAGGATATTATCCTGCCTGCGTCGGCACCGCTTGGGACCGGCGGCAGTATTGCGGTGCTGACCGGCAATCTGGCGCCGGAAGGGGCGGTCATCAAACACACCGCCTGTCCGAAAGAGATGTTCCATGCGGTCCTGCGTGCCCGCCCGTTTGACAGCGAGGAGGAATGTATCGACGCAGTGCTGCACCATCGTGTGCAGCCGGGTGACGCGGTGCTGATTCGGTATGAAGGCCCGAAAGGGTCGGGCATGCCGGAGATGTTTTATACATCCGAGGCGATCAGCTCCGACCCGGAACTTGGCAGGTCGATTGCATTGATCACCGACGGACGCTTTTCCGGCGCGTCAACCGGTCCTGTCATCGGGCATGTCAGCCCGGAAGCGCAGGCTGGCGGTCCGATTGCGCTGGTAGAGGAAGGCGACCTGATTGAACTGGACGTTGAACAAAGGATTTTGCGGATTGTCGGCATCGACGGCAAACGCTGCACCGAAGAGGAGGTCAGCCGAGTACTGGCAGAGCGGAAAAAACACTGGCAGCCCAAAAAGGCCAAATATCCGCGTGGAACACTGCGGCTGTTTGCCGAACTGGCAGTGTCGCCGATGAAAGGCGCCTATCTGGACGTGGATGAACTGAAAAAATAAACAGAAAACTGCCGGGGCACAGCGGATGTGTCCCGGCAGTTTTGATCAGGTGGTTATCTTGGCGTTTGTACTTATTTCTTCACGTAAGACATGCAGTCGGTGCAGGCGTCCTGGGTGGGGTTCATTTCATGAGTCCCGACGGTGATGCAGGAGAGGCTGCAGTAGTCTTCATTGCAGCAGTGGTTGCGGCAGTTCTCAACGGTACATTTGATTGAACGATTCGGAGTTTCCATGTTCATTCATCCTTTCTCATTTTTGCCGTAAATTTTGCGGCAGATACAGTATGACCCGCCGCATCAAAAATATGCAGCGTATATTTGCGGAAGCGCTGGAAAAACTGATGGTGTACGATGTCCATCAATTGCTGTTTTAAGGAAAGGATGAAGTGTATGAACAGTCAGAACCAGCTGATGCAGAGTGAAACCCTCAAAAACCTGATGCGCGCCTTTGCCGGCGAAAGCCAGGCGCGCAATCGGTATACCATCGCAGCAGCGGCTGCCGAAGAACAGAACCAGCACTTGCTGGCAGAGGTCTTCCGCTTTACCGCGCGTCAGGAAAAGGAACATGCCGCACTTTTGTGGCAGAAGATGGCCGCTGTCAGCGGGCAGAATGTTGACATCTGCGGCGGGTATCCGGTGGATACCTCATCGGATATCGTGCGCCAGCTGCGCGCATCGGTCGGCAACGAACGGGCTGAGGCGGAGACCGTCTACCCGTCTTTTGCAAAGACGGCACGGGATGAGGGCTTTACCGCCGAAGCAATGCTGTTTGAACAACTGGCGAAGATCGAACGGGGACACGCTGAACGATTTGAACGTTTTGCCGACCTCGCCTCCCAGCAAAAGCTGTTCTCCGGCGGTGTGCAGGGATGGCTCTGCCTCAACTGCGGCCATCTGTACGAAGGGGAGTCAGCACCGGCTCAGTGCCCGGTTTGTGCCCATCCGCAGGGGTATTTTATCCGTTCCGACCTTTCGCCTTTCCGCGGCTGATCTGCGTTTTTTTGCCATTTAGGTCGGTTTTCATTTGCATCGCAGTCTTGCACTTTGTCGTTTCCCGCGCTATAATGGAAGAAAAAACGAAGGGATGAAACCGATGGCGCGCAAAATTCTGATTCTGGGTGGAAATGGTACAATCGGGGAGGCAGTGACACGTGAACTGCTTTCCCGTGGGGAGGATGTGACCCTGCTGCTGCGGGAAAACCGGCAGCCCTGCCACCCGGTCCCGACGGTGACGGCAGATGGCAACGATGAGCTGGCATTGCAGCGAATCCAGCGGGAGGAAAAGTTTGATATCGTCATCAACCTGCTGATCTATACTGCCGAACAGGCAGAAATGAACCTGCGGGTCTTTCATGATGTCAGCCAGCTGATCTTTATCAGCACCGTCTGTGTTCATGACCGGGAACGCGGGGTCGTGTTTGACGAACAAAGTCCCTGCGGCAACCGTTTCAGCCCATATGGTCAGAAAAAGCAGGAGGCAGAACTGATCTTCATGCGGGCGGCAAAGGATGGCTTCCCGGTGACGATCGTCCGGCCGACCCAGACCTACGGCGGAAGAAAACTGCCGCTGTCGGTCAAGGGAAAGAGCTATTGGGGCATCTGCCAGCGGATTCTGGATGGAAAGCCGGTCATTGTCCACGGCGACGGAAGCTCGACCTGGGTCAGCACCTACTGTGATGATCTGGCAGCCGGACTGGCGCTGCTGGTCGGAAACAAAGAGGCGCTCGGCGAGGTCTGGCAGATCACATCCGACGAAGTGCTGACATGGGACCAGATGTACACCATCATCGGAGAGGAGCTTGGGCGCGCGCCTAAGATCGTCCACATCCCGACCGATATTCTTGTCCGGATTGGGATGGACAGCGGCCTGCGCGGCGACAAGGAGGCCAGCGTGGTGTTTGACAACAGTAAGATCAAAAAACTGGGATTTAAACCGCAGGTATCCTTCCGTCAGGGCGTTCGGAGATATCTGGATGGAATTGAAAGCCATCCGGAATGGAAGACAGAAGATCTCGCATTTGATGAACGCTGTGACGCGGTCTGCGCGGCATGGGAAGAGATGGCGCGGGATTTCTCGTCGATTTTTGAAGGCTGATCGAAAAAAACAGTGTCTGTGCTTTTCGGCAAACAATCTGCTGAAAGGTACAGGCGCTTTATCTTTACAGAACACAAAAACCGGGTGCAATTCGCTTTGAACTGCACCCGGTTTTGAATGTTTATTTATTTACGTTTGTTGTTCTGAGGATTGCGGGGAGCCGGACGGGAGTTATGGCCGGTCCGGTTGTTGGTATTCGTGCGAGGAGCACTATTGGCCGAACGGGGAGCAGGGCGCTTCTGCTGCGGCTTTCTGCCGCTGCTGGTCGAAGGTCCGCGGTAGTTTGGCGACTTGCGGATGTTGTTGCCGGAGCGGGAAGGGGAGTAATTGCGTGGCGGATTTGTCCGGTTCATCCCTCCTGCCTTGCGGGCAGCACGGCGGCGGCGCTGACGGTTGATGTTGATCTGGCGCATGATGAAAACCCACGCGACAAACGCAATAATCAGAGTCAGAATCGTCAGCCAGAATCCAGGCGAGGTGAAGAAGTTGAAGACCCCTCGGCAGAACGCCAGCCAGGCACTCCGTTTGAGCGATTCAGCGGCGACCAGGTTGACCGTAGCGATGGTACGGTCCTCCATCCGGATTTCCAGTGTCCCCAGATAGTCACCTTTGGTGATCGGCGCATCGATCGGTTCTTCCGGCAGATTGGCAATCATTTGAAGCGCAGAGGAATCAATCGATTTGAGCATCAGCCGGTTGACATCCTGTTCCGGGACGGCGTTGACGATGTCCTGGGATGAACAGAGCGCAACTTTGGCCTGTCCTTTGACGTCGGTCGTCTTGACGATGGTCTGGAAGGCCCAGTCGTTGAACGCCCAATCATAGAAATTCAGCGTATCCTGATAACAGAGGTTCTGTTCGATTTCGGTGCCGTCGGCATAGTAGATCGGCGCACCCATTGTAATCAGAAGATAATTGTAGGCGTCTTTGGAGGCGTAGGAAACGAGGTTGCGGCCGCTCTCATCGGTGGTGCCGGTCTTGATGGCGTGGACGTTTTCATCATAATAGCTGCTGGATGGGTTCATAATCGAGCAGGTATGGGTGATGGTCCGTTCATCGTTTTTGTTGGTCGCCGGCATCGTGTAGGAGTAGCTGGTCGAGATTTCCTTGAAGATATCATACTGCATCGCGTACATCGTGATCCGGTACATATCAATTGCCGTCGTATACTGTTCAGGGTCATGCAGGCCGCTGGAGTTGGTGAAATGGGTACTGGTGCAGCCGATTTCGGCGGCCTTATCGTTCATCATCTGGACAAACGCCTCTTCACTGCCGCCGATTGCCTCGGCGATAATGCCGGCCGCATCGCATCCCGAACGGAGCATCAGCGCATACAGCAGATCGATCATCCGCAGTTCTTCTCCCGGATACAGTCCGGCATTGGAGGCGTTCATTCCCCACAGCCGGTCAAATACTGCATAAGAAGCGGTGACGGTTGTCCCGGTCAGGTCGTCACAGTTTTCAATCGCCAACAGGCAGGTCATGATTTTGGCAAGGGAAGCCGGGTACATCATGACATCGGCGTTCTTTTCATAGATAACCGTTCCCGAATCGAGGTTGACCAGATAGACCGCAGTTGAATTGACGGTAAAGCCGGTATCGACGGTGGAATTGGATGCACTCGAACTGTCCGAGGATGTATTCTGGTCGGTGCTGTCCGAATCGGAGGATTCGGACGACCCGGACGAACTGTCGGAAGAGGTCGACTCAGAGGAGGAAGCATCCGAAGAGGTGTCAGACGAGGTATCCGATGAAGTATCGGACGACGTTTCAGAGGATGCAGACGTGCCGTCATCCGAAACGGTGCCGACGGCCAGTGCGGGTGTACAGAGAGACGAAAAGGCAAAGCTGAGAGAGAGCAGCAGAGCGGCAAAGCGGTATCCTGAAATATGTGGAAAGAGAGGTCTTTTCTTCATCTGCAAAATCCTTTCACCAAGTATCAGAAGGGGACGGGCCATAAAAATCCGGGCAAAACAGTCCCAAGAAGTCTAATGTATCCATTATACCACAATTTACAACAATTGATAAGAGGGAAAAAGTAAATTAAACGTAGGGAGCCAAAAAATATATCGTCCATAAACAAAAAACGCACCACCGGCGAAAGGTGCCGGTGGTGCGGAAAATCGTTGCAGATGATTTATTTGTTCCAGGACTGGTAATGTTCTTTGACCTGCAAACGGTTGATTGCACGGGCGAGCATTGCCTGTGCCGAACGGTATTCCTGGATAGTGCGTTTTTGCTGAATCGCTTCTTTTGCTGCGTCAGCCTCACGGCGCGCACGGTTGATATCGATCTCTTCGGGACGTTCTGCCGAGTCAATCAGAATCAGCACTTCGCCGTTTTCGATCTTAATCAGCCCATGAGATACCGCCGCGATCTGTTCCTTCTCTTCATTCGGAACACGGAAGTGGAGCATTCCGGGAACGACCGCCGCAATCATATTGCTGTGGCCTGCCAGGATGCCGTACTGTCCGTCCAGCGTCGGGACCTCCAAAGACTCACATTCTCCGCAGTAAAAGGGGTGATCTGCACTCAGGATCTGAACCTGGAAAGGTGTCATGATATCGCCTTCCTTTCGTTAAGCGGCGGCTCAGGCGTTTTCAGCCTTGAGGGTTTCCGCTTTGCGGATGACATCGTCCAGTGTGCCGACGTTGTAGAAGGCAGCTTCGGGGTACTCATCCATCTCGCCGTCGATGATCGCCTTGAATCCACGCAGGGTCTCTTTAAGCGGCACATAGATGCCGGGGATACCGGTGAATTTTTCTGCGACGTGGGTCGGCTGGGAGAGGAAACGCTGAATCTTACGGGCACGCATAACCGTGTTGCGGTCTTCGTCGCCCAGTTCGTCCATACCCAGAATTGCGATGATATCCTGCAGTTCGGAGTATTTCTGCAAAATCTCCTGAACACGGCGGGCAATGTTGTAATGCTCCTCGCCGATCAGGTCGGCTTCCAGAATTCGGGACGAGGAAGCCAGCGGGTCAACTGCCGGATAAATACCCTGTTCCGAAATCTTACGGCTCAGAACGGTGGTCGCATCCAGATGTGCGAAGGTTGTCGCGGTAGCCGGGTCGGTCAGGTCATCGGCCGGGACGTAAACTGCCTGAACCGAGGTAACCGAACCGTCTTTTGTCGAGGTAATCCGTTCCTGAAGTTCGCCCATCTCGTTGGCCAGCGTCGGCTGGTAACCAACTGCCGAAGGCATACGGCCCAGCAGGGTGGAAACCTCACTGCCTGCCTGGACAAAACGGAAGATGTTGTCGATGAAGAGCAGGACGTCTTTGTGATCTTCATCACGGAAGTGTTCTGCCATCGTCAGACCCGACAGTGCAACACGCATTCTGACGCCGGGAGACTCGTTCATCTGACCGAATACCAGTGCGGTCTTGTCTGCAACGCCGCTCTCACGCATCTCGTTCCAGAGGTCGTTACCTTCACGGGAACGTTCGCCGACACCGGTGAAGACCGAGTAGCCGCCCTGTTCCATTGCGATGTTGTGAATCAGCTCCTGAATCAGAACCGTTTTGCCAACACCTGCGCCGCCGAACAGACCGATCTTACCGCCCTTGGGGTAGGGTTCCAAAAGGTCGATGACCTTGATACCGGTCTCCAGAATGTTGACGACCGGGCTCTGGTCTTCGAAAGACGGCGGTTTGCGGTAGATACTCTTGCGGGGTGCATCTTCAGGAATCGGCTCGCCGCCGTCGATGGGGTTGCCCAGAACGTTGAACATTCTGCCCAGCGTGATCTGACCGACCGGGACTTCGATTGTTTTGCCGGGGGCCTTGACGTCCATTCCACGGTAGAGGCCCTCACTGCCGTACAGCATGATGCAGCGGACGGTATTATCGCCGACGTGCTGTGCGACCTCCATAATACGCTCTTTTCCGTCGAGGGTGACCGAAAGAGCTTCTTTAATTTTCGGCAGGTGTCCGTCCTCGAACATTACGTCGATAACTGGTCCGGATATCTGCACGATCTTTCCGATTTTCACCTTGTACACACTTCCCTTTCCTTACGTTGCTGGCGCTTTTTACGCTGAGCTCTCTGTGCCTTAGCGCCTGCGGAGACTTCTGTAATTTCCTGCGTAATTGCGGCCTGACGAACCCGGTTGTACTCCAGCGACAGCTCCTGCAGAAGCTTTTCAGCGTTCTGGTTGGCCGCATCCATTGCCGTCATACGGGCATTCTGTTCACTGCAGAAGGAGTCGATCAGCGCACTGTAGATAAAGCCGGAAACATAGCTGCGCATGACATTGTCCAGCACAGCGTTGACCGACGGTACGAACTCGATCGGCTCGGTGAACGCCTTTTCCCCAGGTGCCGGTGCGTCAAAGTGGGAACGATGGAAGGGGAGCAGACGGGTCACGTTGGCTTCTGAGGCCAGACTGCTTTTGAGGTCGGTGTAGATGATGAAGATCTTTTTTACCTTGCCCTGCACGTACTCTTCCAGCAGGATGTCGGTAATTTCCCGCGCACGGTCCATAGTCGGGTTCTGTGCGGTATAAAGAAAGCTCTTCTTGATGTGAATGCCTCTCTGGGCGAAGAAATGACGGCCGTATTCACCGACAACATACAGCTTGGTGTCCGGATGTTCCTGCAGCATCTTTTCAGCCTGCTTGAGGACATTCTGGTTATACGCGCCTGCAAGTCCCTTATCCGCCGTGATGACCAGACAGCCGAAGGTACCATCCAACGGGTTGGTGTCATGGTCGATGGGATAGAAGAACGGGCTTTCCACGTCCCGTACCGTACGGAAAATACGCTTGATTTCCGCTCTCAGTGCGTCGAAGTAGGGGCGTACACGATCCAGGTCGGCACGCGCCTTACGCAGCTTGGTAGAAGAAATCAGGTACATCGCGTTGGTAATCTTTTTGGTATCCTTGACGCTTTCGATATGGGTTTTGATTTCTTTTGTGCTGGCCATTATCAATCACCGCACTTTTCTGCCGCGTTTACTGTTTCCAGATAAGTTTTCATGCAGGCATGTGCCAGATCCAGAATTGCCTGACGGTCTTCGTCCGACAGGGCACCCTGGTCAATCCGCTGGCAAAGTGCACTGTCCTGTTTGTGGGCAGTGTCCAGCAGCATCTTCTGGAAATCAGCGATCTGATCGATCGGGAGATCCTGCATGACATGTCCCAGTGCTGCAACCAGTGTGATAACCTGTTCATGCTGCTTCATCGGGTGGTACTGCGGCTGACGGAGCAGGCGCATCAGACCCTGACCATACGTCAGCTGACGTTTGGTTGCGTCGTCCAGGTCACTGGAGAACTGGGTAAAGACTTCCATCTCACGGTACTGTGCCAGGTCCAGACGGATTGCACCGGCTGCCTTCTTCATAGCCTTGGTCTGTGCTGCGCCGCCGACACGGGATACCGACAGACCGACGTTGACTGCCGGACGCTGGCCGGAGAAGAACAGGCTGCTTTCCAGGAAGATCTGACCGTCAGTGATCGAAATGATGTTGGTCGGGATATAAGCGGAAACGTCGCCTGCCTGGGTCTCGACGATCGGCAGGGCAGTCATGCTGCCGCCGCCCTTTTCGTCCGAAAGGTGAGCGGAACGTTCCAGCAGACGGGAGTGCAGATAGAAGACGTCGCCCGGATATGCCTCACGTCCCGGAGAACGTTCCAGCAGCAGCGACAGTGCACGGTAAGCAATTGCGTGCTTGGAGAGGTCATCGTATACGATCAGGACATCGCGGCCCTGGTACATGAAGTATTCGCCCAGCGCACATCCGGCGTAAGGAGCGATATACTGCATCGAAGCGGGGGTACTTGCCGAAGCGTTGACAACGATGGTGTAATCCATTGCGCCGCGGCGGGTCAGGTTTTCAACCAGCTGTGCAACCGAGCTTGCTTTCTGGCCGATTGCAACGTAAATGCAGACAACATTTTTGCCTTTCTGGTTGAGGATGGTGTCCAGTGCGATTGCGGTCTTACCGGTCTGACGGTCGCCGATGATCAGCTCACGCTGTCCGCGGCCGATCGGGAACATCGAGTCGATTGCCAGAAGGCCGGTTTCCATCGGCTGGTTGACCGGCTGACGGTCGATAATCTCCGGTGCTGCCATCTCAATCGGACGGTAACCGGTCGCATTGATTTCGCCCTTGCCGTCCATCGGGACGCCCAGTGCGTCGACAACACGGCCCAGGAATTCGTCGCCGACAGGGGTACCGGCGGTCTTGCCGGTTCTGCGGACGATGCTTCCTTCGCTGATCTCTTCGCAGTCACCGAAGAGGATGCAGCCGATGCGGTCAGGGGTCAGGTCCTGAACCATGCCCTTGACACCGTTGGAGAACTGGAGGATTTCGCCGTATGCAGCGTGGTCCAGACCGGCAACGGTCGCGATCTCATCACCGATGGTCAGTACCGTACCAACCTCTTCAGCGGTGACCTTGGGGGTCCAGTTCTCGACAGTCTCACGAATCAGCGGGATGATCTCACCGCCGGAAGGGGTGAGGGTGTCCAGCTGTTCCTGGAACTGACGGAGACGTCCGGAGATGGTCCAGTCGTAGATGTCGGTGCCGACCTGCATCTGGAAGCCATCGACGATGTTGTCGTCCTTTTCCCAGACAACCGGAATATCAATTCCACGTACTTTTTTCAGGTAAGCGGCGAGTCGGGATTTTTCGTCCTCAGTTGGTGCAACGTTGCTGCGGATAACAGCAGTCAGGGTTTCATCATTCTTAGGCATCCGGCTCCCCCCTCTTTTCAGCATTGGCAGCGTTCAGGAACTGCTCAAACGGGCTGCCTTCGCCTTTGAGCAGGATTTTTTCGGTTGTGGTGAGTGCCAGGTCGGAAATTTCTTTCTGGACGTTGGCGAGCATCTTGTTGTGTTCCTGTTCGGAATTGACGCGTGCAGTTTCTACGATGCGTGCAGCTTCTTCACGAGCCTGCTGGAGCTGTTCTTCACGGCTGGCGTCGATTGCTTTCTGTGCTTCGGTGCGCTTAGCTGCAATTTCTTGCGCAACGTCGGACAGCTGGCGGTTGTAGGAGACCTTCAGCTCTTCAGCTTCTTTGAGTTTGGACTTGGTTTCATTGTCCATGTTCTGGTAATAGCTTTCCCGCTTTGCCATAAAGTCCTTGACCGGTTTGTACAGAAGGAAGTAAAGGCCGCCGGCCAGGATTGCAAAGTTGAAAAGGTGCAGCAGAATTTGCTGCCAATCAATATTCAGCGGAATGTTCATGCTCTGCACCTTCCTTTTACAGGACGAAGATGATCAGGATGACGACCAGCAATGCGTAAATGATCGCAGTTTCGATAAATACCAGACCGAGCATCAGGGTCGTTCTGATCTTGCTTTCAACCTCAGGCTGACGGGAGATACCTTCAACAGATTTGCCGACGGAGCTGCCCATACCGATTGCACCACCGCATGCAGCAAGGCCGATTGCGATACCAGCGCCAAGAGCTTTCATACCGAGGGTGTTGTCAGGAGTCGCTTCATCCTGGGTTTCGATGGTCTGAGAAGCAGAGGTGGAAGCAGTAGCAGAATCCTTGTTGTCGCCTTCAGCGAATGCAGGGATAATCATGACGATCATGCCGATAATAACGGCGAGCAGGATAGCGGGCAGAACTCTCATAGCTTTGTTCATAACTTTATTCATGTTGATTCCTCCAAAATTTGATGATACCAGCCGGCAATCAGGCAGCGGACTGGACTTTTTCAGCTTTTGATTTTACTTTTTTCTTTTCCTTGTGGGAAGGTTCAGAAACTTCGCCATAATACAGCGCAGTCAGCATCGTCAGGACGTAAGTCTGAATCAGTGCGTGCAGCAGCGTGAACAGGACCGCGACAACGACCGGCAGTACAAAGCTCAGGTTGATGTAGTAATAAACCAGCTCGGTAACCAGCAGGCCGCTCAGCAGAGCACCGAAGAGTCGGAAGCTCATCGAGATCAGCAGCGAAATTTCCTTGAGGGTCTTACCGATACCGTTCAGACCATTGCCGGCAATACCGCCAGACATGATAACCAGGTAGGAAAGTCCACCCATCGCAATCGCAGCGTTTACGTCAGACAGCGGTGCAGGGAGCGAAATGGAAGTCCCATTGGTCGTAATGGCCTGGAATCCGAACAGCTCGAACAGCGTTCCAACAAAGATGTATACGCCGGCTCCGAAGATGTACGCCCCCAGAAAACCGTTTCTCCATGGGCTGTTGCTCTTTGCCAGACCGTCAAACAGGCTGACAACCTGTTCGATCACCATCTGAAATTTTCCGGGAACATATTTGAACCGCGGAATCGCAAAGATACGGATCAGCGCCGCTGCCACAAGCAGCACTACGGTGACGACGATCCCGGAAATAAACGCGGGATTGACGTCCATCAGTCCGAAAAGACTGATTCGGTTGGTTTCATGCAGAACAGCGTCCCGCATGGTTTCCTGAATTGTCTCGGCCTTTTCACCGCCCAGCCCGGTCAGCACACATGCAACTGCCAGCGCGGCCACGATGATCAGCCAGACAATCAGCCCAACCTTTTTTTTGGTTTTGTTCATAGGCAATCTCCTTCCTGCCGGACAGTGGCTGAATCTTCGCCCGGCAACTCATCTTTCATGCCACAACCTTTTCCGATTTTTGTCAGAAATTGAAAAAAACCAAAATTTTTTTCCAATCAACCACAGAAAACGGAAAATGATTGAATTTTTGGCACATTTATAGTATACTCTAGTTGTGGCAAAGTGTAAAAAGTATTTTTGATATATTTATGATATAAAAATTATATGGCAACTGCAACAGATTCAGGTGGATTTTCTTCGTAAAATTCAGAGAAAAATCTCGTGAAATAGGGAAGGAATGGGACTTTTGGCAATAACTTACGATTATTATCGAATTTTTTATGCGGTCGCACAGTACTCCAGCTTCACCCGTGCGGCAGAAGCCCTCGGAAATAACCAGCCAAACATCACCCGCTGTATGAACATTCTCGAACATGAACTGGGCTGTAAACTGTTTATCCGGTCCAATCGCGGCATCACCCTGACTCCGGAAGGGAAGCGGCTGTATGAACACGTCGCCACCGCTGTTGAACAGATTCGGCTGGGGGAGGAGGAACTCCACCGTGAAGTCGGCATGCAGCAGGGAATCGTGACCATCGGCGCCAGTGAGACGGCGCTGAACCTGCTGCTGCTGGAACGGCTGAGCCAGTTCCATGACCGGTATCCGGGAATCCGGCTGCGGATATTCAACTATACGACCCCGCAGTCGATTGATGCACTGCAAAAAGGGCTGCTCGACTGTGCCGCAATCACGGCGCCCTTTACGACGACCGGGACATTGCGCGCAACCAAACTGATGAATTTTCGGGAGATTCTGCTCGGCGGCACCAAATTCCGCCACCTTGCCGACCAGCTCTGCCGCCTGAAGGACCTGTCCCGTTATTCGCTGATATGTCCCGGCTCGGACACCAGCACCTATCATTTTTATCAGCGCTTTTATTTAAAGTACGACTGTCCGTTCCATGTCGATATGGAGACGGCGACGATGGACCAGGTTCTGCCGATGGTCCGGCATAATCTGGGCATCGGGTTTTATTCCGAGACGCTGGCCGCCGAATCGATTGCCCGCAAGGAGGTTTACCAGATTCATCTGGTTGAACCGATTCCCGACCGGGTCATCAGCCTGATTGAAGATCCATCACGGCCGCAGCGGACCGCTGTCCGTGAACTGATTAACATGATTACCGAACACTGAGCTGCACAGGAACGAGCGCTCCGCACCGGATAAACCGGACGGAGCGCTCTTCCTTATATAATAACGGATTTGTTCAGGAAAACAAAAAACCGCCTCCCTGCCGGAGCAGGGAGGCGGTTACTGTTAGCAGATAAATCTTGAAAGGGGATTATTCTGCGACAGCCAGTCTTACTTTCAGGTTGAACAGCTGTTTCTTCATCTCAGCAGGCAGCTTGTCGCCGAACTTCGCATAGAAAGCTTCGATACCGGTACCAGGACGGTAGATATCCTCTTCCCAGGAAGCGACGTCAACACTCAGCAGATCTTTGATGGTATCCAGAGTGATGCCATCCAGACCTTCGATGTTGATGTCTTCGGGGTTGGGCTCGTAGCCGATAGGAGTCTTGACAGCGTCAACAGTGCCTTCGCAGCGGAGCAGGATCCACATCAGGACACGCATGTTGTCGCCGAAGCCCGGCCAGATGAAGTGACCTTCGTCGTCAGTTCTGAACCAGTTGACGTGGAAGATCTTAGGAGCCTTGTCGCCAAGGATCTTGCCCATATCCAGCCAGTGCTGCCAGTAGTCGCCCATGTTGTAGCCGCAGAAGGGCAGCATAGCCATCGGGTCACGACGGACTACGCCGACAGCGCCAGCAGCAGCAGCGGTGGTCTCAGAAGCCATGATGGAGCCAACGAAGGTACCATGCTTCCAGTCGAAGGACTGATAGACCAGCGGAGCGGTCTTAGCACGACGGCCGCCGAAGACGATTGCAGAAATCGGCACACCATTGGGGTTGTCGAACTCAGGCGATACGCAGGGGCAGTTCTTTGCGGGAGCGGTGAAACGGGAGTTCGGATGAGCCAGCTTGTTGCCAGCAGCAATATATTCCGGACCGTTGACCTTAGCGCCCTTCCATTCGGTTGCGTCAACAGGAGGATTCTTGTCCAGAGATTCCCACCAAACGGTGTTGGTCTCGTTGTTGATTGCAACGTTGGTGAAGATGGTGCCCTTTTCAGTGGTATGCAGAGCGTTGGGGTTAGACTTGAGGTTGGTGCCGGGAGCAACGCCGAAGAAGCCGTTCTCAGGGTTGATCGCGTACAGACGTCCGTCAGCACCGGGTTTCAGCCAGGCAATGTCGTCGCCGACAGTCCAGACTTTGTAGCCCTGTTTCTTGTAGATGTCCGGAGGAATCAGCATAGCGAGGTTGGTCTTGCCGCAGGCAGAGGGGAATGCAGCACAGATATATTTGGTCTCGCCCTGAGGATTCTCAATGCCGAGGATCAGCATATGTTCAGCCATCCAGCCTTCGTTCTTGCCCTGGTAAGAAGCAATACGAAGAGCGAAGCACTTCTTGCCCAGAAGAACGTTGCCGCCGTAAGCGGAGTTGATCGAGCAGATGGAGTTCTCTTCGGGGAAGTGAACGATATATCTCTTTTCAGGATCGATATCAGCTTTGGAGTGCAGGCCGCGGACGAAGTCGTTGGAGGTATCGCCCAGGTTTTCGAAAGCCTGTTTGCCCATACGGGTCATGATGTCCATGTTCAGGACAACGTAGATCGAGTCAGTGACCTCAACGCCGACTTTGGCAAGAGGAGAACCGATCGGACCCATGGAGTAGGGGATAACGTACATGGTACGGCCCTTCATGACACCGTCGTACATGGGAGTCAGCATGGCATGCATCTTTTCAGGATCCATCCAGTTGTTGGTGGGGCCGGCGTCTTCTTCTTTCTTGGAGCAGATGAAAGTTCTGTCCTCAACACGGGCAACGTCGTTGGGTTTGGTTCTGTGATACAGACAGCCAGGAAGTTTCTCCTGATTCAGTTTGATCATTTCACCGGTAGAGATAGCTTCTTCTCTGAGAGCGTTGAGCTGTTCTTCAGAGCCGTCGATCCATACAACCTGGTCAGGTTTGCACAGAGCTACCATTTCATCTACCCAGTTGAGTACATTTTTGTTGTTGGTAAGCATGATTTGTTCCCCTTTCAATGGAATTATCAAAAAGTCTGACCTTCAAAATTATCTGAAAAATCAAACTTCCCACGTCTATTATTATACCGGCAGGGTGTCAAAAAATCAATATCAAAATTGTTAAGAATCTGTCGATGGCAGGAGGTTTTATGTGCAATAATGTACAGGAAAGCAAATATATCTGTGTTTTTCACAATAAATATTTTCAGCCGGAGGCTTTTTTGTCTGTCACGTGCAAACCTGGGCGAAAGATGGTCTTCCATTTTCGTGCAGACGGCGGAATCTGTATGGCGGGAGGTAGGGCGGACAAATTATAAAGGGAGAAAAATGACTGATTGTATCCGGAAAATCAGCCGGTTGTGAAACGGGTAAAACGGATATTATTTTGACATTTTGTGGAGGAAAGCTGTGGAAAACGTTGGTTTTGGATTTTTTTTGACGATTTTGGTTGACAAACGCCGCCGTTGGGTGTATTATAGCCATGTTGCTGTTATGGCTCAGGCGGTAGAGCACGTCCTTGGTAAGGACGAGGTCACCAGTTCGAATCTGGTTAACAGCTCCATCATCTTCCCCCGTGAATCTTCGCGGGGGATTTTGCTTTCTCCGGCTCCGTTTTCGATATTCCGGCCGATTTTCAAAAAATCAGATTTTTTGAAAAAAACGCTTGACAAATCTGAACGGGTCTGTTATAATACAAAAGCTGTCAGCACAAAGCGCTGATACAAATGCTGTTATGGCTCAGGCGGTAGAGCACGTCCTTGGTAAGGACGAGGTCACCAGTTCGAATCTGGTTAACAGCTCCAGAAAATGCTCTTCATGAATTTTTCGTGAAGAGCATTTTTGCTTTTCTATGCAAATGGCTGCGGTCTGGGAAGGGTGTTCCTTATTTTTCCGGCAATATTCAAAAAATTTTTTTATTTTTTTGCAACTTTTTCAAAACTTATATTGTATTATAAATGCTGAATAATGCTGTTTTGCCTGTAACAGCAGATTCGCAGAGGTTATTATTATGAAAAAGTTATTGACGGATATGCGCGGGATATGGTATTATTATTAAAAGGATACTTGTCTTTGCATTCCGTCACCGGTTTGACTGAAAGGATCATCTGCAAAATATGAAGTTATGGTTTCAAAAGGCAGTCGCCTGTCTGGCGGCAGTATCAACAATTACTTTCTGTGCAGCTCCGCTCTCTGCACCGGTTTCCGCTGCATGGGTGAATAACGGCGGCAGCTGGAGCTATACCTCCGGCAGCCGTAACCTGACCGGCTGGCAAAAAATCGACGGTGTCTGGTATTATTTTAACAGCTCCGGTATTATGCAGACCGGCTGGCAGAAAATTGGCGGCGTCTGGTATTATATGAATGCTTCCGGTGCAATGCAGACCGGCTGGCGGCAGATCGGCGGCGTCTGGTATTTCTTTAACGGCGGCGGCGCGATGAAGACCGGCTGGCTGTATAACGGCGGCAGCTGGTATTTCTTCAACGGCGGCGGTGCAATGAAAACCGGTTGGGTATCCTCCGGCGGCAAATGGTATTATATGGATCAGGACGGCAGGATGGTGACCGGATGGATTACCGTCAAGGACGTCCGGTATTATCTCTCGCAGGATGGCAGCATGGTGACCGGTACGGTGACCATCGACGGACAGCAGTATATATTTTCGGATTCCGGTGCCCTTCAGAGTGAATCGGCACCCAGTGTCGACAGCAGCGAAGTCGCAAAAGAGGTCCTGTCCCAGATCAACCTTGCACGCCGTAAGGAAGGCCTTTCCACCCTGACACTTTCGGATAAGCTGTGTGAAGTGGCACAGGCCCGCGCGGTTGAACAGTCCCAGATGGGCGGTATTTCGCATAAGCGCCCGGATGGAAGCGAATGGTATACAATTTTAAAGGATTATGGTCTGTCTGCAACCGGCTGCGGCGAAAATCTCGCAGTAAATTATTCTTCTGCTTCGGCGGTTGTCAAGGCCTGGCTGGAGTCCCCGGCACATAAAACCAATATTATGAATACCCAGTATGTCAGTATGGGTATCGGATATTATGAAAGAAACGGCAATATCTACTGGGTTCAGTTGTTTTCGACTGAACGGTGAGAGCCGACTGAATATTTTTAATCCATGTATATTTTGAAGGCGGTTGTTCCGCCGTTTGAATAGACAAAAGAACGGAGTTTTCAGATCTGCTCTTACTATCTATAGAACAAAATCCCAGGGAGAGGCCGCATTGCGTGTCTCTCCCTGTACTTTTTTCAGACGGAGCGCCGGTCTGAAAGTCTATACCGTGGCGTATCGTGAATATAGTGATTTACCCGGATCGTTGATACGGGATAGAATATTAGATTATTTTGGAGGTAGTCAGTATGGCAGCACACGAAGATTTTGTTTTGGATTATCAGGTCGGTCAGCGGATTACAGTGGTTTTGGGAAACGGCAGCCTTTGCTGGAGCGGTGAACTGGAGGAAATCGGCGAACGCAGAATCAAACTCCGGATGGAAGACGGAACGGTCCGTTCGGTCTGTTATGGCGGGATTCTGGCCGACTATCTGACGGCTGAAACACCGGCTGAACAGCCGCCTGTCTCTGCCCGCAATGAGCTTCTGTCTGATCAGCCGCCGCTGCGAAGGGCATACCTGGAGGTATGCGCCGCCGAATATGAGTGGGAGTTTGACCCCCAGTCTCTTCGGGAGCAGGTGCGCCTTTCGCCGAATATCGAACAGAAACGGCTGATTGTGGCTTTGACGGACAGCCTGATCGACGCCGAACAGGCGGACGATTACAAAACGATGGACCAGATTGTTTCGGCAGGACTGTCGCTGCTGGAAAAAGCTTCCGACAGTCTGGCACTGCGCCGGCTGGTCGGTGAGGCTGCGTTGCTGTCGGAGGATTATGAGACGGCGGAAGATATGCTGTATGGTATCGAGATGTATGCCGAAGCGTTTTATGCGGCCTGGATGATGGACTCCAGCGATAAAATGGCCGAGGACGGCGCCTGCCACCTTTTGTATGAACGGAAAAAAATCCCCGAAGTGGTCGAAATGTATGTCCGTCTGGCCGAAAAGGCAGGAGACTTGTCGGTGTTCGGCAGTTATGTTGAGAATGAGGGAGACGCTAATCCGGAGCTGGTCGCCCGCTGCTTTGCCTACCTGATGGTTTGCGCCGGACAGGACCCGGTGGACGAAGGTGAACCGCTTTCGTCTGAGAAAAACCGCGCAAAGATGGCACGGATTTTTGAACAGTGCTATCCTAACCCCGTACCCTGTCAGCTGGAACAGATGGAAAGCGAAGAGGATGAGACGGATGAATCCTGTTCCGACCCGGTCACCTTCAATTCCGAACAGCTTGCAGACAACGCCGGATGGGAACAGCAGCCCGCCAAGACACGGACGGATATCTGCGGGACAATTTTCTCGTATAAACCGGAACAGAAGATCGGATTTATCCGGGCAGAGGATACCGACTGGTTTTTCCATGTCAACCATATCGCGGATGAACAGCTCGGCCAGATGCTGGAAGAAGACCCGCTGGGACAGTATATTGTCCTGTTTGATGTGGGCTACAACAGCCGCGGTGCCTGCGCGGTCAATGTCCATCTGAAAGACCCGGAGCATCCGCGTGAGAAACCCGACCCTGCACTGGAAGTCGAGCACCACGGCATCATTACCCGGTATTATCCGTTTTATTCCAACGGTCAGATCACCGAGGGAGATACCTCCTATAATTTCCGGCTGGCCTTTGTGACCGACCCGACGCTGAAAAACTACTGCGAAATCTGGCAGAACATCGTCCAGTATCAGCTTCCGGTCGTCTTCCGGCTGAGAAAGCTGAAGGACGGGAAACTGGTGGCAACGGATATCCGTCTGGAACACCCGGTCGACGAACAGAATATGGGCGCTGAACCGGCTGCCGGTCTGGCTGAGCAAAAACCGGAAGCGGCTGAGGGTGAGGTTCCCGCAGAGCCGGGAGAGAATCTCCCGGCGGAAGCAGTACCGGCCGAGAGTGAGATGCCTTTGGGCGTGCATGAATCATAACAAAACAGCAAAAGCCTGGGATTCCGCATACAGAATCCCAGGCTTTCTGGTTGACCGAAACAAAAGGGCAGCAGGTTGTTTTTACCTGCCGCCCTTTTTGCAACGATTATTTTCGTGTCAGAAGAATTATTCGTACAGCGGATATTTTGCGCACAGTTCGGTGACGGTCTTCCGGACCGCTTCCTTGTTGGCCTCAAAGTCAGCCGCAATCCGGTAGATGCAGTCGGCGATGACATCCATATCGTCCTCTTTGAACCCACGGGTGGTGACAGCAGGTGTGCCGAGACGGACACCGGAAGTGATGGTGGGTTTCTGGGGGTCGTTCGGGATGGCGTTCTTGTTGGCAGTGATATAGACCTCGTCGAGGTTGTGTTCCAGTTCCTTGCCGGTCATCTTCATGTTGCGCAGGTCAAGCAGCATCAGGTGGTTGTCGGTACCGCCCGAAACCAGCTCCATGCCTCTGCGGGTCAGGCCGTGGGCAAGGGCGTCCGCATTGCGGACGATCTGGGTCTGGTACTCTTTGAACGAAGGCTTGAGCGCTTCCCCAAAGCAAACCGCCTTGCCTGCAATAACGTGCATCAGCGGACCACCCTGTGTACCGGGGAAGATTGCCTTGTCGATCGCCTTTGCAAGGCTCTCACGGCAGAGAATCATGCCGCCGCGGGGACCGCGCAGCGTCTTATGGGTCGTCGTGGTGACAACATCGGCATAGGGGACAGGATTGGGATGGAGTCCTGCCGCGACCAGACCGGCGATATGTGCCATATCGACCATCAGGTAAGCGCCGCATGCGTCGGCGACTTCTCTGAATTTGGCAAAGTCGATGGTCCGCGGATATGCGGATGCACCGGCGACAATCAGTTTGGGTTTGTGTTCCATCGCCAGCTTCATCAGCTGTTCGTAGTCAATCCGCCCGGTCTCAGGGTCGACACCGTAGGGGATGACATTGAAGTATTTACCGGAGATGTTGACCTTGGAGCCGTGGGTCAGATGGCCGCCCTCGTCCAGGTTCATGCCGAGGATGGTATCGCCGGGTTTGAGCAGTGCAAAATAAACGGCGATGTTGGCCTGTGCGCCGGAATGGGGCTGAACGTTTGCATGTTCGGCGCCGAACAGCTGGCAGGCACGGTTTCTCGCGATATCCTCGACGATATCGACGTATTCACAGCCGCCGTAGTACCGTTTTCCGGGATAACCTTCCGCGTATTTGTTGGTCAGGATGCTGCCCATTGCAGCCATGACAGCGGGAGATACAATATTTTCACTGGCAATCAGTTCAATATTGCGGCGTTGTCTGGAAAGTTCCTTCTGCATAGCTGATGCGACTTCGGGGTCAGTTTTGTTAATCAGGCCGATGGAATCGAGTAAATCTGCGTACATAGTGAATCCCTCTTTCTTTTCACAGGGGCGGCTGATGCCGCACCTACTTTCCGGACGACATATTCGCCCGCATTTTTTAATGCCTATATTATACCCTATCCCCGGCGTTTTTGCAAGGGATAGGGTACGATTTTTCATATACCTGTCAGATGTTTTCAGAAGGCATAATCCGTCTCAACCGGGTAATGGTCGGAGAGGTACCGGCCGTTTACCTCATCTTTCCACAGGCTGGTCGCGGTGTGGGCCTGAATAAATGGCTCGGTCGCGAAAATATAGTCAATTTTGATCTCGTCTTCCTTGTGGCCATAGCCGTGGAAGGTGATGCCGGTTTCCGAAGTCATGTCCTTCAATCCGAGGGCGGTCCCTTCCTCTCCAAACAGGGGTTTGAGTTCCGGGTCAGCGGGAGCGGCGTTGAAGTCGCCCATCAGCAATACCGGCAGCGGATGCTTTTCGTTATCTTCGCGGATGATGGCCAGCAGCTGCCGCAGACCGGCTTCTCTCGCCTCGGCGCACAGATGGTCGAGATGGGTGTCATAGATGCGTGCGCACAGCTTCTGCTCCGGGAAATACACCTCGGCGACCGCACAGGTTCTGGGGCACTGGCTCTGGATATCAAACCGGGAGCCGGGAACCTCAGGGGTCGGGGAGAGCCAGAACCCACGGTAGGAGAGCAGCTCCAGGTCATTGCGTACCGCAATCATCGGACGTTCTCCGCCGTAGTCGGCGTCACGTCCGTGTCCGACAAAGGTGTATTCCGGCAGCCGTTCCCGCAGCCATGCTGCCTGATGGGGCAGCAGTTCCTGAAAACCGATGATTTCAGGGCGTTCTGCCTGAATTTTGGCGAGGACCATATCCCGGCGGAATTCCCAGCTGTTGATGCCGTCGCCTTTGGGAAAGCGAAGCTTTGCCTGCGGACCGGCCTTTTCGATCGCACCGGCCGGAAGTTGGGCGATCATCTCCCGGAACTGTTGGTCATCCACCGGCTGGATATCGCAGCGGATATTAAAGGTGACAATTTTCATGAATGTTACTCCTGCCTTTCTTATAAAAATGGCCAGTTACAGTATACCGCTATAGTCATTTTTTTTCAATTCCTTTTCATATTTTGCAGGATTTGAAAGACTTCCACCCGGAATATGCAGGATGTTCAAAAAAATACGCTACCAATTGCGCTGATTTTGTGGTAAAATAAAAGAGCCGTATGGGCATAAACTCATAAGACAGGATGTGAATCATATGATTTCGATACGGAATAAATGGAAACAGGTTGTCCCCGTCTGTATTGCGGCAGCACTCCTGCTAACCGGATGCAGCACCGCCGGTGAAACCGACGCGGATGTTGAGGAATTTCTCGGCGTCCAGCTGCAGTCCTCCACGTCAGAGCTCACCGCTCAGGATGCACTGAAAAAGGCCGAGGATTTTGTCAATGCGGCTGCTCCCGACCAGTTCCAGCTTTCGTTATCCTCCGAAGAGCCGCAGCTGATCGGCGACCAGCAGGTCTACCTCATTCAGCTGACCACCCAGAGCGGCGGTGCTGCTTATGAACCCTTCCTTGCAGTGGATGCAGGGAGTGGGGGTTGGTACTCAAACTCCTCGGATGGGCCGGTGAAGCCGGCAACAGAAGATAGGCCCAGGGCAAATAGTACCGAGGTCGCCAGCCTGACCCCTGAGGAACAGCAGAACCTCGCGGAGGCAAGCAGCTATGCCAGTGAAGTGCTGTCGGCGGGAACCGCGGACTTTGTCCTGACGCTGAAAACCGGCCAGTATGTCTATGCCGATGCAAACGCGGTGTATGTCGGTTACGGCGGCGAGGTCCAGCAGACCCTCTTCCATGATGGCAATGACAATGTCGTAATTGATGAGACGACCCTGCTGGCAAAGGATATGAACTTTGACGGATACGAAGATATTCTGCTCGCAGCTTCCAGCGGTGCGGTCAACAGCTATTATTATCTGTGGCTGTGCGACCCGGCAGAGGGCAATTATATCGCCTATCCGGGATTTGAAGACCTCGCGGCGCCTACTCCCAACCCTGAAACAGAACGCATCAGCACCTATGAACGGGGAAATGCCTCCGATTACAGCCAGGGCGTCTGGAAATGGGACGACAGCGGAACCCTGACCCAGGTCAGCTCCTATCAGGTCGCGACCGATGAAGACGGGAACGTGACGATTTCCAGCACCGATGAGTCGGGTAATTCCAGCGAATTTACCGTCACTAGTGAGGAATATACGACCGTCAATGAACTGATGTCCGGCGCGCTGGTCGATTACTGCATCAGCCGTTACGGCGGCAGTGAACAGCGTTCCTTCACCTTTGAGGGGATGGCGGATGTCACCGATGTCAGCTGCTATTCGGTGCTGATGACCGAGGGCGGCTCACCGGCAGTCAGACTGTATGTCGATGAAAGCAAGACCTATATGGTGATGCTGGACGAGGACTGCGACGGCACACCCGAAGAGACAGTCAATATCAACGAATAACCTGGTTTAACCACAAAAGCGCCGTGACGGTCATCGACCATCGCGGCGCTTTTTGTCATCGTTTATTCCGATACAGCCGGAGCAAATTTCAGCTTGTCCCGGTCGATCTGTTTCTGGTAGCGGTCCTGTTCCGAAAAGACACAGCCGCAATACTTCTGCATGTAAAATCCCAGCTCACGTGCCCGCTGGTTTCCGGCACGGAAGTTGGGGCGAAAATCACGGTAGAGAAACTGCACGCCGTACTGCCTGCCAAACCGTTCGGCAGCCGCGGCGATCAGCTCGTGACGCTGGTAAACACTCGCCAGCAGGGTCGTGGTAAATGCCTCGAATCCGTTTGCAGCGGCGAATTTTGCCGTCTCTTCCAGCCGGTGCTCATAACAATAGGTGCATCTTCCGTCGATGTCGCCGGCGACATGCCGGACAAACTCCCGCAGGCCGTAATCCTCCTGAACCAGCACCTCCATCCCGATGGTCGGCGCATAGGTCAGCAGACAGTCTCTTCTCGCCTGGTATTCCTTCCACGGATGGATATTCGGGTTGTACCAGAACGCGACCGGCTCAATACCTTCCTCCCGCAGCGGGTCGATGCAGGAAAGCGAGCAGGGCGCACAACAACAGTGAAGCAAAACTTTTTCCATAAGGGTTCCTTTCTGCCTGTCCATCAGGTCAACTCTCCGACAGGGACAGCCATTCTTCCATGTCTGCATCCTGTTCGGTGTGGAGCGCTTCCAGCTGTTCGCACAGCTGCTGCAGCTCCTCATATCCCATCTCTTCTCCCGCCATCTTCGATTCGATGTCGGCGATTTCGGTGTCGATCTCTTCCAGCCGCTTTTCCAGTGCCTTCATCCGGGCACGGATGCGTGCCGAAGCGGCACGCTGTTCCTTGCCGCGATTGTAGCTGACGGCGCCTGCCTTGGGTGCAGCGGGAGGCGGGGGAGCGGCCTGTGCGGCGGCAAGTGCTGCCGCGCGTTCTTTGGCCTGCATCTTTTCAATGTAATAATCATAGTTGCCGGGGAAGACCTCGACATGGTCGGAAAAGATTTCGATGATCTTGTCCGGCACACGCCGCAGCAGATACCGGTCATGCGAGACAAACAGCATCGTGCCGGGGAACTCCGCCAGTGCATCTTCAAGGATTTCCTTGCTGCGCAGGTCGAGGTGGTTGGTCGGTTCGTCCAGCATCAGGAAGTTGCCGCGCTCCGCCATCAGTACCGCAAAGGCAAGCTTGGCCCGTTCGCCGCCCGAAAGGACGCCGACATTTTTATAGACGTCTTCTCCGGTGAGCAGCACCCGCCCAAGTTCATTGCGGATTTCCGTTTCGGTCTTGCCGGGATAACGGCTCCACAGCTCTTCCAAAACGGTATTATGCGGGTTCAGCTGGCGGTTTTCCTGGTCAAAATAGGCGATTTTGGTTTCGTCACCCCAGCGGTACCGGCCGCTGTCAAACGGAATCCGTCCCAGCAGCGCTTTGAGCAGGGAGGATTTGCCGATGCCGTTTTCACCGATGACGGCGACCTTGTCCCCGCGCTCAATCTGGAACGACAGATGGTCAAACAGGTGCTTGCGTTTGTCAGCCTCACCGACTGTCAGCGACAGCTCTTTTGCCGTCAATACATCCTTGACCGGGTCACGGTCATAGGAAAAGTGCAGGTGCATCTCCCGGTTGTACTCTTTGGGCTTGTCGATCCGCTCCATCCGTTCCAGCTTTTTGACACGGGATTTCGCACTTTTGGAGGTGGTCGCACGGACAAGGTTGCGGGCGACATAATCTTCCAGATCGGCGATTTCTTCCTGCTGGGCTTCATATTCCTTTTCCCAGCGTGCCATCAGCTCGGCTTTCAGCACTTTATATTTTGAGTAGTTGCCGGGGAATACCCGCATCGACCCAAATTCTACCTCCCAGATCTCCGAAACCGTCTGGTCAAGAAAATACCGGTCATGCGAGACGACAATGACCGCTCCACGGTATTCCGCCAGATGACCTTCCAGCCACCGCAGTGTCTTAAAGTCCAGATGGTTGGTCGGTTCGTCCAGAATCAGCAGCTCCGGTTCGCTGAGCAGCAGCTTGGCAAGTGCCAGTCGGGTTTTCTCACCGCCGGAGAGGGTGGAAATCTTTGTATCCAGATCCCGTCCGCCAAAACCCATACCGTTTAAGACCGACTGAATCTTGACGTCGACGACATAGCCGCCGTTTGCCTCAAAAAAAGACAGCTGCCGGTCATACTCAGCTGCAAACTTACGGTATTCAGGTGAATCGGGCTTGCACTGGCCCATTTCGATCTGTAAATCATCCATCTTCTGTCTGGCGGCCAGTACCTCCGAAAAGACGGTCCGCATCTCGGCACGGATGGTATTGGAGCCTTCCAGACCGCTGTTTTGGCGGAGGTAGCCGATGTTCAGCATCGGCTTGCGGGAAATTTCGCCCCACTCGTTTTCCAGCGCACCGGTGATCATATTCAGCAGGGTGGATTTACCGGCGCCGTTTGCGCCGATCAGGCCGATACGGGAATCCTCCTGCACGCTGGCGGTAATATGTTCCAGGATGGTGTTTCCGGCGAAGGAAACGCCGATATCCTGTAATGAGAGCAGCATTGTCTTCTTCCTCCATTTTTGCAATAAATCTCTGTATATCATCATAGCACAAATTGGCGTGCAGGTCAATCAGCGCCATATCCATCGGTCCAGGACGCAAAAAACCGGGGAGACAACTGCCTCCCCGGCTGTATTATAATAACAATATAAAAATCAGGTTAAAATCAGTCGCCGATCATATCGACTTTAATCAGGTTGGTGTTGCCCGACATGCCGTTGGTCATGCCGCCGGTGATGACAATCCGGTCGCCGGCCTTCAGGCCGAAGGTCTTTTTCGCCTCTCTTGCTGCAACATAGAACAGCACCTCGGTCGAGTTGAAATATTCCACCATCACCGGAATAACACCCCAGGACAATGCCAGCTTGCGCCAGGTCTTTTCGTTGGTGGTAACGCCGAGGATTGGGCAGGGGGAACGGAACCGGGAAACCATCCGGACCGTCTTGCCCGACAGCGAACATACCGCAATTGCCGATGCTTTCAGGTCAATCGCCATGCCGCAGGTCGCATGGGACAGCGCATCAACCGTATTCTTGATGTGGAAGTCCCCATCATGGAAACGATCGGTATAATCGATGTTTTTCTCGGTCCAGCGGGCAATCTTTGCCATCGCTTCAACTGCTTCGACCGGGTGGTCACCGGCTGCCGTCTCACCCGAAAGCATAATCGCACTGGTGCCGTCGTAGACAGCGTTTGCGACGTCGGAAATTTCGGCACGGGTCGGACGGAGGTTGTGAATCATCGATTCCAGCATTTCAGTTGCAGTAATGACCCGCTTGCCAAGCAGTCCGCACTTGGAAATCAGCATCTTCTGGATACCGGGCAGCTCCTCGTAGGGAATCTCGACGCCCATGTCACCACGGCCGATCATGATGCCGTCACACTGCGAGCAGATCTCTTCGATATTTGCCACACCCGAACGGTTTTCGATCTTGGCAATCAGGTCGATATCCTGGCCGCCGCCGATTTCATCCAGATAGTCGTGGATGTCCCGCAGATCCTGTGCACAGGAGACAAACGAGCAGGCGATAAAATCGACGTCATTTTCCACGCCAAACTTGATGTCTTCCTTGTCCTGTTCGCTGAGGTATTCCTGTTTGAGAACCTTGCCGGGGAATGCCATGCTCTTGCGGTTGGAGAGCTCGCCGCTGTTCATAACACGGCAGATGACGTCGGTATCGGTCAGTTCTTCGACCTGGAAGCTCATCAGGCCGTTGTTGAGCAGGATTTTGTCGCCGACCTGGAGGTCCTGCGCCATCCCTTTGTAGCTGACCGAAACGCGGTGCTCATCACCCTCGACTTCCTCGGTGGTGAAGGTGAAAAGGTCGCCTTCATTGAGGTAAACCTTGCCGTCTTTAAAGGTGCGGATACGGTATTCCGGGCCTTTGGTGTCCAGCAGGATTGCGATAGGCATATGCAGTTTCTGGCGGACCTTTTTGATCAGGTTCATTTTTTCGAGGTGCTCTTCGTGGGTGCCATGGGAGAAGTTGAGGCGGGCAACATTCATGCCGGCTTTGCACATCCGGGTCAGTGTCTCTTCATCCGAGCAGGCAGGGCCAATGGTACATACAATTTTTGTTTTTCTCATAAAATACATTCCTTTCATTCGCAGTCAACAGACAGATCGGCCGCGGCTGCTCAAGGTCAGATTTATTTCGGTTCATATTATAGCATACCCGCTGTTGATTGAAAAGTATCGAAATTCACAACAAAAAGATTTTTTTGCAAAATTTATGGAAAAAGTATGGACTTTAGGACGCAGATATGCTATCCTTATCGTACTATAACGTTTTACTGAAAAAGGAGGATTTTTGCAATGGCACTGATTCAGGCTGACTTTTTTTCCAAATCGCTGATGCGCACCGTCACCATCAACGTGATTATCCCGACCGATAAGGCGGTATTCCCCGGTATGGCCAAACCCGAAAAGAAACCGCTGAAAACCCTTTATCTGCTGCACGGCATCTTCGGCAATTACACCGACTGGGTGACCGGGACCCGTCTGCAATCCTGGGCACAGGACAGGGGACTGTGTGTGGTCATGCCGTCGGGTGATAACCATTTTTATGTCGACAATCCGGAGAGCGAGAGCTATTACGGCAAGTTTATCGGCGAGGACCTGGTCGAATTTACCCGCGATACCTTCCATCTGTCGGATAAACGGGAAGATACCTTCATCGGCGGACTGTCGATGGGCGGATATGGCGCCATCGTCAACGGGCTGAAATATTCCGATACCTTTGGCCGGATTATCATGCTGTCGGCCGGTCTGATTCTCGAACGGGTGCTCGCCTCGACGCCGGACGACCCGATGCCGACCCATCGCCGCGGCTTTTATCAGAGCGTCTTCGGCGACCTGTCCAAACTGGAGGGAAGCGACAAGGATTACCGTGCGCTGCTCCTCAGACTGAAAGAACAGGGAAAGGCACTCCCCGAAATCTATCAGTGCTGCGGTACCGAAGACTTTCTGTACGGCCCCAACTGCGCATACCGTGACTTTTTGCGGGAGCAGGGGGTAAAGCTGACCTGGGAAGAAGGTCCCGGCAGTCATAACTGGGTGTTCTGGGATGAATATATTCTGCGTGCACTCGACTGGCTGCCGCTGGATGGGCGCGTTCAGGGCATCAGCAGCGGAAATGTCCGCAAATCATGAAAAAAATTGGTCGTTTGGCGAATGTTCACCAAACCATCATTGACAAATCCATCCAAAGGTATTAAAGTATATATGATTATATGCTTAAATATAAGAAATTCTGGGAATCCTTTCCCTGACCGGCAGAATGGCGCCGGCCGGATCGCTGATTCCCGGAGTTTGTTCCGGTCTGCGATTGGTGACCGGCCGGCGGAGGAAAGGATTTGGAATTATGGATATGAAACTGCTGCATCAGAAATTTTGCAGGGAAGGTTTTGATCAGGACGGCGTGATCAGCCGGTTTGAACCGGTATATGACGGGCATTTTAACTATGCTTACGATGTGATCGACGAGATTGCCCGCAATGAACCCCAGCGCCGTGCAATGGTCTGGTGTAATGTCGCCGGTGAACAGCGCACCTTTACGTTTGGTGAGATCAGCGAGTATGCTTCCCGTGCCGCCGCTCTCTTTTACAATCAGGGCATCCGCCATGGTGACCGGGTCATGCTGGTCCTCAAACGCCACTATCAGTTCTGGTTCGCGATTCTCGGCCTGCATAAGCTGGGCGCGATTGCCATTCCGGCAACCCACCTGCTGACCGCTAAGGATTTCCTCTATCGTTTCAAGAGCGCCGGTGTGACGGCCATTGTCGCCAGTGCAGAGGACGAGGTCTGCCAGCATGTCGAAGGCGCGATGAAGGATTATCCCGATATCCGCACCCGGTTTATCGTCCGCGGTGAGCGGGAAGGCTGGCTGCCGTTTGATCGGATGATCGAGGAGACCGCACCGCTGACCGAACGGATGGAGACGCTGGCCAGCGATACGATGCTGCTCTACTTCACCTCCGGCACGACCGGTTATCCGAAGATGGTCTGCCACGATTTCAGCTACCCGATTGCCCATATCGTCACCGCCAAATACTGGCACAACGTCGACCCGGACGGCCTGCATCTGACCGTTTCGGAAACCGGATGGGCAAAGTCCGTCTGGGGCAAGCTGTACGGCCAGTGGTTTTTGGCGGCAGGCATTTTCGTCTATGATTTCGACCGGTTTGTCCCGGCCGATCTGCTGGCGAAAATCCAGGAATACAAGATTACCACCTTCTGTGCACCGCCTACCATCTATCGCTTCCTGATTAAGGAAGGTCTGGAAAACTACGACCTCTCTTCGCTGAAATATGTCACCACTGCCGGTGAAGCACTCAACCCCGAAGTTTTCCGCCAGTTTGAGCAGAAGACCGGGCTGCGAATTCATGAGGCGTTCGGCCAGACTGAAACGACCGTGCTGATGGGCAACTTTGTCGGCGCAAAGGATGAAAAGGTCGGTTCGCTGGGCAAGGCTTCTCCCCTTTACGATGTGGATATTGTGGATGAAAACGACCAGCCGCTGCCTGCCGGTGAAACCGGCGAAATCGTCGTCCGTACACCCAACGGCGTCCATCCGATCGGTATGTTCCAGAAGTATTACGACGGCGGCGACCCTGACGCTGCAAAGACGGAAGATGTCTGGCACGATGGCTATTATCATACCTGTGATACCGCGTGGAAGGACGAGGACGGATTTTTCTGGTATGTCGGACGGACCGACGATGTCATCAAGTCGTCCGGCTATCGAATCGGGCCGTTTGAGATTGAAAGTGTCCTGATGGAACTGCCGCAGGTGCTGGAATGCGGCGTGACTGGCGTGCCTGACCCGGTGCGCGGGATGGTCGTCAAGGCGACAATCGTCCTTGCAAAGGGCTATACGCCTTCCGATGCGCTGGCAAAGGAAATCCAGACCTATGTTAAACAGCAGACCGCTCCCTACAAATATCCGCGTGTGATTGAGTTCGTCGACGAGCTGCCTAAGACCATCAGCGGCAAAATCCGCCGGGTCGAACTGCGCAAATCCGCTGATAAACGCGAGTCCTGATAAAGTGAAAAATTGAGTGGACAGGTATCTGTCCGTGCAGGACACTTTTCCTGCCTGTAAGCCGCCTGCAGCTGCAAGCTGTGGGCGGCTTTGTGCGTTTAAAATGATACTGCAATGCAGCGAAAACCGCTAAAATGCTGCCTGTTCGGGATAATTGTGATTACTTTTGCAGTTTTTGGTAAAAGCTCTTGCAAAACTGAAAAGTTGTTGTTATAATAGATGCAGATTATTTCCGCGGGCAGCTGTGCGCGGAGAACGGAAAGGCAGAAAAAACAGATGGATATTTTGGATAAGATTACCCAGACGCGTCCCACCTTTTCTAAAGGTCAGAAAAGAATCGCCGACTTTATTACCAGCCATACCGATAAGGCGGCGTTTATGACCGCAGCTAAGATGGGGGCAACGGTTGGTGTCAGTGAATCGACCGTCGTTCGTTTTGCATACGAGCTGGGGTTTGGCGGTTATCCCGAATTATCCCGTGCGCTGCAGCAGGTCATTAAAACCCAGCTGACCAGTGTCCAGCGGATTGCGGTCACACAGGACCGGATCGGCGGCGGGGATGTGCTGGACAAGGTACTCTCTTTTGATATCGATAAGATTCGTCATACCCTTGAGGAAATCTCGAAGGAGGATTTTGCACAGGCTGTCGACGCAATTGCCGAGGCACATATGATCTATGTCATCGGTGACCGGAGCGCCGGGTGTCTTGCAAAGTTTATCGATTACTATTTTGGGCTGATGTTTTCCAATGTCCGGCTGGTGCACACCTCGTCTTCCAGCGAGCTGTATGAACAGCTGGTGCGGATTAACAAGGACGACGTTTTGATCGGCATCAGCTTCCCGCGTTATTCGACCCTGACCGTCAAGGCCTGCCGGTTTGCGGCAGATGCCGGTGCAAAGGTTATCGCGATTACCGACGGCGCAGGTTCGCCGCTTGCAAAGGCTGCAGAGATTCTGCTGGCGGCACGCAGCGATATGACGTCGTTTGTCGATTCGCTGGTTGCACCTTTTTCGGTGGTCAATGCGCTGATTGTCGCGGTCGGTCTGCGCAAGGAGGAAGAGGTTACCCAGACCTTTAACCGGTTGGAAGAGATCTGGTCGGAATATAATGTCTATCAGGGTCCGGCACCCGATGCGGGATTGCCAGGCAGATAATGCCCGGCAGATAAACGGTTATTGGAAGATGTTTTCGGCACAGCTGTCAGCAAAGGCGGCTGTGCCTTGTGTTTGCAGGATAAAAGGAGCGATGATTTTGGGGTATGATCTGATTGTAGTCGGCGGCGGTGCGGCCGGGATGATGGCGGCAGTGCAGGCCGGACGGCTGGGAAAAAAGGTGCTGCTGCTGGAACGCGGCGAAAAAACCGGCAGAAAACTGCTGATTACCGGAAAAGGACGCTGTAATGTCACCAACAACTGTGACCGGGAGACGCTGCTGCAAAATATCCCGGAAAATCCGCGGTTTTTGTATTCGGCATTTTCCCGGTTTGACACCAGCGATACGATGGCGTTTTTTGAGGCGGCAGGCGTCCCGCTCAAAACCGAACGGGGAAACCGAGTATTCCCGGTGTCGGACAAGGCGGCGGATATCCTCGATGCACTGATGCGGGAGCTTAAAAAGGCAGGAGTCACGCTGAAACAGGGCAAGGCCGAAAAACTGCTGGTCGAGGACGGCAAGGCTGTCGGGGTACAGTGTGCTGATGGAACTGCTTATCATGGCGGTGCGGTGCTGCTCGCCTGCGGCGGCGCGTCCTACCCGGTCACCGGTTCGGATGGGAGCGGGTACCGTCTGGCCGAACAGGCAGGCCATACCATCGTCCCGCCGTCCGCCTCGCTGATTCCGATTCTGACCGCTGAAAAAGACCCACGGGATATGATGGGACTCTCGCTGCGCAATGTGACACTGACGGTGACCGAAAACGGCAAGGAAATCTATTCGGAACTCGGCGAAATGCTGTTCACCCATTTTGGGGTCAGCGGTCCGCTGGTTTTGTCGGCGTCGGCGCATATCCGTTCGATGGGAAAGAAAAAATACCAGCTGCTGATCGACCTCAAGCCGGGTCTGACCATCCAGCAATTGGACAAACGATTGCTGCGGGACTTTTCCGAAAACCTTAACCGGGATATCATCAATGCACTCGGTGCACTGCTGCCGCGCAAGCTGATTCCGGTTGCACTGCGCCGTGCCGGGATTCCGTTTGACCAGAAGGTGAGGGACATCACCCGCGAAGAACGGGCGGCATTTGTCGGACTGCTCAAGGCGTTCCCGCTGACTCCGACCGGCTTCCGTCCGGTCGAGGAGGCGATTGTCACACGCGGCGGCGTCCAGGTCAAAGAGGTCAATCCGGCGACGATGGAATCCAAACTGCTCCCAGGACTGTACTTCGCAGGGGAGATACTGGATGTCGACGGCTATACCGGCGGGTTTAATTTACAGATTGCCTTTTCGACCGCGTTTGTTGCGGCGGAATGCTGCTGATGAGGGGTGAAGAGATGGAGATTCTGCTCGGCACCACCAACCGCCAAAAAGCAGCCTATTTTCAGCAATTGATCGGTCGGGACGATATCCGGATGCTGACGCTGCAGGACGTTGGTGTCGACAAAATCCCGGATGAGGACGGCGCAACTCCGATGGAAAATGCGATGCGGAAAGCTGCCTGGTATGGCAGGTTTGCAGGCAGGGTGATTTCGGAGGACTCCGGGTTATACTTTCTGGACCTGCCGCTGGACGACCCGCGACAGCCGGGTCTGTTTATCCGGCGTGCAGCCGATGGGCACGAGATGACCGACGAAGAGATGATCGAACATTATAGCCGGCTGGTGGCGTCGCTGGGCGGGAAGTGTACCGCCTGTTATCTGGATGGGTACGGCGTCTGCCGGGATGGGCAGGTGTACGGCTATATGGAAGACCCTGAACAGCAGCGCCGGGCATACAGCTTCCTGATGCTGTCCAAACCACACCATGACCGCCACCCAGGCTGGCCGCTGGACAGCCTGTCGGCTGACCATGACGGCAGGTATTGGATGGATTTGAGCAGGGAAGGCCGTATGCCCGAAATGGAGCTGCGTGCAGCGGCAAAAGAACGGCTGCTCGCATTTTTACGTGAAAAGCTTGGCATATAAGGACGGGAAATGATGATGGAAACAATACAAATCAAGGTGATCGCCCGTATCCGGTCGGATTTTCCGACTAAGTTCGGCATCCCGCGTCAGAGTGGTATCGTGCCGGTAATATCGACGATTGTCTTTGAGCCGGAATACCGGGTGGACGAGGCTTTACGCGGGATTGAAGGGTACAGCCATCTCTGGCTGATCTGGGAGTTTTCGCAGACGGTCCGAGAGGACTGGTCGCCGACTGTCCGTCCGCCGCGGCTGGGCGGCAATACCCGGATGGGGGTATTTGCGACCCGCTCGCCCTTCCGTCCCAATCCAATTGGGCTTTCATCGGTCAAACTGGTGGGAATCGAAAAGACCGAGCAGGGGACTGTTTTGCTGGTCGAAGGGGCTGATCTGTGCGATGGTACGCCGATTCTGGATATCAAGCCCTATCTGCCGTTTACCGACAGCCATCCCGATGCAGTGGGTGGATTTTCCGACCCGGTCAGGGAAAAGGAACTGGCGGTGGAAATCCCGCCCGAACTGCTGCAAATCGTCCCCGAACAAAAACGGGATGCTCTTCAAAAAGTGCTGGCACATGACCCCCGTCCGTCCTATCAGCATGACCCTGAAAGGGTCTATGGGATGGCATTCGCCGGGATGGAAGTGAAATTCCGGGTGGACGGGCAGCAATTGACCGTGACCGGTATCCAGCCGACCGACTGAACAATCACATGAATATATAAAAAAACAGGCGCCCTGTTTCTGGTAAGATGCACCAGAGGCAGGGCGCCTGCGTATATTGAATTATCCGGACAGGAAAGGAGGGATTGCGGTGAACGGATGTGAACTGACCGCGTATATCACGGCGGCAGCCAATGCGCTCGCATCCAACGCGTCAACTGAACAGCTTGAACTGATGGCGGTTGTTTTCACCCAGCTGGGGGACACTCTGGCAACGATTGCGGTCACCCGTTCGGTATGTGAGCCTGCGCCTGTATGCAAACGCCTCAGCGGATCAGCAGGTCGGAAAGAATAACACTGCCCTCGACGGCTTCGAGCTTCAGGACCTGATACGCATCTCCCGGCAGTGCGACCGGTTCGGTATCGGTCAGCTGTTCACCGGGCTGGATGGTCAGGGTGCCGAGCAGGGTATTCCCGGAGCGCAGTTCGACGACGGCAGGTTCGTCTGCACGGCAGCGGAGCGACAGGTCGCACCCGTCGGTCAGCTCACGGCAGGTATAGCAGGCAAAATCGCCTTTGCGGAGGACAAGCTGGAGGTTATCCCAGTCGGTATCCGGACGCGGTTTGCCCATGACGGTTTCACGGGTGGTGTAGCCCGGCGCAAAGACCATCTCCATGCCGGTTCCGGGACGGTAGGCTGCCTCATTGCCGTAGGGGTCATTGCCTTTGTAGGAGATGCCGCGGCCGGGCGAAAGGTTGAAGCCGATGGCGGGAATGGTGGCACCTTTCCGGCGGAAGATGTCGATGGTCGTATCTTCCGAGACGGTGCAGTTCTCAAACCGCAGACAGTCGATGTACCGGTCAAAAATCGCCTGGGACTCGGCATAGCTCGGCCGCGCCGCTCCTTCGGAAACATAGGCGTTGAATCTACTCCAGCCTTCGGGCAGTTTCTGCCGGATGACACTGCACGCATTGCCGCCTTCGACACACTTCCAGCTCCAGACACAGTACCCGATATGATGCTCCAGCAGCATTTCATACATCGCCGACATCCAGCGATTCGGACCGCCGGTTTCTCCCATCCAGACCGGTACATTCAGCTTGTCCGCTCTGGCCAGCGCCGGCGCAATCATCGAATATTCCGGGCGTCTGGAATAGCAGTGCAGGGTCAGCACCCAGTTGTGACATTCGGGGTCGTAGTCCCGGTCGAAGATGCTGACACGGTTGGTAAAGTGGTTGCCTTCCAGGAAAAAGGCGTGGTTTTTGTCGTAAACCCGCATCCGGCGGATGCAGTCGAGGTAAAACTGCTGTAATTTGGGGATATATTTGTCATTTGCGTCGCCGGAAAAGTTGGAGAGCGGTTCATTGACGATGTTGTACCCGCCCAGTCCTTCGTGATCGCCAAAGCGCCGGGCAAACTCCTCCATCAGCACGATGGTCCGTTCATAGCTCTCTTCTTCCATAAACAGCCGCGGCTGGTTGTCGATGCCGTCGTCACACGGCAGGCAGGACTGGCCTGCGACCGCACCGTGCAGGTCGAGAATGCCGTAAATGTGATGTGCTTTACACCAGTCCAGCACCCGTCCCAGCATCGAAAACGCTTCTTCAACCCAGATGTACCCCGGCTCTTCCTCAAGGAAACACCGTGCGCTGACCGGCAGACGGACCGAGTTGTACCCCAGCTTTTCCATCAGGATAAAGTCGTCTTCGGTCATATAGGTGTTCATCCAGCGGTTCCAGAAATCCTGCGCATACCGGCTGCCGCAGGTTTCGCGGACGGTCTGGAGAAAGCTGCGTCCGCGGTCCATCCCGGAAGCACGGACGACTTTGTCCTGGACGGCAGCACCGGTAAAGTTGGTGACTGCGCCGATCATAAACCCTTCGGGGTTGTTCCAGTTGCCGGCGCCCCATCCGCGGAGCAGGACTTCTTCGCCGTCCCCATTGACCAGCAGTTTTCCTTTTACGTGAAGGAACCCGTGTACACGGGAATTGTCTGTCGGATAGCTCATCTGTATTCCTCCTGAAATTAATTTGATATATTTATTATAGAAGAAACTGACGAAAATAGCAAGGAGATTTGGTTGGATTTTTGGAAGGAAATGGCTGAATAGCATCCAAAGTTCATAAAAATCTGCTTTTTATTTTTGAAAAATTATGGTATAATCGATCTATATGACATTTTGTCATGTCCGAATATGCAATCTGTAGGTGGTCTGCCTGCGCAGACCGAGAAAGGAATGTACGTTATGGCGAAGAAACCGCAGAATCTGCTGCTGGTAACTGAGCATTATCCCTGTTCCAATCAGGAGAGCTTTTTGGAAACAGAACTCCCTTACCTGACAAAGTTTTTTAATGTATATCTTGTGACCCGTGAGACCGATAAACGGATGTACCGCATCCTCCCGCCCGGTGTTATCTTTTCGCGTCCGTCTACCAAAAGCGGACGGCTTAAAAAATGGTGGCTCCGGACCCTCTGCCGCTTCAGCCACGCTTACCGGATTGAACGCCGGCAGGGTCAGGAGGAAGGACGCTGGAATCATAATCAGGCTGCCCATACCCTCGATGCGCTGGTCGATAGCGAGCTGATGCGCCGGTATGTGCTGTCGCTGCCGCTGATGCAGGACGAGCGTCCGCTGGTGATCTATTCGGCCAACTTTAACAACTATCTCTACGGCCTGACCCGTATCAAGGAGATGGGCAAGGATATCCATGTCACCGCACGCTGCCACCGTGCCAATATGTTTGACCCCCAAACCGGTGAACGCCGCGAAACCCTCAATTATATTACCAACCGCAATCTCGACGCCGTCTACTTTACCACCGAAGAACGCCGCAATACCTATGTCCACCATTTCACCGACGGAGAATTTCCGGGGAAATACCGCGTTGCACCCCTCGGCGTCCCAGGACCGGAAGTCCTGCTCGAACCGCCGGAAGAGGATTACCTGCTGCGGATTGTCACCTGTTCGCCGATTGAGGAGGACAAGCGGCTGACGCTGCTGATCGACGCAATTGCCGGCATGAAGATCGGGTGCCTCGACTGGGTGCATATCGGCGACGGCTCCCAGAGGGAAAAGGTGCTGGAATATGCACGGGATAAACTGGAAAACAAACCCGGTATCCGGTATGAGTTCCTCGGCGATATGAACCAGGAGGAACGCTATCATTATTATGCTTCCCATAAGCTGGATGTCTTCCTGTCGGTCAGCAGTTCGGAAAGCGTCCCGACGATGATGCTGGAGGCAATGGCCAACCATATCTTTGTCTGTGCGACGGCTGTCGACGGAGTGACCGACGTGGTCAGCAACGAAACCGGGCTGCTGATGCCGGAAAGTCCGACGCTGGAACAGCTGACCGCCTTCCTTGAGATGCTGTGCAATATGGACAAGGATAAGTTCGATTCCCGTGCCGAGCTGGGGTACCAGTGCTGGGAAGAGTGGTTTAACGCCGAAGAAAACTGCATGAAGTTCGCGTCTGAGCTGAGCGCCGTCGAAAATATCCAGATCGATGAAAATCCTGAACCGGTGCACCGCGTCTTTACCAGCTGGAAACCGGAGGAAAAGGTAGAGGTCATTCAGTCGGAAGAAGAGGAAGATGCAGCTGCTCCGGCAGACGAAACTCCTCAGTCGGCTGACAGTGCTGCCGGTGAGGAAAAGGCTGAAAAACAGCCCGAATCGCAGACGGATGCGGAAAAGTCCTCTCCCGATGAAAAACCGGCGGAAAACGCTGAGACGGCTGAGACAAACGACAAAGCCGAAGATAAGGATAAAGAACAAACCGGCGAAAAACCGGAAGAAAAAGCAGGGGAGTCGGATGCCCAGCCGGAAAAACCGTCCGGTGAAGAGACAGAGAAAGCAGCTGATAAGCAAGCTTCGGATGAAGAAGATGATCCTTCCAAACAACAGGCTGAGGAAAAACCAATTGAACAGGAAGCCGAAGAACTGATCGAAATGATGGAGAAAATGGCGCCCTGAGGGTGGAATTTTACACCAGATTTGTCGCAGTTTTAAACGTCTTTTACAGTTTTCATGCAGAAATCGCTTATAAGATTTGCAAGTTGCGACATGGCAGGATGTCGAAGAATATGATATACTGTACTGGATTGGGCATGCTTGTTGATTATTCCCTTAAATTTCCTGCAAGTTGGAGGATTCACCATGGTTAAATCAATCGCGCAAAAACTTCAACGATCTCTTTTGCGCAGTTTCAAACTTCTCCTGGTCATTGTTTTATTTTTGTTGTTTTACTTTCTTTTTTCGCTGACCGAACCGGAGCTGCTCCGCTTCTCGCGGACCGCGGCAATCACATTGATCTGTTTCCCGGTCATGTGCGTGCTGATGCTGAAAGTCTACGGCGGATTCCCAATCGGTATCAAAAAAACCAAGGAAATCGTTTATTCGGCTGCGATTGCGACGTTTCTGGCCGACGCTGTGACCTATCTTGAGCTGGCAATCATGCGGATTAATTTTGCCAACCGCAGCTATATGCAGGATTTCTTCACCCTGATCGGTATCTTCCTGCTGCAGGTCATCGCAATCAACCTGTTCGGCTATCTGGGCAACTACCTGTATTTTAAGGTCAACCCCCCGGCAAAATGTCTGGTGCTGTTCGGCTCCAAAGAAGGCCTGCCGCAGTTTGTCGGCAAGATCGCCCGCTATAAGAAACAGTACCAGGTCTGCAAGATCTGCGATATCGCTTCCCTTCCGGAAGACGAACTCAGGAAAACAATTCGTGCCCATAATGCGGTCTTCCTGTATTCGATCGGTGAAGATGATAAGGCAAAAGTTCTGGAATACTGCTATAAGCACAACCGGACAACCTACCTGACACCTGAACTGTCGGATATCATTACCCGTCATTCCCGTCATGTCATCATCGATGACGTAACGGTACTCGAATCCCGTATTTCCGGCCTGACCTTTGAACAGAGAGTGCTCAAGCGTGCGATGGATATCGTCATTTCGGGCATCGGCCTTTTGTGTGCAAGCCCGATTATGCTGATTGAAGCCCTCGCCATCAAGCTGGAAGACCACGGCCCGGTATTCTTCCGTCAGCGCCGGGTAACCAAGGACGGCAAGGTCTTTGAAGTGCTCAAGTTCCGTACGATGATCGTCGACGCCGACAAGAACAACAAGCGCCTCGCATCTCAGAACGACGACCGGATTACCAAGGTCGGACGGTTTCTCCGTAAAACCCGTATGGACGAGCTGCCGCAGTTTATCAACATCCTGAAAGGGGATATGTCAATTGTCGGCCCGCGTCCTGAACAGGAAGAGATTACCGAAAAATACGTCGAAGTGCTGCCGGAGTTTAAGTACCGGCTGAAGGTTAAGGCCGGTCTGACCGGACTTGCGCAGATTCAGGGCAAGTATAATACGACACCTCGTGACAAGCTGATCTTTGACCTGATTTATATCGAACAGTATTCGCTCTTTGTGGATATCAAGCTGATTTTGCAGACCGTCAAGGTCCTGTTTAAGTCGGATTCGACCGAGGGCGTTGTGGGCGAGTTCCCCGAAGGATTTGACCACCTGTTTGACCAGCCTGCTGCTGAACCTCATAACTGATGATAAAGCCGCCTGGAGAAGATTCCCGGCGGCTTTTGTTTCATCGTACATTATTTTTGGAAGGAGACGTTGTGATGCCCTCACTCAGCCTGTTAATTAAGCCGTCGTCCGGCAACTGCAATGTCCGCTGCCGTTACTGCTTTTACCATGATGAGCAGCTCAACCGGGACACCTTTTCTTATGGATTTATGTCGGAGCAAACGCTGGAAACACTGATTCAAAAGGCGCTGGCCTATGCCGATCAGGAGTGTTCGTTCGGGTTTCAGGGTGGGGAACCGACCCTGTCCGGACTGGACTTTTTCAAGAAGGTGGTCGCGCTCCAGAAAAAGTATAACATCCACGGCACCCGGATTGCCAACGCGATTCAGACCAATGGACTGCTGATTGACGAGGAATGGGCCGAATTCTTTAAAGAGAACCATTTTCTGGTCGGGCTGTCGCTGGACGGCAATAAACAGCTGCACGACCTCTACCGCCTCGACCCGGCTGGCAAGGGAACCTATGCGCGGGTATTCCATGCGGCACAGCTGCTGACCGCACATCAGGTCGACTTTAATGTCCTGACGGTTGTGACCGGCCAGACTGCCGACGCAATCGGGAAAATTTACAGCTTTTACCGCCGGAGCGGGCTGCTGTACCAGCAGTACATACCCTGTCTGGACCCGCTGGAAGAAGAGCGCGGTTCGTCGCCCTATTCGCTGACACCGGAAAAGTACGGCAAGTTTTTAAAGACACTGTTTGATTTGTGGTACCGGGATTTGCAGGCCGGTAAATTTATCTATATCCGTTATTTTGAGAACCTGCTGGGGATGCTGCTGGGCGGTCATCCCGAAAGCTGCGGGATGAGCGGACGGTGTATGATTCAGAATATCGTCGAAGCGGATGGCAGTGTCTATCCCTGCGACTTTTACTGTCTCGACCAGTGGAAGCTGGGCAATATCTGCGAGGACGACTTCGCTTCGATGGCACAAAGTCCGACGGCGGCCGCTTTTCTGGCCGAAGCTGAGCGGGAAATGCCTGACTGCAATGGGTGCAGATGGCAGTTTATCTGCCGCGGCGGCTGCCGCCGTGACCGGGAACCGATGGTGGATAATGCGCCGGTCAAAAACTATTTCTGCCAGGCGTACCAGGAATTTTTCGACTACGCGATGCCCCGCCTTCAGGAGGTCGCCGCCAATATCTCCCGTGGACACCGCTATTTTTGACCGATTCGAGGAAACGATATGACCAGACAAACTGCTCCGATTACCGATTTTCTGACAGATTATGCCGCGTCCGGCATATCCCGCCTGCATATGCCGGGACATAAGGGAACTGCACCGGATGGGTACCCGGCGTTTCTTTCGGCTGCTTTTCCGTTCGACCTGACCGAGATTGCCGGTGCCGACGAGCTGTACGAGCCGGAGGGGATTATCGCGGAATCGGAAGAAATCGCCGCTTCATTATATCACGCCGGTTACAGCTGTTACAGTGCCGGTGGGTCGACTTTGTCGATTCTCAGCATGGTGACCGCCGCTGTGCGCAAATGCGGCCGGGAAATCATCGCGGTGCGCAATGCGCACCTCTCCTTTGTCAATGCCTGCGTCCATTGTGACGCGGAAATTCACTGGCTGGTGCCGGAATACGACCGGGAAACCGGGCTTTGTCTGCCGGTGACGGCAGACGAGGTCGCCGGATGTATGGACAGTTATCCCGGCGCACAGATCGTCTACCTGACCAGCCCGGATTATTATGGCGTGCAGGCCGATGTCCGCGCCATCGCACAGGTGGTGCACCGGCGCGGCGGGATTTTGCTGTGTGACAATGCCCACGGCGCACACCTGATCGCCTTTGACGGTGCGCATCCGATGGAGGCTGGCGCTGACCTCTGCTGTGACAGTCCCCATAAGACGCTGCCGGTTCTGACCGGCGGCAGTATCCTGCATTGCGCAAAATCAATGGCCCCAAAGCTCCCCAAACTCGAACTCAAACACCTGATGACGCTGTATGGCTCGACCAGCCCGTCTTATCTGATTATGGCGTCGCTGGAACAGGCCGTGCTCTGGATGCAGAGGGAAGGCACCAGACAGTTTTTGCAGCTCGCCGAGAAAATGCGGCTGCTGTCCGACCAGCTGCGGCAGGATGGGGTCGTGCTGCTGGAAAGGGTGACCGACTGCACCAAACTGACGCTGGATGGGTTCCGGTGCGGGTATACGTCGGACGAGCTGTCGGCGATGTTGCGCCGATACCAGATCGAACCGGAATTTTCGGGTGGTGGAAAGGTCGTGCTGATGTTTTCCCCGCAGACCGATGAACAGGCATTTGATCGGGTGGTACGGTTTGGGAAAGAACTCAAAAAACGAGCCCCGATCGAGTACCCCCCGTTTGCGCTGGCACCGCAGCGGGTACTGCCGCTGCGGGTGGCAGCATTTGCACCTTCCGTCGAGGTCGATGTCCGGGATGCAGTCGGGAAAATCGCCGCTGAAAACCGGATTGCCTGCCCGCCTGGAATCCCGGTGGTGACCGCTGGAGAAAAAATCGGGCCTTTGGAAAAGAAATTGCTGCTGGATAGTGGTATTTTTCAGATAAATGTGATAAAATAGATGCTAAGGTATTGTCTTGTACCATACCAATTAGAATACATCTTTGAAAGGATGAGCGATATGAAACTGATTTTTGCGATTGTGAACAGCGATGACTCTTCGGCTGTTTCTGCGGCGTTGACCAAAGAGGGATTTTTTGTGACCAAGCTGGCTTCTACCGGTGGCTTCCTGATGTCCGGTAATACCACTTTTCTGACCTGTACCGAGGAAGAAAAGGTTGACCGTGCAATCAAAATTATCGGCGACCATTCCCGTAAACGCAAACAGCTTGTATCCTCTTCCGCTGGCTTCGGTATGAATACCTATACCGCAATGCCGGTCGAAGTTACCGTCGGCGGTGCGACGATTATCGTCACCGACGTTGAACGGTTTGAAAAAATCTGATGGAATCCATAACCCGCTTTGACGGTTTCGTCGGCAATGCACACCCTGTCAGCGTCCTGCGCCGCGCAACGGCGCCTGGCAGCAGGACGCTGGGGCACGCTTATCTGCTGCATGGAACCGCCGGAACCGGAAAAAAGACGCTGGCGGCTGTCACAGCCGCCGCTCTTGTTTGTCAGGGAGAAGATGACCGGCCGTGCGGAGAATGTCCGGCCTGCAAAAAGGCGTTTGGCGCATTCGGTCACCCGGATATCCTCGTCTTCCGTACCCCGGAAGGCAAAACCCAGTTCCCGGTCGAGCTGATTCGTGAAATCAGAAGACAGGCCTATATCCGCCCAAACGAGTCGGAAAAAAAGGTCATCCTGATTCAGAACGCCGAAATGATGAACGTCGCGTCGGCAAATGCACTGCTTAAAGTGCTGGAAGAACCGCCCGAACATCTGGTGTTTATCCTGACCTGCGACAACCTTTCTGCGCTGCCGGAGACGATTCCTTCCCGCTGTATCTGTCTGGAACTGCATGAAGTCGCGCCGCGGCGGGCTGAACAATGGCTGCTGCGGCATTTTCCTGAGGAAAGCGCCGACCGGCTGGAAGGCGCTTTATTGTGCGGCGGCGGAAACTTGGGAAAGTGCATCCGGTTTCTGGAGGATGAGGCGACACAGAAACTGTTTGAACGGGCAATCGAGCTTTGCCGTGCGCTCAGTGACGGCAGGGAATATGACCTGCTGGTGTCGCTCGCTCCGCTGGAGGGTAACCGCGACCAGTTTGCAGATTTTCTGTCGATGGTCGACCGGCTGGTCTGTGAGACGGCAAAGGCCGGTTTTGTCTCCTCTTCCCGTGAGGCGGTCTCTCTGGCGGCAAGGCTCTCTCCCGGACGGGCTGTCCGGGTGCATCAGCTCGGCAACGAGATGCGCAGGGGACTGAAAGCAAATGTTTCGCTGAGTTTGCTGCTGGCGGTTTATTCCTCCGGGCTGAAAACGATTATGGAGACCTGATTGTATTGGAAAGGAAGTTTTATGACCGAAATTATTGGCGTTCGTTTTAAAAACGCCGGAAAAACTTATTATTTTTCTCCCGGCACCCATAAACTGACGGTTGGACAGCGGGTCGTCGTTGAGACTGCACGCGGGATTGAATGCGGGGATGTCGTGATCGCCAACCGGATGATGCCGGACGAGCAAATCGTTGTCCCGCTCAAAGAAATTATGCGCCCGGCTGATGAAAAGGACCTCCGGGTCATCGAGGAAAATGCGGCAAAGGAACGCGAGGCGTTCCGCGTCTGTCAGGAAAAAATCGCCGCCCACCGGCTGAATATGCACCTGGTCGATGTCGAATATACCTTTGGCGGCAATAAGATTTTGTTTTATTTTACGGCCGATGGCCGCATCGATTTCCGTGAACTGGTCAAGGACCTCGCCGGTATCTTCCGTACCCGCATTGAACTGCGTCAGATCGGTGTGCGGGATGAATCCAAGATGCTGGGCGGACTGGGCATCTGTGGACGGCCTTTCTGCTGCTCCACCTTCCTCGGCGACTTCCAGCCGGTTTCGATTAAGATGGCAAAGGAACAGAACCTCTCGCTCAACCCGACCAAGATTTCGGGTACCTGCGGACGGCTGATGTGCTGTCTTAAATACGAGCAGGAAGCATATGAGGACCTGCTGCGCTCGACCCCTCGCGTCGGTACGCCTGTCCTGACGCCGGATGGAAACGGCGTCGTCACCGAGGTCAGCCTGCTGACCGGTATGCTGAAAGTGCAGCTGGACCGTGACGAAGATCTGGCGCCGGTTGTCTATGCGAAAGAGGACGTCAAATGGGGAAGAGATCTGTCCGGCCGCGGGCGTCGTAATCGCGACGCTAAAGAAAGTGACGAAACCCGTGAGGAAAAGCCTGCCCGCGAAGAACGCAGCCGTAAAAAATCCGATTAAATCATTGTAGATATTGGTTTTTTTTCTAAAGCTCTTGCTTTTTTGGTGCAAAGCTGTTACAATATAGGCATACTGATAAGGAGGTGTTTTTGACCATGGCATATAAGATTTCTGATGAATGCATCGCTTGTGGTGCCTGCGCAGCGGAATGCCCCGTTAGCGCTATCTCCGAAGGCGACGGCAAATATGTAATCGACGCAGATACCTGCATCGAATGCGGCGCTTGCGCTGGTGTTTGCCCTGTTGGTGCTCCTTCTGCTGACTGATTCTTTAGAATAAGTCTATAAAAGCTCTGCTGGTGACAGCAGAGCTTTTTTCGTGCCTCTTTATGATAACTGGCGGGTTCCGTCCCGGAAAACCATATACGGCGTGTACCCTTCGGTCAGCACCAGCAGGTCCGCCTGCTTGCCAGCGGTGATGCTGCCGATTTGGGCATCGGCACCGATGATCTTCGCCGGTGTGATGGTCGAGCAGCGGATAGCAAGGCTTTCGTCAATCCCGAACGAAATCAGCCGCCGGATTTCCTCCAGTATGTTGACAATACTCCCGGCAATCGTGCCGTTGGGGAGGACAGCACGTCCGTCCTTGACCTGAACGGTATCGATCCCCAGCGTGCAGATGGTGCCGTCCGGCATCCCTGCCGCCATCAGCGAGTCTGAGACGACGGCAATTTTATCCCCCATCACCTTAAAAGCCGTGCGCAGCACCGGCGGGAACACATGCTCGCCGTCGCAGATCAGCTCGGCGTATGCGCCGCTGTCAAATGCCGCTCCGACGGTGCCGGGGGAACGATGGGAAAAACCGGACATCGCGTTAAACAGATGGGTCGTGCTGATGGCGCCGGCGTGATAACCCGCCATGGCCTGTTCGTAGCTGGCGTTGGTGTGGGCGACCGAAACGGTGCAGAGCTCTTTGGCCTGCCGGATAAAATCCGTGTTGCCGGGAATTTCCGGCGCAACATCGACCAGCCGGATACGGTGGCCGCTCGCTTCCCACAGCCGCAGAAAGTCCGCCATATTTGCCGGGATGACATATTCCGCGCGATGGGCACCCCGTTTTTCGACGCTCAGAAAAGGACCTTCCATGTTGATTCCGATCAGCCGGGTGCCGGTGTGCGCCCGCTCCATCCAGTGGGCATATACCGAATAGATCTCCTCCAGCCGTTCAATCGGCAGAGTCATCGAGGTCGGGCAGACGGTCGTAATCCCGTTTTGGATATAGGTCGCGGCGAGGGTATCCAGCGCTTCCTCGGTTCCGTCGCAGAAGTCCTTCATTCCGCAGCCGTGGGTGTGGATGTCGATCAGTCCGGGCAGAACCTTTCGTCCGTCCAGGTCGACCACCTCACCGGAAACGTATCCGGTATCCGTTCCGACCGCCGCGATTTTGTCGCCTTCGATCAGGATGTCACCGGGTGTAAACCCGTTCCCGGTAAAAATCAGCCCATTTTTCAGCAGCATAATGCCACCCCTTTCCAGGTTATTTTGATACTCTCATTGTACCACGCTCCAGTGTGGGCTGCAAGCCGGAATTGCGATGAGAAAAATAAGCGGCTTGTAAACCGGCGTAAATTATGATACAATATAGAGTGATTTACAGGAGAGGAAGAGATTGAATGCAGCATATATTTCTGGATTTTGAAATGAATCCGATTCCACGGGAAAACAGGGAAGCGCGTTCGGTGGTCATCAGTGAGATTATTCAGATCGGCGCGGTCAAGCTGAATGATGATTACAGAATGGTCGATCGCTTTTCACTGAATGTAAAGCCGGAGTACAGCCCTGTGATGCCGCATATCACGACATTGACCGGCATTAAGCAGGAGGACGTCGAAAACGCGCCGCTGCTTAAAGAGGCGATTGACCAGTTTGCAGCATGGATTATGCAGGGTTCGGAAGAGGGGGACGGCAAGGTCCGTATCTACGCCTGGAGCAACTCCGACTGGAAACAGTTTTCCGGTGAATGCCGGCTCAAAGGTCTGGAAATCCCCAAGTGCTTTAACCGCTGGATGGATTTCCAGCGAATTTATACCCGGCTGATGGGACTTTCCCGCCGCAACCCGCTGTCGCTGACCAATGCCCTTGGTGCATCGGACGGCAGTTTTTCGGGCAGCCAGCATTCGGCGGTCGCCGATGCGGAAAACTCGGCTTCTCTGCTTGCCCTGGTTAAGGACAAGGAGGCATTTGCGGAACGTACCCGGATTGTCCGCCAGCTGATGGGCAAGGGGGAAGAACCGGCAGGTGCGACGCTGGGAGACCTGTTCGACCTCAGCAGCATCCCGCAGCGCAAGCCGCGGGTCAAATCGGATAAGAAAAATAAAAAGAAAAAACGCTGATATAGAAAAAAACCGCCCTGCATCTCGCAGAGCGGATTTTTTATGCAACGAATGGCATCTATTAAATTGCGCGGGTTTCGTTTCTCAGCCAGACCTGTTCCTCTTCCGGCAGGTAGGGAGAAATCTTCTCGTAAACTGCTTCCATATAGGCGTTATAGAGGGCACGTTCCTTTTCGGTCATTTCCTCCGGCAGAACTGCCTCCGGTTCATAGGGAACATAGGTCAGGTTGTCAAACGCCATAAACTGGCCGTACTCGTTTTTGACATCCTTCCGGCAGACGATCATGTTTTCGATACGGATGCCGTACTTGCCTTCCAGATACAGGCCGGGTTCGTTGGAGGTGATCATGCCTTCCTCCAGAACGGCGTTGTTGCCCGGTACAATCCGGTAACGGAACGAGTTCGGGCCTTCATGGACGTTGAGCAGGTAGCCGACGCCGTGACCGGTGCCGTGATTGTAGTCGAGCGCCTCGTCCCACAGCGGTGCACGGCAGGCATAGTCCAGCGCAACACCGGTGCAGCCATGCAGGAAACGTGCGGCTGCAAGATGCAGGTGACCTCTCAGGACAAGGGTATAATGATGTTTCTGTTCATAGCTCAGCGGTCCGACGGCAAAGGTACGGGTGATGTCGGTCGTACCCTCCCAATACTGTCCGCCGGTGTCCGCCAGTGCAAAACCATGCGGTTCAATCTCGATGTCGCTCTCCTCAGAAGGCGAGTAGTGGCACATTGCGGCGTGTGCACCATAGGAGACAATCGGTGCAAAGCTCTGGCCGAGGTAACCTTCGCCCATCTGACGGAATTCCTCGATTTTGGCAGCAGCGCTCATCTCTGTGATTTTCTGTTTGCCGATGTTGGTCTTCAGCCAGTAGATAAAACGGGTCAGTGCGACGCCGTCTTTGATATGGGCGCGCTTTTCATTCTCGACCTCAACCGGGTTTTTCAGTGCTTTGGGAAGATGGGTGGGATTTTCGCGGTCGATCAGTTTGACTCCGTCCGGAATGCTGGCAACAATCGCAAAGTTGGTGCGCGAGCAGTCCGCCATCACCGTCTCACCGGCAGGAATTGCCTGAATATCCCCATAAATATCGTTGTACGGTTTGATGACCACATGGTCGGCAGCCAGTTTTTCAGCCAGTTCATCGCTGAAGCAGCTGCGGTTGGCGTACAGGGTATAGCCATTCTTGTCCGCCATCAGGTAGGAGAGCACTACCGGGTTATAGGCGACATCGCCGCCGCGAATGTTCAACAGCCATGCGATATCATCCAGCGAGGTGAGCACCAGTTTGTCGGCAGATGCCTGTTCCATTGCACGAGAAAGGGCAGCGAGCTTTTCGGCACGTGCCTGACCGGCATATTTGACGTCCAGTTCAAAGACCGGCTCGGCAGACAGTGCGGGACGGTCTTCCCAGATCTCTCCGATCAGATCATACTGGCTTTCGACGGCGGCACCTTTTTTCTGTGCCATCTGCTGGTAACGTGCACCGGCGCTTGCCGATACCGTCCGTCCGTCAAATCCGAGGGTCTGACCTTTGCCGAGTTTTTCCTCAATAAATGCGTCGACGGTCGGGACACCTTCCTGTCCCATCTTCATCAGCTGGACAGTCGTCCCTTCCAGCTGTGCGGCAGCCTGAATAAAATAACGTCCGTCGGTCCACATCCAGGCACCGTCCGCTGAAATGACAGCGGTGCCGGCAGAACCGGTAAATCCGGTGATATAAGCGCGGGCTTTGAAATGATCGCCGACATATTCCGACTGGTGAAAGTCAGCCGAAGTGACCATATACAGGTCGATACCATGCGCCTGCATCTTCTGACGCAGTGCAGCAAGTCTTTGTGGAATCATCCTGATCCTTCCTTTCCAAACGTTAACCGTTCAAATATCATTATATCAGAATAAACAGGTGTGTCAAGGTGGCGTGTCGCCACGGACTAGTTCGCGTTGGTCGCTCCTGCTTCGCAATCCGCTCGGTTGCAATGGTAACAGCCTTTGCGAACGCGCCGGGTGGATTGTGCGATATTTAGACTGCTTTCGTGGGAGCAATTTGCATATACTTTCCGGTGGTTCATGCGAGCGCAGAGCGAGTGCCAATTTTACGCACAATGTGGGGACGGTCATATCAAAAAAGTTAGGTCAAGCCTTTCAAGGCTTGCAGGTCCAGGACAGAGTCCTGGTCGCTCTCCGCAGAGAGCGAAATTCCCTCTCCCCAAAATCAGCTCAGCAAGGGGTAGTCCAATGCCCGCAGGCATTGGGCGTAGGGGAC
>CALXCO010000013.1 GCA_944386805.1 uncultured Clostridia bacterium
CTTTCTGCCCTTTTTCTTTATTTTACCACATCTAAAAGAAAAAGCCCAGTTTTCACTGGACTTTTTCGACAGACTGATGGGGAGTAAGTGTCATACTTACTCCCCATTTTTCAGTCTGATGCAGGTTATTTCTTTTTCAGTGCCGAAAAATCCGATTTCACTGCTTTGTATACCAGCAACCCGCGCTTCTGTCCAAATCTCCGGATAATCCCGCGGTAAAATTCCTGTTTTCCTTCGGCCATCAAAATTTCTTCTGCAACCGCAAGGCGCTGTTCCCGGCTGCATGCGTCCGACAGCTCACCTTCCAGCCGGCTGGCAAGCGCGGCAACCTCCGCAGGGTCTGCTTTCTGACGGACCTTATCAGTCGAAGTGTTCTGCTGCTCCTGCACACGTTCACTGCGCCGCGGACGGCCTCTTCTGCGACGGGAACGTTCTGCCGGTTCTTCGGGCGCTGTTTCAACACTCGCGGCAGCGTCTGTGACCGGAATATAGCCCTCTTCCTCTTCTGCATCCAGCTCTGCCTGCCGCATCCGTGCAGCTGCGCTGAGGCCATCGGATTCTTCCCAGCCAGCCTTCTTTTTCTGTTCCGCTTCGGTTTCCTGTTCCTGAGCCGCCTGCAAAGCACCCAAAAGGGCCGCTGTTTCAAAATCATCCGTTTGGTCGGCACTTTCTTGCGATTCAACAGCCGAATCACTGTCGGGAATCTGCTCCTCGGCGACAATCTCGACTGTCTCCTGCTGTGTCTCCTGTGCAGGCTCTCTTTCCATCTCAAACTGCTGATAGGCAGCTGAATCCGTCACCGTCACATCCACCTCGTCGACATTGGACGGGATATTCTGCGTAACAGGTTTGGCTGTAAACACGCTGTGTGCCACCGACATCGCAATATTGGGCCGACGGTAGACGACACAATCGGTCGGCAGATAGCCGCTTGTCCAAAAATCATACAGCGCATCAAACCCGGAATCGTTGCTGACAATATACAGATGGGTGTACAATCCGCTCGCAAGCAGATACCCCAACATGGTCGACAGCTGAAAATCCAGCGAATTTTTGCCGCCGCGCCGAATCTGATAATACTCTACATTTGCCGCACAGGACATGATTTTCTGATGCATCTCAAAAGAAATGGTATTGGAATTGACCGAATAAAGGATAACGACCTGATCATCAATGCCCAGCGTATCAATTCCAACCAGCCCTGCCGACTTTACATTTTCAAAATCAATCAAAAAAGCTCTCATATTTTGCTTCCTTTTTCATTTACTGACATGCACGCTCATCCATCAGCCATTCTTTTCACCGTTTGCCGCACGCCCAAGTTCCTGCTGAAAACGCCGGTAACATTCGATATACAAATCCTGCCGTCCATGATCGAGTATTTCACGCAGCTGCAAAACCAATTCCGGGTCTGCCAGCAGGTCGACCACATAACCCGCATAACGGGTATTATATCCTTCGCGGTACTCCTTCACCAGCTGTTCAAACGAAATACCGGCAGAATAACTGCGCCCGACAAAATCGGTCGCCGCATCCATCGAGTCTGCGACGGTAATCAGATCGGTCAGAACATCCAGACGCGGATCGCGGACAAAATCCTCCGGCAGATCAGGGTACCCACGCGAACCATCGTAAAACCTGTGGTGCATCAGTGCCGGCTGGGCATACATTTCAGTCGACGGGTCTCCAAGCAGCATCTGATAACCACCTGTCGGATGGTTGCGGATAATATCAAATTCCGTATCAAACAGACAGCGGTTGTACACCGTAACCGTCTCCAGGCACATCAACTTGCCCAGATCATGGAACAGCCCGGCATTGCGGACAATCCGGTCGATCTCCGGTTTACGGCGCCGAATCTCTGCCGGGTCCTCTGTCCCCAGCAGACCGGAAAACCGTTCCGGATGCCGGTCTGCAAGCGACATCGCGAGTGCCGCTGCAATCTGCGCAACCATCTGAGAATGAATATAGGTCGGTCCATGACGCTGCATCACCAGCCGGATTGCCAGATCTTTAAACGTAACATTATCCAGATTGGTCAGACTGATCAGTACATCACAGATTGAGCGAATCAGTGCCGGTTCATACCCCACATTCGAAAATTCCCGCGTATATTCCAGCAAAGCCTCCACCAGCTCAGGTTCTGCCCTGCGCTTTCTTTCCAGCAGCGACTGTGCATCCTCCGGCGACACATGACCGGCAGCCAGGCTGTAATATTCCAGAATAATTGCAGGAAGAATCAGATTCTCCCAGATTCCGTTCTGGCCATAATCATGGATGCTGCGGGCATTATAAAGCGCCCAAAACCGATTCAAAAGCTCATCAATTGTGATATCTCCCCGATGATAATAACTGCTGTACAGGGTATACACCCATCGGGGACTGACAGGTCCGTTCTTTTCCAGCGCATGATAAACATATTCCGAGGATTCCACCACCCGCTCAATCAGCCGGCGGTTCTCCACCCCTTCCCGGATAAATCCCAGTCCGGTCGTCCGATTCTGATGCAGAATCAGCAGATACCGCTGCCAGGGAAGGTCCGGAAAACGCTGCTGCAATTCAGGATTGGAAAGATTATGGATAATCTCTGTAAACGTATCCGAATGCTTTTCGGCGAGTTCGGTGTGCTGGGACACGTTAAAATCAGCTGCCCGGTTGGAATAACAACGGATGATAAAATCCATCGTTTCCGGCCGCTCAATCTCCCGCCATTTGGAAAACCATTCAGCTCCTTCACGAAAATACGCGTTTTCGCTGTAAATCGTAAACTGACCCTGAATTACCGAGCTTTTGCGGTCGCGCTGATCATAATAACAGCCGACGCCGCAGTAATACAGCTCCTGTACCAGCAAATTCAAATCGCCCAGCTTGCGGGCATACCGCAGCAGCGCCTGATGGGTACGATAATTCAGCTCCCGGTCAAGGCTCTGGTTATAACTGAGCAGCGACTGGGCAAACGAAACCATTTCCGGAATTTTCGCGGCAGGCTGCTGTTCAATCTCATTCAGCGCAGGAAGAATTTCGTCCGAAAGCAGCTGAATATTTTCACGGCAGAGTTTATGAATCTGTTTGGCCGTTGCGTACAGATAGTCCAGATACTCAGCATCCGACAGGGACTGTGACGGAAAAAAGCTGAGCTTTTCAATCTGTTCAGTATTACCTACAAACGCGTCAAACATTGACAAACTCTCCCTTCCCCGGAGACAGCGTGCGTCCACGGATAAAATTATTATAGCATACCGGACAAAGGGATGTCCATATAAAATTACAGTTTTTCAGACAATTTATACCATTATTCGTCTAATATTTTATGAGCTGTTTCGGTATCCAGCTTTTCAACAGCCCGAAGCTGACGGTTGATCGCACGGGTCCGGACACCGACCAGCTTGTCCAGATCATCACCCGCCAGCTGGAGCCGTTTCTGTGCAGACAGCAGCACCTCTGTAAACCGGTCAAACTCGGTCCGTACCGCACCCAGAAGCTGCCAGACTTCCTGTGAACGCTTTTGCAGCGCCAGTGTCCGGAACCCCATCTGCAAAGCATTCAGCAAGGCAGCCATCGTACTCGGTCCGGCAACACTGATGTTGTATTCCCGCTGGAGCGCCTCACACAGGCCGCGATTGACCGCCTCCGCATACAATCCTTCCGTCGGCAGGAACATGATGCCAAAGGCTGTTGTAGCGGGAGGAGAGATGTATTTATCCCGGATATCCTTTGCAAACGCCCGGAGCCTGCTTTCCAGCACAGCTCCTGCCGCCTTTACCTGCTGCGGGTCGCCTCCGTCAATAGCGTCCTGTAACTGGGTATACGCATCCATCGGGAATTTGGAGTCAACCGGCAGCAATACGGCGCCGTCCTCACCCGGCAGCCGGATTGCAAATTCTACCCGATTACGGGAACCGGGTACCGTCGCGACATCTGTCAGGTACTGTTCAGGAGAGAGAATCTCTGCCAGAATTGCCCCCAGCTGAATCTCACCGAGGATACCGCGGGTCTTGACATTGCCCAGCATCTTTTTCAGGTCTCCCACCCCTGTTGCCAGCGTCTGCATCTCACCCAGTCCACGGTAAACCTGTTCCAGCCGGTCGCTGACCTGCCGGAAAGATTCGGTCATTTTCTTTTCCAGTGCCGATTGCAGCTGTTCATCCACTGTCGTGCGAATCTGGTTCAGTTGTTTTGTATTGTCCTCACGCAGCTCACGCATCGACCGTGCAGTCTCTTCCCGCATTGCCTCCAGCGTCCGCGCATTCTCCGAAAGCCCTGAACGCAGTGCATCGGAGAGCGCGGCCTGTGAAGAATAAAGCTGCCGCTCAAGCGAAGCGATTCCGGCACTTTGTGCCGCCGAAGCGGTCTGCTGACCGCCAGACAGCAGTTCCCCCAGCGACCGAACCGAATTACTGAGCTGTACGCCGAGGTCCGCACGCATCCCGACGGTACTGCTGTCGAGTTTTTCCTGAATTTCCTCGGTCAGCTGTTCCCATTCAGCCCGGTTTCTTCTGCGGGCACGTGCCGCAGCTCTGGCGCTGAGAATGGAAACCGTCGTTCCCGCAGCCGCCAGCAATGCAATCAATACAAGCAATACCGTAATTGCCGTCTGTCCTTCCACTTTATTCTCCTTTCCGGCCTGTCCAAAAAAGGCAGGGGCGCACGCACCCCTGCCCCGGTCTTTAACGCCATTCGGCAGCCATTGCCGCGCCATCAAAGACCTGTTTGTTTATCTTATTTATGCACTCGGTCAAAACCGTTCTGACGGAACAGTTCTGCCGCACGCTGAGAAAACTGCAGCGGATTCCGGCAGGTTTCAGCAAGAGCAGGCAGCTGCTGCCGTACTTCAATAAAACGCTGTTCGGCTTCCGGGCTGTCCTCACCCAAAAACCAGCACTGGCTGGACCAGCTGTCAAATTTCAGATTGATATTATAGGCTTTCTCGACCATACGACTTTCCCCTTATCAGAGTTTGCTGCCCTTGGTGCCGCCGAGCGATACACCGGACAGGATGTTGGTATCAAAGGCATAGCTGATTTCTGCCTGATCGCGTTCCCGTTTGAGCGCAAACTGAATCATTCTGTCCAGCAGCTCAGGATATTTCACACCCATCGGCTCCCACAGATAGAAGGACAGCGAACCGGGGATGGTATTGATCTCATTAATCCAGATCTCTCTGGTCTTTGCATCCATCATGAAGTCAATACGGGATACGCCGCAGCAGTCAAGTGCCTGAAATGCCTTAACCGCTGTCTGACGGACAAACTCCCGCTCTTCCGGCGTGATATCGGCCGGAATCTTACGGGACAGGCTGGCCATACCTTCACTGGCACCCTTTGTGCCGGTTTTGCCGCCTTCCTTGCGGAGGTATTTTTCCTCATAGGTCAGGATACGGTCGCTGCTGACCGGTTCTTCGCATTCGGATGCTTCAGCCTCTTCATAGTCCCCCAGTACCGAACAGTTGATCTCCTTCAGGTTGGGAACGGCTCTTTCGACCAGCACTTTATGGGCAAACTGGAAAGCGTATTCCATCGCGTCAGAAAGTTCTGCACGGTCAAGTGCTTTACGGATACCGACACTGGAACCGAGGTCAATCGGCTTAACGATCACCGGATAACCAATCTGGGATTCCACCTGATCGATAAACTTTTCAGGTTCTTCCATATAGCGGCGGTGTTCTGCACGCAGGCAGTCAAGTACCGGCAGACCTGCTTCCTTCCAGACGCACTTCATCATGTACTTATCCATGCCCAGCGCCGACGCCAGTACATCACAGCCGACAAACGGAACACCCAGCGTTTTCAGATATCCCTGCAAAGCGCCATCCTCGACATTGGTACCATGAACAATCGGGAAGATAATGTCGATGGTGTCTTCCAGATTGCTGCCCAGTTTTTTCAGCGGATAATGCAGCAGCTGCACCCGTCCATCCGCCGGAACCATCAGCACCTGCTGGCTCTTTTTGAGCAGCTGCGGGATACCATCCCGATAGCTTTCAATCTTACCGATGCCTTCACCAATGTAAAACTCATTTTTCTTGGTCATATAGATCGGAACAATATCGTATTTGGACCGGTCCAGATAGGCTGCTGCCTGAAGTGCCGAGATGATCGACACTTCATGTTCGACGCTCTTTCCGCCGAACAGTACGCCCAGTTTTATTTTCATAAGAGTACCCTTCTTTCGTCAGATCTATGTGCATTCGACCGTTTATCTGTCCGGTAAGCAATCAGAAGTTATCCGGGAGGTCATTTTCCAGCAGGACAATCTTCTGGACACCGCCGGTACGGAGATTCTCAACCGACTTGAGCGCAGCGGTCAGGTCATGTTCGACAAAGATTTTTTCCTTTGGATAGCCTTCATCCATCAGTCCCTGATAGATCGGCTCAGTCTGTTTTTCACCGACCAGTGCGACATAGTCGCAGACTGCCGCCGCCTGACGGCCGAACACACGGTTGAGTTCCGCCTGTTTTGTACCCAGTTCGACCATGCCCGGCGTAACCAGAATCTTTACGCCATCAAAGCGGGACAGGGTATCCAGTGCCGCCTTTGCTCCGCTCGGATTGGAGTTATAAGCATCGTCAATAATCAGCGCATTCCGTCCACGAATCAGCTGCAAACGGTGCGGGACGCTCTCCAGCGCCCGAACCTGCGGAATCAGGTCACGCATCGGAACACCCAGCGTATTTGCAACCGCAATTGCACCGGTGATATTCAGCACGTTATGACTGCCGATCAGCGCAGTCGTAAAGGTATAATCTTCGCTATCCCGACGGACGGTAAAGGTCGAACCTTTTGCCGATACGGTGATATTCCGTGCGACATAATCACAGTCTTCGTTTTCAATACCATAGGTGACGGCTTTCCGGCCGGGAGTCTGCGAACGGATATACTCATTGTCCCCATTGAGGAAAACGGTGCCATCCTGCGGCAAAGCATCCCGCAGTTCGAACTTGGTCTTAATGACATTGTCGATGGTTTTAAAACTCTCAAGATGCTGCGGGCCGATAGAAGTAATGATACCATACCGCGGAGAAACGATATCACAGATTTCCTTGATATCCCCGATATTGCGCGCACCCATCTCACAAAGGAAAATCTCATGGGTCGGACGAAGCGAATTGCGGATGGTCTTGACGACACCCATCGTGGTATTGTAGCTCTCCGGCGTCATTAACACATTGTACCGTGCCGACAGCAGCTTACGGAGGAAGAATTTGACGCTCGTTTTACCGTAACTGCCGGTAATACCAACGACCTTGAGGTTGGGAGACGAATCAATCATCCGTTTGGCGTCGTTAATATACCAGTTGTTGATCGATTTTTCAATCGGCTTGTTCAGCCAGTTGGCAGCCAACAGGTAGAATCCCGCGACAAAATGTGCCACCGGAAGCAGCAACCCCCATCCAAGCGGCCAACGATGCAGCAAAATCGCTGCCAGAAGGGTCAGCGCTGTCAGGACGCCATCTGTTGCCAGCATTCGTTTGACACGTGCAGTATAAACCAGCGGCTTTTTGGCCTTGCGCGGTCTGCCGAGGTAGGCGGTCACCGCATACAGAAAAATCGACAAAACAATCCCGGCACGTCCGCAGAAGCACAAGAGCGGCAATGTAAAAATAACCCCCAGATTCCGTCCGACAAACGCCGGCAGGAATTTATCCCGGTACCACGCCCGCTGTTCATGCGGTTTATAGGAATTGAGCTGAAACATATGGGTGTTATAAACCGTCAGCATTGCAAAACTGCAAAGCCAGCTGACCAGCAGCAGAATAAATAAAATCCAGTCCAGCATCACTTTTCCTCCGTTCCCAGGTAGCTCGCCAGCACCCGCGAAACCAGCGGCCAGCTGTCCACAAAGCAGAAATGCCCGGCTCCGGGTACTTTTACGAGTGCTGCATCCGGCAGCAGCCGTTCCATTGTTTCGCCATCTGAAAGCGGTGTTGCGGTATCCTTTTCACCCCACAGCAGCAGTGCCGGAATATGAACCGACGGCATTTTCGGGGTCATGTCGGTATTGACGCAGCGCACCAGCGTCTGACGCATCATCGGGGAAGCGTTCAGGTAATCGGCACTGCCATGGCTGCGGCGGAGGTTTTCCAGCGCATCCGGGTACAGTACCCGGCAAAGCGGCAGTTCCAGAATCCAGCGGCAGATTTTATATTTGCGCTGGCGGAGTTTCTGTTTGGGCGTCTTTTTCGGCAGGACGCCGGCAGCGTCCATCAAAATCATCCGGGTAATGGTAAAGGGCAATCCCTGCCGGGATGCAATCTCAATCGACACACGACCTCCGTGTGAATGTCCCATCAAAATAACCTTTTTCAGTCCCAGTGTACGAATCAACTCAATCACAAAATCGGCAAACTCCCCGACACCCCAGGGACGGTCTGGCTCGGCTGTTTCCCCAAATCCGGGAAAATCCGCTGCAACAACTGGAACAAACTGTGCCATCTGCTCCAGCAGTTTGGGATAGATCGAAATGCTGGTTCCCCAGCCCTGCAAAAATACAAGTGTTTCTCTGTCGGGATTCAGTTTGCCATCCGGGCACCCCAGAACGGCATAATTGACAGAAAAGCCCTGAATCTGTATCCGCTGCGTCTGCATCTGCATCCGCCTTTCCATCGTAGTCTATATCTAAATTAGTATAATGCAAATCAGTTGTGATGTCAAGTTTACCGGCAGCTTGAAAAGCTGCATTTTTTTCTCTGAAACCCGTTGACATTCTTTGCTGGCACGGATATAATAAAGCCAGCATAAAGCACAAAAAGGAGAAGAACATAATGTATAATTATATAAAAGATTACCCGCGTCCGCAGCTGCTCCGTGACCAATGGGAAAACCTCAATGGAACATGGGATTTTGCGTTTGACAACACCTGCACCGGCATGGCACAGGGATGGCAAAACGGCTTTGTGCCCCAGCATCAGATACAGGTTCCGTTTACCTTTGAAACAAAGGCCAGCGGCATTGAAGACCCGAATCCACATAGCGGCGTATGGTATGCACGCACGTTTACCGCCGTCAAAAATGATAAACGGCTGCTGCTGCACTTTGAAGGGAGCGACTGGCACACCCGTGTGTTTGTAAACGGGCATTTTGTTGGTGAACATAAAGGCGGCTATGCCCGCTTTTCATTTGACATCACCGATTGGATTGTGGACGGTGAAAACCGGCTGACTGTCTATGTAACCGACAGCTTTTCCCTCTCCCAGCCACGCGGCAAACAACGGTGGAAACAGGAAAATTTCGGCTGCTGGTATGTTCAGACGACCGGCATCTGGAAAACCGTCTGGATGGAATATGTCCCGGAAGCAAGAATCGAGCGGCTGAAACTGACACCTGATCTCCAGCACAAATCTGTCCAACTTGAGGCAGAAATCTGCGGCGCACAGCAAGGCATGCTCGTTGCACAGGCCAGCTTTGAAGGAATCCCTGCCGGAGAAATCCGAGTACCGGTTCAAATGGGCAAAGCTTCCGCTCTGCTGAATCTCGAAAACCTGAACGTCTATGAATGGGGTGTCCGCATCTGGAGTCCGGAATCACCTGACCTGTATGATCTGCAAATCAGTTTCTATTCGGCTGGTGAAGATGCCCCCTGTGACTGTGTCAAATCCTATTTTGGTCTGCGTGAAATTGCAGTCCGGGAAGGAAAAATCCTGTTAAACGGCGCCGAACTGTATCAGCGGCTGATTCTCGATCAGGGGTACTGGCCGGACAGCCATCTGACCCCACCCAGCGAAGAAGCTCTGATCGTAGATATCGATAAAATCCTGGCACTCGGTTATAACGGCCTGCGCAAACACCAGAAAACTGAAGACGAACGGTTTTTATACTGGTGTGACCGGAAAGGTGTGCTGGTCTGGAGTGAATTCCCGGCGACCTACCGGTTTGATGATGAGGCTGTCGGAAATATGACCGCTGAATGGATGGAAATTGTCCGGCAGAATTATAATCATCCCAGCATCATCACCTGGACTCCCTTCAATGAAAGCTGGGGCGTCTCGGATATTGCCCGCAACCCAATGCAGCAGCATTTTACCGAAGCGATCTATTATATGACCAAGTCGCTTGACCCTATGCGCCCGGTTATCTGCAACGACGGCTGGCGGCATACCGTTTCGGACATCATCACCCTGCATGACTATGCGGAAGACGCAGAGGAATTTCTGGACTACTACCTGAAGAACTATCAAGAGATGCTCGACAACCATATTCCGTTCACCATTGACCGGTGTCATTATGCCTTTGCCGATGGGTACAGTTATCACGGCCAGCCGGTGATTATCAGTGAATTTGGCGGCATTGCCTTTACCGGCGACGACAGCGGCTGGGGTTATGGAAATAAAGTCGCCACCAAAGAGGATTTTATCCGGCGATTTGATGCCATCACGACAGCGATCAAACAGCTTCCCTACTGCTGCGGATACTGCTATACCCAGGTGACCGACGTCCAACAGGAGGTCAACGGCCTGATGACGCCCGACCGCCAGTTCAAAATTGACCCGAAAATTATTGCAAAAATCAATCTGAAAAAGCCCTGAGACAGCCAAAAGGACCGCGGAAATAACCCGCGGTCCTTTTGTATGTACAAAAATCAATAACGAACGACCCAGTTTTCGCCGGTAATTCCTGCAACTGCGCCGCTTTCCAGCAGAGAGGTGCAGTCCTCATGCGCCAGCAGCCATTTATTGTTGGCAGTCAGCCGCTTGTCTTCATGCGGCAGTTTGAGGTCGGTATTGGTGCCTTTCGGCAAGCAAACCAGACATCTAAAGCCGTTGTCGCTCACCTGGCAGGGGCAGTAATGCAGCGTTGTGCCATAGACTTCGATAGCCTTGCCGGGTTCGAGGACAAATGCCTTCACCTTAGAAGCGTCGAGTTTGCCGTTTTCCAGGTCAAACAGCGTTGCCAGCAGCAGAACCAGCGGTTCACCGACTGCAAGGTTGATTTCGCTGCCCTGATGCCATTCCAGTGCGTTCATCTGAGTATTATATCCCCAGCAGCAGCCGGCCTGCGTCGGCATTTCGCCGTACAGCACGCGGGAAACTTCCGCAGCAGACGGACATTTTTCTAGACTGTCAATCGACGGTTCATAGGCGCTCTGTCCTTTTTCCGGCATCGGAAGAGCCGCAACTGCCGTGGCAAGGTCCGACAGGTCCATTTCTTTGATAACTCTGCCGTAAGCAGCAAATTCCGGGTCACTGACCGAATAGAAAGGAAGGCCGGGGTTCAATTTTCTGAGTGTGTCAAGCATACTGATTACCTCCTGCGTGGGCAGTTTTTTACTGCCGATTATAAAATAAATTACTGCGGGATTGTGCGGGTGTGCTCCCGCACGGTCTATTATTTATTATACGCCAGCCAGCATCATTTTGCAAGACAAACATTGCACAGCCAGACGCAAAAAAGCTGCCCTGTTTTCAGGACAGCTTTTTCAAGCCCAGCGATCAACCTGTCAGCTGGTCAGTCAGTCACTTAATCCAGCGATTCCAGCGAAACCGTCACTGCGTTTTCGGTATCAAGTTTACATTCGTTATAGTCATACGTCCACTCGGTGATCGTTTCCAGCTCTTCATCGGTCGCAGCGTAAAAATCATGACGGACACTGACGACGCCGGTCTGCGGGTCAACAGTCGAGGAAAGCAGTCCAGATTTCAGGAAGGTTGCAGTTCCACCATCCTGAAGGTTGGTTACCTCTTCTTCCACCTGCGTGATCTTTCCATCGTATTGCGGCCGAAGCACTTCAGAATAGTATCCGCTCCAACCATACGGAACCAGATCGTAGCTGATCGCACCGTCTTTGATGACAAAGTTTTCGACAGTATACCCACCAATCGCACTGGTCTCAATTTTAATGCCCTTTTTCAGTTCGTCAAGGCTGACAGTTCTTGTTTCTCTCGATGCCCCATTTTCATTTGAAACTACTGGTGTCAGTGTAATAGAAGTTGCGTTTTCAGCAGGAGCAGTCAGGTTAAGCGCATCACCGCTGATTGAAGTGGCTTTACAGGTATGCAGCTCCTTACCGGTATTATCTGTGATATAAAGCATACTGGCATCCATGCCTTCGTATAGCATAACATCACTTCCGTCAGAAGCGGTTGTATGCTTTTCTTCGACCGTGGTCTGGATTACGCCGCCTACCGGCCCGAATGCGAGATAATGCAGATGAAGATCCTTGTTGATGGTGTAATCTTCTCCATCTATACCTTTACGCGTAACTTCCGGCATCGGAAAATCTGCCGGCTGCGCTACCTTTGCGCCTGCACGGACTGATTCTCCGTCCAGCGTGACGGTAAATTTCCAGTTCCCACTCCGAGCAAGCGCGGAATTGTCTTCCAATACGACCTGAATCTCGTCCCCTTCCGGAACATCGGTCAGAATATAATGCCGCCAGAGCTTAAGCGAACCATCATCATTCAAGTACCAGTCTTCCACGTCATACTGAGCAATCGTTTCACCATTGATTGTTGCATAATAAAAATCAGGTCCTACACCAAAGAACCGGTTCCACAGAGGTCCATAATCATCCCAGCTCATAATTTCGTCAATAGCTTCCTGTCCGGTAATCGTCAGGAAAATATCCATACTGGTGACATCCATCGAGATATTGTCCAGTGTGATGCTGACGCCGTTGTCGGTTACCGTCTCCCCAATGGCGGCATTATAGGCTTCCAGCTTTTTCTGTGTCTCGACAAAGTTGGTACGCGGTGCCTCTACCGGGTCAGAAACCTCCGACTGGCTCGGAGCCTCCTCAAAGAATCCGATCTTTCCGCCCAGCATCGTGACCAGCTGCGGACCGACCGCACAGACTGTCACTGCGCTGCCGCAGAGGATTGCCGCCGCAATCAGGCTGATGCGCAGGGTACGATTGATGGTAGAGCCCAACTTTCCTTTCTGACTGTGTTTATTCATAGTATGATTCCTTCCTGTCTTTCCGTAATCTTCCGATTCAAAACCCTGTTCTGACATGACAAACGTTTCATCCGATGCCGATTGTATCTTCCGCAGTGCCAGGCGGCAGATTCTTTCATTGACCACGTCCGGAACCTGCTCCGGTTCATCAGACGGCGGCAGCTCTGACAACGCCTGAAGCAGCTGCTCATCATACATCATGTTGTTTTGCATAATCTCTGCTCCCCCTTCCCATCTGTTTCAGATATTCTTTTTTCAGCTTTGCCCGTCCTCTGGACAGGCGTACATTGACTGTATGTTCATTGATGCCGAGTGCCGCGCCGATTTCGCGGGAAGTTTCCATCCGATAATAACGCCTGAGAAAAATTTCCCGATCTGGCTGCTCCATCTGTGCAACCAGCGTCCCGATCAATTCTTCACCATCCGATGAAAGGTGTTCCGGCAAAATATCGATCAGCTCTGACAGCTGAGCTGTCGGTCTGGCGAGCCTGCGCCTGCGGTCGATTGCCCGGTTGCGTGCGGTCACGATCAGCCACGGCGCCAGCGGACGGTTATCCTCCAGTAAAGAAGAAGCGTTTTCCCAGGTCTTTACCAGTATATCAGCGGCTACCTCTTCGGTATCCTGCGGATATTCCGGTAGGACACGGTAAACAATCCGATAAATCAGTCCGCCGTATTGCTGCTGCAACAGCCAAATCCCATTTTCAGGGTCTGTCACCAGCTGACGCAAGATCATGGCGTCCTCTCTCTCCATTTCCGGCATGCTCACACCCCCTTGCTGTCATCTTTTTTGGAAGGCCTTCACCAATATAAACGGACGGTCAATCCAAAAGGTCTCACCCATATGAAAATTTCTATAAAAAAGAAAAAACAGGCAGTTGGCCCAACGGTCAAATGCCTGTGTACACAAATAAAAAGAAACAGATCAAGCAATAGAAAAAACGAAGAAATCAGTCATCCGGGATATACTCAATGATATCAGAAACAGGACACTGCAAAATAAAGCAAAGCGTGTCCAGGGTCTTCAGCGTAATGGTATATCCATGCTTCATCCGATGCAAAGTATTCGCAGATATACCTTCCTTATAGATCAAGTGATATTCAGTAATATTTTTGCGCTGTAAAGTCTTATAAAACGGAGCATAACTTATCATATTAATAACCTCAATTTTTATTATACCCGTATTATCCGAAAGAATGCGCTTAATATATTAAGCTGATTTAAAAAAAGGCAAGAAAACAGGGAATAAACTGAAAAAATGACTGATTTTGCGTAATTTTAAAAGTAATAAGGGGTTGCAATTATAAAGGCTTTTCCATGCAAACCCATTCACAGTCATACAGATGCGCGTGACCGGCAATCCTGAACCCCATTTTCCGGTACAGAGCCAATGCCCGCTCATTCTCCGGCGCTGCCAGCAGCCGCATTCCGTCAAAGCCATTTTCAGAAGCGGTTTCAAGAATTTTTTGCAGCATCCGGCTGCCGATTCTGGGATGTTCGTCGGTTGAACTGGCGCCAAACCGGGACAGTTCACAGGGCTTTTGAATTTCCGTCCCCCAGAATGGCAGATCATTCAGTTCCTCATCCGGCAGCAGCGATGCAGCCGACAGAAGGTCACCTTCCGGTAAAGTCAGCAGGTACAGCCCATCTTTTTGGATATCATCCCGGATAAACTCCATTGACGGATACTCGATATCCCAGGTCACCCCCGGCCGTCCCAGCAATGACCGATATAATGCCAGCACAGCCGGTGCGTCATCCGGTACAGCTTTTCGAAAAATATACATCAGAAAATCTCCTTGAGCAGATTAATGCAATACTATTGTAGCATATTCCTATCTTTTTGCAAGTCTGCCGGTGATATGCAAAAAGCGTGCACCGCCCACTGCGGTACACGCCTTCCGTAACCGTTATTTAAAGAACAGCGGCAGCTCTTCCAGGAAAAAGATATCATCCCGTTTGGCCGCGTCGCCTTCCGCAAGAACAGCTCCGCGTCCGACAATCTCGCCGCCCGATTTTTCGACCAGCTTTTCCAGAGCCGTCAGGCTCTCACCGGTAGAAATGACATCGTCTACAATCAGCACCCGTTTACCGGTCAGTTTTTCCACGTCCGATCTTCCCAGAACCAGCCGTTGATCATGCTGGGTCGTAATCGAACGGACAACCACCTCAATCGGGTCGATGGTATAGACCTTTTTCTCCTTGCGGGCAATCACATGAGGTTTGCCCGAAATCGCGGACATCTCATAGGCAAGCGGAATGCCCTTGCACTCTGCCGTCAGAATCACGTCAAAATCGGGACTCTTTTTCAGCAGCTCGGCCGCAGTTGCCTTTGTCAGCTCAACATCGCCCAGCATAATGAATGCGGCAATATCCAGCTTGTCGCTGACCGCACAGATCGGCAGTTCACGGGTCAGGCCCGCCACCTGCAGCGTATACGTTTTCATGCCATAACCATTCCTTTGCGTCAAGATATCAGTTCATCTGCCCTGCCATCATCCGGGAGGCCATGCAAGCGAACGACCAGCAAGTACATGGAAATGCAGATGCCCGACCGTCTGTCCGCCGTCAGCGCCGTCATTTGCGACGACACGGTAGCCGTTTTTCAGGCCAAGTTCCCCGGCCAGTTTTGCGATTACCGCATAAATATGGCCGACAACAGCACAGTTTTGCTCACTTACCGCCGACGGTCCGGAGATATGTTCCTTGGGTACAACCAGGAAATGGACCGGTGCCTGCGGAGCAGCATCGTAAAATGCATAGCAGACATCGTCCTCGTAAACCTTTTTGGACGGGATTTCGCCTGCGATGATCTTACAGAATATACAATCTGCCATCAATATGCCTCCTTTCGGTTTTTACAGGCAGCCAGATGTTAATCTGGCTGCCGCGATTCACATTCAGTCAGCTTTTGCCATCTTTTCAATCAGACTATCCAAAATGGCCATTGCTTCATCAACCTTGAACGGATCGCCGACACCGCCCTGTGCAGTATCAGGACGTCCGCCGCCCTTACCGCCGGTCACTGCGCAGACTTCCTTGATGATCTTGCCGGCATGGACGCCCTTCTTGACTGCTTCCGGACCAACCATGCAAACAAACATCGGTTTTTCCTTGGTACCGCCGCAGAACAGCGTGCAGGAGCAGGGGAACAGGTCACGCAGTTTGTCGCCCATCATACGAATCCGTTCAATCGGAGTTCCGGGGACAGACGCATTGAATACGGCAACACCATTGACACGACGGACTTCACGGCGCAGCTGTTCCAGCTGACCGTCAGCCAGACGGCCGTTGAGCATTGCAATCTCACGTGCGCTGTCTTTGAGTTCAGCTGTCATCTGTTCCAGCTTGTGAGGCAGTTCAGCGGGAGAAGATTTAACAACAGCAGCGGCAGCAGCCAGAGAGTTCTTCAGTCCATCTGCCATCGCAAGGAAGTTAAAGCCGGTAACAGCTTCAATTCTTCTGACACCGGCTGCAACCGATGCCTCAGATACGATCTTAAACAGGCCGACTTCACCGGTATTGCCAACATGGGTACCGCCGCACAGCTCCATCGAATAATCGCCAATCCGGACAACACGGACGGTGCTGCCATATTTTTCGGAGAAGAGAGCCATAGCACCTGCCTTGCGTGCAGTTTCCAGATCCTCTTCGTAATTTTCAACCGGAACACATTCCATAATCTTATGGTTGATCATCGTTTCAACCGCAGCAATCTCAGCCTGAGTCATCGGCTCAAAATGGGTAAAGTCGAAGCGAACAACATGATCATCAACCAACTGACCAGCCTGATGGACATGGTCGCCCAGGACTTTACGCAGTGCAGCCTGCAGCAGATGTGCAGCGGTATGGTTGCGCATGATCGAGAAACGACGTTCGATATCCACCTCTGCATGAACCTTTTCGCCCAGCTCGACGGTGCCTTCCACAACCATACCGATGTGGACGATCTGACCGGTGGGCATCTTCTTCATAGCGGTTACCCGGACAACGCCCTTTTCACCGCGAATCAGACCGGTATCCGAAACCTGACCGCCCGACTCGGTATAGAAAGGAGTCTCAGGCAGGACAACCAGCACTTCGGTGCCTTCGGTTGCCAGTTCAATCGGGTTGCCTTCGCTGAGCAGCCCGGCAATCTCGGTATCACAGCTCTTAACCTGATAGCCGACAAATTTGGTTTCAACCTGCGGCAGATCAAGACTTTCGCTGTCCCAGGAAGAGCCGCCCTTTGCCAGATAATTCGCACGGGAACGGGTCTTCTGTTCTTTCATATATGCCTCAAAGCCTTCGGCATCGACGGTAAAGCCCTTTTCAGCGACGATATCCTGTGTCAGGTCGACCGGGAATCCATAGGTATCATACAGTTTGAAGACATCCTCACCGCTCAGGGTATGGCCATTGTCAGCAGCGACCTTGTCCATCAGCTGACGCAGCAGGTCAAGGCCCTTACCGATGGTCTTATCGAAAGCTTCTTCCTCATTGTAAATAACTTTCTTGATATAGCTTGCCTTTTCGGTCAGCTCAGGATAAGCCGACAGGTTTTCATGGGCAACGGTATCCACGACCTGATAGAGGAACGGGACGTCGATACCCAGTAATTTGCCATGACGGGCAGCACGTCTCAGCAGACGGCGCAGGACATATCCACGGCCTTCGTTGGAAGGAGTGACGCCATCCGCCAGCATAAAGGTGCAGGAGCGGATATGGTCGGTGATAACACGCAGCGAGATATCGGTCTTTTCATTTTCACCATAGTGAACGCCGGCAATCTCGGAGATCTTTTTCATGATATTCTGGACGGTATCGACCTCAAACAGGTTGTCTACATCCTGCATGATGCAGGCAATTCTTTCCAGACCCATACCGGTATCGATATTGGGTTTGGCCATCCGTTCATAGTGGCCTTCGCCGTCGGAGTCGAACTGAGAGAATACCAGGTTCCAGAACTCGACATAACGGTCGCAGTCACAGCCAGGGCCGCAGGTGGGTTTACCACAGCCGCGCGCCTCGCCGCGGTCAAAGTAAATTTCCGAGCAGGGGCCGCAGGGACCGGAACCATGTTCCCAGAAGTTGTCTTCCTTGCCGAGACGGACAATCCGCTCAGGCGCGACGCCGACTTCTTTGGTCCAGATATCAAACGCTTCGTCATCATCCTGATAGATGGTAACCCAGAGACGGTCAACCGGCAGTTCCAGGACCTTGGTGATAAATTCCCAGGCCCAGGCAGTTGCTTCATGTTTGAAGTAATCGCCAAACGAGAAATTGCCCAGCATCTCAAAATAGGTGCCATGGCGTGCGGTCTTACCGATATGTTCAATATCCTCGGTACGGATACATTTCTGACAGGTTGTCACACGGGTATTGGGCGGAGTTGCCTGTCCGAGGAAGAATTTTTTCAGCGGCGCCATGCCGGAGTTAATCAGCAGAAGGCTGGTATCATCTTTCGGGGGAATCAGGGGGGCGCTTGCCATACGGGTATGGCCCTTGCCTTCAAAGAAGGAAAGGTATTTTTCGCGCAGATCATTTAAACTTGTCCACTGCATGGGAACAACTTCCTTTCATTGATACTGTTTTGGACATTATGGATAAAGACCGGCCGGTGAAAAGAAAAAGGACTCCATCCCGCAAGGGACGAAATCCTGTCGTTTCCGTGGTACCACCCTAAATGAAGAAAATACCTTTTTTCGGTTCTTTCTCCTCTTTATCTTCCTTAACGCAGAAGGTACGCCGTTCATTACACGGGGCTCCCAGACGGCACACAGGCATTCCCAGCCGCACGGCCTTTCAGAAGCTTTTCAAAAGAAAAGCGGCGTGCTCTCTTGTGCGGGACACTGCCAGCTGGATCTGTTCTCAGCCGGTCAATATTTTACAGAAATCATTATAACGCGCTGCAGCTCGCTTGTCAAGCGGATTTGGCAGGATTTTTGCCCGGAAAAGACAGCGTCTGATATACTGTCTTCTGATTCGGTTTTTATGCTGACACTGTAGAATTTCAGGCGGTCAAAATTGTCAATTCCGACAAACTTATATTCCGCCCAACCCAACTTATCAAAACCCCTTGCATTTTTTATCAGAACCGCTATAATGCCATTTAGATTCAGACATCCGAAGCTTTTCTGCGCAGGGTACGGAATGGTCTGGGATCCATTCACCTATATTTTTTATCTGCCTCGATGTATTTTGAGGAGGAACTGCCATGAAAGTTGACCTGAAAGCCAGGCTCCGCGGCCTGCAAGCAACCCTCTCTCTTCCACAGCAAAAGATGCTCCTGCTCTTTGGGATGGAAGGTATTCTCTATCAGTTTTCCCAGTCGGTCAACAACTTCGGAAACTGTCTGTACGCAACCGGACTGGGCGCTACCGATACTCAGATTGGCCTCGTCCAGACTGTCCCCAATGTACTGGCACTGATTCTGCTGCTGCCTTGCGGCATCCTCAGCGACCGGCTCAAACGCAGCCGTACCGTTCCGGCCACCTGTCTATTGGTGATGGGGATCATGTATTTCTTTTACGGAAGCGTCCCGCTCTTTGGTGCGCTGAGAATCAGTCTGTTTTTTGTTTTCCTTGGGATGACGGTTGCCTCTTCCGTTCTGTACAATGCCCTGTGGCAGAACTTTTTCGGCGATGTCACACCCGCTGAAAACCGCAACAATGTTTTTACCTTCCGCAGCCGGATTATGTTCCTGATTGGGGTCATCACACCTTTGCTGTGTGGATTTGCGATGGCCGCGCAGTCGGATCAGGACAGCAAACTGTTTGTTCTGCGGCTGTTTTATTACATCTGCGGCGTTCTGGTACTGATTCAGTTTCTGGTCATCCGGCGGATTCCCTGCCCGGAACAGGCCGGAAGCGGCAGGGACTTTTCTCCCCAGATGATTGCAGCCAGCGTCCGCACTGCGTTTCAGAGCAAATATTTTCCCCGCTTTTTCATCACCGGTGTCCTGTTTTACGTCAGCTGGCAGATGGACTGGAGTATGTGGTATATTGAAGAGACACAGTATGCCCATATGAATGAAGCACATCTTTCGATTATGAACGCTGTCACCTGCATTGCACAGGTCGCATCCATCGGATTCTTTTCCCGCCTGAGCCAGAAACGTTCGGTTTATTTTACGATGATTCTGGTGCAGATCGGCTATACGATCGGCATTCCACTTGCCATTTTTGCAATGTCCCCGGTTTTCTCCGACGGAGTGAAACCGTATGCGTTTATTATCTGTGCGATTGTCCCCAGTGCACTGGAATGCAGCTATAACCTCTGTCTGGTACAGATGATGCTGGCTGCCGCTCCTCGTCAGAACCGCAGCCTGATTATCAGTCTGTACACGCTGGTCACCACCCTGTCAAATGCAGTGGTGCCGCTGCTGGGTGTCCGGCTGTATACTGCACTGGGAGCCGACTGGAGCGCTGTCATTGGATTTGACAGCATTGTCTTTGTCATGCGGATCATATCTCTGGCAGAAATTATCTGGTTGTTTTTGACCACCAAAAAAGAAGGACGACTGTTTGCCACTTCTCCCGATGAACCAGCGGCAGAGAGCATCCAGTCTGCTTAAAACGACAGAGCTATTATCAAACGGTGTTTTTCCGGACATCCATCCGGGAAAACACCGTTTTGCATTTTATCTTCGACTTTACAGCTGAATCATTGCAGCCATCTTTTCACCACCGAGTTTACTGGGATGGAGATGATCACCCGAATCATACTCCGGCAGCATCCGGTCGGGGTCCTGCGGGTCTGCAACCGCCGACGCAAAATCAATCAAACCATCCAGTTCTCCGGCTGCCGTCCGGCGTTTCAGCCAGGCATTGATCTCCCGGCGAAGCTCCAAAGTCTCTTCACAGCACCCTGGCATACCGCCAAACGGTGTGATGGTGCACCCGATCACCCGGATACCTGCCTTGCGCAGTGTGAGTACCGTCCGGGAAACGCCTGCTGCAAATGTTTCGAGGGTACAGCGTTCATCAACCGGCGGACAGAACTCTCCGCTTCCAGGCTGACTGACATCGTTGACACCGAGTGCAAGAATGACCGTGTCAATTCCGCTCTTCTCCAGCAAATCCCACTGCATCCGTTTTAAGCCCGACATTCCGAACAGCTCGCCCATCATCTCGGCAAATTTTCCGCCAGTCGGCAGCAGCAGCCGGTTTCCACCGATTCCAAGATTCAGCAGTGCTGTTTCCTTCATCGTCTCCCGGACCTGTGCTTCCAGCGGATCGGTCCAGAGCCGCATTTCGGTAATCGAATCGCCGAAACAGGCAATTGCCCGCGCCTTTTCATCGGACAGCAGTTCAATATCCATCAGAGCAGGCAGTGGATGACCAACCGGGAAATCCTGCTGTGGCTGAGCAGCGGGGTCTTCCAAAAAATCCGGCTGGAGAGTATAATCGCCCGGCTGCGAATACACCACCTGCCAGACACCGCTGGCAGAATGGGGCGCAGGTGCACCGGCAGGAAAATAAATCAATACCTGCAGCCGGTCGCCCGCATGGACCGGAAGGTACACTTCATCGCTCTGTATCGTATGTCCCGGCGCCAGCTTCAGAGAAGCAATTCCGCTGAAGGTGATTTCGGCGTTATTCCGTCCGTTCCAGACAGAAATCCCACCAATCCGCATCGGTGTCTCACCGTAAAGGTTGCCCAGCCGCAGTCTGATTGCATCTCCCGTCAGGTTGATCACAGTTTCCAGCCGAACGGTTCGTCCGACAGCGCCTTCAGTTCCCATCCGCGCTTCCCGCGGAGCGGCTGCAAAAGCAGTTACCCATTTTTTTCCCATCTTTCAGCACATTCCTCTCTACTATCGCTGTATCGGTTGGACAGGTGTCTATTTTTGGTATATACGGTTTTATTATAGCAAATACAATTTTGGAATACAATGACTATTCTTTGAATATAAGAAAACCGGTCCTGCCATTCAGGCAAAACCGGTTCATTGTCATCCATTCAGCGCCCGCAGCGCTTCCACCACATCCCGTACACCGGTAATCCGGATACTGCCATACCGGCTGGTATCCAGTCCCCTGAGGGAAGCTGCCGGGACCAGACAACGGGTAAATCCCAGCCGCTGGGCCTCTTTAATCCGGTCTTCCAGCCGGATAACACTGCGCACCTCGCCTCCAAGGCCAACCTCTCCAATTGCCAGCAACCCAGCCGGTATTGGTCTGTCCCGAAGGCCGGACACAAGCGCAAGGGCAATCGGGAGATCGCAGGCAGGCTCGTCCAGAAACAGCCCGCCGACTACATTGACATACGCATCCAGTGCCGAAAAGGTATAACCAGCCCGTTTTTCCAGCACAGCCAGCAGCAGACTCATCCGGTTATGGTCAAAACCGGTTGCCATCCGGCGCGGAGAAGCGAACCCGGATTTGGTCACCAGTGCCTGTACCTCCGCCAGAATCGGGCGGCTGCCCTCCAGCACACAGACGACACATGACCCGGATACTCCTTCCGGTCGTTCAGAGAGGAGCATAGCCGACGGATTGACAACCTGGGATAATCCCTTTTCCTTCATCTCAAAGACCGCGATTTCGTTGGTTGCGCCGTAACGGTTCTTAATGGCCCGCAGCATCCTGTAAGCGTGGTTCTGCTCTCCGTCAAACTGGAAGACAGCATCCACCATATGTTCCAGCATCCGGGGACCTGCAAGATTTCCCTCCTTGGTCACATGCCCGACCAGAATAATCGGGATATCGTTTTCTTTGGCGACGCCCAGCAGCGCATTGGTACATTCCCGTACCTGTGCAACGCTGCCGGCGGACGAACCCACCGCCGGCAGCATCATCGTCTGGATAGAGTCAATAACCACCACCTGTGGACGTTCGGAAGCAATTGTCGCGATCACGGTGTCCAGGTCCCCACTTGACAGAATAAACAGACCCTTTGCATCCACACCCAGCCGTCTTGCACGCAGATGCAGCTGACCGGGCGACTCCTCGCCCGATACATACAGCACCTTCATTTTCTCGCCAAACGCCTGACAAATCTGCATCAGCAGTGTCGATTTTCCGATACCAGGATCGCCGCCCAGCAAAACCAGCGATCCTTTGACCAGTCCGCCGCCGAGCACCCGGTCCAATTCCGACAATCCGGTCGTATACCGGATGGCATCTCCTCCGGAGATATCCTCACGAATCGAGCTGACCGGTGCCGGACGCGCCACACCGGTTTTACCACGGGAAAAGGCTGCTGCCGTCCCACCCAGCGGCGTCACGGCAGAGAAGCTGTTCCATGCACCGCAGATCGGACATTTTCCCATCCACTTGGCGGACTCATGCCCACACTCTTCACAGACATACAATTCCTTTTGTTTTGCCATTTTCCCCTCCTGCCTTATCCTCCGCCAACCGATGCGGCCAGTACAAAGGCAAACTTTCTTTGATAGTCCTCCTGCTGCAAAAGCGCACACTCCTCCGGATTGGACAGGAACCCACATTCCACCATCACAACCGGAGCCGGACAGTTGACCAGCAGCCAGACATCGCTGGTCGCCTTTTTCAGTTCCCGGCTGTTGTCCGGCTGGATATACTGAACAATTCCTTCCCGAAGCCGGTCGGCCAGTTCTTTGGAAGCCGGGTTGAGTGTACCGTAAAACATCTGTGCACCAGAATATTTTGACTGGGTAAAGATATTCTGATGAATCATTATGACCGGCACGCTTTCATCTTCCGACATAAGTGCCAGACGTGCCTGTAAATCTTCCCGCTTTTTCTGGCGGATGGTTTCTCCGCCACTGTCCAGTCCGGTATCTTCCGTCCGGGTCAGGACGGGAATATATCCCATCACCGCGAGGAAATCCCCCATCGGCAGTGAAAAAGCGAGGTTGATATCCTTTTCAATTACCCCGCCGACGCCGATTGCACCGCCGTCAAACCCACCGTGACCGGGGTCGACAATCACTTTTGTCCGGATATCGCCGGTATATAGTGCCCGCCCTGCCGCGGCCAAAGCCTCTTCGCCGCCTGCCTGCCGCAGCAAAGAGGCGCCGAAAATAAGGCCGGTCACCATCAGCAGTATCAAAGATACCGCTGCCAGTGACCGCAGCTGTCGTTTTTTTCCGATTCCCGCCCTGTTTCCGCTCATGCTGACCGCCTCCCCACAAAAAAGGTATGCAGTCCCCTTCGGTAAAATCCCAACAGGGTGTAAACAAAAGCAAAACAGGGAAAATCAATTACTTTTTCGCGCCCTTTTTGGCGTTCTTGTTTTCATAAACCAGCCGGTTGCCAATCGAGATACGGCGTCTGCCCAGTTCATAACCAACCCAGATGAATACGATGTACAACAGCGGCAACAACACCATCAGAATAAGTTTTGGCCAGCTGCATCCGGGAGTCGCAGCAGTCGCCTGGATAACCTCCTCATACTCGGTACCTTCCATGATAATTGTCTCCGGCATGGCTTCCTGAGCGGCGACGCTGTAAGGATGAATCAGGTTGATCAGCGGCCAGACCGGGGCATTCATCAAACGGTACACCCACAGCAGGTCGACCAGCCCGGTAATTTTGGAAAACAGCAGCAACACGTCCGAAACCAGTCCGGGTGCCAGGGCAAGCAGACCCATCTTCAGAGGTTTGTACGGGTCATACTGGGTTCTGCCAAACTGAATCAGGTTGGCGTCCTTATCTCCCATTCCCCAGCTCTGGGCATACAGCGTTCCGCCGGCAATCAGCAGGCAGATTACAGCCGTCAGAATTACTCCCCATGTACCCTGTGCCATAATTCCGCCCATCGAGAACACAACCACCACACAGATTACATTACAGATACACAATGTTTTGAACAGCGAAACAGCCAGTTCTTTCGGACTGTTGTGCAGCTGGACGCCTGTCACCGGCTCTTCCTTCTTTTTGTGAAACAGTGCCATCTTTGTACCCCTTTCCTGTCAAGGCTCAAACATTTTTACGGATGATGCTTCCTTCGACCGGCTCTTCCTCCAGCAGCTCAGCCGGGAAGGAAAAAGTCATTGCCGGGTGCCGGGTATCGGCAATCGGATTGCCTTCCCCGTCCATCATCTGATCGACAACAAAGCTGACTGGTTTTTTGCCGGGCTGGAGCAGTTCCAGCGTATCCCCCTGAACGAACTTGTTCTTCTGGGTACACCAGACCCGTCCATTTTCGACCCGGTCGACCAGTGCAACGATATCACAAATGCGAATATAACCGGCGCCTTCATACCGCTGACCCTGTTCCGGACGTCCGAAATAAAATCCGGTCGAATAATCCCGGTGCGAAACCTTACGCACCTCATCCATCAGCCAGTCAGGCAGCTTCCAGTTTTCGGTGTCCTTGAGGTAGCCGTCGACTGCCATCCGGTAAGCATTGGTGACAACTCCGACATAATAGGAAGATTTTGCACGCCCTTCGATCTTGAGCGAAGTAACACCAGCCTCGACCAGTTCTTTGACATACGCCAGCATGCAAAGGTCTTTTGCGTTGAGAATATAGGTCCCGTTCTCATCTTCAAAGACCGGGAAATACTGACCGGGTCTCTTTTCCTCAACCAGCGCATAATTCCACCGGCAGGGCTGGGCACACTGTCCACGGTTGGCATCCCGTCCGGTCATATAATTGGACAGGACACAGCGTCCGGAAAAGGACATGCACATCGCACCATGGACAAAAACTTCCAGTTCAAGTTCCGGCGGTGTTTTCTTTCTGATCTGGCGGATTTCCTCCAGCGACAGCTCCCGTGCCAGTACCACACGTTTTGCACCCATCCGGTAGAGTTCGGACGCAGCCAGCCAGTTGACCACCCCGTTCTGGGTGGAAATATGAATATCAACCTCCGGCGCGGCCTTTTTCACCAGAGACAGAACCCCCAGATCGGTGACAATAAACGCATCCACCCCAGTTGCCGCAGCTTCCCGAAGGAAATCTTCCATCCGGTCAATCTCGTCATTGCGCGGAAGGGTGTTGCAGGTCAGATAGACACGGACACCTTTCTGATGTGCCATCTCAACTGCACGGCGCAGGCTGTCCATATCAAAATTGGCCGATGCCGAGCGCATACCGTACTCGGTGCTTCCTAGATAAACGGCATCCGCACCGTACAGCAGTGCCATTTTTAACCGTTCAAAATCTCCTACCGGAGCCAGTACCTCCGGAACATGTGTTTCTATCACAAACAATTCTCCTTTGTTTTGCGGCGCCTGCCCTTACCGACAGACGCCGCAGCATGGTATATCAGTTGATCTGATCGACATTCTGTTCATGTGCCTGCAATGTTTCCGCATAATAGAACTCGCCGGTTTTGGTATTGCTGCAGAAATAGTAGTAGGCAGTGGACTCCGGCTGAAGGGCTGCCATAATCGCATCCATACCGGGGTTGCAGATCGGGCCTGCCGGCAGGCCGGTGCATTCATAGGTGTTGTACAGCGAAGCCTTGCGCTGGTTTTCACTGTTCTTACCAGCCATCAGGATAACCGAGTTGGCATAATCGCGGGTCGGGTCAGATTGCAGCATCGGGTAATTTTCCGCGTCATTCAGACGGTTCCAATAGACCGACGATACCAGCTTCATATTTTCGGGATCGCCGCTTGCCTCTGCCTGAATAATCGACGCCAGTGTAATGGTTTGATGCTGAGTCAGTCCCATTTCCGTCATCAGCTCCTGCACGGTGTCAATCTTATTCTGGAAGTTGCCCATCATCTTGACGATAACGTCTGCCGGTGCAGAGTTGGTATAAAATTCGTAGGTATCCGGGAAAAGATAGCCTTCCAGCGGATAAAAAATGTCACTGCTGTGCGAAATTTCGTCTTCAAAATCAAATCCGTAATCCGAACCGGAACCGACTTCCTTGATAAAATCATCGGCATCGCAGACGTTGTTTTCTTCCAGCAGCGCAGCAATCTCATCGATATCCAGTCCTTCGATAAAGGTAATCTGGACCGTTTCACGAACCGTCTTTTTCTTTTCGATCTCGTTGAGCAGCTCCATATAGTTCATATTGTCGTTGAGGGTATGCTCACCCGGCTCATACGGAGCAACCGTTCCCTCAAACTTGGCAACATAGCTGAACAGCCAGTCGTATTTAATCAGGCCGGCATCCTTAAGCTTTGCGGCGACATCATCGGTCGTATCGCTTTCATCGATACTGATGGTGATTGCGCGGTTATCGGTGATAAACGCCAGCACGTCGTTGAAGACCCGCAGGAACATGACCGATGCAAATACGCACATCGTCACCGTCACCAGTACATAGGCCAGTGAAAACAGCCTGCCGCGATGGTACACCCGTTTGGGCACCCGTTTAAACGGATTGCGCCGTTTGAGCGGGGGCATGACATCTTCTTCCGGTTTGGCTTCATCCGGTGCATCCTCATCCACAGGCTGCTCCTCCTCATCGGAACCCGGATCTTCGACATTGACCGCGACGGTTTCTTCTTCCCATCCAGCCATCGTGTCATCTTCCAGGATATCATCCACCGAATCAGTGCTGCCCTGTGAACCAGCCTCAAAAGCAATCGTCCGATCTTCACCGGGTGTATGCTCAAAAGGCTGTGTATCTCCTACCGGAATCTGCTGTTCCGCCTGTTGTTCATCCGAAAGCGGAATCTTATTGTTTTTATCCATCAGATCATTCCTTTGCTGTATAGCACGTTGATTAAAAACGTTTGACAAATTTTTCGGTAACCAGAATATTCATCATCCTGTCGTACCGTCCATGCGGCAGCACAGTGCGCAGACAGGCAGTATAACAAACGCCGGCCGTCGTTCCGCAATAGCCCGACAGGAACCGGTCATAATATCCTTTTCCATACCCCAGCCGGTATCCGGCAAGGTCAAACCCCAGTCCCGGCAAAACACAAAATGAGTTTACCAGTTCTGCTTCTGATACGACTTCCATCAGTTCCCGGTGTTTTCCCACCACCGGCTCCAATACGCCAAAAGACCCCGGTTCCAGTTCGTCCAGTCCTCCGATCAGGAAGAACTTCATATCGACTTTTCCCGGCACACACCACGGAACTGCCACTTTTTTGCCGTCCTTTAGCGCCTGTTCAATCAGCGCATGGGTATCCACTTCGATGGCGGTCGAAACATAACTCAACACCAGCGGTGCTTTCCGATATTCAGGCAATGCAAGCAGGCGCTGCAAAATCTGACGGTCACGTCTTTGCTGATCTTCAGGGGCAAAGCCGCGCCGAATCGATTTGAACTCGCTTCTCAGTTTTTTCTTAACCTCCCGGATATCCGTGTACCGCATACGTCAAATCCTTTCTCTTTCAATTTATCCATTCCGGCAGTTGTCCAAAAAGCCGGCATTCAATCCAGCATCATCGACATATAACAGCCGCGCTTTGAAAAAAGCCCCCCGTCCAGCATTCGTCCCAGGCCATATATTCTGTAAATTCCGCCGTCCTGCTCGGTCGGTGTGTACACCACCGCTCTTTTCATTCCGGCAACCTGCATCAGAATCTGTGCCGTCATAAACGGATCGCCGTCCGTTTCCATCAGGACCAGCGTCTTCTGACGGTCCATCGTGCGGTAAGCTGCATACCGTTCGACACCGTTTTCAACAAAACTGCAAATACGTCCGCCAGTCAGCAGAAATTCATCATATATATACCGCAGTTCCAGTCCCGGATGACAGACCACATTCCGTTCACTGCGTATGCGTTCGAAAAAGAACGACCTCATCTGACAGAATTTCCAGAACGGCAGCGGCACAATCTGCGGCATTGGTGCGTTGCGGTTGATCGGAATAAACTGCATCCATCGCCCAAAGGCCGGCTGATATCCCAGCCTTCTGCCACAGGCAATCACTTCGTTATTCCCGGCCATCAGACAGGTAAAGGATTCTCCCTGCCGCCGGATCTGCTGCACCATAAACGCATCCAGCATTTTGAAATATCCCCGCCGCTGATAACCAGGGTGGGTCATTGCGGCATAGATATACCGTCCGTTCAGTTCGCCCTGCTCCGTCATCATCGTGACACGCATGGCCATCTGCATTGAAATCAGCCTGCCGTTTACCCGCAAAAGATAACTTTCCGTCGGCTCAAACCGGTGCTGAAAATAAAGCTGCAAATAGATATCCGATTCGGAAGGGATGACCGTCTTCCAGAGCTTTTTCATCTGCGGAATATCCGCATACTTTGCTGTAGCCGTTGTAATTTCCAGCATCTTCAAAAGCCCCCTTCAGTCCCAGTCAGTGTTTGTTACAGACCCGCCTTAGCAATCTGTTCCAATATTTTCCCGGTGATCTGTTCCAGCGGCAGCGGTGCGCTGCCGTCATCGCAGTCAACAATTTTCCAGTTCCAGTACATGGCTGCAAATGCCGCCGTTTTCCGGCAGTGCTGCAAATACGCCATATTTTTTTCGTGGATATCTTTTTTGCTTTCATCGCCCTGATACCGCTGGCTCAGCAACCGGTCGGCGACTGCACGGTTCATATCGAGGAAAATCACCAGATCCGGTGCAGGCAGGCCGAGTTTGTGATACTCAAAATCCTCTATCCACTGAAGATAATGTTTCCATTCCGTTTCAGGCAGTTTTCCCATCTGATGAATAGCGTTGGAAGTCGCATAACGTGTCGCCAGAATCAGTCCACCGTCCCGGTAATCCTTTTCCCAGAACTGTTTATAAGAGGCATACCGGTCAACAGCGTAAAAGCTTCCCGCCGCATAAGCGTTGACATCGTCCGGGTTTTCCGAAAAAACACCCGACAGATACATCTTGACCAGTGCCGAAGAAGGTTGGTTGTAATCGGGAAACGAGATCTGCTTTACCCGTTTTCCCTGGCTGGTCAGTGCCTGTGCCACCAGATCACTCTGGGTCGATTTTCCGCTGCCGTCCAGCCCATCAATGACAATCAGTTTTCCCATCAGCGGCTCTCCTGCGGCAGAATCAGATCGGCAGCATAGGGCAGCGACTCAATCCAGTCGCAAAAGGTATGCCATTCTGCGAGCTTATGGTTGCGTCTGGCCTGATGGATATTGCGCAGCGTTTCATAGTTGAGGGTACAGGTGCGCATCTGGTTATAGGAAGAAGGCAGCAGCTGAATCATATCATACCAGTACTGTTTATCCTTGTTTTCCATATACTTGAGCCGCAGCTTTTCAAGAAATCCCACCAGCTGCTCCATTTCAGCCAGTGTCTCCGCGTCCATATGGTCGGTGCTGAAATCAGCCAGTGCAAAAGGACGGGAGTGAATCTTGTGCATCGTCGAAGTAGAGTTGGCGACGGTTGCGACTTTATAGGTATCGTATTCTTTCCACCAATAAATCGGTGCGGTAATGTCGACCGAAACAAAAATCTGTCGAATAAACTTGCGGTGGTCGCTTCCCGCTGCGCACAGTCTGCGGGCCAAATCGAGGTCATTTTCTCCAAAATGGAAAACTCCCTGTTCATCGGTATAACTATCCATTCTGGCCCAGCTGTTGAGCGGATTGCGTGCGCCGCGCATGGCGTTTTCCATATTCATCACAGCAGTATTTTCTGTTTTGAGCATCCTGCAAATCTCCTTATGGGTCAATAATCAAAAGCCGGCAGGCTTGCCTGCAAATACGGCTCCCGGCAGGCCTACGCATATATAAAAGTATTATACCACAACCGTCACGATAATAAAAGTAATTTTTGTTAAGTCCCGCCGCCTGTCAGACCAAAAAATCCCTGCCTCCCGGCAGGCACACCGACTGGTGTTTTCTGCTGGAAAACAGGGATTCTTCACGTTCTGACTGCTATACAGCAATCAGCGACCACTTTATCAGTGGCAGCCACCGCCGCAGGAAGCACAGGAGCCGGTGCAGCTGCACTCTACGTCACAGCTGTCGACATCGTCGCCGTTGATTGCAGCCTGCATGATGGTGTTGATCTTCTGCATAATTGCCTCGACATCCTGCTTGGCAATGTTGTAGTTCATCATATGGTCATTGCCCATGATATCGGTGTAAGATTTCTGCAGCTGTTCATTCAGCTCAGCGATCTTTTTGTCGTCCTTTTCAGACTTTGCGTTTTCCTGCGTCAGGTTCATCCGGACGAGGTTGAAATCGCCGATCAGTTCCTGGAGCTTGGCATCGCCGTCGCAGGCCTTTTCAGCTTCTTTCATGGTCAGATATTCAGGGCAGTTCTGAAGAGCCTTGCCCATTTCTCTTGCTGCGGTAATCGGATCCATCATTTTTTTGATTCCTTTCTTTTGGTGATTTAGCAATATATGGTACCGGACGCAGATATTTTGCGTTCCGGGACATATCCATTTATTTTCCGGTGTCTTCCAATACACCGGCCAGTGCCCAGTTTGCCGCGGTCGTAATCCGCACATTCACAAACTGTCCAATCAATGCAGGGTCGCCGATAAAATCGACCACCATTCCCCGCTCAGTTCGTCCCATCAGCACCGCCTGGCCTTCCGAAACAGGGTGTCCTTCCAGAATCCCATTTTTCAGCTTGCCTTTGCCTTCGCAGAGTACCCGCCGGACCGAACCGACCTCCTCTTCATAAAAGCGCATACCGCAGGACTTCTGTGCTTCCAATAACTGCTGGAACCATCTGGATTTTTCTGCCGCAGGGACAGGGTCTTCCATCTTTGCGGCGCGGGTTCCTTCACGCGGAGAATAGATAAAGGTAAACAGCGAACTGTACCCGACCTCTTGAATCAGCGAAACCGTCTCCAGAAATTCCTCATAGGTCTCTCCCGGAAATCCGACAATGATATCACTGGTAAAGCTGACGCCGGGAATCTTCTCCCGTGCATACGCGACAATATCCAGATACTGGCTGCGGGTATAATGCCGGTTCATTGCCTGCAATACCCGGTCGCTGCCCGACTGAACCGGCAGATGGATGTGATTGCAAACCTTTGGGGTCCGTGCAATCACGTCGATCAGCTCACGGGTGCAGTCACGCGGATGAGAGGTCATAAACCGGACCCAAAAATCGCCGGGCAGGTTTCCGACTGCTTCCAGAAGTTCCGGAAAACTCATATCATCTTTCAGATCTTTTCCATACGAGTTGACGTTCTGACCCAGCAGGGTAATTTCCTTGTACCCCTCGGCAATCAGCTGACGTGCTTCCGCAAGGATGTCAGCCGAACGCCGGGAACGTTCTCTTCCACGGACCAGCGGCACCACACAATAGGTGCAGAAATTGTTGCAGCCGTACATAATCGGCAGTCCGGCACGTACGCCATCTTCTCTCCGGGTCGGCAGTCCTTCAGCAATCACCCCGTCACAGTCCGGCGTTTCAAATACCCTGTGCCGTTTCTTGCCGGCATCCGTCAGCAGCCGGTGCAGCAGTTCCGGCAGAGTATGCAGCACATGCGTGCCAAACACCAGGTCAACGCTGGGAAAGCTTTTGCGAATCTTTTCAGAGACATGTTCCTGCTGTGCCATACAGCCGCAGACACCGATCAGCATTTCCCGCCGGGAAGCCTTCTGATGGGTAGCCTGTCCGATGATGCCAAACACCTTTTGTTCGGCGTTTTCCCGGACAGCGCAGGTATTATACAGTGCAATATCCGCTTCTTCCACCGAATCGGTAAAACTGCAGCCCATCTGCTGGAGCATACCGGCCAGTTTTTCGCCATCGTTGACATTCTGCGCACATCCAAAGCTTTTGACCATCGCACGCGGCGGATGTCCAAAGCGTTTCTGGAGCAAAAGACGGTTTTCCTCGATAAACGTCTTCTGTGCCTGTAATTCCATATCACGAATATACTTGATTTCCATATTTTCTGTTCTTTCTCCATCCGATTGATTGGAAAGTATTCTCCACTATATTCTCCATTATTATATCCCGTCGGCCGGGCAGTGTCAACTCTTTTAAAAGCAAAGCAGTTTTTTCCTGCCGGATGTTTTGTGATTATGCTGTAAGAACCGGGCATTTTTTATCCAATTCATGCCTTGACGGGCTTTGCGGTGAAGAATTATAATTTTGTTATAAAGCGGAAGGACGTTTCTCAGGCTGTGCCGTCTTTTCCGATCTGTTTTGACAGCCAGTTTTATTCACTTATACAGGAGGCGCATTATGACCATTCAGCAGGTAATCGACAAAATCATCGCCTATCATCCCCCGTTGGGAGATCGGGAAGCAATCACCTGTGACACCGTCAAATTCGGTGACACATCCATTCCCTGCACCGGTATTGCAACGGCAATCTATCCTTCCCCTGACATCATCCGGATGGCGGCAGAAGCCGGCTGCAATCTTCTGGTTGTTCACGAGCCGTCTTTCTATTCACATATGGACCCGTTGGACTGGCTGGCCGATAACCAGACCGCTCACCTGAAAATGGAACTGCTGCGTGAGCATCATATGGTCATCCTGCGGGACCATGACCGCATTCATACCCATATTCCCGATGGAATTTTTTACGGAGTCGTCCAGGAACTGGGCTGGCAGCAGTATCTGAAAACCGATCTGAATCAGCCGTCCGACCCTTCCCGCGTCTTTATCGCAGAATTTGAAATGCCGGGTATTCCGGTTGCTCAGCTGGCAGCCCAAATCAAAGAAAAATTGCAGCTCAAACAGTTACGAATCATCGGAAACCGGGATACAATCGTCCATAAAGCGGCCCTTGGCGGTCACCTGTTCCCCAATTCCGGCAAGGTGATCTCGGCAATTGAACAGCAGCAAATTGATCTGCTCATCCCGCTGGAGATGATTGACTGGGAGGTTCCCTGTTACTTCAAGGATGCCGGACAGCTTGGCCTGAACAAGGCCTGCCTGCAAACTGGTCATTACAATGGTGAAGAATTGGGAATGAAGTATGCGGTCAACTGGCTACGGGAGCTGACAGAAAATACTCTGCCCGTTGTCTTCTGCCCCAACCGGGATATGTACGACTATATCTGATCAAAACAATATTCCCATAAAAATATAGCCCGGCCGGTACTGCAATCTGCTGCAATACCGGCCGGGCTTGATTTTGCGTTTAAAAATCCCAGTCGTTGTCTTCCATTTCATCATCATTGCCAATCGTGTCAACCGGCATACCGAGCTTTTGCAGCAGTTCTTTTGCCGCATTGTAGCCCATCTTTTTCTGACGGTTGTTCATGGCTGCGACTTCAATAATGATTGCCAGGTTACGTCCGGGTTTAACCGGAATGGTCAATGCGGGAATCCGAATTCCAAGCATTTCCGTATACTCGTTTTCCATTCCCATCCGGTCATAGACCTTTTCAGGGTTCCACTGTTCCAGATGGACCAGCATGTCAATCTTTTCATTGGTTTTGACCGAACCCATACCAAACAGACGTCTGGCATTGATAATACCGACGCCGCGCAGTTCCATAAAGTGGCGGATATTGTCCGGTGACGTACCGACCAGCCGCTTGTTGGAAATCTTACGGATTTCAACCGCATCATCTGCAATCAGACGATGGCCTCTCTTGACCAGCTCCATTGCACATTCACTCTTGCCGACGCCGGAGTCACCGGTAATCATGATACCTTCGCCGTAAACCTCGACCAGAACGCCATGCCGGGTAATACGAGGCGCCAGCTCAACATTCAGAAAGCTGATCATCGATACTGTCAGGTTGGTGGTCGTCTCCTCGGTGGTCAGCAACGGGACGTGATATTTTTCCGCCGCCTCCCGCAGTTCCGGCAGGACCTCAAGCCCACGCGTTACGATAACCATCGGGACATGATACGCGCAAAGCTTGTCCATCCGTTCCCGGAGAACATCTTTGGGCAGATCGAGCAGGAAAGCATTTTCCATCTTTCCAAGGATCTGGATTCTTTCGCTGTCGAAATACTCGTAAAATCCGTTGATAAACAGTCCCGGACGATTGACATCGTGCGAGGAGATTTTAATGTTTGCGGGATCATCGGGGGTATACACCGTTTCAAGTGAAAATTCCCGGATAATCTTTGCGAGCGTTACACTGTACTGGGTTGCCAAACCAAGTCACCGTTCCCTTCCGTGACGGAAAACCGTCCATCTGATCAGTAGTCTTTTTACCCTTTGCCCCAAATAACGGGCGTATTCATTCGGTCCAGTGTATTTATTATACAACATCCCGATAAGAAGTTGCAACCATTTCCAACCAAAAAAATCCTTTTCACGACTGCTGATTATGTAGAAAAAAAGTCGTTTTTTTTGTCAGGTAATATTTTCTTTTCTCCTTCGGCCCTGAATCCGCCGGGACAGCGCCGCCGCCTTTTCTCGGCGCAGACGGGTCATGCAGGTATCGACGGTCAACTGTCCGTCATCGGAATACACCAGCACATCACCCTCTGCCGCACCGTCAGGAAATATCTCCAGAACAACCTGCCGTCCGTCCTCATCTTCACAGACAGCCTTTCCTTCCTCAATCCGGTCGATGATCAGCATGTTCAGTCCTCCTGTTATCCGGCCTTTTCGGTCGAAACCGTCAGTTTATGCCCATCCGACGCCGCAACAATACTTCCCTGCAAATCGGTTCGGTAAATCTCCACACCAGCCGCTTGCAGCCGTTCGACTGTCTCCAGATGAGGATGACCATAGTCGTTACCTTCTCCGCAGCTGATGACCGCAATCGAAGGAGAAACGGCGTCGAGAAACGCCTGTGAAGTCGAAGTAGAGGAGCCGTGGTGCCCAACACCCAGCAAATCAGCCGAAACTTTGGCACCGGATGCGAGCAGGTCTTCTTCGGCATCGGCCTCCTGGTCACCGGTCAGCAAAAAGCTGGTCTGACCATAATCAAACCGCATAACCAGCGATTCATCGTTCAGGTCATCATAATCCTGTACCGGACCGAGTACCGTCAGCGTCCCACCGCAAATATCCCAGCTGTCTCCAGGATAGGCGTACACCATTTCAGTCCCGGTCTGCTCTGCCGCATCCAGTACCGAAAGATAGGTTTTAGTCGTCGGAATCAGGCTGTCGGGCAAATCAGGCATCAGCAGCTTTCCAACCGTCATACCTTCCATCACGGTATCCATTCCGCCGATATGGTCAGAATGGGGGTGGGTGCCAATTGCCATTGTCAGTTCATCAATGCCGGCATCTGCCAGATACCCCAGCACTGTTTCACCCTGATTGTTCTCACCGGCATCGATCAGCACACTTTCCTTCCCACCTTCAATCAGGATGGATTCTCCCTGACCGACATCGATAAAGTGAACCCGGACCTGCTGTCCGACTGGTGGGTCGAGCACCAGATCTTCATCGGTAGAACTGCTGCCCAGCTGCTGACCGACCTGGCTGGCCATCTCACTGACCGACTGGAAAGCGCTCATAAAGCTGTTTTTCAAGTCAGCCAGGCTTTCCTGCCAGCCCATCTGTCCAAACCCATTGAACAAAACAATGATCAGATAAGAACTGACCAGTATCGCACCGGCAAAAATAAATGCCCAGTTATACCCTTTTTTTCTACTGCGGGATTTCCCCTTTGTACTGCTTTTCCGGCTCACGCTGCCGCCTCCTTTTCCAGAAGATGAAGACTTTGAACCAGCGGTTCGGGAACCGATTGGTTTTGTTTTTCCGTTGATCCGCTCGGCGTACTGTACGGTCTTCTTAGAACCGGATTTGCTGCTTTTGGAAGCGGAAGAACCGTTTTTCTTGTTTGCTGCCAAAGCGATCACCCTTTCCGGTGATGGGACGGTTTGCCACGTCGGTTATTATTTTTGCTGCCTGGATGGGAGGCTGCTGTTGTCGAACGGTTGCCTGAACGGGCAACCGGGCGGTTGTCTTTTCCGCCTTTTTTCGGAGCAGTGGTATTCGCATGCGGCTCTTCACGGAGCGGCGGAACCAGGCAGTTCGGCCCGGTTCCGATCAAATCGGTACGGCCTGCCATTTTCAGTCCCTTTACCACCAGCCGGTGATTCTGGGGCAGGAAATATTGCAGCAGTGCCCGCTGCATCGCCTTTTCCTCCTTGGTACGGGGAACAAACACCGGCTCCATTGTGTAGGGATTCATCCCGGTATAAAACATACAGGTCGAGACAGTGCCCGGCGTGGGATAAAAGTCCTGTACCTGTTCCGGGTGCATTCCATGTTCTTTCAGGAAAAGGGAGAGTTCCACCGCATCCCGTAAAGTGCTGCCCGGATGCGAGGACATCAGATAGGGAACAAGGTACTGCTTTTTCCCAATCCGTTTGGTCTCCTCATAAAACATCGACGCAAACTTTCTGTAGACGTCGATATGCGGCTTGCCCATACAGTCCAGAACATGGTCGCTGCAATGCTCCGGCGCAACCTTCAGCTGACCGGAAACATGATAGGCAACCAGTTCTTTCAAAAATCCGTCGTCCTTGCCTGCCAGCATATAGTCATACCGGATACCCGAACGGATAAACACCTTCTTGACACCGGGAATCTGACGAATCTGCCGCAGCATATCGAGGTATTCGGAATGGTCGACCTCCAGTGCCGGGCAGGGAGTCGGTGCAAGACATTTTTTGCCGCCTTTGCAAAGACCGCTGGTCAGCTGTTTTGTACAGGATGGACGGCGGAAGTTGGCGGTCGGTCCGCCGACATCATGGATGTATCCTTTAAATCCGGGCAGTGTTGTCAGCAATCTGGCTTCCTTCAACACTGATTCCACACTCCGCACCGCAATCCGGCGCCCCTGATGGAAAGCAATCGAGCAGAAGTTGCAGGCACCAAAGCAGCCCCTGTTATGGGCAATCGAGAACTCAACCTCCTGCAATCCCGGAACACCGCCCTCATCCTGATAGGACGGATGCCAGGTGCGCATATACGGCAGGTCATACACCCGGTCAAGTTCTTCGGTCGTCAGCATCCGCATCGGCGGATTCTGCACCAGCATTTTATCACCGTGGCGCTGGACGACGGTTTTACCGGTTACTTCATCCTGATTATCCATCTGGATACGGGTTGCCTTGCAATAGTTTTTCTTATCACGGGAGACGATCTCAAAATCGGGGCACTGTGCGGCTCCCCACGGGGTATCCTCCGGGTCACAGAGGTAACAGGTTCCCCGGATATCCCGCATCTGATGGATATCCTCACCGGCTGCCAGACGGTGGACAATCTCGACCGTTTGCAGCTCGCCCATGCCAAAGCTGAGCAGGTCTGCCTGCGCATCCACCAGAATACTCGGATGCACCGAATCATCCCAATAATCATAATGGGCAAACCGCCGCAGAGACGCCTCCAGACCACCGATGACAATCGGCATATCCGGGCCGTAAATCCGCCGGATTGCCTTTGAATAGACGGTCAAAGCCCGGTCGGGACGCTTGCCCGGCTTTCCGCCGGCTGTATAGGCGTCATAATTTCGCCGGGTGAGGGATACTGAATAATGGGCAACCATTGAGTCAATATTGCCCGAATTGATCATAAACCCGTACTTAGGACGTCCCAGCCGGGTATAGTCATGATCACTCTTCCAGTCGGGCTGTGCGATGATGCCGACCGAAAAGCCTTCTGCCTCAATCACACGGGAGATAATCGCCGTACCAAAACTGGGATGATCGACATAAGCATCTCCAGTAATCAGGATAAAATCCAGCTGGGACAGTCCGGCCGCGTTCATCTCATCACGGGTAGTAGGTAAAAAACCGTGCATATCTCTCCTAACCTTTCTTCCGGGGTCAAAACCCATTTACGGGTTTTCCATTCTTTCTTTGATTTCCTGCCACTGGGAACGGGTTATCAGCAGCTCACGCGGCTTGGAACCGTCCTGCGGGCCGACAATTCCTCTATCCTCCAGCTCGTCCATCAGACGGGCAGCACGGGCATATCCGACCTTGAGACGGCGCTGCAAATAAGACGTCGACGCCTGTCCGGCATCCAGAATAACGTCCACTGCCTCCATAATCAGCGGGTCAGAATCGCCGTCAGAAGACGATTCTCCGGCGCCCTTGCCTTTTTTACCGCCCGACTCGGCAGCCGCGCGCTGTTCCATCTCTTCGATAATCCGCGCGTCGTACTTCACCTCAGTCGCCTGATTCTCCTTGATAAAACGGACAACATCCTCGACTTCTTCATCGCTGACATAACATCCCTGTACACGGGTCGGCTTTTTCCCGACCGGCGCATACAGCATATCGCCATGTCCGAGCAGTTTCTCTGCTCCGCTGGTATCGATGATGGTACGGGAGTCAATCTGAGACGATACCGTCAGCGCAATACGGGACGGGATGTTGGCTTTAATCAGACCGGTAACGACGTCAACCGACGGACGCTGTGTCGCAACAATCAGGTTGATACCAGCTGCACGGCCCATCTGTGCGATACGGCAGATGGCGTCCTCCACCTCATTCGGCGCAGCCATCATCAGGTCGGACAACTCGTCGATGACAACAACGATATACGGCATATGTTCCAACGGCTGAGCCATTTCCTCACCGCTGGCTGCCCGTTCTGCAAGACGGTTATATCCCTTGATGTCACGGACTGCGTGTTCACTGAAAGTCGCGTACCGCTTGAGCATCTCGTTGACCGCCCATCCCAACGCACCAGATGCCTTGCGGGCATCGGTGACAACCGGGACCAGCAGATGGGGAATGCCGTTGTAGATGACCATTTCAACCATCTTGGGGTCCACCATAATCAGCCGCAGATCTTTCGGAGAAAACCGGTAAAGCAGGCTGATGATAATCGAGTTGACACAAACTGATTTACCGGAACCGGTTGTACCGGCAATCAGCATATGCGGCATTGCCGCAATATCGCCGATGGTAATCTGACCGGCAATATCCCGGCCAAACGCGGCCGGCAATGCGCCACGGGCATTGCGGAATTCATCCGAATCAATGACCTCCCGGATGGTAACGGTATCGGTCACCCGGTTGGGGACCTCAATACCGACCGCCGGTTTGTTGGGAATCGGTGCTTCAATACGAACGCCCGCAGTTGCAAGGTTCAGCGCAATATCGTCAGCAAGGCCGGTAATTTTACTGATTTTGACACCGGTTGACGGCTGGAGCTCATACCGGGTAACGGTAGGACCACGGGTAATATCAACAATCCGGGTCTGGACGCCAAAAGATTTGAGCGTCTCGACCAGTTTGGACGCGTTCAGCTTGAGTTCTTCGCTGACATCCGCATTGCTGGTGTTCTTGGGCAGTTTCAACAGGCTGACCGGCGGCAACCGGTATTCCTGCTGTACTGGCGGCTCCTCAACAGCAGCCGGTGCGACAGGCGCCGAAGGTGTGTCGACAGGCTGCGGCTGAGCTTCCGTCTGCACCGGCTGTTCAGGCTGAACAGCCGGCTGATCGGCCTGTGTCCTGCGGACATCACTGAGGGCACTGTCCATCCGCTGTTTCAGCACATCTCCCTGATCGAGATCAAACGGGAGATCATCCGGAATTTCCGGCTGAGGCGGCTCCGGCTGGCTTTCCAACAGTTCGGCGATGGTTTCGCCCACCCCTTCCGGATTGGCGGAAGAGAGCTTGACCGGTTCTGCTTCAGGCTGAGATGCGACAGGTGCAGAAGCTGCCGAAACAGATGTTTCGGTAAACACCGGTTCATCAATAGTCGGCTCTGCCTTTTCCACCGGCTGTACCGGCTTGTCCTCACCGGCAGCAGGCTTTTTCTTGAATGCCGCAATAATCGCGTCAAGAGACGGCTCATCTGCGGCAGGTTTGTCCGTATCCCAACCATCGACAGAACCTTTTGTTTCAGTTTCTGCCTTTTCAGGCTCCGAAACAGGTTGAGATACATCCGGCGCAGAGCCATTTGTCTCACCGGAATGGTTGCGAATCCGGTTGAGTGCTTCTTCCAGTCCCTGTGCCGAACTCTCCTTCTTTTCCTGTACGGCAGCGGCTTTTTTATCTGCACGGCGGCGCTCCTTCTGCGCCGCTTCCTGTGCGTCTTCGTCCGACATTGCCACATCGATGTTGAACCGGCTTTCATACCGTCTGCCCGCCTGTTCAGCAATAATCGCCTGGCGTTTTCTTTCCTCAAGCCGTGCAGCGCGTTCATCCTCATGATCGGCGAGCTGTTCTTCCATCATTTGCTCGCGGGCTTCCCGACGGGCACGGCGGACCTCCTGATTATCCTCATAGGTTTCCTTCAGCCGGCGCATCGGTCCGCGAATCGAATCAATCACTTCCAGCAGCGTCGCACCCGTTACCGCCATCACTAGGATGAACAGCAGCAGGATATGTACGATCAGACTGCCGGTATTTCCAAGCACCTTCATCAGCGGCCAGGCCGTCAGACCGGCCATCAGTCCGCCACTGCTCAGTTGGGTTCCATTGAGATACAATTGCAGCACCCGGTCAAAGAAATTTTCTCCTGCCGGATAGCCGTAAAAGAACTGACTCAGTCCACACAGCAAAACCATCAATACAACCAGTTCCCACACCCGCAGATGTATCTCAGCATGACTCTTTTCCAGCGCAATCATCAGCGACACTGCGATACAAACCGGACCGACAACATAGCTGATCGGGCCAAAAATTCCACGCATGACCTGATGAATCGCACCCCAGAGCATCGGTCCATTGAACAGTGCGAACAGCGTCAGCAATATTCCCAGTGCAAACAGGATGACCGCAAAAAGCTGGTTGCTTCTGCGGAGCTGACTGTCATTTCCCGCTCCTGAACGGGCAGAACTTTTTTTGGCAGAACCGGAAGAACGGGTCGATTTTTTACCGCTGTTTTTTTTAGCGGTTTCTTTTTTCCCCGACTTGGAATTCCCGGAGGAAGATGAAGCTGCCATTGTTTTCACACCCTTTCCAAACCCTGTTTTCAGCCTGCGAGATAGCTGACAATATTCATTCCGACAATCCGTTCAAAGATGCCGATGCCACAGACTACAACACCCAAAATCGCCGTATACCAGACAAAAATGCCAAACTTGTCGCTGCGGGAGATATAACGGACCATCTTAATCGCCAGCAGCCCGACAACAGCCGCAACCACCATGCCGACCAGCACCGGTCCCACCCCGGTCGCAAAGTCCGCAGGCGTCGCATCCATCAGTTCCATCAGAGAACTGGCCAGAATGACCGGGATGCCGAGAATAAACGAATACTGAACCGCCGTTTCCCGGTTAAACCCGGAGATCATTCCGCCAGAGATGGTGGAGCCACTGCGAGACACACCGGGCAGCGGCGCAATTGCCTGAAAAACACCGACAGTGAGTGCATCTTTCGGGGTAATATCGCCGGGACCTTTGGTACGTTTTCCGGTATGGTCACCGAGATACAGCATAATTGCCGTTACCAGGAAAAAGATACCTTCCCAAACGATATCACTGTCGGTCGAAAAGCTTTCATAAAAGTCCTTCAGCACAACAACAAACAGCAGCGGCACACAGGAAAGCATCAGCATAATCAGCATATTCCGGTATTCACTGCGATTTTTCCAGCTGAATTTCCCGCGCACAATATCCCAGATCATCGAGAAAAATTCCAGAATCAACTGCCAGATGGTATGCCGGAATGCGATAAATACCGCAATCAGCGTGCCCAAATGGAGCATCAGCGAAAAGAAAATGCCGGTGTCTCCACTTGAGCCGGTGAAATGCTGAAACAACGACAGGTGTCCCGAACTGGACACCGGAAGAAATTCTGTCAGTCCCTGCAGGATTCCCTGCAATACCGCTTCTAAATACGTCATATTCTGTCTCCTTTAAAAAATGTCATGCCCGTTGATGTCCGGAGCATCAATACTGCGGGTGATAATTCTGTCCCGGCTGCAAAGCCGGGTCAAGATAATCGCGCGGGTCGGTAGAAATCAGCCGCCGAAGCCGCCAGCCGTCTCCTTCCCGCACACATTCTGCCATCCTGCCGCTTTGCTCTCTGAACAGCCGGGTTTCCGGCGCAGGCTGCCAGAAGCCCGCCTCATTCAGATCGATCACTGTCAATGGCGGCATGATGTGTCACCCCCATCTTTTTTCTTTTGTGTTTTGGTGTCGGATTTTTTATCCTTTTTCTCCTCTTCCTCGTCAATCATCCGGTACAGGCATTCAATCGCATCCGACAAACCGCCCAGATGATCAATCAGTCCCAGAGAAACGGCCTCTTCCCCATCAATTGAGGTTCCCACATCCATTGCAAGTTCACCGGTCGCCATCATCAGCCGGACAAACTCTTCCCGGCTGATACGGGAATTTTCGGTGACGAACCGTGTAATCCGGTCCTGCATCTTCTCAAAATAAGAAAAGCTCTGCGGCACGCCCAGCACCAGACCATTCATCCGTACCGGATGAATGGTCATCGTTGCGCTGGGCACGATGAAACTTTCTCTGGCCGATACCGCCAGCGGCACACCAATCGAATGACCGCCGCCCAGTACAATCGAAACCGTCGGCTTTTTCATTCCGGCGATCAGTTCGGCAATTGCAAGACCTGCTTCCACGTCGCCGCCAACTGTATTAAGCAAAATCAAAAGTCCTTTGATTTCCTCGCTCTCTTCGATAGCGGCCAGCTGCGGAATCACATGTTCATATTTGGTTGTTTTATTCTGAGGCGGCAGGATATAATGTCCCTCGATCTGTCCGATTACCGTCAGGCAATGAATCAGATGCCGGGAACCGGTCAATACCGCTCCCATATCTTTTACACTGTTTTCCGGAATACCGTCAATCATTTCCTGATCTGAATCAGCTGAAGACGGGTCATTTTCCTTTGCCATCAGCGAACTGGTCTGAGCCGCTGACGGATTTTCCGCATTGCATGCGCATTTTTTCTGATGATTCATCTGCAAACCTCCTGCATATACAATATATGAAAAAGTCTGCGCAAAAATCATCCGTTCATACATCCCAATGCTAAACCGTGGGTTATCCACCTGACCCAACAGTCGAACGATTTTTCGGTTCAAAATCTGGATACACCCGGAAACGTGTATGAGATTTTGGGATTCTTACAATCGGAAAATGTGGAAAACTTCACCCGGATTGTCCGGTTGTAATGTGGAAAACTCTGTTGAAACGGTGGATAAAGTCCGTTAAAATCGGAATTCGACCGTTTTCCCCCATTCCAGATTTTTTTCGGTATTTTCCACATTGAGAGGTGAAAAATGCCGGAATAAAAAACGGATTTTTTCATTCCGGCCGTTCGAACATCCGATCAGTCCTGTTCACCGGTTCCCAAGTCACGGGTGGACAGCGCCAGAATTGCCCGTTCAATCGAATCACGGGAATTGCCCCAGTCGGCGTCCGGTCCTGAATTGCGGTAATCAAACATCTTGCAAAAATGGGATACATCGGCACCGACCGCTTCCAGATGTCTGTCAAGCAGGGCAACGACCTTTTCCTTAAATACGGGGTACTCCTTTTTGGAAAGGGTGTCGTGTCCCATCGTCAGCAGTTTTTCCGCATGGGGAAGGCATATGTACTCCTGTTCGGAAAACAGCGTTTTAAAGCTCTCATCCTTCGCCCACTGACGCAATACTGTATTCAGCATCCCGTCCATCGCCTGCTCAATCTGACTGCACACAAAACAGGTGTCATTAATCGTCTTCATGCCGATACGCTTGCGGGGTTTGGCCTCTGCCTTATTCAGAATATCACGGTAGCCGTTTTTTCTCAGTTCTCCCAGCAGGCTTTCCAGCATCAATGCCAGCGACAGACGATTTTTCTGGCCGAGCATCATTTCAAAATGGTCGGTGCAAAAGCCCAGCCGGTTGGTTTCAATCCGGATATCCGGTTCCATCATCGCGGCACCCATGATATATTCTACGCACCGGTGCTCCAGCATATCCCGCATCCGGCAGATCGGGCAGCCGCATTTCGGCTCAAAAACCTCGCTGACCGGTATCGTATAGATACTGTCTCTCATTATACATTCCTTTCTGCACTGTACAGCGCAATGATTCTACTTTTATGTCCGCTTATCCGCGCACAAATCCCCATAAATTCCCATGGGCAAATCAGAGCATACCACTCCAGATTATACTTGTTATTATACCACATCTTCTGTTATAATAAAAGAAAACAAAAACATTTTTTCGCAACCCCGAAAGGACCCCAAATGGACAACTTTTCTCTGCCGCTCCCGCACGGCTTTTCACTGCGGGACACGCTGCTGTGCGGACAGTGCTTCCGATGGGAAGAGAATGCAGACGGCAGCTTTACCGGTTGGGCTGGTGCCCATCATGCGACACTGTACCAGCAGGGTGATACGCTTCTGGTCACCGGTTCCGACCCGGATTTCTGGGAAGAATATCTCGATCTCCGGGAAGATTATGACGGTTGGAAGACCACCTTTTCTGCCGACCGGACGCTGTCTGCGGCAATCGAAAAATGCGGCGGTATCCGCATCCTCCGTCAGCAGCCGTGGGAAACGGTGATTTCCTTTATCATCAGTGCCAACAACAATATTCCGCGCATTCGGGGGATTATTGACCGGCTCTGCTCCGGTTTTGGAGAGGACGGTCATTTCCCCACTCCGCAGCAACTCGCAGTACAGACCCCTGAAACACTGGCGCCTGTTCGCGCAGGCTTCCGTACCAAATACATACTGGACGCTGCTCAGAAAGTGGCAGATGGAACGCTGAATCTGGATGAAATTTCCAGCATGCCGCTGGATGACGCCAGAAAACAGCTGATGACCGTCAAAGGTATTGGCCCAAAGGTCGCCGAATGTATCCTGCTTTATGGATTTCACCGGCTGGATGCCTTTCCGGTCGACACCTGGATTAAAAAAATCCTTTGCCGCTGTTATCCGGACGGATTTCCCGAATGGATTGTGCCAAAAGGAGTAGCCCAGCAGTATCTGTTTCATTATATCCGCATCTATTGCCCAAAGGAGGAAGAAAATGCAGCAACCGGTTTATCAACTGACGGACAAGGGACTGCAAAAAGCCTGGCAGCTTTTTGACGGTACCGAAGAAACGCTGGTCTGGTCGGCGTTACAGGGCATTATGGGAGAGGTCACCGGTGACGACCCGGACCAGCCTTCCACTGTACTAACCATTACCGCAGATTTTGCATTTTTTGCCGGTGACCCGGATACATCCGCTGCCGAAGCGCTAATTCGCAGCGTAACAGTCCCGCTGCTTGGATGCGGCGACCACCAGACAGAATGTTGGAAGGAGCGTATTCTGTCCATCTGGTCGGATGCCCAAATTTTTGACCGTTACACAATTGAAAAAAATACCCAGTTTGACCGCCAAATGCTGCAAGCGTACGCTGCAAAACTGCCGGATGGATTCACAATGGTTCCAATCGACGAAAGCTGGTATGAACGCTGTCTGAAAGAAAAATGGATGTGCGATTTTGTCTCCAGCTTTTCGTCAGCAAGTGATTTTGTCGAACACGGCATCGGCTTTCTGGCAATTGACCCGTTGGGACAGCCTGCGGCCGGAGCTTCCAGTTACACCGTTTATCAGGGTGGAATTGAAATTGAAGTCGACACAAACGAAAACTACCGCCGGATGGGGCTTGCGCTGGCTGCCTGTGCAAAACTGATTCTGGCATGCCTGAACAAAGGACTCTACCCCAGCTGGGACGCTGCCAACCTGGCGAGTGTATCCCTTGCCCGGAAACTTGGCTACCAGCCGGGCCATCATTACGAGGTCTTTTATCTGCCGCAGATGGATGCCCAGCAGACCGCAGCCGGTCAGGTCGAATTTAGCGAAAAAACGTAAAAATCCTGTCTGTCGGTTTTTTTCACAATTCATCAGAAAAGCAAAAACTTTTTCTGTCTCCATACACAATTTGTCCATTTTCCCTTTGCAAACAGGGCACCGCTATGATATAATCGGTAGTTGGAAAAAACCGTTATTTTCAACGGCTGTCAGGAGGAATTTTAGTGGAAGCCTATTCTATTTTAAGGGATTTGTGCATTATCATCGTTTTTGGCAAGGCGTTCGGCATCCTTGCCCGAAAACTGCGTGCACCCCAAGTGGTCGGTGAGATTATAGCCGGTCTGGTGATTGGCCCGTGTGTACTGGGGATCGTCCAGCAGACCGATTTTCTGTCGGTTATGGCAGAAATCGGCGTTATCCTGCTGATGTTTTCCGCAGGACTGGAAACCAGTATCCAGGATTTGAAACGAACCGGTCTCATTGCGTTTCTGATTGCCTGCTCCGGCGTACTGGTTCCGCTGATTGGCGGTACTTTACTGTATGAGGTCTTCTATGGGTTCAGCCCATGGGGAAGCGAAAACTTCCTGAAGGCTCTGATGATGGGCTGTATCATGACCGCAACCTCGGTTTCGATTACGGTACGTGCTCTTCAGGAGCTGGGACATCTGAAAGGAATCGTCGGTACAACAATTATGAGCGCCGCCATTATCGACGACGTTATCGGTATTATCGTGCTGACCATCGTCCTCGGCTTTAAGGACCCCAGCGCAAATATCGGACGCACCTGCCTGATGACAGCGCTGTTCTTTGTACTGGCGCTGGTACTGGGTTATGTTATTTTCCGTATCTTCAAGATATTTGATGACCATTATCTGCATACCCGGCGTGTTCCGATTCTGGGACTGGCACTGTGCATGTTCATGGCTTATGTTGCCGAACAGTACTTTGGCGTCGCAGATATTACCGGCGCTTATCTGGCCGGCATTATCCTGTCGTCGCTTAAGGACGCCGATTACATCGCCGAAAAGATGGATATCAACTCCTATATGCTTTTCGGTCCGGTTTTCTTTGCCTCGATTGGTCTGAAAACGGATATCAGCGGATTGACACCTGCCATTCTGATCTTCTGCATCTGCTTTGTACTGGTCGCGATGGTCACCAAGATTATCGGCTGCGGACTGATGTCAAAGGTCTTCCACTTCAACTGGAATGAATCGATAAAAATCGGTGTCGGTATGATGACCCGCGGTGAGGTCGCACTGATTGTCGCACAAAAGGGTCTGGCGATTGGCCTGCTGGATTCGACCTACTTTACAGCGGTCATCCTGCTGATTATCTGCTCGTCCATTCTGACCCCTGTCCTGCTCAAACTGCTGTATGCGCGCTTTCCTGACAACACTGAACATCTCGAAGGCCGTTACTCCAGCGAACCTGCACAGCAGAATACCTGATCGATTCCCGGACAGTTACCGCTGTCCGGGTTTTATTTTACGCAGAAATGCCCGGTCTACAATAGCTTTGCAGACCGGGCATTTTATCATCCAAAGTTATTCAAGGTGTTTGGGGGAGTGCTTTTTCAGTGAAGCATCGTTGGTCTCAAAGGTCATACCATTGACCCAATCCTGCTCATACTGAGTAAATTCTTCCCATTTCTCATTTTGCAGGATGGTATCGCGATAGCTCTCAAATCCTTCGTCATCATTTTCCAGACGGCTCCAGATATAGAAAGTACCATCCTCGTCGTAATAGCTGCCATACTCACCAGCCTGTGCGTCAAACAATGCAGTGACAACATCTTCCGGATAAGTGGTATCGTCACTGGTGATATAGAAAGAAGTATCGCTATCTTCCTCTTCTGTAGAGGTCTCTTCCGTAGCTTCCTCTGAAGTCTCTTCGGAAGCTGTCTCGGACGTTTCCTCAGAAACCTCCTCCGAAGACTCCTCGGAAGCCGCCTCAGACGTTTCTTCAGAGACCTCCTCGGAAGACTCCTCGGAAGTTGCCTCAGATGCTTCCTCAGAAGTCTCAGCATCAGAAGAGGTATCCTCATCATTAGAAGTTGCGGTGTATTCAGCCTTGACCGTTTCAAAATCGGTACCATTTTCAAGATCTTCCAGAATACGGTCTACTTCTTTCTGCTTGATTTCCAGCTCGTTTCCGGTCAGCGCCTCTCCATTCTCATCGGAAGCGTCCACCTGGAAAACATTGACATGCGCATACTGCTCATCAAAAATGGCGCGCAGATCATCGACACTGACTGCCCGTTCGCCGTCCTCGCCGTAAATATCAAAGAACAGCTGGGACTCCTTGAAAGAATTGGTCAGCAGCTTGCGGTAAGAAGTTTCTGCACAGCCCTGCTCCTCATACGAAGAAGATACATACGACCAGTAATAATCGATATAGCTGTCGATATAAGACTGCTCATCCTCAGAGAAGGAAAGGCCATATTCGTCAAATTTGCTTTCAACCGCCAGATACTTTTTCGCAAGGGTATCGGTGCGGTTGACGACCCAGTCAAGTGCATCCTGTGAGTCAATCTGCTGGCTGTACAGCGAAGTGGATGTGTCAATTCCATCCTGAGACATTGCTTCATTGTAAGCATTGATCGAAAGTCCGATATACATACCCGAAGTAACTTCATACGCCCCATCCGAAGTACGGTAGGTCCAGGAAGTATCCTGATTGCAGGAAGACAGGCTGCCGACAGCCAGGGCGCAGGCCGCAAACAGGGCGGCGGATTTCAAAACAGCTTTCAAGATTTTCATCCTTTCTATAGTACGTCCACAACTGGCAGTGCCTGGCCGGGACGGCTATATATAACACGATATCCTTAGCATTATACACGATTTTTGCGTCCTTGTCCAGTATAACGCCCAAAAATTCATCGGGACTTCACACAATCCTCCTGATGGCGGTGGTAAAAGAACAGCGCAACTCCGCTGCCGCAGATCAGCAGGTATCCGAGAATACTCAACTGATCGGGAATCTGCTGAAACAGAACAAATCCCAAAACCGCGGAAAAGATAACCTGTGAATAGTCATAGACCGAAATTTCCCTTGCAGGTGCGTAACAATAAGCAGCCGTAATCGCAAACTGTCCTCCCGAAGCGGCCAGTCCGGCACCCAGCAGCGCAAGCAGCTGCATTCCGCTCATCGGATGATAATCAAACACCAGAAACGGCAGTGTTACCAGACAGGAAAAGGCTGAAAAGAACAATACAATGACCGTCCGGTTAATTCCCGTCTGTCCGAGCTTGCGCACCATTGTATAAGCGGCACCGGCTCCCGCGCCGCCCAGCAGACCAATCAGCGACGGGAACAAATCCATGTTTGACAAAGTCGGCCGGATAATCAGCAGGCTTCCGCCAAATGCCGCCAGCACCGCTGCTCCCTGAACCGGTGTAATTTTTTCTTTGAGTACCAGCAGGGAACAGATAATCGCAAAAAACGGAGACATCTTATTCAGCATCGAAGCGTCCGATAAAACCAGATGGTCGACCGCGTAAAAGTTGCACAGAATGCCGATTGTCCCAAAGACGGAACGCAGAATCAGCAGCGGAAGCTGACGGCGGGTAATTTTCGGCAACTGTTTTTCCCTGAGCAGTAAAATCAGCGCAAATACCGCCGCAATCAGATTGCGGAAAAAGCTTTTCTGAACGCTTGGGAGTTCACCTGCCAGCCGTACACAGACATTCATCACCGCAAAACAAAAGGCAGATGACAGAATACAGGCAATCCCTTTGGAATAACGATTCATATACTCCATTCCCTTCTCATTGATCTCAACTTTTACGATACCACTTTCCGCGCCTTTTGGCAAGAAAAAAGCCGGGCTGAACAGATAATCCGTCCATACCCGGCAGATTGCCGTTATTCTGATTCGGTCAGCAGCTTATGATACCGTTCCCGTGCCTCACTGACTTTGACGACATAATTGGCCGTTTCGGTATACGGGATATGCTCCAGCGTCGCCCCATCCGACGAATACTGTGCATCCTCCAGCCATTTTGCCACAATATTGGGGCCGGCATTATATCCGGCATAGACCGTCTCCCATACCCCAAACCGTTCATACAGATAGGACAGGTAATAGACGCCATATCGGATGTTGGTATCCGGGTCAAAGATGTCGGCTTCCTGCTCTCCCGGTGTCTCAGCAGAAACTGCCGGCTGTGCATTGCCCTCGGCCTCACCCGACTCCGTGTCCGTTTCACCCAGCCGTCCCTGAATCCAGTCATATGTATCCGGCATCAACTGCATCAGTCCGCAGGCGCCGACACCGGACTGCGCGTCTGCGTCAAAATGGCTCTCTGTTTCAATAACCGCATAAACCACCTCAAGAGGGACATCATATTCCGTTGCGTAATGGCTTGCTGTAGACGCATATTCCCAGTCCAGTGCTTCGGACGCATCATTATGACTGAACATCCAGATGGTGCTCCATATCAGCCCGATGATCGCCGCAAGCAGTCCAATCCCTGCCACTGCCACAATCCCGGACCGAAACAGGATACGCCGTCTGCGTCTTTTTTCCCGCATATTTTTTCCGCGCAAGATAAGCCCTCCTTTGCATCTTTTTCATTATACCCATCCGCTGCCATTCTGTCAAACACTGCCGGTGCATACCCGGAAGACAATACGCATACTCTGAAACTGTATCCGTTTGCCGAAGGGAAGGGATTGGTCTATGGGTAAAAAACGGCTGAGGGTTCGCAAAAAGCCTGCCGCTGTTCTGTTCATTTGTATGCTGTTTGTGTTCGGGGCAGTCCTGGCATTTTATCTGCTGCACCGTACCGAAGCGCAGCCGGTTCCGACCGGTGCAGAGCCGACGCCACAAAAGACAGTCTACCTGACGTTCGATGATGGGCCGTCCGGCGTCACCGCAGAGATACTCGACTATCTCAAGCAGGAATCGATTCCGGCCACTTTTTTTGTCATCGGCATGGAAACCAAACGGGCAGATGAGCTGCTCCCACGGATGCTGGAGGAAGGGCATTCCATTGGGATGCACAGTTATTCCCATAAATACCAGCAGATCTACGATTCAGCCGACAGCTTCTTTCAGGATCTGGACCAGCTGGCTGATTATCTGACCCAGATTATCGGGTATGCACCCGACTTTTTCCGGTTTCCCGGCGGCAGCTGCAATTCGACCGCCGACCCACAGGTGCTGGAAGAAATCAAACAGACTGCCACCAAACGTGGGCTGGTCTGGTTTGACTGGAATTCAGTCGCGGAGGACAGCGGTGCAAGCGCCGCCGACCCTGAGACAATGGCCGATAATATCATCTCCACCGGTGGAGATAAGGACCGTATTCTTATTTTGATGCACGATAATTCTGTCCGGACAACGGCTGTCGACTGTCTGAAAATCATTGTTCCCTACTATCGTGAAAAGGGATACCACTTCGAGGCATTGACAGCAGATACGCCGCCGATACAATTTTAGGCGGTTTTGTTCGTGCAATTTGCACTTTTGCAAGTTACAAAATTCGTTATTTTGACGATATTTTTTCTCTGTACAAATGCAGAAAGGTGTGATAAAATAAAAATATGTCTTTGGGGGCGTAGCTCAGCTGGGAGAGCGTACGGTTCGCATCCGTAAGGTCGAGAGTTCGATCCTCTTCGTCTCCACCATATTGGCCGGGTCTGTTTTGACAGACCCGGTTTTATTTTACCTGTAAGGAGCTATCATGAGCAATCAGAAACCTTCTCCGACCAACCGCCATTATGCCTTCTTTTCCAACCGTGACTGTGAGTTTTTTCCCTGTCATCCGGGTGCCGACCCCGAAAACTTTAACTGCCTGTTCTGTTACTGCCCGCTCTATCTGCTGGGAGAAGAAGGCGGCGGGAACTTCGTCTGGCTGGAAAACGGCGTAAAAGATTGCAGCGGCTGTCTTTTCCCCCATCGCCGGGAAAATTATGACACGATTTCCGCTCGTTGGCAGGAAATCGCCGCCGCAATGCCCCACCGTCATTGACTGCGATCATGCAAAATGCCCGGATGAACTGGCACCTTTCGCCAATTCATCCGGGCATTGTTCTGTTTCAATCACAAGAATAAATTATGATTCAATATAAACGCCGTTTTCATCGACCTTGTAGCCGTTGATAGTGGTGTTGCGCGCCATCTTGCAGCTGACAGGATCAAAGTAGTAAGTCTTGCCGTCAATCTTGCACCAGCCGGTCGCACAGTATCCGGTCGAGGTGGACATATAATAGGTCGAACCGCCGATATCCTGCCATCCGGTCTGCATGACGCCATCACTGTTCATGTAGTACCACTTGCCGCCCAGTTCCAGCCAGGATTTGGCCATTGTACCGGTCGATTTGAGATAATACCACTCGTCTTTATATTCCAGCCATTTGTTGGCCAGCATCTGACCGGCACCGTTCGAGTAGAACCAGCTGCCGCCGACCTTGTACCAGCCGGTCGCCATTCCGCCCCAGTCGTACAAATAGTAGTAAGTGTCACCATCCTTCAGCCAGCCAGTTGCCATTGTACCATCGTCATTCAGATAGTACCATGCGCGGTCATACTTCTGCCATCCGGTCAGCATATTGCCGTTTGCATCCACCAGATACCAGTTGTCACCCGACTGCTGCCAGGTACCAGGGAAGCTGGTGTCGTCACTGGGTTCGCCGGTCGGTTTATCGACGCCCACATTCTCATCATCCGTACCATCTGAAGGGCTGGGGTCCTTATATTCAACCGGTGCCTTTTCCTGTGTGCCGCTGAGCACGCCATCCGAACCAAAGGTGTAAGATACACCGCTGATGGTGGTTGTACCGGTCACATACGTTCCGGTTGTATTGGTGAAGTAGTAAACTGCGCCATTCTGATACTGCCAGCCGATCAGGTTCTGCGGAACAGCTGTGACTGCACATCCCGACAGACGCAGCGTTTCACTGTAAGACTGCTCGGTGGTCGTATAGGTATCAATCACGTTATGGGACACATTGATCGTGCAGTTCTTGGCGCCAACCAGATCGCCCAATGTCTTGAGCTGGTTGTTGTCAAGGTAGACTGTCTCAAGGTTGGCGACCGGAAGACCGGAAACCGAAGTCAGCAGGTTGTCCGAAGCGTCCAGATATTCCAGCGCGGTCAGTTTGGAAGCAAACGACAGGTCGGTCATCTTATTGCTGGACAGGCTGAGAGAGGTCAGCGAGCTGGGCAGACCGGGAATCGACGAAATCTTATTATTGGAAAGATCAAGCGATTTCAGCTTCTTCATCAGAACCATACTGCTGCTGAGACTGGACAGCTGGTTGTTGGAAAGGTCCAGCGTGGTCAGGTTGGAACAGACTACTGCACCCGACATATCGGTCAGCTTGTTGCCCGAAGCATCCAGTTCCTGAAGGTTGACATAGGCGTCGGAGTTATCGAGAATGGAATCCAGCGTCGTAAAATTGTTATCAGAAATATCCAGATAGGTCAGCTTATAATTGTATTTAAGTCCTGCCAGCGAAGTCAGTTTGTTGCCGGACAGGTCGATATAGGTTGCACCGGACAGGTACTCAATACCGGTCAGATCGGTCAGACTCTGATTAGACAGGTCAACATATGTATAAGAGGCCAGTTCCGAAGTCGTCAGTGTGCCGTCACCATTGGTATCGCACTGACTGAGCAGAACATTATACAGCTTCCCATTAAAGTCATTGATGCTGAGCTGATTGGTTGTAACAGCAAAAACAGGCTGGGAAGCAGCCACCGTGCCGGAAGCAGCCAGCAGCAGGGCCATAACGCCGGCCGAGAGTGACCGCAACCACTTTGAATATACAGCTGATTTAGTAAAACTCATGTTTGTCCATCCTTTCCAGGAGCAGGATTATCGGTCTGCACCCTATTGTCAAGATTAAATATATGCAGATCCTCTGCCGGATATGCCATCTTTTCAACCATTTACAGGCCAGATTCCTGCATTTATATAAATTATACCACATTCGGCAACATCGGTAAAGAATTCTGACGGCAATTCCAGCAATATACATTTTTAAGATCACTGCTCATTCAATAACCTGTATATATTATAAGTACCAAAAAGACACAGAAATGTTGCAAAAGGCCAAAAAATTTACAGTTTATTTAACTCCGCCCAAAACCACCCGCCGGATGCCGTTTTCCCCTTGACCTCAGGTAGATTTGTGTTTATAATATGAGAGAGAATGTATTCCGATGAAAGGATGTCAACACAGATGAAAAACAGCGAAAAAACGCTTGATATGATTGTCAATCTCTGCAAGAGCCGCGGTTATATCTTCCCCGGCAGCGAAATCTATGGCGGTCTCGCCAACAGCTGGGACTACGGTCCTCTCGGCGTTGAGTTCAAAAACAACGTCAAAAAGGCTTGGCTGAAAAAATTTGTCCAGGAAAGCGGCCTCAACGTCGGCCTGGATGCCGCAATCATCATGAATCCTCAGACCTGGGTCACCACCGGCCATGTCGGAAACTTCTCCGACCCGCTGATCGACTGCAAGGACTGCCATTCCCGTCAGCGCGCAGATAAACTAATCAGCGACGTTTACCCGGATGTCAATGCCGACGCGATGAGCTTTGAAGAGATGGACGCGTTCATCTCTGAACATAACGACATTGTCTGCCCGGTCTGCGGCAAGCATAACTTTACCCCCATCCGCAAATTCAACCTGATGTTCAAGACCTTTATCGGCGTTACCGAGGATTCTTCCAGCACCTGCTACCTCCGTCCCGAAACGGCACAGGGCATCTTTGTCAACTTTGCCAACATTCAGCGCACCACCCGCCGCAAGCTGCCGTTCGGCGTCTGCCAGGTTGGTAAGGCGTTCCGTAATGAGATCACTCCCGGCAACTTTACCTTCCGTACCCGTGAGTTTGAGCAGATGGAATGCGAGTTCTTCTGCAAACCCGGAACCGACCTGGAATGGTTCGCATACTGGAAAGATTTCTGCAAGAACTGGCTGCTCTCTCTGGGCATCAAGGAAGAGAACCTGCGTCTGCGTGACCATGAACCGGCTGAGCTGGCGTTCTACTCCCGTGCAACGACTGATATCGAATACGCTTTCCCCTTCACCGACTGGGGCGAGCTGTGGGGCATTGCTGACCGTACCGATTATGACCTTGGCCGTCATATGGAAGCCAGCAAGAAAGATCTGACCTACTTCGATCCCGAAACCAACGAACACTATATTCCTTATGTTATCGAGCCGTCGCTGGGCTGTGACCGTGTCGCGCTGGCCTTCCTCTGCGAAGCATACGACGAGGAACATCTGGTAGACGCAAAAGGCAAGGAAGATATCCGTACCGTCCTGCATCTGCATCCGGCTCTGGCTCCGTTCAAGTGTGCAGTTCTGCCGCTCTCCAAGAAGCTGGGCGACAAAGCAATGGAAATCAAAAATGAGCTGTCCAAATACTTCATGGTCGATTATGACGACGCCGGTTCGATCGGCAAACGTTATCGCCGTGAAGACGAGATCGGCACTCCTTACTGCATTACCGTTGACTTCCAGACGGTCGGCGACGATAAAACCGAAGCCGACAACTGTGTCACCGTCCGTGACCGCGATACGATGGAACAGGTCCGTCTGCCCATCTCCGAACTGGTTTCCTATATCCAGAAAAAGATCGAATTCTAATGAGCTAACTGAAAAAGCCGGGCGTCCTGCCCGGCTTTTTTGCTGAAAGAAATACAAACAGATCTGTCCGTATCAGCCCAAAAACATCACATAAATCTGACATGGATTCCACTCGTCCCAAAGTGTAGGAAATACTTCAAACTCCTTAAACCCCAGACTCTGATAAAACCGGTTGGTTGCATCATATTCCGGATAGTGTCCCATCTGAACGGTTTTGACCTGCATAAACGAAAAGCCCTGCTTTTTGGCCATCTGACAGGCAGATTTCACCAGTGCACGACCGATACCCTGACGATGGTATTCCTTGCGGACACCCATCACGGCCAGTTCAACCGTATCGCGTCCAGTTGGTTTCAAACAGAGAAATCCGACCGGTTGTTCATCGTGTATCGAAGCAAAAAACATCTGTCCGGTGCTGTCGGAAATATATTCTTCACGCGCCTGCTCGATGCCAAACCACTCAGGCAATGCCTCCAGTACCTGACGGGCAATCTGTTGTTTTTGCTGATTATCGGTAATCTGTAAAATCATATTGTCCTCCTGCTATTCGGGATTACATATTCCTGCTTAATCAATATAACACAGCATGGTGCCATCTTTCAACCGCAAAATCAGAAAGGTTTACTTTGCAGCCAAAAGGTGGTACACTAAAATTAAAAACAAATGACATGAAAGGATGGGTTCAGATGATTCTATATGTTGTCCGGCATGGCGAAGCGACCTGGAATGTACTCAACAAAATCTGCGGAGGACGTTCAGACGTGCCGCTGACCGATAAGGGACGGATGCAGGCAAAACAACTGTCTGAAAAGATGCCATTTATCGACCGTGTTCTTTGTTCTCCATTGCAGCGTGCGCGGGAAACAGCCTCCATTCTGACGCAGGGAAAAATCGTCATCCGGATTGAACCGCGGCTGCGGGAACAGGATTTCGGCGATTTTGAAGGAATGGACCGGGGAACCGAGGCATTCATAAAAGCAAAAAAAGAACCCGCCTGTCATTTTCCTGGCGGTGAATCCAGTTTTCAGACAGCCGCACGGGTTTACAGTCTGCTGGATGAACTGAAGGCGGAAAGCAGCGATGATTCGATGCTGCTGGTCTGCCATGGCGCGATTATGCGGATTATTGAGACCTATTTCCGTGACATGCCGATGGATGAATTTTATCATTACTCGCCTGAAAACTGCAAGCTGGTCCGCTACATTCTCTGAGGTGACAGAATGCAAAAAACGCTCTACATTTCCGATCTGGATGGAACACTGCTCCAACCAAATGAACGGCTTTCGACCTTTGGCTGCCAGACCCTCAACCAGCTGGTTGCAAGCGGAATGCTTTTTTCTTATGCCACAGCCCGCTCCTATCATACAGCACGAAAATGTACTGCCGGACTGGATGCAAAAATTCCGCTGATTGTCTATAATGGCACGCTGATCGTCGACAATCAGACCGGCGAAATTCTGACCGAAAATATCTTTTCGTCCCGTCAGGCAGCGGACATCTATGCACTGCTGAAACAGTGCGGCATCCATCCAATTGTCTACAGTCTGATTGATGGTGTTGAAAAGTTTTCGTATGATCAAACCGCCGTGCCGCTTCCAACCCGTAACTTTCTTGACCAGCGCAGAGGGGACGGCCGTGACCATCCGCTCACGGGAGATGAACATCTGCTAGACGGAAAGGTCTATTACTTCAGCTGTATCGACGAAACCGCCCGGCTGCTTACAGCCGACCGGCTCATCCGGGAACAATTCGGGGAAATCTGCAACCAGGTCTGCCAGAAAGATATCTATTCCGGCGACCAGTGGCTGGAAATCATGCCTGCCGCTGCTTCCAAGGCAAATGCTGCGAGACAGCTGAAAAATATAACCAGTGCAGACAGGCTGGTTGCCTTTGGAGACGGGAAAAACGATCTGCCGCTGTTCGAAGCGGCGGACGAATGTTATGCAGTCGCAAACGCCCATCCGCTGCTCAAATCAGCCGCCACCGGAATAATCGGGTCCAATACCGACGACGGAGTCGTCAAATGGCTGATTGAACACTTTGCTCATCACAATAACCTATAATGAAAAAACGGAAGGCCATGAAACCTTCCGTTTTTTCATATTCAGGACTTAACCGTCTGGGGATATTCCCGGTCAAGCCGGTGCATCCGTACCAGATAACTTCCGATCAAAATGACATCTGCACCGACCCATGCAAGGATTTCAGCGACAAATACACCGTCTCCGCCAATTTTAGCCGGCAACGTCAGTGCCGTTCCGGTCCGCATCAGAAATTCTGCGAATCCGGACACCATCGGTATAACCGTATCACCCATTCCCTGCAAAGAAGAGCGGATAACGTGCAGGATATACAGCACCGGCAGCATAACCGACATAATCGACAGATACCGGTAAGCTGTTCCCATCGCAGCTGCAACCTCCTCTTCGGTACCGGACAGAAAAATCGACAGCACCATCTTCCCAAACAGCAGCATACACACACCGATCACAACCGATGTCAGAACTGCCAGCAGCAGCGCTGCCCGCACACCTCTGTGAATCCGGCGGATTTCACCTGCCCCGGCATTCTGGCCGACATAGGTGCTGACCGCATAACCATACGAAACAGCCGCAATTTCCAGCATTCCATACAGCTTATTGGTCGCAGTATAGCCTGCAATAAAGGTCAGGCCGAACCCGTTGACGACCGACTGGATAATCATGCCGCCGATTGCGATGATTATATTTTGCAGCGCCATCGGAAATCCCAGCCGGAACAGTTCCCACCGGAGCTTCCAGTCGGAAGAAAACCACTTTCTGCTTTCCCGATCAATAAAGTCACTGCCGGACAGTCCAAGGGTTGGGATATGTAAGATAAACCACAGGCAATACACACTCGAAAAAGCCTGTGCCAACAGTGTCGCAATTGCAGCACCTGCAATTCCCCAATGGAAAACCAGTACAAACAGTAAATCCAGCACGATATTGATGCAGGAAGCCAATACCATCGCATACAGCGGTGTTTTTCCGTCGCCCATTGCCCGCAAAACAGAGGCCAGCAGGTTATAGGCCATCACGATCGGCATACCGCCCAGCAAAATTCGCAGGTATAACAGCGACATATCCATAATTCGGTCAGGCGTCCCCAGCAAAACCAGTACCGGTTTTGCCGCAAACTCTCCCGCCGCCGTGATTACGATTGCACAGGCAAGCGCCAGCCAGACGGCATTGGCGATAACCTTCCGCAGACCGGCAATATCTCCGGCGCCAAACTTCTGCGCCATCAGGATGCAAAATCCCTGTGCAAACCCCTGAATCGACCCCAGAATCATCCAGTGGAACCAGTCGGCAGCACCGACCGCGGCCAGAGCGTCAACTCCCAGCCCTTTTCCGACAACTGCCGTATCCACTACTGTATACAGCTGCTGACAGACGTTGCCTGCCATCAGCGGCAGTGCAAAAAACAAAATCAATTTTCCAGGACTACCGGCAGTCATATTTTTTACTTTTGTTGCCATTGAAACCTCCTAACCCATCAACCAGACAATCTGCCAAAAGACAACTACAGACAGCACAAAAGCCCGCTGTGCAGAAACGACAGCGGGCTGAAGCATTTACAGGATCAGGCCATCATAATCTCAGAAATGGCATCCATAATCTTATCATGACATTTACCACAGCCGGTAGAGCAATGGGTAATCTTCTGGACACCTTCAAAATTCTTTACGACATCATCAAAAGTCTGCATCTGATGAAGAGCGTTTTCGACATCAGCGTAAGATACCTGTTTGCAGTTGCAAATCATATAATTTTCTTTCATAATAGAACCTCCTGACCGACTCATCCTGCGGAAAAGCAGGACTATATTCTGCCACAAGTATAGCACCCACGACTATAATTGTCAAGGATACTACTCACCGTTTGTCTCAGCAGGTGGGAATTGGCCGGAAAACATTGACGGACCGATTCATGACAACCTGACGATCGGTTCCGGTATCCAGCACCGTATTGGCTGTTGACTCTGTTTCCACCTGAACGGCAATCACATCAAGCGCCCGCAGCTGATCAATCGTCAGCAGTGCACCGACCTGAGCGGAAAAGCAAGAGGCTGACTCATCCGCTTCTGTTGCCGATTGACTGGTCGTGGCGACGATATGATTACTGGAAATGTAGTTCCCGGTTCCGCGAACCAGATGGATAATCACTGGAGTGACACCATCCGGCTTGAGATATTGCCGGTCAATCGTCTCAGAAATGTGGTTTGCAATAATCGAGTTGTTGTTTCCTTCAATCCGAAGCAATCCATAATCATCCGTTAGCCCGTTATCATATCCCAGCATCGGCGGCCAGGGTTCATGATCGCGCAAAAAGTGGTTGGAAGAAATCAGGTTTTCCGAACAGTTGCCTTCCAATACCAGCATACCCGGATAGAAGGAATGAAAACGGTTGGAAGTGACCGTAGAACGGACAACTCCGGAAAAATGGACACTGCTCGTTCCTCGTGGGAAAACGTTGTTGGCGGCAACCAAAAGTCCGCCAAAATTCTGCGCATAAATCGAATAACCATTATAGCCGGCGCCAATCAGATTGTCGGTGATTTTGGACGCCTGTCCCGAACCGCGCAGTTCAATACAGTTACCGCATTCGGCGATAAAATTATCATGGAGAGACATTGCATCGGCCTGATACGCGGTAACGCCATGTTCCAGATAAATAATTCCCATCCCGGTAATTCTGAAGGAATCGTGCGCAGATGCGATATAGATACCGGTCTTGCCATTGCGATAGGTATTTTCAGGGTCATTCTTTCCCGAACCATCGTCGGTAAAATGCAGCCCATCAATACAGAAATCAGCAAATTCAACCGAACTGATGCGCGGATTTCCATCCCGTCTGACATAAAATGCCGCACCGGATGCCTCATCCTCGCCCGGTACCAGATCAACCAGAATCCGGCTTCCACCCGGCCAGATTTCATGCCACTGTGCCAGTTGGTCTGGCGGCGTATTAAACCGAATGCTGGAAGAGGTGAATCCATGCCCGGAGCCCTGAATTTTCAGGTAGCTGATATCGATCACGACCTGAGTTTTCAGGTGATAATCTCCCGGCGGAATATAAATCACAGCGCCTGGTTTGCCGCCTGACTGGATATCGCGGTCAGTCTGTTTCGATTTTATATCCTGAATCATGCTATTGATAACCACACCAATATCATGATAAGGATTTCCAATTTTCCATTCTGTTACATCATAATAATTCATGGCCACTTCACATACCCCTTCTTTGCTATATCGTTACCGCCACATTGATCCAAATGAACGCAAAAGGCGATTTATACTTCCCAGTCGACCTTATTGGAAACCGGGACCTTTTTGGGGATGCGTGCCATACAGTAGACAATTTCTTCGGGAGTTGGGAAAGCGGCAATTGCTCCCGGACGGGTACAGACAAGACTTCCGACTGCATTGGCAAAGTCCAGCATAACGGTGATTTCAACACTGGACAAATCATGGACATTTTTGTTCAGTTTCATAATATTAAAGATAATCCCAGCCAGAAAAGCGTCTCCCGAACCGGTCGTATCCACAACCTTTACATCATACGCACTGGACAGATAGGAATCCTGATTGACATACGCATAACATCCCCGGTCAGAACGGGTAATGACAATCATTTCGGTACCGTTTTCCAGATAGATCTGTTCACAGGCTTCCCGTTCATCCATGCCGGGGAACAAAAACTGAAAGTCATCTTCCGAAATCTTCAAAATATCCGCAAGGGTCAATGCCTGCAAAATCACTTCACGCGCCTGTTCAGGGGACTCCCAGATGCTGAGACGGATATTCGGGTCAAAGGTAATCCGGGCGCCGGACTCTTTTGCCTTGACAACAGCGTTGAGGACAGTCGAACGGCTGGGTTCTCTGGACAGCGGGAAGGAAGAAAAATTAAAGACCTTGCAGTCATCAAAAATGCTGTCATCAATCTCATCTTCCACAAAATGGGTATCAGCTGTATGTGCGCCGCGGTAAAAAGTAAAGGTCTTTTTTCCGTCTTTGCGATGTACAACCGCAACCGGTGTGCGCCGGTCCTCATCAAGGATCATATTGCTGGTATCGACCCCACACTCGTCCAGTACCTGTTTGACACGCTGTCCCATCGAGTCGTCTCCGACCTTGCCGACAAAACCGGTCTTGACCCCCAGCCTCGCCAGTGCACAGGCAACGTTTGCCGGGCTTCCGCCGACACTCTGTTCGAAAATGGGCGCGGCATCCTGCTGTGTTTCCGCAGGGACTTCATTCTCCCCGCTTTCAGCATTCTCCGTCGACTGGCTGCCGGAAATTCCAGGGCTCAGCGGGATAAAATCCATCAGCGCTTCTCCAATACTGAGAACTTCGTACATAAAATTGCACCCTTTCTGCTCAAAACTGACGCCGGCAAAATCCTCCGCCAAAATTCCAGACGGTTAATCAACCAGCAAACGGATATTGTCCTCGGATAACCCGGAGAAAGAAAAATTCCTTTCTCCCTCTCCGGATCACCTGCTGTATACTGCTAAAACGGGGTCAGACTCAGATCTTTTCAAGCTTTGCAAAGTTGGCCATAATCTTTTTGGTTCCAACCTTGTCAAACGCAACCTCGACCAGCGAGTCCTTGCCCATCGGACGGATCGACACGACCATGCCCTCGCCAAAGGTTTTATGCCGTACACGGCTCCCGACGCCATAATCGATCACTGCCTGTTCCGTCTTGGGGGCAGTACCGACCAGCGTGGTCGCTTTGGGGACAGGTGTTGTCAGGCCGCCTTCCCGTTTGGCCTGCAAACGGGCCTGATATGCTTCTCTTCTGGCCGCAGTCGTATCGACCAGTTCCATCTTTTCAGGCGGAATTTCATTGACAAACCGGGAGAGCCGGTTGCGGTTGGTGGTTCCGAATACCATCCGCTCATAAGCGTGGGAGATATACAGCTTTTTCTTTGCGCGGGTGATGGCAACATAGCAAAGCCGTCTTTCTTCTTCCAGCTCGACCGGATCATAAATCGAACGAACCGACGGGAAGACACCGTCCTCCATTCCGGGCAGGAAGACCACCGGGAATTCCAGTCCTTTAGAGGAGTGCATCGTCATCATCAAAACGCTGTCGTCCTGTTCATTCAGATCGTCCAGATCGGTATACAGGGCGATTTCTTCCAAAAAGCCTTCCAGCGTCCCTTCCGGGTTCTCCTGCTGGTATTTCATCATCGTCGATTTCAGCTCGCCGATATTCTCCATTCGGGTCGCGCCTTCATCGCCCTGTGCCTTAAGCATTGCAGCATAGCCGGTTTCTTCCACAACCCGGTCCAGCAGCTCGTCCAGCGGCAGATTCAGCGCCGCATCTCTGAACGACTCGATCATCGATGCAAACTGCATCAGATGCAACGACTTGCGTGCCAGTGCGCCATATTCATCTGCATGACGCAGCACCTCAAATACCGGAATATCCGCCTGAACCGCTATATTCATGACCGTTGCGACAGTCGCATCACCGATCGCACGTTTGGGCTCATTGATGATACGGGACAACCGGACGGTATCCGACGGATTGATAATAATCGACAGGTAGGCGACCATATCCTTGATTTCCTTACGTTCGAAGAACTTGGTCCCGCCAAACAGCCGGTAAGGAATGCCCGCCTTGATGAAATACTGTTCTATGACCGACGACTGCGCATTCATCCGGTACAGGACCGCATGGTCGCCGTACCGCATTCCCTGCGCGACATCTTCTTCAATGGTATCGGCAATAAACTTAGCCTCTTCCCGCTCGTTCTGAACCTTTTCGAGGCGGATTTTTTCGCCGGCTCCATTTTCTGTCCAGAGGTTTTTCCCTTTCCGTCCCACGTTGTGCTGAATGACCTCATTTGCGGCATCCAGAATCGTCTGAGTCGAGCGGTAATTCTGTTCCAGACGGATGACTGTCGTGTTCTTAAACTGATCTTCAAACGAAAGAATATTTTCAATCGTCGCGCCGCGGAATTTATAGATACTCTGGTCATCGTCTCCGACAACACACAGATTCTGCGATTTCGCCGCCAGCAGACTGACCAGCATATACTGGGCATGGTTTGTATCCTGATATTCGTCTACCATCAGGTAGCGCCAGCGGTTCTGATAATATTCCAATACCTCCGGGCAATGCTGGAACAGTGCAACCGTTTTGATGATAATATCGTCAAAATCCAGTGCATTGGCAGCCCGCATTCTCCGGGCATATGCCTCATAAATCTTGGCAATCTGCTGTTTACGGAAATCACTGCCGGCCTGGGTGAGGTAATCTGCCGGCGAAAGCAGTTCATCCTTGGCACGGCTGATGTCTCCCAGCACTGCTTTGGGTTTGAACATCTTGTCATCAATTTTCAGCTCGTTCATCGCGTCACGGATAACGCGCGCCGCATCGTCGGTATCATAAATTGCGAAAGAATGGGTATAAGCGGTATCCAGCTTTTCGATATCCCGCCGCAAAATCCGTACACAGCAGGAATGGAAGGTCGAGGCCCACACATCTTCCGCCTCTTCTCCCAACATTTTGGACAGGCGTTCACGCAGTTCTTTTGCAGCCTTATTGGTGAAGGTGATCGCCAGGATATTCCATGGACGGACCGGGTATACGCCGAATATTTCCGCCAGCTCATCATCCGACAGGTCTGCCGTCCCATCCGCATAGGCCTGCAATGCACGGCAGGCATCATCTGTCAGATCAGACGGAATATAGGCGCTGTTATAGGCGTCGCCGAACTTGACCATTCCGGCAATTCGGTTAATGACGACGGTAGTTTTTCCGCTGCCGGCACCGGCCAGAATCAGAATCGGGCCATTCACCTGAAAGACTGCCTCCCGCTGCATCGGGTTCAAATGGGAAAAACGCCGCTCCAGAGCTTTTTGCCGAAGGGCGATAAAGTCAAAATTATCTTGCATGAGGTAAAATCTCCTGATTGTTCCGGGGCGGTGCCCGCCCCAATATCATTTATTCTGTACGATTATCATTTTACCATACCCGCCGGGGAAATTCAATGCTATTTTACCGCTTTTTACTCCTAAAGTCCATCAATTTTCAATCATAACTGTATACAGTGGCATTCTTTCGTCAAAATTGTAGGTTTGTCAATGATGTGTTACACAGAAGGAAAAGAAAAAAGGACCTGTTTTGGAGAGTGCCAGCCTAATGGAC
>CALXCO010000014.1 GCA_944386805.1 uncultured Clostridia bacterium
ATTATGAGACTTTGGAGCTGGTGGCATAGTCAGTGATATCCTTGAGAAGAATGTGTCAACTAATCTTGACAATATCAGCATGGGCATTCAGATGCCATGAACGGCGCTTAGTTTTTGTGCTGAGTGCTGATGTGAGTGCCTCTACAAAGTCTTGTTTTTCCTAGCTCCGTAGCATTGGCACTGATGGCACTCACGTTTTTCCTATTCTTTTGCTTTGACAGAGCGGATGATTGACAAGTCATCTTTATTTGACTTTTCCTTTCAAAAAAAGTTTTCCTCTTTTTCTGAGTGCACTGAGTGCCATTTGTCAGAAAGCCTTGCCCTGTAAGGGGGGGGCGGCACTCATGATGGCACTGACTTGGCACTCACATTGTTTTGAGTGCCGTTAAGTTGATTTTAAAGATGGAGTAGTTTTATATTTTGGCAGTAACTCTTCTAAAATCATATTAAATGTTAATTATTCGTGCAAATCGTTGCTTTCTTCGTGCAAATATTATATAATATAGGTAGAACAGAAAGGGGCTGATTTGATGGCTGGGACTACTACCAACATCAGTATTCGTATGGATTCAGAATTGAAGGCACAAGCTGACGCCTTATTTGCAGAACTGGGTATGAATCTGTCTACTGCATTTAACATCTTTGTACGTCAATCTCTTCGGGAAGGCGGAATTCCGTTTGAGATCAAGCTGGAACAGCCTAATAAGGAAACTGTCGCCGCTATGCTGGAAGCAGAAAGAATTGCAAAAGAACCTAATGTGAAGCATTACACTGATCTGGATGAGCTGTTTGAGGATTTGAGGAAATGAGGGAAACCAAGTACCAGGTTGTCTTTACTACACAGTTCAAAAAAGATTACAAACGCGCTATGAAACGTGGTTTGAAAATAGAACTGCTGGAAAAAGTCATTGAACAGCTGGCAATGGGAGAGGTTTTGCCAGAAAAGAACCGTGACCATGAGCTGACCGGGAATTGGGTGGGCCATCGTGAATGCCATATCCAACCGGATTGGCTGCTTGTTTACCGCATTGAAGCTGATGTTTTAGTGTTAACCCTTACCCGAACAGGGAGTCATAGTGATTTGTTTGGTAAGTAAGCTATATGCAGCTTTTTATGGTGTACTTCTTTTCATTACAATACATGTTGTGGATTGGTTGGGAGGGAAAGCAAGGGGGCAAGTAGCTTTGTTCTGATGATGCTGGTTTCATGAAAAACATGAATACGCTGGATGTCTAGTCGGCAAGTGGTCGGTCAACAATGAAGCAGTCTTCATTTGCTACTACGGAAACTATTTATCCTACATCCCGCCCAAGAGACATTTGGGAAGATTTTCAGCTTGAAGAAGGGGCAGATCAACTATTTTTCTAGTTTTAGCTGAACTACATTCCTGACAAAAATCAGAATCAAATTCTTACATTATTACGAAAGAAGAAGACTGCCAAACAGCCGATTTAGTCGTCGGCGAAAAAATTTGTCGGCGAGATGGTCGGCATTTGGTCGGCGAAAAAGTCCAGCAAAATCCGGCGTTTTCTTGCGGTTACTAGAGAAAAATAAATCGATTTAGAATTCTCATAACCCGAAGGTCATGTGGTTCAAATCCCATCTCCGCAACCAACGAAGTCCTTAGGATCCAACAGGGTTCTAAGGACTTTTTCTTGTTTTACCTTGATTTTCATAAGCTGAGCTACGTTTATATCTATTCGTTTTTAGACAGATCTATTTGGGCGGCAAGTGGGCGGCAAGTTTTTATCGTGTTGCCCGAAGGACAACTTCGTCGGCCATGGTCGGCGCGAGGTCGGCCAAAAATTGGTCAAAAGGGTATTTTTTCACCCTTTTGACCGTTCAGTGTGGAAAACTTATAATTTTTACGAAAAATCTCTGTTTTGCCATGGGATTGACCCAGGAAGGCACGATTTTTCTCCGTTTTGTAGGGAAGTGTATTACTAATATAAGTAGACAGATATTTATTGTGTAACTGTATTATACCTTTTAAGTAGAGGAAAAAATTGACAAAATAGTAAATATGTAGTATAATATATATGCTCTAAATGTAAGATTTAGAGGAAGAAGATTGTTGTCAATAGTCCAGAGCAGATTTCTTCTAGAAATCTATAATGGAACTGTGTGTCAGCGTTCCATGTCAGCAGCATGGCTGTCAGAAGAGCAATGGTGCATAGAATCATATTGGCGAAGTCCTCCCTTTCAATTATACCATAATTGAAGATTAGGCGAATTGAAGGGTAGCTGGTATTGATGCACAGCAAGATAATTTGCCAAGTAGAATACCAAGTTAAGAAGTATACCCGTCAGCTAAGGAATGCTATCCTCCTTGCTGACGGGTATTGCGCTATATAGGGGGATTTTATGAATTTGTGTGAATGGAAAGAAAATCAATCTCAAAAAGTACCTCCTCAATATACTCATTTTGACCGAAGAGTATCTCTTGATAATTGTTTTAAATATATAACTTCACCAGATAAAGTTGCTCATCATGGATTCTATCCTTTTATTCACTATACAATAAAAAGTCGAAAAATTAAGAATGGTAAGAAAGATGAGCCCAAGAAACGCCAATTTTATTATGCAGCTCATATTGATGGATGGATTTATCGATACTATGCCTATCTTATAAATGAGCGTTATAATCAGCGGGTACGGAAAGATGGAATTGATTCTGTAGCAGTAGCATATCGAACGAATTTGGGAAAAAGCAATATTGATTTTGCAAAAGAGGCATTTCAGTATATTCGAGGTACGACTTCGTGCTATGTGATGATAGGGGACTTCACTAAATTTTTCGATAATTTAGATCATGTATATTTGAAAAAGCAGCTGTGTGATTTGTTATCAGTAGAAAAGTTGCCAGATGTATTTATGCAGTATATAAGAATGTTACTCGTTTTTCTTATGTTGAATTGCAGGATTTATTAAAGCTTAATGGAATTGACGATACACGTAAAGGTCGAAGAGAATTTAACGACCGTTCGCATGAACGAGCATTATCTCCAGAACAGTTTCGGCAAAATAAAAGTATAGTTCATACTTCACCCCATCCAAAGTATGGAGTTCCCCAGGGTTCTCCGATTAGTGCAGTTCTGGCTAATGTATATATGCTCGCGGCAGATAAAAAACTGCAAGAATATATTTCTTCATTTGAGGGGTTCTATATGCGCTATAGTGATGATTTTATTGTCATTATCCCCCAGAATGAAACAGATTTTTCTGCCCATTATAAAGTAATTAAAGGCATTTTGGATTCTGTTCCGCATTTGGAGCTTGAGGATACTAAAACAAAGGTGTTTTATTTTGATAATATGTCTGTTAAAAATTGCACGGAAAGCTTTATTAGTAACGGGACTAATGGGAAAAATATTATTGAGTTTTTAGGATTTGCTTTTGATGGCAAACATATTCGTATTCGGGATAAAACCATTAGTAAATATTATAATAGATTGTATAGAAAGCTCCGTACTATTGTTAAGGATCAAGGTGTAACACCGAATAACCATCGCATTAGTGGCAAAAATCTTTATCAAAAATATTCATATAAGGGTAGCCAATATTATCTGAAAAGAAAGGCTAAGAGAACAGGAATATCGCCTACAAAAGCTAACATGAGAGGAAATTTTTTGGATTATATATTCAGGTCACAACAAAAACTTGACGGTGAACCCATAAATACAGTAACAAAGAGACATATGCAAAAGATACGGAAAAAACTCAGAAATATTTAAAAGTAAATAATCATTTAATTGGCATGCATTTTTGACTTAGATGATTAAGTATCAAATTAACTTATATAGAAACAAGCCGTTTCAGAAATTGATCTCTGAGACGGCTTGTTTTGCATGCTAGTTGAACTTACGCTTATTCCTTATTGATGGCAATCGACAAATGATATGTTTTCCAACCCACTGTTTTATTTGCAACGCAGATAGATTTTCTTTATTTAGCTTTTTGCAAAACTTATTATATCTTATCTCTCATTATAATGTTTTTAGACAGATCTATTTGGGCGGCAAGTGGGCGGCGGGTTTTGATCGTGCTGCCCGAAGGACAATTTCGTCGGCCATGGTCGGCGGAGTGTCGGCCGGTATCACACAAATGTGATACCTAAATTGGTCAAAAGGGTATTTTTTCACCCTTTTGACCGCCCTGTGTGGAAAACTTATAATTTTTACGAGAAATCTCCGTTTTGCCATGGGGTTGACCCGGGAAACGTGGATTTTTCTCCGTTTTGTAGGGAAAGGCATTGCTAATATAAGTAAATAGATAGTCATTGTATTATAGTATAACAAGTTTTTCCTATTTATTCCTTTTTATTCCAGATTTGTTATACGTTAATTTAATTATTCCAAGAACAATGTTTTATAAGACAAAAAAGATATGGATTTCTTTATGGATTAATGTTATACTTTAAATAACAGTATAAGTTAAATTATTTTTTGATCTATACTAATAAAAAAATGTACAAGGAGTTGACCATATGAAAAAATATAGTCTGATAGTTTTGACCGTCGTACTGATTATATGTTTAGCAGCGTGTAATCAGCAAAGTGAATTAGCTGGTCAGTCTTTAGCAAGTTTTTCATATGAAGAAGATGCTGCAATATACAAGAATGGAGATCCTGGAGTAAATCCAAATGAGTTTGTAAATGATGATATTTATCCTATCGAAAATCAAAATGTAGCGGTGGAAAGAGCAAAGAATGAATGCACAATAGAGTATAACGCAACAAGCGAATATTATGACAAGGATGCCGACATATGGCGCATTGATTTCTTTACACTTTTACAAAATGAAAATGATATGTGGACTACTATAGGTAATTATCAGAGCGTTTACTTGAATAGCGATGGTATTACGCAACTAATCGTATACGGAGAATAAAACTAAATATTTTTCCATCAAGAACAGTTATTCTCGTGCTAAGAGGCGATATAGGATGTAGAAGGATAGGATAGCTGCGAATGTAGTATTCTCTGCCGTTTGGCTCCGTCTCCCTCCCCTTTAAAGAATCCCCTCGGGGAAATGTTTTATCCCCAATTGTTACAACTATAAATGCTTATATTTTATATTTTTGTTAATTGATTTTTATAGATTATATGACATAATATAATTAAATAGAAAGTGGTGATATTTAACATGCGAAAGAAAATAGTTTGCATCTGCGTCGCTTTGCTGTCGGCTATGTCGACCTTACAGATGGTAGCGACGGCTGAAAACGTGACGATTGCGCCGGATTTTGACCCAGTGGAAAACGCGCAGTTAAATGAAACGGTCGGCGACACAGACGGTTGTACGGCGGTTATCGATGATATCACGCTGGAAGAACTTGTTGCAAGCGGGGAACCGATTTCGACTGTGGAAAATGTCGGCGAATCTTCGTTTACGCTTGGCCTTGCGCGGGATGCTTCGGTTCATGTTATAACGTCGAGCGACGTGGGGTGGGTACAGAGCGGTTCCAGCTGGTATTATTACGATAGTTTGGGCAACATGGTCACTGGCTGAAAGACGGAACAGGATCTTTGGCAACATGGTATTTTTGTAATCTGTATACGGGTGTTATGTGATCAAATGAACGCGCCATGATTGATGGGGATTACTACTATTTCCAGAGTGATGGTGCTATGAAAACTGGTTGGCAGGAGTTCTCTGACGGATGGTATTATTTTACTCCCATTGGACAGTCTGAGCCAGAAGGTTCTGCTGTAAACGGTAGGGTTTTGATTGGTTCTGAAATCTATCTGTTTATCAATTACGTTATGCAGCACGGTAAAGTCGAATTTTCTTATTCGACCGCTGGATTTGCTGAGGGCATTTATTATTTCGGTGATCCCGGCGATGAAGATTCCGGTTGTATGATGTACGGCTGGCTGCATGATACAGAAGTCAGCAATAATACCTGGTATTATCTTGGTACAAATGGACGAGCATATACTGGATGGTATATTATCAGTGGTACCACATATCACTTTGATTCTGAAGCTGAAATGAGCTATGGGAATGTTAGGATGGGCTATTCCGACTTTGAGTTTGACTCAAGTGGGGCGTTAATTAGTGATGAACCATATGCTATAGGCGATCCAATGTGGGGAACTGAAGAATTCAATCTGAGATGGAATAATTTAATTCTGGATGGTTATGGTCATCGTATACCGAATTTGACGGTATGCGCAGATAACGTGACAAATCAAATTATGAATTCGTTCTATAGCATGATAAATTACTATAATTCCTTACAGGATGCTGATGGAACAGGAAAATTAGTCAATATGGGTACTACATCTATAATTTCTTCGGCAGATGTAATAGTAAGCGTACTTCCAGCTTCTGAGTGGATGTATAGAAGTAGTGCAATTGGTGTTACTTATCAGGGAAATGACGGCGGTCAATGGACCTATGGTAGAATTCCACCAGGAGGCTATGCAGATTATTTTCCTACGGATGGGATGGGGAATTTGGTATCAGGTAAGGTTTCATATTCAGTTATCATTTTACAGGAAGAATATATAACTCAAACTTCATTTACAAATGCACAAGCTGATAATTTGCTTAGACATGAGATGGGGCATGTAATAGGACTTCGGCATCCGTGGGAAGTTGGAGAAGAACCGGAGGGCTCACCCCCAGAGTGTTTAATGTATCCATACAATAGTGCTGAATATACAACATTCTATGACTACGATTATCAGGAATTTTACAAAACCTACCCACAAGCGGAGGCTGAGCCGTAATGAAAATTAAAACTAAAAGAATACTAATTGTTGTATGCGTAATTGTGTTTTTATGCGTGATTTCACTGGTTGGATATCGATGGTACAGAGCGACTTGGCGCTATCCTTATTCGCCTGAAACAAGAAAAATAAATTGGCCCATTGATGCTTATATGTACGCTTATGCACCATCAATGGAAACCAATTTGCGTCTAGGAGATACAGTTGTTCGCGGCGTCATTACTTCCGACGGTGTTGAAAGCAATATTCCGGATTATGATGGAACGGAATATACCTTTAAGGTAACGGAACATCTGATGGGAGCAACGACTCCAGAAACTATCACCGTCTGTTTCTGGGGCGATCGAGAATATGGTGTTGCACACCCGTATCGGAATGATGAACTGGTTATGATTCTTTCTTATAAGACTTCGTATGATGTCTACATTCCGACCAATGATGAAGACTGTATGTTTGCCGTTATGCCGGAAAATTCTCTTTATTCTTTTTCCACTGCCTACTGCTTTACAGGATATGACTATCAGCCCGCGGAAGACTTGTATACAGGCATTCTGGAAGCGTCTGTAAACATCCGTGACAACCCGGATGAATACGAGGACACCTTCGCACCGGGAGACATTCTGGACGGTCTTCTAGATCCTCAAAGCGACATCCTCGCTCCTCTTGAATCCATCGTCGAATCCGCCTCTTGACGCAAAAACCTCCTATGTTTTTTAACATGGGAGGTTTTATTAGTAAGCGTCAAATCAACTACTTGGTCCGACATTCTGGGGGAGCATACCAAGGTAGCAGCTTGTAAATCTCTTCTGGCTAAGTAAAACCTGCGGAAACAGCATGTTTTTAAGAGCGGTCTCGATGATATTGAGAATTACCGCACTGTTAGTATGTAAATGCTAATATATACTTGATTCAAAGCAGAGGAAAATGACAGCGAATATTTGGTTTCTGCCCTACAATAGAATCAACGTTATTATTAGGAGGAAAAGAAAAGGTGTTAACTTCGGTGGATGTTTACAAAGAAATTCGTCGTCTGCAGCTGGAGAGCGTTACAAGCCAACGGTCAGAGAAAAAGTAGAGGGTATCTCCCGAAATACTGTCAAGAAATATTAGGTGGGCGATGCCACCCCTGGGACCGGAAAGAATACAGTAGAGAAGTTGCTGTCATGACTTCAGATGTAGTTCAGTTTATCTGGGCTATGTATGAGGATGACCGGGAGTATGTAAAAAAGTAGCGGCACATAGGATGTTTTGCATTGCATTGGGTTCTCCCAAGTACATTCAGCTGAACTACATTTTTGACAAAAATCAGATAATCAAAAACGACAAACATTCTGTTTTGCTTTTACTTTTTTATTCAGTATAGCACAAAATAGCCTGTAAATCTTATATGATAGTAATTAATTTTGGGGTGACACCGTGAAAACATCGACTTGCAGTATATTTGTAAGGTAATTGAAAATCTTTCCGGAGTTCCGATTTGTATTTTTCAGGGAAATAACCTGTTGTTTTGCCACTCTGTCGTGCATCTCCAGAAAGACCCGATGGAAATTTACAGGTCGAATGTTTCGCCCTGTTACAGTCATTTGTCTGTTTTGATAGTCACTAAATGTTGCGGAACTTGAGATGGAGTGGCTTTGATTGACATATTTATCAAAAAGAGGTAAAATATAAAGTGAAATTTTAGAATCTTGTTGAGGCGGGTGAGAAAATGAGCAGTTTCCGAAAAAATTATTCCATTCGGGTGTGGAACGAAAGCTGCCTGTTTGGAGATACCGCCGAGGTACATATTCTCTATATGGCGGCGGGCAGCTGTACCGTACAGCTGCAGGACCGCATGATTCCACTCAGCCGCGGAGAAGCTTTTATCATCAATTTCCATCAGCAGGCAGATGCCGAACTGTCACATGACGGTTTGCTGGCAGTTATTTCGCTGGAGTATTTTTCGCTGTGCCAGCTTGCAGGCGTGACCAGAGTACGCTTTACTTTGAGTAACCAGGACCCGGAAGGAAAATCGTATCAGCAACTGAAACGCCGGGTGGAAGGGCTGCTGCTTGCCTATACGGGTGGTGGGACCGGCCAGATTTTTGAAGAGCTGGGGGACTATTATGCGATGGTCCATCTGCTGTTTCAGCATTTTCTCGAACCTGAAACCGAATCTCAGTCGACCAGCAGAGTCGGGCAGCTGCTGGATATTTTACAGGAGAGCGAAGACCTGTCTTTGCAGGAACTCGCAGCCCGGATGTACCTGTCGCCGGCGGCAGTCTCCCGGCTGTTTCACAAGACGATGGGGGAAAATTTTTCCCAGTATAAAAAACGTGTCCGGCTGGAGCGGGTCAAGGACGAACTTCTCTCCGGTCAGAAATCAGTTACCGCAATCGCGATGGAAGCAGGGTTTACCTCGTCTACCGTATTTAACCGGGATTTTAAGGAGACGTTCGGCGTAACACCCTCCCAGTACCGCAAGGAGTACCAGCATCCTGTAAATCAACAGCAGTCCGGTGATACCACCCTCCGGCAGGTTCAGCAGCTGCTGGAAGAAAAACGGGCCAGTGAGGCGGAAAAAAATCCCGTTCATCGGGTGGAAACGGATTTCAGAAACAGAACATTCTGGGAACCTGACCGCAGCCGGGTGCTGACGGTTGGACCTGCCCACCTGTTGCAGGGCGCCAATATGCAAAATCAGGTCCTCTTTCTGACACAGCGGCTGAATATCGAATACCTGCGGCTGTGGAGCCTGTTTTCAGAACAGATGCTCCAGGGAGACGGAGTCGGGGATACCTTTCACTTTTCCAACCTGGACAGTGTGCTGGACTTTTGCGTCGACCACAAACTCAAGCTGCATTTTGACCTTGCGCCGCGGCGGGATTTTTCCCGCGCAAGCGAGGCCAGAGAAATCTACAGCCGGACATCCTCCAGACCGCAGAACTGGTTTCTGGTGCTGGACAAGTTCTTGCAGCATATCCGCCGCCGCTATACCGAGGAAGTCGCGGGCAGCTGGATTTATGAGTTCTCCTTTTTCCTGAATGACCATCCCTATTCAGATGAAGAAGGGGTAACTTTTATTGATATCTGGAAACGGGGTTATACACTGGTCAAATCCATCCTGCCCAGGGCACGGGTGGCAGGTCCGGGACATATTTGTGGAAATCATGAGGAATCCGATCGGTTAATCCGAAAGTTTATGTCCTATAACTGTCCGCCGGATATTTTTACGTCAGTCAATTATTCGTATTATTATTCCGGCAGCCTGGAGGATGAACCAATCTTTATGAAAAAGCTGCAAAAGGTGGACGACCGAAACTTCCTGGTCGGACAGGTGCGGTCAATTCGAAGATTGCTGTCAGAGTATGGATTTCCGGGAGAATATTGGGTCACCGACTGGGGCATCAGTTTCGGGAACCGCAATTATATTCAGGACAGCTGTTTCAGAGCCAGTGCGATTTTGGACAGTCTGCTCAAGGCGCAGGAGTTTGCAGACTCTTTCAATATTTTTTCGGCCTCTGACCTTTTAAGTGCGTACGGCGATACCGGCAATGTCCTTTCCGGCAGCGGCGGTATTCTGTCCCAGACCGGTATCTGCAAGCCTGCCTATTATGCGTATCAGTTTCTGCGGCAGCTGGGCAAGTATCGGTTGTGTGAAACAGAACACTGTGTCATTACCGGAGAACGTGAGGAAAGTATCCAGATTCTCTGTTACAACTATAAGGCTTTGGGCCCTAAATATTTCCTGTTGGAGGAGGACGCTCACCGTCCCGATAATCTGGACAGTCTGTTTGTCGATCTGGAACCGCTGGAAATGGAAATCCATTTGACAAATCTTCCCGAAAGACCAGGCCCGTATTATATCCGGCAGAGGATTCTGAACGAAAAACAGGGCGGTGCTTTGGGTAAATGGGTGCGGCTGGGGTGTATTCTGAATCTGTCAAGGGATGATTTGGAGTTCTTGGAGCGTACTTCCGTGCCGGATGTGGTTTTGGAGCAGTGTGAGGCCGTAAATCAGGAATTGACATTGCGCTTTACAATGGAGCCAAATGAATTGCGGCTGATTATTATTTCATAGGTAAAAAGGACATTTTTGTACGTGAGCAAACCAGTCACTGGTGAAAACCGGTGGCTGGTTTTTTGCTGTCTTCTGCGTCGAAAAATCGGGCAGGAAGGAAAATATCGGGCAAACCAAATAGTTTTGAATCAGGAGAAGATCGTTTTTTATTCAGAATTGCAATTAACATATGGATATTATTTGCGCGCCGGTTTGCCGCAAAAAACATTTAGCAAAAACCGGTCAGAAAACAGGAAAAAAATGGGAAGTTTTTTGCAGGGTAAAAGTGTACAATAATTTTAAAAGAAATTCAAAAAACTCATGAAGGTTTAACCATCTGCTGTAAAAAGAACGGAAATGAAATATGACAAAACAGTGACGGCTGTTGTCAGAAAGGAGGTACATCGATTATGTACCATTACGAAAAGAAAGGCCCAAAACGTGGAGTGTCTCTCTACAGTTATTCGGCGGAGTTCGGCTTTGAAAAAAATCTCGAAGACTGCTTCGAGGATGTCTGCGATATGGGCGCCCATGGGATTGAAATTCTGGCCAATACCCATATCGAAAATTATCCCTGCCCGACGCAGGAATGGGTCGACAAATGGTTCGCGCTGCTGGATAAATACCAGCTGGAACCGGTTGAATATGGCCATTGGGTCGACTCCCATATCTTGCAGGACCGGGAACTGACCACCGAAGAATCGGTCGAGTTCCTCAAACGGGATATCCGGCTTGCTCACCGCCTCGGCTTCCGGATTCTGCGGACCAAAATGCCGGTTATCAACGGCGCGCTTGACCCGGTCACCAACTGGCGTGAGATTATCAAAGGTGCGCTGCCTTTGGCAGAAGCACTGGGCATGGTGATGTGCCCGGAAATCCATACCCCGACCAACCTGAAAAATCAGATGGTCACCGATTACGTCGACTTTATCAGGGAAACTGGTACAAAAAACTTTGCACTGAATATCGATTTCAGCGTCTTCCGCAATAAGTTTAAAGAAGGGGAGTGGAGAAGCCCGACCTTCGTCCCGAATGAACCGGAAGATCTGATTCCGCTGCTGCCGTATGTCGCCTGCATCCACGCCAAATACTTCGATGTCGACGAAAACTTCCACGAGACGACAATTCCCTATGAACGGATTCTGCATATCCTGATGGAACACGGCTGGGACGGCTACCTGCTCAGCGAGTACGAGGGCGCGGACAAATATGACCCCGGTTATGAGGTCGGTCAGATGCTCCGCCGCCACCACATTATGATGAAAAATATTCTGGGAGATTGAGGGGGAAAAGATCATGGAAAAACAGGTTATCCAGTCGGTCGGTTTTCGGAATATCTGCCGGGACGGAAAGGTCGTCGGCTTTCAGCTCAAAATTCGCCTGCCGTATTACCGCGGCGTCTTCCTGAGCCAGATTAAACCCGGCAGTCTGACCATTGACGGTGAGGTCTTTACCAAAGATCAGATTATCTGGCGCATCGGCGGGGAGGATTACACCCCCGAACAGATGCGGGGTGACTGGAAGACACATTGGAATCCTCTTGAACCGGCAACGCTGATCGTACAGAAAGAGGGCGGCCTTGCGCAGGGGTATCACGATATCACCTATGGCTACTGTGTCACCCATTCGTATATGCCGCCTGAGATGGAAGCGGCGTCCGACCCCAATCAGCCGGAAGTCGTGTTTATGCCGGAGATGGGACATCATCTCAATCACAGACGTCTGCTGATTGTATAAATTGGAGGGAATGAGTAAGATGAAAAAACGCGCACAGGCGGAAAAAATTGGCGCTTCGGCGTCCGGCCCGGTTGTCGGTGGTTATATCATCGGCGGTGGCATCAAGGCGATACCCCATAACCTGTCGCTGGATATCCGCCGCAACAAACTGATTTATGTATTGTTGGTTGTGGTCCTCGCGTTCTTTGCGGTGTTCAATTACGCCCCGATGGTCGGCTTGCTGATGGCTTTCGAGGACTTCTCTCCGGCTAAAGGCATTTTCGGGAGTGAATGGGTCGGATTTGAGAACTTCGTGACCTTCTTCTCCGGTCCGTATGCCGGACGTCTGATTCGCAATACCATTGCAATCGGCGTGCTGGATTTGATCGTAAACTTCCCGGCTCCGATCATCTTTGCACTGCTGCTGAACGAAATCCATGAGAAATACTTCAAAAAGACCATCCAGACCATCAGCTATATGCCGTATTTTATCTCGGCAGTCGTCGCATGCGGTCTGGTCATGGACTTCACCGAAGCAGGCGGCCCGATTTCGGTGCTGGTTGCCAGTCTGACCGGCGGTGAATCGGTCAACCTGATTAACCAGAAACAGAACTTCTGGCTGATCTACGTACTGCAAAATATGTGGCAGGGCCTGGGCTACGGTTCGATTATCTACCTGTCCGCCCTCAGCTCGGTCGACCAGGAACTGTACGAAGCGGCCCGTGTCGACGGCGCAAACAGATGGATGCAGCTGATTCACGTCACGATTCCCGGCATCTCGACGATGATTATCATGATGCTGATTCTGCGGATGGGCGCAGTCTTCTCGGTCGGCGCAGATAAAATCCTGCTGCTGTACAGCCCGGCAAACTATGAATACTCCGACGTCATCAATACATACGTCTACCGAATGGGCATGACTCAGGCGGATTATGGCCTGTCAACGGCGGTCGGACTGTTCAACTCGATTATCGGTACCATCCTTCTGATGACCACCAATGCGATTACCAAGAAGCTGACCGATACAGCGATGTTCTAAGGAGGAATAAACGTGTACGAGAAAAAGTCAAAACTGAACAGGATGACCCCATCCCGTGCGGTCTTCCTTGTCATCGCGGTCATTATTCTGCTCGCCATCGCGGTGGTTTGCTTTATCCCGATCTGGCACGTCCTGATGGCGTCCATCAGCGACCCGACCCAGGTCAACGTCTCCAAAGGTCTGATTATCGCGCCGCTTGAAAAGGTCGACCTGACCGCCTATTCGATGATTCTCTCCTATAAGACTCTGTGGAGCGGCTACCGCAACACCATTATTTACATCGTCCTGTCCTGCGTGCTGACAGGTGTATTGACCGTCATTGCCGGGTTTGTCTTTTCCAGAAGCCGGTTTTATTACAGAAATACCTTTATGCTGATTATCTCCTTTACAATGCTTTTTAACGGCGGCATGATTCCTACCTACATGGTGATTCGCAACATCGGCATGGTGGATACTGTAGCGGCGATGGTCGTTCCCGGTGCACTGAGCGTCTTCAACATCATCCTGATGCGCACCTCGATGCAGGAAATCTCCGGTGCGTTGGAAGAAGCAGCCCGGCTGGACGGTGCAAACGACTTTGTCATCATGTTCCAGATTATCCTGCCGTTGTGCAAGGCGACCTTTGCAGTCATTATGCTGTTCACCATCGTCATGAAGTGGAACGACTATATGTCCGCACTGCTCTACCTGCCGACCGAAACCGGACTCTATCCGTTGCAGATGGAGCTGCGCAAAATCCTCTTCCAGTCCAGCCAGGAGATCACCTCCTCGTCCAGTGTATCCAATGCGACCGTTTATGCCCGCAGCGTCGAATATGCGGCCATCATCGTTTCGACATTGCCGATTCTGCTGGTTTACCCCTTTGTTCAGAAGTACTTCGTCACCGGTATGACCATCGGTGCAGTCAAAGCGTAATCCCCCTTTATGGGAAAATCGTATCAAACAGTCAGTTTATACGGAAACGTATTTTGTATTTGAATCAGTCTGAATTTGAAAGGAGTTTCATTATGAAATCGAAGAAATTATTGTCCGTCCTGCTCTGCACCGCTCTGCTGACCGCCGCATTCTCCGGATGTGGTCAAACCTCCAATGACAGCAGCTCCTCTGACAGCAGCTCCTCCGACAGCAGTGCTTCCACTGGCAGTTCCGATGCTGCTTCCACTACCGGTGAAGAAAGCAGCACGGATACCGGTGAACCTGAACCGCTCACCCTTCCGATTTCGGAAGACGGCGCAGAGCTGGATGTCTATGTCATGTACGGCGGTACGATTATGAGTGACCTCAACGAAATTGCCGGTGTGAAAAAGGCAGAGGAAATGACCGGTGTGCATATCAACTGGATTCCGGTCAGCCTGGAAGAAGTCAACGATAAAATGGGGATCATGCTTTCGTCCGGTGACTATCCGGATATCATTTATCCGGGTGTTCTGTATCCCGGCGGTGTGGAAGCCGGCATCGAGGAAGGCGTTATCTACCCCGATCACGATACCCTGATCCGGCAGTACATGCCCAACTATATGGCATACCTCGAATCCAATGAGGAAGGCCGCCGTGAGGCAACCGCCGACAGCGGCAAGATGCTGGTTGTCAAGTGCATCATCGGTCAGGACTTTACCGCTGAATCGGAGGGTACTTATCAGGGCCTGGCTTACCGCAAGGACCTGCTGGAAGGCCTCGGCATTGACGAACCGACCACCGTCGACGAATGGCATGACGCACTGGTCGCCGCAAAAGAGTCCGGCATCGAATACCCGTTTATGCTGGAAGAAACCGGCGGTTCTCCTCTGTCGCTGGCATGGGGCGTTGTAACCGGCATGCCCAATGAAGACTATGTTCAGATGGATGGTGATACCGTTGTCGGTGCTCCGCTGCAGCCTGGCTTCTCTGAGTACATCGACACGATGGCACAGTGGTATGCGGAAGGCCTGATCGACCCCAACTTTACCTCCTTTAACTACTATCTGGATACGCCCAGTTCGGTTGAAAACAACCAGCAGCTGCTGTATAGTATCATCCTGTCCGGCTTTACCGGCAATAACTATTATTCGATGAGAATGACCACCAATGAAAATGCGTATCTTCAGCCGATTGTCGCTCCGGTTATCAATGAGGGGGATACCGTCTATCAGAACGGAGAACGTGCCGTTGCAGGTGACATAATCTTTATCTCCACCTCCTGTGAAGACCCGGTCCTCGCGGCAAAATGGCTCGACTTCCAGTACTCCAAAGAGGGTGAGCTGCTCAACTGGTATGGTATCGAGGGTGAGTCCTATGTGTTGGACGAAAATGGTGAGCCTCAGATCTCTGATCAGATCCTGTCGGCTGCTGCACCTTCGGATGAGCTGCAAAAATATGCTTTGGACAGAGGTCAGTGCTGGCTGGGCAAGAACAACTGGCAGGCTGGCAATAAGCTCTCTGTCGCTACTTCCGGCAGCACCCAGCAGATGGATGCCGTTGCAGTCTGGAGTGCACCTGAGATTAACCTGTCGACTCCTTCCCGTGGATGGACACTGAATGAGGAAGAGGGCGATATTATCAATTCCGAGGGCACCGCTGTCACCACCCTGATTCAGGAATATGTCATCAACCGTATCATCGGCGCCGATACCACGCCTTATGAGGAATTCAAAGAACAGCTCATCAGCTACGGCTATGAGGATGTTATCGCCGCTTACCAGGCAGCTTACGATCGTTATATGGCTCGTTGATTGCATTCGCACAGCATATACAGTATTTTGAAATGGATGGGGGCGGGGGATGTTCCTCCGCTCCCTTTTGCAGTCTGTCACCGGACAGCGAAAGGAGCAGCTTTCATGAAAAAACTCTATGACGTCACCATCACCTTTGACCCGGCGGACTTTGGCGGTGAGGTAAAAGCAGTCGCGCTCAGAGGCGAATTCCTCTTTTACGAGAGCGGACTGACCGGACATACCGATCAGACCGGCATGGTCGACTGTGATCACAAATACCCTCCCCGTCAGTACCGGGACGGACTGGACAGCATCGGCGGCCTTTACTATGAAGAGATGACCAAAAATGCGGACGGTATCTATACCATCTCGCTCAAACTCCCGGCCGGCGTCTACCCCTATCATTTCCTTGTCAATCCGGAGCTGGGCGAACCTTCTTCCGAACCCAGGTTTGCATGGAGCAATATGACCCTCCCCGACGGCAGCCAGAAGGGACTTAAAAACATCGAACAGGCGCTTGCCTGTGACTTCTCCGGCGAGACCAACCACCTCTGTGTCGACCCCAAAAACCCGCCGGTCGCACCGACTGTCACCGGTGTTCAGAAAAACAGTGAGCTGTATGTCGGCACGGAAGAGGAGACCATCTGCCTGCCGATCAGCGACCCCGCAAAAGCCGGCACCATCAGCTATATGTCTTATTCCGACATCGACGGCAAACCGCAGACGATGGCGGTCTACCTTCCGGCCGGTTACGACAAGACCAAGACCTATCCTCTGATTCTGGTCTCCCATGGCGGCGGCGGAAACGAGGCCGACTGGCCGAGTCAGGGCAGCATCGGCAACATTATGGACCATCTGATCGCCGAGGGCAAAACGAGAGAGGCCATTCTGGTCTGCATGAACAACTCGGTGTACAAATGGGATTACCAGAAGATCGCCGACAACTGCGAAAAGAAGATCGTCCCGTTCCTCGAAAAGCTGTTCAATATCTCCCAAAAGACCGAAGACCGCGCATTCTGCGGCCTGTCGATGGGCAGTATGACCACGCTGTATATGTACATGCACCGCAGCCATTGCTATGATTATTTCGGAGCATTCTCCGGCGGCCTTGCAGGCGGCGAACACTTTACGCTGGATGACCCGCATTTGCAGGATGTGACGCTGATGATCGGCTCGGCTGAGGAGGATATCGCCTACAATCAGCGGGAAATCGGTGTCCCGACCACCATCCGTGCGTTAAAGGCAAAGGGCCTGCCGTTTATCCCGTATTTTGTCACCGGCTCCCACGACTGGTTCTGCTGGCCGCAGATGTTCCAGCATTTCGCGGAAGCGGTCCTCTGGAAAAAGAACGGCTGAGTGTAAAGTTTGGATAACCCCCGTGTTTTAGAAAGGAGTTTTCTCTAATATGAGCAAGTTTAATAATGAGATTGTCAAAGGTGTTTTGAAAACCAACGGTACCCGTTTTGTCAACGGCGAGGGCGAGGAAGTTATCCTCCACGGCTATGGCGTCGCCAACTGGGAAAACGTCGAGGGCTTTATGATCGGCTCCGCTCCGCTGCCGATGGAAAAATTCAAATTCATCCTGTTCCCCGGTCCCGGTCAGGACCATAACCCCGAACGCTGGACCAGCCGCCGTTTTGTCAGCCAGCAGGTCCGCGAGCTGTGCGGTCAGAAATACCTCGATACCTTCTGGGACCGCTGGGAGGAAAACCACCTGCGGGAAGAGGATATTAAGCTGATGGCCCAAATGGGCTTCAACTGCATCCGTGTCGTCCTCAACGCCAATGCGCTGCTGTACGAAGAACCCGGCATCCATTACAATGAGGGCGGGTTTGGTCGTCTGGCCAACGTCATCGACTGGTGCGAAAAGTACAAACTCTATGTCATCCTCGATATGCACGGCGTCGTCGGCGGCAACAACGGCGCAACCGGTGACAGCCTGTTCTGTGAATATCCGTCCATCTTCCTGGACGCTGAGTCCAAAGAACGCCAGATCATCCTCTGGGAAGAAATCGTCCGCCGGTTCGGCTCCCGCTGGATTATCGCCGGTTATGACCTGATCAACGAGCCGGTTTCGTCGCCGATTCAGCATGAGTATATCCCGCTGCTGGTACAGTATTATGATGAGTGCATCGAGCGCATCCGCAAGATCGACAAGGTGCATATCTTCTTCCTGGAAGGCGCAAAGTATGCCCGTGATGCCCGCATCTTCAACCGTCCCTATGACCCCGAATGCCATAACTGGGCAATCTCCATCCACCTCTACGGCGCTTCGCCTGAAATCAAGGACCTCTACCCCTGGCTGCTCAAGTGCCAGGAACTGAATGTCCCGCTGTGGCTGGGTGAATGCGGTGCTGGCCCGATCAATGATGCTGTCTTCTATGATATCTGCGCCCATTACGGCGTCGCCTATACTCCCTGGGGCTGGAAGACCGCAATGGATGACCATCCCGGCCATGGTCCGGTCAGCCATCCGCTGCCCAAGGACTGGAAGAAGATTCAGGACTTCCAGATGGTCGGCCCTCGTCCCAGCTACGAAGAGTCGATCCGCATCATGAACGAGTTTATCGAACTGACCAAGCTGGAACACTGTGTTATCAACTGGGATAAAATCCGCATCGCTGCCAAACACCCCGATATCGACCTGCCCGGTGTCGCTTACGATATGTGGGACGAAAACGGCGACCGTTATTACGGCAAGTGGGAGCTGTCCAACTACCTGAACTTCCGTCTGGAAGACCACACCAAGCTGGTCTGGGCAACCACCAAGGCACTGCCTTACCCGAAATTCGCCTGGTATCCGGATAAGAACGAGGAACGGTATGACCCGCTGGAAGACCTCGCACTAGAACTCGCCCCAGGCGAGTATGCAAATTATACCGTCCGTGAGGTCGAAAAACCCTGCACCGTCAAACTGTCGGGCGTCGGTCCCTGCACCGTCGAGATGCTGTGCGACGGTCAGTCGCTGGGCACCGTTTCGCTGGGCGCAGGCGATATCCTGAAACCCCAGGATTCTGAGGCTGTGACGATTCCTGCCGGTGAAGAAAAGACCGTCAAGGTCGTCGTCAAAGAGGGCACTCTCCAGCTGAAAAAGGTTAAATTTGCGTATTAAGATTATGGAAAATTGAGCGGCAGTATCCTGCCGGTACAGAAAGGACGGATATTCGATGAAAGAGTTTGCGATGACCAAGTCGACCCCCATTGTCCAGACCCCAAAAGGGAAACTGCGTGGCTTCCGGTATGACGGCGTCGATCATTTTTATGGGATTCGTTACGCAAAGGCGGCACGTTTCCAGATGCCCAAGCCGGTCGAGGCCTGGGAAGGCGTCAGGGACGCCGGCAGTTATGGGATGATCTGCCCGGTCCTGAATGAACCCAGACCGGTCGGCGAGGTCATGACACCCCATCGCTTCTGGCCTGCGTCGGAACACTGCCAGTACCTGAACGTCTGGACCGACAGCTGCGACCCTGCCGCTAAAAAGCCGGTCATGTTCTGGATTCACGGCGGCGGATATGCCGCCGGTTCCTCGATTGAACAGGTCTGCTACGATGGCTTTAACCTCGCTAAAAAGGACGGCGTCGTCGTCGTCTCGGTCAACCACCGCCTGAATGCGTTCGGTTATCTGGACATGTCCGACTTCGGCGAGAAGTACAAAAACTCGGTCAACGTCGGCATGGCCGACCTGGTAGAGGCGCTCCGCTGGGTACATGACAACATCGCCTGCTTTGGCGGCGACCCGGATAATGTCACCATCTTTGGTCAGTCGGGCGGCGGCGGAAAGGTCACCGTCCTCGGCCAGATTCCCGAAGCGGAAGGTCTGTTCCACAAGATGATCGTCATGTCGGGTGTCATTCCTGCCGGCGATTTTAACACCGACTGCTCGCCCAAAGAGCTGGTGCTGGAGATCCTGAAAAACCTGCATATCGATGAAAAGGACGTCGAGAAGCTGGAAAAGGTCCCGGTTCCGCAGTATATCTGGGCGGTCAATAAGGCAATCAAGGCGATGGCAAAACAGGGCAAACGGGTCAACTGGTCGCCCAAGCCGAATGATTATTATACCTGCGACCCGCTGGAAGGCGATTTCAGCGCATCGTCGCTGAAGGTCCCGACCATCGTCGGCAGTGTCCTGGCAGAGTTCGGCGAAGTGCATGACTACGGCGATCGTGAAAAACTGACCGTCGCAGAGCGGGAACGCCTGGTCAGGGAATACTACGGCGAAGAGGGCGGCGAAAAGATTCTCGCGGCTTTCCGCAAGGCTTACCCCGATATCAATGAGGTCTATGCAAACGATCTGGAAGTCATGTTCCTGCCCGGTACCGTTGAATACGTTAAGAAAAAAGCCGCAGAGACCAGCGCACCTGTCTACAACTATCTGTTTGCCAAGGTCTTTGATTACGATGGCGGCCGTGCCGCATGGCACTGCTCGGACATCCCGTACTTTTTCCACAATGCCGACCTGATTCCGATCTGCCAGCAGGTCAACGGCGATATGCTCAATCAGGTGATGTCCGGCGCATTCGTCAACTTCGCAAAGACCGGCAATCCCAATACCGAAGGGCTGCCCGAATGGGAACCCTGCCAGAAGGATGGCATGCGTACAATGGTGCTGGGAGACAACTGCACCCTCAAAAAGGACCTGTTTGACGAACTGCTCCCGCTGCTCAAACAGTACAAACCGCCCTTCCATTTCCATCCCGATGCTGCGAAGGATGAAGACGAAGAAGGCGGCAGTGCCTGGGTATTTTAATCGATTATAACAAGTGGAATAAGCCGGTGTCCGCCGTTGGCGGTACCGGCTGTTTCCCGTCACTACAGGAGGATTTTATGCAACCTATCAGAATCGCAATCATCGGCCATGGGTTCATGGGCCATGAACATGAAAAAATGCTGTCAGATTTTCCCGGCATCCAACTGATCGGATTCTCTGACAAAGACCCTGCCCAGCTGGAGGACGTCCGTCCGGGACTCAAACGCTACCAGAGCAATGAACAGCTGATCAACGACCCTGAGGTCGATGTCGTGCTGATCGCCGCCAACAACAACCAGCACCATGACCTGGTCATCCAGGCCGCCAATGCCGGCAAGCATGTAATCTGCGAAAAGCCGGTCGCGATGAGTTTGCAGCAGCTGGACGAGATGGAGGCGGCCTGCCGCGCAAACAACGTCCGCTTTACCGTCCACCATCAGCGCCGGTTTGACCCGGATTTCCGTACCGCAAAGGCAGTCTACGACTCGCAGACGCTGGGCGATGTCTATACGATTAAAAGCAGCCTCTACGGGTTCAACGGCAATATGCACGACTGGCATGTCTTCATCAGCGAAGGCGGCGGGATGCTCTACGACTGGGGTGTCCATCTGCTGGACCAGATTCTGTGGATGATGCCGGGCGTCAAACTGAAAACTGTCTTTGCCGATATCCGCAATGTCATCAACTTTGAGGTGGACGACTACTTTAAGATTCTGATGCGGTTTGAAAACGGCGTGACTGCCGAGGTCGAACTGGGCACCTATTATCTGGCGGACAAGGTTCAGGACAAGTGGTTTGAACGCCACTGGTTTGTCGGCGGCAATAAGGGCACGGCGTATGTCGACGGCTTCGAGCCGGTCGGCAAGATTGTCCGTACCTCCCATTTGCTGCAAAACGTCAGCGGCAAACGGACCATGACCGCCGCCGGTCCGACCCGTTCGTTCGGACCGGCTCCCGAAGGGACGATTCTGACCGAACCGCTGCCCGAAGTCAATACCTGCCATGAGAACTATTTTGAGAACTACGTCCGTGCGACCCATGGCGAGGAGGATTTCCTGGTCAAAATCAGCGAGACACGCCGTGTGCTTCGTCTGATGGATGCGGTGCGGGAATCCGGCAGAACAGGAAAATCGGTGGACTTTGAGTAAATAAAACAATATTCATAAATTTTCCGTGCATCTCCACGCAATTTTATGCCACTATGTCAGCTGTTTTAAAAAGATCTACAAATAAAAATTGAACACCGTCTGATTTCCTGTGAATAAATTTGGTTGACAAATCATTTTTTTGGGATATAATGAAGTAAAACAATAAAGCAGATGCGATGAACAGGACAGGGCTTCCATGACCGGTATGCTTTCAGAGAGTTTCCGGGTGATGCAAGGAAACAGCATGGTCAGGATTGCTATCACCTGCGAGCAGTCAGGGTGAAAGAACCCGTACAACGCCATGCCAGACAATGGCGCCAGAGTCCGATTAGCTCCGACCGGAATCCCCACGTTATAGGGAATCTGTTGAGCCGCAGTATTATCAAACCGGGTGATTGGGGAGATTTGCGGAAGACAGGACAGAGAGACCGGATGTTTCCGGTAACAGAAGTGGTATCACGGAGAAAAAAGCTTCGTCTTCTGACAGAGTAATCTGTCGGAAGACGTTTTTTGTTTTTGTATGCCAAAAGCCTGCCTTTTGAAAGCCCTCTTTGATTCGGAAGTGACCTGACAGTGGGATGGTTTCCGTCTGCTTGCTGTTTTCTTGAAAAAAGGAGAGAGAATTATGAACACATTGGTAATTGTGCTGATTGCCGTCGTATGTTTGGTCGCGGCATATGCACTGTACGGACGTTGGCTGGCAAAAAAATGGGGCATCGACCCTAATGCCAAAACCCCCGCGGTCCTTCATAATGACGGTCAGGATTATGTCCCGACGGATGGATGGACGGTATTTGCCCATCAGTTTTCGTCCATCGCTGGCGCCGGTCCTGTCACCGGCGCCATTCAGGCAGCTGCATTCGGCTGGCTGCCGGTCTTTCTGTGGATTATTCTGGGCGGTATTTTCTTCGGTGCGGTGACCGACTTCGGCGCACTGTATGCAAGTGTCAAAAATGACGGCAAATCGATGGGCCTTCTGATTGAAAAATATATCGGCAAGGCCGGCCGCAAGCTGTTCCTTGGATTCTGCTGGCTGTTCTGCCTGATCGTCATCGCTGCATTTGCCGACATGGTCGCCGGTACCTTTAACGCCTACGTCGTCACCGACGGCGTGCAGACCCTCGCTGAAAGTGCGACCGTCAACGGTGCGGCAGGCAGCATCTCCCTGTTCTTTATCCTGTTTGCCGTCGTGTTCGGCGTGGCACAGCACAAACTCAAACTCACCGGCTGGAAAGAAGTTGTGTTCGGTCTGGTATGTACCGTTCTATCGTTTGTCTGCGGTATGAATTTCCCGGTCATCCTTGGGAAAGAAATGTGGGTGTACATCGCGTTTGTCTACATCTTCCTCGCTGCTGTCCTGCCGATGTGGTTCGTCATGCAGCCCAGAGATTATATGTCCACCTTCATGTTCATCGGTATGATCGCAGGTGCAGTGCTCGGTCTTCTGTTTGCACATCCGAAGATGAACCTTCCGGCATTCACCGGTTTTGAAAATGACAGCCTGGGCACCCTGTTCCCGATTCTGTTCGTAACGGTTGCCTGCGGTGCAGTCTCCGGATTCCACAGCCTGGTTTCTTCCGGTACTTCCTCCAAGACCGTCTCCAATGAGAAGGATATGCTCAGAGTTGGTTACGGCGCAATGGTTCTCGAAAGCCTTCTGGCTGTCATCGCACTCTGTGTCGCAGGCGCTGCTGCCGGTGCTGACGGCACTGCTGCGGTCGGTACGCCCTTCCAGATCTTCTCGTCGGGTGTCGCTGGCTTCCTCGAAATGTTTGGTATCCCGGTCTATGTCGCCCAGAGCTTTATGACCATGTGCGTTTCTGCACTGGCATTTACCACGCTGGACTCGGTTGCCCGTATCGGACGGATGTCCTTCCAGGAACTGTTCAGCGTCGATGATATGGAACATGCGGAAGGCTGGAGAAAGGTCCTCTGCAACAAGTACTTCTCGACGGTTATTACGCTGGTGTTCGGCTACATCCTGACCCAGGTCGGCTACTCCAATATCTGGCCGCTGTTCGGCAGTGCAAACCAGCTGCTGAGCGCACTGGTGCTGATTACCCTGTGCGTATTCCTGAAAGTTACCGGCAGAACACTCAAAACCCTCGTTCCTCCGTTTGTTATCATGCTGATCGTCACCTTTACGGCACTGGTCCAGAGATTTATCTCGCTGATCAAAGCGTTCTCGGCCGGAACAGGTGTGTTTATGGTTGAGGGACTCCAGCTCATCGTGGCTGTCTTGCTGATGATCCTTGGCGTGACCATCGTGGTTACCTCCGGTAAAGAGCTTATCACGAGAAAGGCTGAAACGAAGGCTGTAAAGTAACGGTCTGAAAAACTGCCATCTATAATGATTGTATACCGCGCAGAAGCAGCGTCGCTTTTGCGCGGTATCTTTTTGCCATTTTGGCCGATAACCTCCTCCCGGTATCACATGGTGGTTGTCGGCACAAAAAATAAGGTTCAGACGTTATCTGATTCAATTTATGATGCAACCTGCTGTCAGTGGGTTAAAAAACGAGGCCTCTTTTTATCTCCCGACCTGTAAAACTGTTTTTGAAACAGTTCCGAAATATTCTCAGGGTATAATACAACCAGGTAAAATGCGCAGGGGTGAGAAGATGTATCCGGTTTTGATTGTAGAGGATGAAAAGGCGATTGCCGACCTGATTGAAATGACGCTGGAAGGCTTTGGATATCGTTGTGTCAAGGCATTTGATGGGGAACAGGCCGCAGATCTGATTGATAAAGACAGGTTTGATTTGATTCTGCTGGACGTTATGCTGCCCGGTATCGATGGGTTTTCCCTGATGGAATATATCATGCCGACGGGAACTCCGGTCATCTTTCTGACTGCAAAATCCTCGGTTGAAGATCGGGTGCGCGGTCTGCGGGCAGGTGCCTATGATTATATCATCAAACCCTTTGCACCGGACGAACTGCTGGCCCGTGTCGATGGTTTGATGCGGCATACCGGAAGACGTAACCGGACAATCAGGGTATGGGACGCTGAAATCAACCCCGATGTCCGGACGGTCACCAAAAATGGCTCGACTGTCAGTCTGACCCCACGGGAATTTGACCTGCTGATGGTGTTCGTGCTGAATCAGGGGATTGTGTTATACCGGGACGTGCTGTTTGAGCGGGTATGGAGACTGGACAGCGAGGCCAATACACGGACGCTGGATATTCATATCTCACGCCTTCGGAAAAAACTGGGCTGGGAACATCAAATCCGTTCGGTGCCCAAAATCGGTTATATTCTGGAGGCTGAGCCGTGAAATTTGCATACAAGCTTGCGCTGGTTATTTTGTCATTGTTATCGCTGGCGCTCTCCTTGGGCGGAACATGGACGATTGAACGGAATTTTTCGCATGTTCAGGACCAAATCATCCGGCAAAGCAGCCGCCAGCAGCTGCGTCAGCGCTATACGCTGGAGACCAGTTTCAGTCAGGCTGACGATAATTCTTCTGAAACCCTTTTTTCTCTCGCAACCCTTTACGCGGAACAGGAAAGGGGATTACTGGCGGCATCTGCGCCGTCATTTTCTCTTTTTGGGGAGAATGGGACGGTCCTCTACTCCAATATGCCCCACCTCATCTCCTATTCCGATCAACAGCAGGCGATTGCAGCAGGTGAGACGAAAGTTCGGTTTATCTCGGCAGGTGAAGGTCACTATTTGTTGCTTGCGACACCATTGCGCGGACTGGAGCAGGCAGTCTGGCTGGTCAATGCGTATGATGTCACGCCGCAGTTTGCCGAACGCGACCGCCAGATTCGGCAGCATCTGGTGTTGCAGTGTGCCGCACTTATTCTGACCGGAGTGGCGGCTATATTGATTTCAAGGCTGCTGACACGTTCGCTTCAAAAACTCAGTACGGCAAGCCGTGCCCTGTCCAATGGGGAAACCGGTATCCGGGTCGATATTTCGTCGGGGGATGAACTGGAACAGCTTGGCAAAACGTTTAACGGGATGGCGGATGCAATCGAAACACAGATGCGGATGCTGCAGCAGGAAACCGATCGTCAAAAACGCTTTGTCACAGCCTTTACCCATGAACTGAAAACCCCAATGACCGCGATTTTGGGGTATGCCAATCTGCTCCGAAGTGGGGAACAGCCTGCCCTGAAACGCCAGAAGGCGGCCGATTATATTTATCATGAGTCCAGACGGCTGGAATCTCTTTGTCAGGAGCTGCTGCTTTTGCTCGGACTGGAAAAAGGCGGCATCTGTTTACAGCCGGTCAGCATTGCTGCTGTCTGTCAGGATATCCGCCGCAGTTTGCCGGAATCTTTCCTCCATCTGGAGATGCAGTGTGAAGAAAACATGGCGGTGCAGGCGGACAGGGCACTGTTGGTGACGTTGATTCGGAATCTCGTGCTGAATGGGGCGGCGGCAGAACCGAAAGACCAGATGGTAACTGTCCGGTGTGCCCGTCAGACCGACGGAATCCGGCTGACGGTGGAAGACCATGGAAAAGGTATCCCGCAGTCGGAACTCGACAAAATTACAGAACCTTTTTACCGTGTGGACAAGAGCCGGGCAAGAGAAAACGGAGGCAGTGGACTGGGACTGAGTATCTGTTCGATGATTGCCCAGATCCATCAAAGCAAACTGGAATTCGACAGCCGTCCGGGAGAAGGTACACGGGTATCGATCATGCTGAAGGAGGCGCAGCTGTGAAACAAATCGGTCGTTTACAGCCGGTGATACTGGGATTATTGAGCATGCTTTGCCTGGCTTCGATGGCATTGCCGGCGACATATGCCGCCTGGTATGATGCGCGGCTGCTGGATGTGGATATTGCAAGGCCGGTAGAGGATACCCAGCTTTCCGAACAGGCACAGCAGATACCGGTTGTTTATGCGCTGTATCGCAAACGGTATCTGTCGGGGATTGAGATGAATAGCAGCTGGACAACGGCTGATACAACCGAACAGGCCGATATCCTCTCCCAAAAGATGGAAGAGTTGAAAAATGCCCGGCTGCTGCCGTCACAGGCGGTGCAAAAGGCAGACCAGATATTGACGGCACCTTTTGTCATGGCATACAGTCAGCAGCAGGACGGATTTACCGGTAGCAGCTGTGAAAGTTATTCGCCGGGTCAGGAACATTCGAATGAGACCGCGAGGGCACAGTGGCACCAAAAAACCGGGCTGGTCACCTCCTGCACCATCTCTGTAAAATTGGAGCAGATGGACGTCAGTCCACTTTTGGACAGGTATCGGGTCTATCTTGGGGTCGATGTCCTGACCGACTGGCAGACGGTGGATACCGGCGGGAGCAGTGCCGTCAGCTGGTCGCCTTCGGGTCAGGTTTATCTGTATTATACCATCCGTTCAGACAGTTTGTCGTTTGGCGCAGTTTCATTGTCCGCTGAGGAGTTTGAAGCTTCATTTTCTGATAGTTTCTGACAGGAAACATTTCCGAAATGCCGGCATGATAATCTGACCACGAAAGGAAGGGATAACCCTATGAAAAAAATGCCTGTTTTGGTGCTGACGCTCATTTTGGCGGCCAGCCTGTCCGCATGTCAGGTCAATCCTGCTGCCGACATCAATTCGGCCAGTTCTCAAGACAATACGTCTTCTGCCCCATCCATTGTGGTCGATTCGTCCGAACCGGCGGCAGAAAATGCGCTGCATTCCCTCAAAATTGGAAACACCAACGGCCGGTATGCAACCTCCTATCAGGTCGACCATACGATTTTGTGTTATATCGATTATCCTTCTGCCACCGATACGGCACTTTGTGCACAGCCGGCCTGTAACCATGACTCCGAAAGCTGTACCGCGTATATTCCCGGCGGTGCAATAGTTTCCAGTATCTGTCTGGTGGATGACCAGACCATCGCGTTTATTGTCAGTGAAAATCAGGGCAGTACGATTTATCTGGCGGACAGCAATGGGAGCAATCGCCGGAAAATCTATCAGACCGCCTCTGGAGAAGATATCTGGGAACTGACCTGTGCCGATGAAAACAGCCTTTATTTTCCGGTCAGCATTGCACAGGACGACGGAAGTGTTGAGACGATGTACCGGATACCACGATCCGGCGGTGAACCTGAATCGGTATTCGACCTGTCTGGATGCCAGATCCTGGGAGCAGATGGTCGGAAGCTGGTCTGCTATGAATATGAATACAACGAACCGGAAAACGCACAGCAGCCCGAAATCCCGGAAGGTGCAACTCAGGAAGAAATCGATCAGCTGTATATCGAATATCAGTCAGGTCTTGTCGGCACCCATCGGGTTTATCTGCATGATATCGATACCGGCGCAGAACAGGATTTGGATAGCTGGACATCTACAATGGGAAATGAGGGGAGGCTGGTCCTCTGGCAGGATGGAAATTTGTACTGGTGTGAAAACGGGTGGAACCAGCTGCCGGACAGTATGCACTGGATGGCAGCTGACGGTCAGGACCACCAGGTTGCAATTTCCTGGCCAGCGAATGTTTTGAAGGATGTACAGTCGGACGAAAACGAAAATTCCTGTGTCGACCGGCTGGAGATGATTGTCCAGAATCGGGCTTTGCTGGTCGTCCACGGTCCGTGGGAGGATTTCCGCCGGTATGCGGTCGATTTGTCGGACGGTTCGGTCGCTGAGATTCCGCTTCAGTATCAAAGTAATGGCAAGGAAAAACCTGTTGCGATTCTGGGACAGAGTACAGACAGTCTGCTGGTGGAGATGGAAACGCAGATGGAGGATGTCACCTATATTCAGCAGGATGGAACACCGACAACCAATTCTTCGGTGACCAACCGATATGCACTGATCACTTTCCCGGACTTTTTCGCGGGAAAGCCCAATTGCCGGGAAATTCAGGCACAGTATGTCCAGTCGATCTGGTAAAACAGGTTTGGTAAAAACGGTACCGCTCAGGTGCCGTTTTTGTCTTTTCGGAAATAAAACAGAAATACAGGTGTGTTACCTTTTCTGTCAGGAAGGTGACCGCAATGCAACATACAAATTTACCCCAGTTGGAAATGAAAGGGCTGAAAAAGGTGTACCCATTGCCGGGCGGCGGACAGAAAAAAGCACTCGATGGGATTTCGATTACGCTGACACCGGGACTGTATGGGCTGTTGGGCCCAAATGGAGCGGGCAAATCTACCCTCATTGGAATCATTACCGGCAGTATTGCACCTGATGGCGGGCATGTGCTCTGGAACGGTGGTCCGGCATATGGTATCCGGTTCCGCCGTGCACTCGGCTATGCTCCGCAGCAGCAACACCTTTATGCAAATTATACCGGACGCCGGTTTCTGGCTTATCTGGCGGCTTTAAAGGAAATCCCGCGAAAGGATGTTGCAGGTGAGGTGGAGAGGGTCGCCGCGGCGGTCAATCTGGAGCATGATCTGGATAAACGGCTGGCGGCCTGTTCCGGCGGTATGAAACAACGCCTTTTGGTGGCGTCGGCACTGTTGGGAAATCCACAGCTGCTGATTCTGGATGAACCGACCGCCGGTCTTGACCCAAGAGAACGGGTGCGGCTGCGCAACCTCTTGTATGGGATGGCACGGGAACGGGTGATTCTGGTCGCGTCACATGTCGTTTCGGACGTGGAGTCTGTTGCCGATCAGGTGATTTTGCTTCGCTCCGGACAGATTGTCGATGCCGCACCTGTCCCGGCATTGATTACACAATATGCGCCCGGTAAGGGGCTGGAGGATGTCTATCTGCATGTCTTTGGTGAGGAGGACGGAAAATGAGCCTGTTTCTTGCCGAGATGCGAAAAATATGGGCAAACCGAACCTTTTTGCTGCTGGTCGCCGTGCTGGCTTTTGCAAACCTGCTGCTGCTCTGGATGGGTACCCGGCCTGCCGCAAACCAGCCCACTGCCGCCGCATACCGGACGGCAGCACAGCAGCTTTCCGGACTCTCGATGGAGGAAAAGGGAACGCTGCTGCATGCCCGCTGTTCAGATGCAGAAAGCCTTTTGAAGATCGAACAGTTTTACCGTGAGTCGGCAGCCGGCAGTCCATACTGGACGGGGTATCGGGAACAGAATCGGGAGCTGTTTGAAGAATATGAGCAGCGCTATCTGGAACATGATTATACGGTATTGACCGGGAGTTTATCAGGCGACTATCTCCTATATCAACAGCTGATGGGGGAATACGATGTTGTATCCGGCTATCCGGCATTTTTGGAAGAAGTCCGGACCAAAGCGGTACGCCTGTCAGGGTTGTCCATCTTCCAGACCCAACAGTCTGATTATGAACGCAAAAGCATCCAAAAAGCAGCACAGGCTTATGCCAGACTGGATACGGTAAACATTGACTATTATCCGCAGAAAGGAATCTATACCGCACTTTCTTATACCTTTACCGATTTGGTTTTGCTGGCTGCATCGTTGCTGCTGGCGTTCCTGATGGTTCGTCAGGAACGGGATAACGGCCTTTTGGGGCTGATTCGGGCGCTGCCCGGCGGCAGACTTAAAACTGCCGCCGCCAAACTTGCGGTTTTTGCAGTGAGTTTGGCGGCAGTGTTATTGCTGCTGTACGGCGTCAACCTGTTTTACTGCGGCGTTTCGTTTGGATTGGGGCCGCTTTCCCGCAGTATCCAGAGCGTCCCTGCGCTGATGCGCTGTACGATGCAGATCACGGTCGGACAGTATTTCTGCCTGTTTCTGATGGCAAAATGGGCCGGTACCTTTGTCATGGGACTGTGGGTTATGCTGGCCGTACTGGTAGCCCGGCATGCGCTGGTCGGGTGGATTGGTGCACTGGCGCTTCCGGCGGCGATGTATGGGATTCGATGGGCTATACCCGCGACTTCCAGACTCAACGTGATAAAATATGCCAACCTTGCCAGTTTACTGCAAACCAATGAGCTGCTGGGAATCTATCAGAATCTGTATTGGTTTGGTTCACCGGTTCCGCTGCACTGGGTGGAATGGATGGCGGCAATCGCTTTTGGACTTGTGTTTGGGGTATCCTTTTGCCTGGTGTTTACCTGGGCACAGCTCCTCCCGTCGCCGGTCCATCCGGCGGTTCTTCGCCTGAGCCGCCGGACCCATGCGACAACCGTTTTTTGGGAAGAGGGGAAAAAACTGTTCTGGATGAATGGCGCCGCGATCATTCTGATATTTTTCCTGATGTTCAGTCTGTATCAGACCGCTGCCTCTGAAAACTATCTGGATGCGGATGAGATATACTATGCTTATTATATGAAACAGCTTTCCGGTCCATGGACTGCTGAAAACGCTGCCCGGATGACATACTTTAAGCAGGAGTTTCAGCCGATGCTCCAGGTACAGCAAAAAGTCTCTGCCGGTGAGCTCAGTGAATATGCACTGACGGAGTATGCGCCGTTGCAGAGAAAGTATCAGATATACACCCAGATTATCCAAAATAACATCAACGGCTATCTGAAAGAACACCCCGGCGCCTGGCTGGTCTACGAAACCGGCTATCGGAAACTGTTCGGCCGTGTCGGCACGGAGGACAGGTCGGATACCATTTATGCCGGGCTTTTATGTGCTTTTTGCTTTTCGGGACTGTTTGCAATGGAACGAAAAAGTGGGCTGGATATCCTGCTGCGTGCAGCTCCTCTGGGACAGAAAAAAACCGTTTATATGAAGCTGCTGCAAGGCAGTATCGCCGCTGTTATCATCGCGTTGGGGACGTCTCTGCCGCATTTGTGGGAAATTATCCGGGATTATGGCCTGCCGGCTCTGCTGGCTCCGGCAATGAGTCTATCCGACTTTGAGAATATACCGCAATGGATTACCCTCAGTGACCTGCTGGTTTTCTGGCTGATCTGTCGAATCGCCGCCTGTATCGGGATGGGTGTGATTGCACTCTGGATCGGACAGAAAACAGGGAATCCATTGACCGCCTGTTTTCTGTCCGCAGTATCTTTCTGCCTTCCTTGTCTGCTGGCAATGTCCGGAATGGAAAACGGGATTGAATGGCTGGGATTTTTCCCGCTGTTTCATGCCGTTTCCCTTTGTGCAGTGCAGGGGGTGTCTGACAGTGGTCTGCCATACAGCTATTCCTGGGTCGTCTGGCTGCTCCTTTTTCTTGATGTGGCTGGTGTATGGGCGGCTGCCGAAAGTCTGTTGCTTGCATATGATGGACCCTGATTTCAGTAAAGCATTGTAATACAGACTCCTGTAGCTGATCTATAAAAAATCCTTCATCGTTGTCACAAAACAGAATACGCATCGAAATCACCACTGCTTAAATATTCGCTGTATTATAACATATGAATGCAAAATTGTACCATTTCATTTTTTCTCTTGCTTGTCGGTATCATGAGTCTTGAAATGGCGCTAAAGATGCTACAGAAAGGACAATTTTTCACATTTTTGATTCTTTAGTGTGGAAAGCTCACCGTTTTGCTGTGGTTGCCATCGGAAACGGTGAGCTTTCTGCATTCTGTAAAAGTTTTAAGAAGTGTTCATCCGCTGACCAGCGTCCCGCCTTTCATATAAAGCAGCTGGTCGGCGCGCGGTGCCAGCTCAAGGTCATGGGTGACGACAATCACACAGCGGTCGGATGTGTGCGCCAATGCAAGCAGCAGCTCCATGACCTGTATACTGTTGGCTTCATCCAGATTGCCGGTCGGTTCGTCAGCCAGCAGCAGCCCGGCTCCGGTCGACAGCGCACGCGCAATCGCTACACGCTGCTGTTCACCGCCGGACAGATTGGCGGGATACCGTTTTTGCTTGTCTGCCCCAATTCCAACCTCGTTTAGTAATGCGGCGGCACGGTTCCGGGCGTCGGCTTTGGATACGCCGTTGGCCTCCATCGGGAAACAGACATTTTCGAGCGCCGTCAGCAGCGGAAAAAGCTGAAACGCCTGAAAGATCATCGACAGCTTTTCACGCCGGATTGGTTTAAATCCAGCGTCTGATAACACTGGCCGTCCAGCAGCAGTTCTCCCGCCGTTGGGGTGTCAAGACCCGCCATCAGGCTTAACAGGGTACTCTTGCCGCTGCCCGACGGACCTGCGACAGCATACAGCTTCCCACTCTTAAATGTCCAGTTCACATCCATCGGCTGCACAACGGCGCGCAGTTCTTCATCCCAGATGACGAGGTTCAGTGAAAGCAGGCTGGCAGTATCATTCTGTACAATCTGCTCTGCGGCGGTCCGGAAGGTGTCCAGTTCACGGTTGAAGGCCGGGTCGAGATAAAAGTCCGCAACCGAATAGTACAGGTTGTTTCCGTAAAGCTGCTGCATCAGGGCAAGCGGCATCAGTACTGCCTCCCCATTGAGGTTGCCAAGGCCGTTGAACTGGCCGGTATAGCTCCCCTTTACAACGGCGGTCACCGCCTGAGAACCGACGCTCAGTATCAGCTGACTGCCCGGACTGCCCCCAAATTGCTCCAGCATCCCTTCGGATACCACGATTGGATACCATTCGGCCTTGTCGCTGTAATCCTGGGAAAACATCGTCTCGTCCCATCCGTCCTGGTAGGTGATCTGTCCGTCGCCTCCGGAGACCATCATCCCCGCTGTCATCTCCCGATTGAGGACGTCGGTGTCGTTGATACCGCACAGGGTCATGTCGAAAATGGATGGACCGCGGCCGGTGATCCTGGTCAGCCCGGCATCGGTCATCGCGGCAACCAGCTTGCTGTCCTGGACAAATCCGGTGGCGATGATCCCATCGACGGTCCTGCCGGCAATAAATCCGGGTTCGCTGGTGTAGCTGCCGGAAACACTCTTCAGAATCTCCGCTTCTACTGAAATGTTGCGGTACATTTCATCAATTCGCTGGTCGGTCTGGAGGATGGCCTGCTGTATCCAGCCCAGCGCCAGCATGAAAATGGTCGATACAATAAAAATCAGGGCTGCGGGTCCTTTGCTCCGGCAGATCTGCCGCCGGATAAACCGGACCAGTCCCGGTACCCGATGACCTGTCGGGACAACTGCCGGAGAAGATATCTGCCCGGATTTTTCGGTGTGTGGCTGTCCGATGTTTGCAGGGGCGGCAGTTGGTAAAGGCATGCTGGGCATGCCGGACATGTCGGACATGCCGGGGGTTGGCTGTCGGCGATGGCTTTTGTGCGGTTCGTGCAGAAGGTCGATGACCGGGCGATGGGATAACCCAATATAACCCAAAAGCGTCAGCAGGGTCAGCAGCGCCAGTGAGATTATCCATATTGCGGCAGGATGGCTGTAACAGCAGGCAATTCCGTTCCATCGCGGCAGCATTCCAGTACATCGTCGGTATCCGGAAGCAGATAGGTCAGCTGGTCGAGCGGGCAGTGAACCGGTCCGGTATTTTGCGCCGGTAAATCGACCGTGATTTCGCCGCCGTTTGCAGCGGAAGACTGAAGATGCGCAATCTGGGCCTGATAGTAGGTCAGAAGCCGGTCTTCCTGCTGTTGGGTCAGCTGATTTCCGGCCACGAGACGGTCTGCTGTTGTCTGCAATTCCGCCAGCCAGTCATCCATCTCATCCAGCAGATACCCGGACGGACTGTCCGTCCGCAAACTGTCGGTCTGACTGCCCGGAACAACCGGGAAAGCCGCCAGTATCAGTGCAAATCCACTCACCAGCATGACGGCTGCAATACTGGCAGGGATCGAGCACTTTTGATACCGCATAATCGACAGCGTTCTTTCCTCGATTGCGTACCGGCTGAAATGGCTGCACAGCGTAAACCCCCGGCTTTTGCGCTCTTCCATATCGAGCAGCGAAAGGGCATACCCGGCTCGCTGCTTTTCCCCTAAAGTCCGCAGAACCCCTTCGTCACAGGCCAGTTCCATATCGCGGTTGGCCAGCATCACCATCACCCACACCATCGGATGAAACCAGTAGACGCACAGGACCGCTGCCAACAGGATTTTTGCGGCGGTATCAAACCGTCTGATATGGATGTATTCGTGGGTCAGGACACTGGTCAGAAGCCGGTCATTTTCGCTCTCTATCTGTTTGGGCAGTAAAATGACCGGCCGAAATATGCCATAGGTGGGTGAACCGATGCGGTCGGATACCCTGACCGATATCGGCCTGCTGCGGGATAAATTCTCCGGTATCATTCGGTATGAGACGACCTTCTCCGGAAAGGCAGGAATGCTCGATCTGGGCACCTGCTATGAAGCTGCCGAAGTCTTCGTCAACGGCAGTTCGGCCGGTGTACGCATCGGCTATCCGTATCGGTATGACCTGACCGGATTGTCGCACGACGGCGTAAATACGCTGCGGGTCGAGGCCGCGACAACCCTCGCCGGTGCTCAGATGGACCCGCTGTCAATGCAGCGCCCGGTTGAACCCGATGGAATGATGGGACCCAGACTCTTCCGGACAGTTTGATGACTGCCGCAGACCCTGTGCCGGTTACGATGACTGTTCCGTGGCGGAATTGATGGATTGAATTTGATACGCCTGCAGGATGAAGAACCGATAAATGAAAACTTCCAGTGTGACGGCTCTGTAACCGCTGCACTGGAAGTTTTTGTCTGTATCAATCATTTTACGGCGGGTTCCGCCAAACCCACCCATCAGTCGGTATTCGTGCCGGAACGGTATTCGCTTGGGGTGATGCCTTCGTATCTCCGAAAGGCACGAATCATCGGCCTGGTATCATAATACCCCGCTGCAATGGCCGCATCCCGCACGGAGGCACCTTTGTCCAACTGCTGCTTGGCAACGGTCAGCCGCTTCTTCTGAACATAATCCAAAGGTGAATACCCCAGCTCCTTTTTGAAAATCTGGGACAGATAGGACGAACTGATATGGAAATATTCGGATACTTCGCCCAGTGAGAATGTCGCCTGTAAACATTTCTGGTCGATATATTTGCAGACCTCTTCGACCAGCTGTCTGCGTCCGCACCCGCTGGCCTCCGGCGTTGGCTGCGGCTTGACGGCGCTTTCACAGAGCGATTCCAGCGTCTCTTTTGCGCCTGCATAATCCCCGGTATGAATCTGTTCAATGGATTTGCGGATCAGCATCCGATGGGGAGAGTTCGGCCGCCCTTTGAGCAGGGTAACCGGCGGATATTCGCCTTCCCGCAGGTCCCGCAGCGTCATCATCCCCAGCATCCGTTCATATGCTTCCGCAATTCCGACAAGACCTGTTTCCGCTCCCGATATAATGATCGAGATCTGTACCGCAAAATCCTCCTTCATAATCCGGCAGACGGTATTGCCCGCTTCCTGGAGTTTGGAAACGATCTGCTGGAAATACGTCTCTCCGCCATCCGGCACCGGCACCAATGCGGCCTGAATCCCATCGGTTTCATGGATAAACGGAGTGAATCCCGCATTTTTGATCAGCTCCTGTAAAATATTGCCGGTCATCATAAAGATGGTGTCGATCATCCAGTTCTCCAGCTCCCGCCGCTGTTCGAAAAAGAGGTTGACCCCGTCGTCAATCCGCAGAACACACAGAATAAAATGCTGTTCCTTTGGAAGCGGCTCGCCGGCGGCTTCACATTCCCGCCAGAACTGCTCAAGTGAATACTGTCTCCCTTTCAGTACACGCCCCAAAATGCCATTGCAGCTGGCGTTTTTCCGCTCAATTTGCAGCCGGTTGTATTCATTCCGCTCTTCCAGTAGCTGGCCGATGATCTGCTGGATATACTGGAAATCGTCGCTGCCCGGCTTGCTTTGCCCGGCAACCTGATGCAGTTTCTGCACCAGTTGTTCGATGCCGGCATAATTGCGGCGTGCCAGTTTAAACGTAAAGACCGAACCCAACGAAAGGGTCGCAATAAAATAAACAATAATCATGACCCACACACCTTTGAGTGGGGCATTGTATTCGGTGGATGCAATCAGCCGCAGAAAGGCTACGCCGTTGAGAATCTCCGAATCCTGCCGGATCAGATAACGGTTCAACGGCTTTAAAAAGCCGCTGCTTTCAGAAAGGTTCTCTGTCAGCTGCTGCGCCAGACTGGTGCTGGAACTGACGGTGTCGAAAATCAAATCTCCTTCCGGCAGTAAAATAAAACTGTCCGGACCTGCCGCACGCAGCAGCTGGTAAAAACGGGAGAGGTTGATGTCCAGCATGATCGAAAAGGTGTTTTGCAGCGCCGGCGCTGAGGAGGAACACAGATAATAAAGATGCCGGGTATTGCCCTGATTGGCGATGACGAGCTCGCCATACCGTGGACTGGTCATGAGCTGCCGCAGTTCGTCGGTATCCATCCCGAAAGATAACTGACTGATCCTGTCGGTGTTTTCCAGTCTGTAAAATACCCGCTTGCTGAGCAGCATATCACTGTTCGGAAAATAAATAAATATATCGTTGATCGAAGGGTTGGCCGTTAAATAGGAGAGAATTTGCTGCTGGATTTCGCTGGCAGTCAGCTTCTGGTAGGAGTCATAGGGGAAACTTTGCGCGGCAAGCGCCTGGAAATCCGTATTCCCAAAAACCTGCTCGACAATATTATCCATGACGTTAAACTGTTGGTCCAGCTGCAGAGCCATCATTTGTATATTGGCCTGGTTGGTTTCGCGAACGGTGTTGCGCAGTTTCGCAAGGGAAAAACTGTAAACAGATGTCGCCAGAACCATTGGCAGGAGCAGAATCAACAGAAAGGAATAAAATAACCGCCGGAAGTTAACAGAGTGAGTTGACCGGCCTGGTCTGCGAAATAGCAAAACGTCATCTCCTTGCTGATTTTCGATCACGTGGGTGCTGTGGGGGAAAACTGTTCCGATCATAAAGTTGATAAAAATATTTTAGTAAATTCGCGGGATTCACAATTTCTTCAAATATACATCATTATATCATTTCCGGAAATCTGTGTCAAGTTTTTTTGTGCAATCTTGATCATTTAATCTGAATTTACCACTTTTTTAGCTCGTTTCAAGTAGAATGTTATACGGGAAATATGCCTTGTATTATAGTTTTCTGCTCGGAAAGTTATGGGTTTGGGATTCAAAAATAAAACATTAATTTTTAATTGCAGTGTAAATTTCAGTAAATTTTTACCTCTTTTTCCTGATTTACAGCTGGATGTTGAGCGGTATTTCCTGAAATTTTTCCGATTTGCCAAAATTTTATCGCTGAAAAAAGAGCACTGTGCTTCAAAATTTTTATTCTGCTATTTTATCATGTATTTTATCATGGGGGACAGCCGTCGGGTAAATATCCTGTGCACATTAATTTATGAATAAATTGATACTAAAATATTGACAGTTTACAAACTGCGGCACCATTGTTATACTTGTCTCAATCGATTGACGCCCGGCATGCTGTCGCTCCCTCTCCGGCAGTTATTTGTCCATCAGGTCGGCAGCTGCCATCAGGTCGGCAGCTGGGCGTTATTAAAGCGTTTTTTATTTTTTACGAAAAGAGGTCATTCAAAATGAGAAAAACCAAGCAGCTCACTTCCCTGATACTCTGCGCTTTTCTGGCAGCAAGCGCCCTCGTTTCCTGTAACTCCGGAAACTCTTCCACAAATGGCGGTGATGACATTCCGGAATCCGAAATCGTCAATGAAATCACCCTTCCGATCAGTGAAGATGGCGCTGCTTTTGATATGTGGGTAATCTGGTCGAATACCTATATCGAGTCCCTCAACGAAAATACTGCTGTCCAGCTGATGGCGGAAAAAACAGGCGTTACCATCAATTATACCTGCATCCCGACTGAGGCCGGTACCGAAAAATTCGGCCTGCTGCTGGCTTCCAATGAATACCCCGATATGATCAATATGGGTGAGGACCAGGTCACCTACCCCGGCGGCGGTGACAAGGCAATCGACGACGGCGTATTCGTCGACCTGACCAAATACGTCGAAACCTATATGCCCAACTATCGCGGCTATCGCGCCAGCGATGAACTGCTCAACAAAATGACTCTCACCGACCAGGGGCGTATGTATTATATTGCGATGCTGCGCTCCGACTCCGATGCCAATATTTCCCCTGAACCTGCCTGGGTCGGTATGACCATCCGTCAGGACTGGCTGGATGATCTGGGTCTGGAAATGCCGGAAACAATCGCCGACTGGGAGACGGTCCTGACTGCATTTAAGGACGAAAAGGGCGCCGAGGCTCCTCTGATGATCGGCCCGACCGGTACGGTTCTGACCGAAGCCTTTACTTCTGCATATGGCGTACTTTCCGGTTTCTATATGAAGGACGCAACGACGGTCGGCTATGGACCGTGTGAGGAAGGCTATCGCCAGTGGATTGAACTGTTCCGTGACTGGTACGCAAAGGGCCTGATCGACCCCAACTTCATCAGCAATAACGCCTCTATGGTCATCCCCACCGAGTATGGCGCAACCGGCAAAACCGGCGCTGGTTCCAATATCTGGGGTCTGACCAGAAAATATTATTATGAGATGGGCTCGACTGACGATGCCAATATCGATTTCGTCGCTGTTAAGGCACCTACCCTCAATGAAGGCGAAACCGCACAGTATAAGTATGTCTCTTACCCCGTTTCCCATAAGATCGCTGTCACAACCGCATGTGAAGATATTCCTACCCTCCTCAAGTGGATGGACTATCAGTATACCCGTGAAGGCATGCTGATCAACGCCTACGGCACCGAGGGTGAAACCTATACCATGGTGGATAACGAACCGGTCTATACCGATATCATGCTCCATCCGACCGAAGACGATGGCCTGCTTGGCGTCACTTCCGGTGACCGTCTCGCCATCTATGCAAGAGGCGACGGCGTTGGTCTGGTTCCGTGGGACCGTTGGGACCAGGCTTACGAGGAGGATAAGAGAAGCTGTATCTATGTCTGGGATGCCGACGAAACCAGCCTCGCACTTCCTCAGGTCACCATGACCGAGGATGAGGGCAACGAATATAACCCCATCTTTGCACAGATTCAGACGCTGGTTCAGGAAAAGACTGTCGCTTATATCATGGGCACAGAATCGATGGATACTTACGATGACTTCCTTGCTTCGCTGAAGAGCCTGAATATCGACCGCTGCATCGAAATCCAGCAGGCAGCCTTCGACCGTTACAATGCACGCTGAGCGATTTTGAAAAAATCCGCCCTGGTAACCCAGGGCGGAGAAAGGAAAGAGATCGATGAAAAAAGGTTTTCTTGAAATTGCAGTCAAAGATATCCGCCGCAACAAAATCCTGTATCTTTTGTCTATCCCGATCATTCTGTGGTATCTGATTTTCTGCTATCGTCCGATGGTCGGCGTACTGATGGCGTTTCAGAACTTCAACCCAGTAAAGGGAATTCTGGGCAGCCAGTGGGTCGGTATGAAACATTTTGTAGATTTCTTTACCGGCATCTACGCCTGGCGTACTATTCGTAATACGCTTGCCCTTTCGCTGCTGGATCTGATCTTCAATTTCCCGGCACCGATTATCTTTGCACTCATGCTGAATGAGGTAAAAAACCGCTATTTTAAAAAGACGGTTCAGACAATCTCTTACATGCCCTATTTTATTTCGATGGTGGTCATGTGTGGTATTATCGTAGACTTTACCTCTGCCGGTGGTATTATTTCGACGCTGGTTGCCAACCTGACCGGTACTGCATCCCAGAACTTGTTGGGTGACCCCGCCTGCTTCCGTCCGATTTATATCATCTCCAATATCTGGCAGGGACTTGGATATGGTTCGATTATCTATATTGCGGCTCTCGCTGGCGTCGACCAGGAACTCTATGAGGCTGCCACCATCGACGGCGCCGGCCGCTGGAAACAAACCCTCCATATCACCATCCCCAGCATCTCTTCCACGATCATCATTATGCTGATTCTGAAGATGGGCTCGATGCTGTCCGTCGGTTCGGAAAAAGTCCTGCTGCTCTATTCGCCCTCTACCTATGAAACCTCCGATATTATCAGTACGTATGTATACCGAATGGGCTTTGAAAGCTATAACTACGGCTTTTCAACAGCGGTCGGTCTGTTCAACTCGGTTGTGAATACAATCTTCTTGCTGACCACCAACTATTTTGCGGGAAAATATTCGGAAACCAGCTTGTTTTAACAGGAAAGGAGTGTCCAGATTATGGCAATGGTTGAAAAGAAATCCCTTTCCCGCAAAGTCTTTCAGTTTTTTAATATCATCCTGATGGTATTGATCGCATTTGTCTGTTTTATCCCGATCTGGCATGTACTGATGGCCTCTGTCTCCGACCCCGGCCTGGTCGACCGCAGCAACGGCCTGATCCTTACCCCACTCGGCTCCTTCTCCCTGAATGGTTACCGGTACGTCCTCTCTTACAAAAATGTCTGGATTGGCTACCGCAATACATTGGTGTATGTCGTCGCACAGTGCCTGATTACCGGCGTCCTGACGGTTATTGCCGGTTACATCCTCTCCCGCAAACGGTTCCGCTTCCGCAAGGTCCTGATGGGGATTATCACCTTTACCATGCTGTTTAACGGCGGTATGATTCCCACCTACATGGTTGTCCGTGACCTGCATATGCTGGACACCCGTTGGGCAATGCTGATCCCGTCTGCTCTCAACGTCTTCTTTATCATCATCATGAGAACGTCTATCCAGGAAATCCCTGATTCCCTCGAAGAGTCGGCGACAATTGACGGCGCGGGAGAACTCACCGTTATGTTCAAAATTATCCTGCCGCTGGTAAAGGCAACCTTCGCTGTTATCCTGCTGTTTATCGCGGTTGCGAAATGGAATGAATGGTTCCCGGCGCTGCTGTACCTTTCCGACAACGATTTGTATCCGCTGCAGATGTTCCTTCGGGATATTCTGATTAAGCAGACCGACTTTACCAGCTCTTCCGACGCTCTGGATTCGACCCAGCTGTATAAAGTCCTGGTTAAGTATTGCGTCATCGTTGTCTCGACGCTGCCGGTACTGTGCATTTATCCCTTTGTACAGAAATACTTTGTGACCGGTGTCATGATCGGCTCGGTTAAGGGATGATCGAAAAACAGCTGCATTGCGTGAGACGTGATGCGGGCAAAACAGGACAGGGAACGGTCGGTCGCTCCACTGTCCTGTTTTTTCATGTTTTTCATACCGTAATAAAATAAAAACGCCTCCTTATGCTGGTTTATTTTCCGGCACAGGGAGGCGTTTTGCCGTTGTCCGCTGCTTCCTTTCCGGTTAAAAGAAGAACGGTAAATGGCGTTATATTACCCGCCATCCTGATTGTCTTGGGACGGTTCGGATTTCAGAACCAGGTTCAGCCGCACCAGTGTTCCATGACCCGGCTCGCTTTCCAGCGTAATCCCCGAACCGGGACCAAAATACTGCTGCACCCGTTGGTGGATGTTCAAAAGGGCAAGGCTCTTGTCGCTGGCAATCTGGAACAGTTCCTGCGACTGGGATGCCTGAATCTGGCCGTTGATCTGCGCCAGCAGTTCCGGCTCTATCCCGACCCCGTCGTCCTGTATACAGATCTGAAGCCGGTCCGGCTGCTGTAAAGCATAGATGCCCAGTTTGCCCGGACCATATTTGGGTTCCAGACCATGGTAGACCGCATTCTCAATCAGCGGCTGGAGGATAAACCGGGGGATTTTGACACTGCGCACCTCGTCCGGGATATCGATGTTGAAGGTAAAGCGGTTGTCAAACCGGATGGAGATAATCGAGAGGTACTGCTCGATGATATGCAGCTCGTCCGACAGCGGCACGACTTCGCTGCCTTTGATACAGTACCGCATGATCTGGGACAGGGAATCCACAATCTGAACCACCTCGTCACTCTCCAGCAACAGCCCGTACCCCTTGATGCAGTCCAGCGTATTGTACAGGAAATGGGGGTTGATCTGACTTTGCAATGCCGACAGCTCCGCCTTCTTTTTCGCAAGGTCCAGTTCGTACATGTTGGCGGTATTCTGGAAGATGGTGTGGGTCATCTCGGAGATCTGGTCCAGCATCTGGTTGATCTGTTCGGCAAGGATGCCGATTTCGTTCTGATTCTTGAGGTGGAGGCGCTTGTGCAGCTTGGAGTAGGCGTCGCCCTGGACAAACTTGGAAATCTCCAGCACCGGCAGTGCAATCGAACGCAGAATCGAAAATGCCCAGAAGGCAAACAATGCCCCCATCAGAATCAGCATGAATATCCCCAGAATCAACGGTGCATTCAGGTCGGAGTTGATCTCATTGACCGGGATGGCGCCGATGACCAGCCAGTCGGTGTCCGGCACACGCTGGAAGAAAACCAGATGGTCCCGTCCGTTGACCTGCTCGACCGACTCATTTTCCAACGTATGCTCCCGGACCTTTTGCAGCAGGTCGTCGGCAGAGGTATCGGCACTGCCGGTGTTGGAAACGATTACATCCATCTCGCTGTCGAGGATGAAGAAAAGGGAATTGGGGGTGGTTTCGACACGGTTGATGCAGGTCTGGAGGTTGTTGACCGAGTTCAGCACGATGCAGTAACCGATCTTCCGTTTCCGCTGCACCTCATATTTGATGTCCAGAATCGGCTGGTAGTAAACAAAATAGTTGGTCTTGTCGTAATCATTCAAAATGGTCCCGGTAAAACCGGATGCGTTGTCCGGCAGAACGTTGTTGATCAGTTCGTCGGTCAGGGATAAAAGCGGTTTCGGGGAGATGATGGTATGATTGCTGTCGATAATCGCGATGGCAAGCTCCTGGCTGTCCTGGGTGATGGAATAGATCGAGTTGAAGACGCTCTTGGAACTTTCCAGCCGTTCCAGCGGGTCGGTCGAGGTCAGAAAATTCTGGGTTGCATCCATCGTGGAAGCCATTTTTGCAAACCGTACCATGTCCTGTGACGAGGTCTGGATGTTCTGGACGATCTGGTCGATTGAGTTGCCGACATAGACCGCTTCCTTGTCGTGAATCAGGTCCAGAAAATAAAAGTAATACCCGCAGCTCGCCGCAAAACAGGGAATAATAACCGAGATCAGCATCAGAATCAGCTTGCTTTTGATTGAGTTAAACCGTTTCATCGCCCGAAGATTCTCCCTTATGCCGGTATTCCGTCGGCGTCAGTCCAAAGTAGGATTTGAACATGACGGAAAACTGATGGTAGTTGTGGTAGCCCACCTGATAGGAAATATCGGTGATCGGCTCGTCTGTCGCGAGCAGCCGTCCGGCTGCCGCCTGCATCCGGAGCTGGGTCAGGTATTTGGAAAAGGTGAACCCGGTAACCGTCTTGAACAGCTCGCTGCAATAGGAATAGCTGAGGTTGTATTTCTGCGCCAGCTCCTGCAACGAGAGGTCATTGGTGTACTCCTGCCGCACCTCCTCCAGCAGCTTCTGAAAAGCGTCGTTTGAAGTCGCGGCGACCGTCTGGATGACGGGGTTTGCGTCGGTGGTCAGCAGCAGGTCGGTTTGCAGCTTCTGAATCAGCCGCCCGAACCGTCCGGTTTCCCGGTCAAAGTTGCCGATTGCAAGGTGACAGCCGGCGGCAATTAGCTGATGGGTCGTCTGCTCGATCACCGACGGGGACGCCGTGCTCAGGATGACCGCCTTCTGCTCTTCCAGAAAGATCGAGAAAAACTGTTCCTCCGGCAAAAACAACAGGTCCCGGCAGGATGGGGCCGAAACCGCCATGACGGTAAACGAGCAGTCGTCGTCAGAAAATCCAAAGTAGGACAGTGCTTTGGAGAGAGTATCAGGACCGGACAGCTGGGCGAGAAGGTCGGGTCCGTTTTTGAGACGGCTTTGGTAGATGTACGGCTCCAGACGGCTGAGGAGGGTGACGGCCTCGTCCTTCTGAATCGGCTTGAGGCAGTAGTCGAATGCCCCCAGCTGGATGGCCTGCTTCATATAGACAAAATCAGAGTAACCGCTGATGACGATAAATGCCGGGTGAATCGGCTGCTGGATACACTTACCGATGATTTCCAGACCCGACAGGCCGGGCATCCGGATATCCAGAAATGCAATGTCAAAAAACCGTGTTTCCAGTTGGTGCAGCGCCTCAAAAGAGTCGTTGATGCTGGCAGCGGTGAGCATATGGTACTCAGATAACGGGAAGGAACGTTCCGAAGCAATCAGCGCCATTTTCTCATTATCTGCAAACAGAACTCGATAAATAGTGAAAACCTCCCCTGTAAATTTTCGTTTTCGTGAAATAAACATCCTAAAAAACGTCATATGCAAATCCGAAATGACTGTATTGTAAATATTGTATTAACATGATAACATAATTTCAGGCAATATACAAGGCAGAAAATCAAAATTGTAGGAGGCTATGATATATGACGACTGCAAACCAAAACAACAGGCCATTATGGAAACGAATCTGGAGGAATAAATGGGTTTACGTTTTTCTCTTTCCAGGCATTGCGTATCTGATTCTGTTCAGCTACGTTCCGATGTACGGACTGACGCTGGCCTTTAAGGATTTTAAAATCAGCGCCGGTATCTTTGGAAGCCCGTGGTCGGACCCGATTTATAAGAACTTCGTCACGATGGTCGGTCAGCCCGCCTTCTGGAGAGCGTTCTTTAACACCTTCCGGATGGGATTCTGGTACATCGTCACCGGGTTCCCGGCTCCCATTATCCTCGCGCTGCTGCTCAACGAGATGAAGGGCAATTACTACAAAAAGGTTTTGCAGACGGTCTATACCTTCCCGAACTTCCTGTCCTGGGTCATCATCGGCGGATTGATGACGACGCTGTTTTCGTCCGAAGGCTTCGTCAATATGATTATCCGGATGTGCGGCGGCCAGACCTACAACTTCCTGACCGACACCAGTCTGATTCGGCCGCTGCTCTACGCCACCAACGTCTGGAAAGGCGCCGGATGGAGTGCAATCCTTTACCTGGCGGCGATGTCGGGCATCAGCCCGGAACTGTATGAGGCGGCTGAGGTCGACGGCGCCAACCGCTTCCATAAGATGCTGTACGTCACCTGGCCCGGCATCAAACCGACTGCCGTAATCCTGCTGATTCTGGCGTTCGGCAGCATTATGAACAACGGCTTCGACCAGATTTTGAACATGGTCAACCCGGTCGTTCAGGACGCAGCGGAAAACATCGATACCTATATCTACCGAAAAACTTTCCAGGATAAACCTGACTACGGATTCAGTACCGCAATGGGACTTTCCAAATCAATCATCAACTTTGTGTTCCTGCTGGCGGCCAATAAGATCGCCAAACTGATGGGTGAAGGCGGTGTAATGTGATGGAACTTGCAAAAAAGAGACATAAAAAAATTGAAGCGTTTGATGTGGTCAACCTGATCGTCCTGACCGCACTGCTGGTCATCGTACTGGTGCCCTTTTACCTGACGGTCGTCCAGTCCTTTATGACCCAGCAGGAATATATCATGAACACCAACACCCTCTGGCCCAAAGAACCGACCCTGGGCAACTACCGCGATATCTTCGTCGGGTCGACGATGGTCCGCTCTTTCGGCAACAGCGTGTTCTATACCGTCTTCGGCGTCATCTTCAGCATGATCCTGACGACGACCCTCGCGTATGGTCTTTCCAAAAGAAACTACCCCGGACGCGCGATCTTCCAGAATATGGTCATCTTTACGATGTACTTCAGCGGCGGCCTGATTCCGTTCTTCCTGCTGGTCAAACAGCTGGGCCTGATCAATACCCGCTGGTCGATTGTCATTCCTTCGGCACTGAGCATCTTCAATATGATCATCCTGCGCAACTTCTTTGAACAGCTCCCGCCTGACCTCGGCGAGGCTGCAACCCTCGACGGCGCCGGTCCGCTGCGTGTCTTCTGGCAGATCGACCTGCCGCTGGTCAAACCCGCGATGGCAACCCTCGTCCTGTTTTATGCGGTCGGACGCTGGAACGAATGGTTCAACGCCAGCCTGTTTCTGGGCAATGCCAAATACTGGCCGATGCAGCTGGAACTGCGCCAGATTCTCTGGTCCTCGACTTCGATTGTCGGCAATATCCCGCCCGAAGTCGGCCGCCCGTCTTTCTCCGAAGGGTTGAAGGCAGCGGCGGTTATGATTACCATGCTTCCGATTATGATGGTATACCCGTTCTTGCAGCGGTACTTCGTCAAAGGCGTTATGATCGGCGCCATCAAGTCCTGATTCACGTTTATCCATTTTGCGCAGCAAAATTTTATGAAAACAGTTCAACAAATTTAAGGAGGATTCTTATGAAAAAGCATCTGTTCAGCACCCTTCTGGCAGCGATGATGGTTGCAACCTGCATGGCAGGCTGCGGCAACGACACGTCCGATTCTCAGTCTTCTCAGTCGTCGTCCACCGAAACTTCCGGTTCTGCCGACAGCTCTGCGGCTGAATCGGGCGACGCAGAAGCTGACCCCTATGCCGAACACCTGAGCTTTGAGGTGTTTACCATCGACGGGTCGGAAGACATGATGGACTACCCGCTGGTCAAGGAAGCCTGCGAAAAGTTCAACTTTGACTTTACGATTCAGCTGGTCGCATGGGACAACTGGGACGATGTCACCCGTACCCTCGCCGCAACCGACAGCTTCCCCGAAGTTATCGCCTGGTACAACCTGAACTATTCGGAATATGTCGAGTGGGCACAGGAAGGCGTCTTTAAGGCACTCCCCAGTGATATGTCCGCTTACCCGAACCTCGAAGCACTGACCGAAAAGTACACCATCTTCCAGAAACTGCTGGTGGACGATCAGCTCTACGCTTTCCCCAAAATCAAAAACAACAACCCCTATAATGAATACGATTCCTATATGTTTGCCTACCGCCGCGACTGGGCACAGGCAATGGGCCTCGATTACGAACCGGTTCAGGATATGACCTGGGACGAATTCAAGGAATACCTCCAGAAGGTCAAGGAAGAAGACCCCGGTCAGCTGGGCGACAAACTCATCCCGTTCGACTTTGAAAACGGCGGCAACAGCTGGTGTGGTTTTGCCCGCAAGTGGAACCCCTATATTTCCGGTTACAAGATGGTCGACGGCCAGTATGTCTGGGGTGCTCCCGACCCCACCTCGATGGACGCCATCAACGAGATCAAGGAACTGTATGATACCGGCCTGCTCGCAGTCGACAGCTATGTAGACGCCAACAACGCCGGCAGAGAACGTTTCCTCGCAGGCCGCAGCGCCGTCTTCTATGGCAACCTTGGCCCGTCTATCCTTCAGGAAACCGCCAACGATATGGTCAACAATATCGACGGCTTTGAGGAAGAAGACCTCGGCCTCTTTACCGTCAAGATGGAGGACGGCAAGTATGCTGTCTCCCAGATGGACGAATGGTGGGGCGCATTTGCCTTCAACCACTCCTGCCGTGATGAGGTCATGGACCGCTGGCTGGCTGTCGGCAACTGGCTGCTGGAAAATGAGCAGATCGAGAAGTATGCCTACGGCGTCGAGGGCGAGGACTGGACCAAGGACGAAAACGGCAATGTCACCCTCAACTATACCGCGGAAGATGCTTCTGCCGGCGGTTCCAAAGCCTATATCACCAACCAGCGCACCTTCCAGAAGTTCTTCATCCTCGAAGGTCTGGACCTCTTCCTGGAAGGCAACCCCAACGCCAGCGATTATGTCATCAACGACCTGTTCAAGAAGAACATGGAAGTCTGGGAGAGCAACCCCAATTATACTCCCAGCAACTATGACATCAGCTACTTCTCTTCTCCCGAAAAGGATGCGTTTGCTTCGACTCTGAACGGCACCTCCGACAACTTCATTCAGGCTGTCCTTTCGGACGACCCGCAGGCAACTTGGGACCAGTTCATCAAGGAAAACCAGGCACAGGCAGACAAGGCATGTGCTGAGATCAACGAAGTATTCGGCGAATAAGCGCCTGCTTCCAGTATCATACAGAGCGTTTCGAGCTTTCGGAACGCTCTTTACCATTGACAGGGGAGTTTGTGATGTGTAAAAACAGATATGATCTGTCTGCCTGCCACTGGCAGATAAAGGGAACGGCTCCATACGTTCCGTTTCGCGAAAACAGTATGGAAACCGGCAAACCATTGGAGGGAATTACCGGCTGGATTCCTGCCGATGTCCCCGGCGGTGTCTCGCTGGCGCTCTACCGCGCCGGGTACCTTCCGCACCCGTACTGGGGAATGAACAGCCTGCAATGCGAGTGGGTCGAAAATAAATGGTGGATTTATCAGACACAGCTCCTGCTCCCGGAAATGTCCGGGGAGCGGGTCCGACTGGACTTTGACGGGGTCGATTATGCCTGCTCGGTCTACTGGGACGGCAGGCTGCTGGGTGAACATACCGGGATGTTTGAGCCGTTCGGGTTTGACGTGACCGAGTATTACCAGCCGGGCAGCCTGGTCACCATCCGGGTCCTGATTCAGCATGCGCCCGATGAAATGGGCCAGATCGGCAAAACCAGCGAAACTTTTACCCAGAAAAGCCGCTTTAACTATAAGTGGGATTTCTCCACCCGTCTGGTCAATCTGGGCATCTGGCAGAAAGCGTATCTGACCTTCTGGGATGGCATTGAACTGACCGACCTGTTTGTCCGGGGAGAACCGGTCGATCAGGAACAGGGGGTGATCCATATCACCGGCGGCATCGATGGGGAATATGCCGGCCGGCATCTGACCGTCAAGGCAGCCTGCCGCCTGCATCAGCAGGCTGCGGGAGAAAGCTGGGCAGAAATCCAGGAGGACGGACGTTTTTCGGTCCTGATTCCGGTCAGCTATCCACAGCTATGGTACCCGAATGGACTGGGAGAACAGCCGCTGTATGATCTGACGCTGGAGTTATATGAAGGAGAGCGGCTGCTGGACCGTTATCAGCAGCCGGTGGGCATCCGGAGCGTGGTCTGTGTCCAAAACGACGACCCGCCTGCCGGTGCAAGACCGTATCTGTTTGTCGTCAACGGAAAACGGATGTATGTCAAGGGCGTCAATATCACGCCGCTTGACCATATTTATGGGGATGTCCCGCCGGAACAGGTCTATGAAACCCTCCGTCGGGCAAAAGAGATGAACTGCAATCTGGTCCAGATTTGGGGCGGCGGACTGATTGAGACCGAGACGTTTTATGATGCCTGTGACCGGCTGGGACTGCTGGTCTGGCAGGAGTTTATCCAGTCCAGTTCCGGTATCGACAATATCCCGTCCGAAAAGCCTGCATTCCTTTCGCTGCTCAAAAAGAGCAGCGAGGCGGCTGTCCGCCAAAAACGCAACCACCCCTCTCTCGCTGTCTGGAGTGGAGGCAATGAACTGATGGAGGCAGACCGGACACCCTGTACCGAAGAAAACCCCAATATCCGTATGCTGCATGAGATTGTCCGCCGTCTGGACCCGGAGCGTGTATTCCTGCCGACGTCGGCGTCCGGTCCCAGCGAGTTTATCAGCCGGATTCCCGGCCACAGCCATGATGTCCACGGCTGGTGGCAGTATCAGGGCAATCCCGGTCAGTATCAGTTCTTTGGCGGGTCGGACAGTTTGTTCCACAGCGAGTTCGGGTGTGATGGGATGTCGTCGGTGGCTTCACTGAAAAAAATCCTGCCTCCCGATGAGCTGCGTCCGGTCCCGATGCGGGAGGACGATGTCTGGCGGTTCCATGGGGACTGGTGGTGCACCTACCAGCGTGAGACCGAGATGTTCGGTGAATGGAGCGGGCTGGAACAGTATGTCGCATGCAGCCAGTGGATGCAGGCCGAGGGACTGCGGTATATTCTGGAGGCAAACAGAAGGCGTGCTTTCCACAACAGCGGCAGTATTATCTGGCAGCTGAACGAGCCCTGGCCGAATATCTCCTGCACCAACCTGCTGGAATACCATGGCGCCGCCAAAATGGCGTATTTCTGGGCAAGGGACGCGTTCGCAGCGGTGCACCCGGTCTTCGATTATCACAAACTGGATGTTGCGCACGGTGAGTGTTTGTCCGGCAGGCTGACCATCTTACGGGATGCGCCGATTGAACAGGCCGGTACACTCCGGGCAGAAATCTTTGACCTGCATGGCAAACGATGGTTTGACAAAGAATACTGCCGTGTATGGGTAACCGAGGCGGCGGAGGAGATGGGGAAACTCAGCTGGATTGTACCGGAAACGCTGGATGGGGTCTTTATGCTGCGGCTGACGGCGACGGTGGACGGGATTTGCTACCCGAATACCTATTACTTTACGACACAGCCGCTCCACCCTTACGCCGATGCACTGCACCAAACCGGCGCCGTGCTGGAAGGAACTGCGGTACCTCAGTCTGAAAGCTGTTATATAGTAGAAATCCGCAATTCCGGAACGGCTGCGGCACTTCATATCTGCATTTCCGACCAGACCGACGCTTATCTGCTGGACATGGAGGACAACTTCTTCACGCTGCTGCCGGGAGAAATCAAACAGGTCAGGGTCGGTTTCCGAAAGAAATTCCGCTTTGGGTTTGACGAGAACGTCGGCCTGACCGCAACGGCGCCTGTTTTGCAGGCATACTGCCTGACTGGGGAAGGCGCCGTGCTGGAGACACGGAAGGAGAAGATGTGATGCACAAAAGTACACCCGAACAGCCGAATATCCTGCTCATCCTGACCGACCAGCTCCGGCGTACCGGCCTTGGCTGCTATGGCAATCCCGACGTACAGACCCCGGTCCTTGACCGGCTGTGCCGGGATGGGCTGCGGTTTAACCACAGCGTGTCGGTCTGCCCGGTCTGCGCACCCTGCCGTGCGACCGTCCAGACCGGGCTGTACCCTCATCAGCATGGGGTCCAGGGAAACGGGGATTTGTTTGAACCCCATTCCAAAGGTCTGGCAGAATACTTTAACCGGGCAGGGTACCAGACCTGCTTTGTCGGCAAGTCCCATTTCGGCCGGGATGAAATCGAGGAAAAGGACGGCTGGGTCCGTCCTGAACACCGGATGGGCTGGCAGTACTGGTACGGCACCGGCGGCGACCATCATTATGATACGCCGGTCTATGACCGCGACGGCAATCTCGATACCCGTTATTTTGGCCAGTACGGCGCGTCTGTCCGTACCCGGCTTGCCGCCGGGTTTATCCGCAATAGCCGCGGACCCTGGCTGCTCCAGCTCAATTACAGCGAACCCCATGTCGCGACAATGCCAGCCCTCTATCAGCTGCCTGCCACCAGAGAACGGGTGCGGGTGCTGAATGACAAGCTGCACCTTGGAATGACCGAAGAAATGCTCTCCAACCCAAACCCGCTGAGCTTTTATGATACCATCCCACAGCACCTGCTGACCCAGCTGCTCCCACAGCCCTATCTCGACCGGTACGACGCCGATAAACTCACACTCGACCCCAATGTCCCGGAAGCATATGCCCGGCTGACCCGGCTGTTTTTAAAGGAATATTACGCGATGGTCAGCTGTGTCGACGATGAGGTCGGCAAGATCATCGGCCTGCTGCGGGAATGCGGCCAGCTGGAACGCACGATCATTATTTTTACGTCCGACCACGGCGATATGCTCAGCAACGGCTACCTCCGGTTCAAGGGCGTCCCGTATCAGAACGCCTACCGTGTCCCGATGATTGTCTGCGGACCGGGAGTGGCGCATGGGGAGACCGACGCGGTGTTCAATTCGGTCGACCTCTTCCCGACGTTATTGGAGCTTGCCGGAATCGACGGCGGCGAACATCTGCCCGGTGTGTCTGCGGCAAAGGTGATCTGGGGCGAGGAAAACAGCAGTCAGCCGGATGTCCTTGTTGGACTGGCGTCCTGGCGCGGACTCTATAACGGCCGGTATTTTTACTCAGTCGACAACCGGTCCGGACAGGTCGTCCCGGTCAAACTGATCGATATCGCCGCTGACCCTTACGACCAGCACAACCTGCTCAATGACCCGGCTTGCCGGAATATTGCAATGACAATGCACAGCCGTCTGATCGACCGGCTGAAAAGGGTGGGAGATACCCGGTTTTTGCAGGACAGGAGGAATTCATCATGACATTACATACCATTCCCATTACGATGTGGGACTTTTCGTGGATTGAACGCCAGTGGAGCGGCGCAGGGTTCGAGGACTGGGACCTCGCACTCCGGGAACTGACCGAACGCGGCTATGAAGCGGTGCGGATTGACGCCTTTCCGCATCTGATCGCAGAGGACCCGGAACGGGTATGGACGCTGCTGCCGGTCTGGTACTCCAACGATTGGGGCAGTCCGTATATCAACCAGGTCAAACTCTGCCCGGCACTGGTCAAGTTTATCCGCAAATGCCGCGAGTACGGCGTCAAGGTCGGGCTGTCCAGCTGGTACCGGGAAGACCCCGACAATATCCGGATGAAAATCAAGTCTCCCGAAAAAATGGCCCAGAACTGGATTGCCGTCCTCAAACTGCTCAAACGGGAAGGGGTATTGGACCAGATTCTCTACCTCGACCTCTGCAATGAATGGCCGGGCAACCTCTGGGCGCCCTTCTTCGAGAATGACCCGCCGGACGCCGGGTGGAGCGCATGGAATACCAAAGCTTCGATGGACTATATGCGCCGTGCCGTCGAATGTATCCGGGAACAGTTCCCGGAGATTCCGCTCTGCTTCTCGATGGACAACATCACAATGGACCACTATAAACAAAATCACCTCGACTTCTTCGACCTGATCGAACACCATATCTGGATGGCCAAACTCAACAACAACGAGTTTTATAACTGCGTCGGCAACGCCAAAAACGGCCGGTTCTCCGAGGAACCTTACCACCTGCTCGCAAAGCATGCCTATCATGTCTACAGCGAACGTCCCGATTACTGGAAAGCATTGCTCAAACAGGGCATTCGTGATCTTGCGCAGGTGTCGGCCGAACAGGGCCTGCCGCTTGCGACGACCGAATGCTGGGGTATCGTCGATTATAAGGATTACCCGATGCTGCGCTGGGACTGGGTGCAGGAGCTGTGCAAGCTCGGCGTCGAGACGGCACTCCAGACCGGTCGCTGGGTGATGGCAGCGACCAGCAATTTTGCGGCACCTCAGTTTGTCGGAATGTGGCGGGACGTCGAGTGGCACCGCAGCCTGACCGGTCAGATGAAACAGACGGCCCTCGATGAACATCTGGTCAATGACCGCCTGAAAAAACGGCTGCTGCTTCCCTGATGGGTGAAACAGGACCCGATGCCCGCCGTCCGGCAGACGGCGGGCTTTGGACGAAAGGAGCGCGTGATTTGATGAGTAAAAACCAGTCCCTCGACAGGACAACCTTGCAGCAGGCTGCAATCGACCCGAATGGCGTGCAGGATTTTATCGACGCCTGCCTCCAAAACGGCAGTGAACTGCATCAGCTGATGATTATCCGGGATGGGAAGGTGGCGTTTGAAGGCTGTTCCGACCCCTACCAGCCGCAGGACCGGCGGCATGTCTATTCGATCAGCAAAAGCTGGACCGCCACTGCGGTCGGCTTTGCGATCGCCGAAGGACGGCTGTCCCTGACCGATCAGGTGGTGTCCTTCTTCCCGGATGACCTTCCGCCTGACCCCAGTAAAAACCTGATGGAGATGCAGGTCCGTGATTTGCTGGTGATGGGCTGCGGTCAGGACACCGAACCGACCGTCCGCAGAACCGACCATTGGGTGCATGCCTTTTTCCAGCACCCGGTCCCGCACCGTCCCGGAACGAAGTTTTTATACAATACCGCCGGGAGCTATATTCTGGCGGCAATCGTCCAGAAGGTCACCGGACAGGATCTGGTCGACTATCTCCGTCCCCGGCTGTTTGAGCCATTGGGGATTGAGCAGGTCTCCTGGGACCATTCCCCCGAAGGCATCTGCTGCGGCGGTTTTGGTATCCACCTGCTCGCCGAGGATATCGCAAAACTGGGGCTGGTCTACCTCAACGGCGGCCATTGGCAGGATAAACAGCTGCTGCCCGAAGACTGGGTCCGGCAGGCTGTCTCCCGCCAGATTAGCAATGCTCCGCATCCTGACCCCGACTGGGCACAGGGATATGGCTATCAAATCTGGCAGTGCCGGCATGGGTGCTTCCGATTCGATGGGGCGTATGGACAGTATATGGTCGCCATCCCGCAGAAAAATGCGCTGGTGGTGGCGCTCAGCCATACCGTCCAGATGCAGGTGTTCCTGGATGCGCTGTGGGAACATCTGCTCCCGGCCTTCGACCGCATGCCGGCAGCCGATAGCTGCCCTGAACTGCCGCCCTGTCCGGTTCCTCAGCATCGGGGACGGTGTTTCAATGCCGAATATACCTGCACCGAAAATCCTTGGGGAATCGGTTCGGTCTCGGTCCGCTGCTATGAGGACGGCGGCCAGATCGTCCTCCATACGGCTGAACACGCCGTCTGCCTGGCCTTTGGGACCGACGAATGGAGACGGACCCAGGTCATCGGGTGCCCGATTTGCCCGGATGTGCTGGGGGTCGTGACCAGTCCGGCCGACCATATCGTCGCCGCTGCCGGTGGATGGGATGGCGATACATTGCAGGTGACGGTCCGCTACTGCGATACCCCCCATGCCATCGTCTGGCAGCTGGATACCGGCTCCGATACCCTGACGTTTTCGGGTGAAACCCGCGCGTTTTCTGAAAACGGCGGCTGTGCCGTCCCGCTGCACCGGAGGTGACCGACATGTCCTTTGTATCTGAACAGCTCTCCGCCCGGAACCTTCCGCCGCTCAGCTTTGACGGCTGTGACCCGGAGACCCGCCGCCGTGAAATCGTCGGCATCCTTTCGGAACAGATCTATGGGCGAACGCCCGACTTTCCGTCCGAAGTCTCGGCGGCACTGACCTACCAGTATGACAACTGCTTCGGCGGTCATGCCCGCCACTGCCATTATGACCTGACCGTGACGGCGCCGTCCGGACGGTATACCTTCCCGCTGTACCTCACCATCCCGAAGTCCGATCGGAAGGTCCCGCTGGTGCTGTACATCAGCTTTGAGATGGACACGCCGAGCGGCTTTACACCCGATGAGGAAATCAACGGACGGGGTGTCGCACTCGCAAAGTTCTGTTATGCCGATATCACCGCCGACTGTTCCGACGGTTTTACCTCCGGTATTGCGCCGATGTTTGCCCGCAAACCCGGCGCGCCTGATCTCTGGGGAAAGCTGGGCATGTGGGCATGGGCGGCAAGCCGTGCCCTCGATTTTCTGCTGACCCTCGACCTGTTTGACCCGCAGAAAATCGCGGTCGCCGGTCATTCCCGCCTCGGCAAGGCCGCACTGTGGTGCGCTGCCCAGGACACACGCTTCCAGTATGTCTTTTCCAACAACGCAGGCTGTGCGGGAGATGCGCTGACACGCGGCAAGTCGGGCGAGGATATCGAACGGATTACCAGCGTGTTCGGCTACTGGTTCTGTGACCGGTACAGGACCTATGCCGGCGACGCTATCGCCGGCATGCCGTTCGACCAGCACTACCTGCTTGCGGCAATCGCTCCCCGGCATGTCGCAGTCGGTGCGTCCAGCCTGGACAGCTGGGCTGACCCGGTATCCGAGTTTCTCTGCTGTCATGCCGCATCGCCGGCATGGGAGGCTTACCATCTGCCCGGATTGATCGCACCGGCTGACCATCTGCCCGAAGCGGGCAGCGCATGGTCGGATGGCTGCATCGCCTTCCACTGCCGTGAGGGTACACACAGCATCTGCCGTGCCGACTGGAAGGAATATCTCGATTTCCTGCTGAAATAACCATCGTCTGGGAAAACACGCCTTGACAAACCGGGAAATATCCAGTATAATAGAAGTATAGAGAATGAATGTTCGATTGCTATTCGGCAGTCGGACATATCTTTTACCGGTTCGGCAAACATTTATTCAACGAAACGTTTGACAGGAGGGCGACAGATTGTCCAAGCGGTATTTCTGGCTTAAACTAAAAGATGACTTCTTTGATGACGATACCATCCGCTATATTGAAGAACAGGAAAACGGGGTAGTCTACTCCAATTTCTACCTCAAACTCTGCCTCAAATCCCTGAAAACTGGCGGAAAGCTGATGCGTTTGGTCGGTAACCGCCTGATTCCGTATGATGTCGCGGCTTTGGCACGACTGACCAATATTCCGGCAGACACGGTTGCGGTTGCGATGCAGCTGTTTCAAAAAATTGGTTTGGTCGAACAGTTGGAACAGGGCGAGATTCTGTTGCCGCAGATCAATGAAATGATTGGTTCTGAAACAGATAAGGCAGAAACGATGCGCAGAAAACGGGCAGAAGATCGGTTAAAAGGGAACATTGTTACTCCGTTGTTACCCGAACGTTACCCAGAGTATAGAGATAGAGATAAAGAGAAAGATATAGAGATAGATACAGAGACAGAGAAAGATACAGAGACAGAGAAAGAAAAAGAGGGAGAGGGAGAAACGCGGCAGGCCGATCAAGCGGGGGAGGATTTGCCGGAGAAAGAACAAACGTTTAAAACAAATCCCGTTTCCCGTCCTGACGGACGGCCCACCCCGCAGTCAGTCCCTTATCAGCAGGTGCAAAAGCTGTATAACTCGATCTGTCTCCACCTTCCCCGTTGTCAGACGCTGTCCGACAGCCGACGGCGTGCCGTCAAGGCACGCTTCCAAAGCGGCAAACGGTTGGAGGACTTTCAGCTGCTGTTTGAAAAAGCAGAAGCGAGCAGGTTCTTGCGGGGAGACAACCCAAGAGGGTGGCAGGCGGACTTTGACTGGCTGATTGGGGACACCCATATGGTCAGGGTTCTGGAAGGCATTTACGACGATATCAAGGGGGTCAATCAGCATGGATGTGGAAATGGTACGCAAACTGGTTCGGGAAAAATCGCTGGAGGAATTGCGGAAATACCTGGCGGTATACGACTCTGACGCCGAAAAAATTCAGGGCATGTCCGGAGCAGAGATGCTCCGGTATATGGCCTCCCGGCCACGTCCGCAGGTGCCCTGGCTGGATGAGTACGCCGAAGCCTGCAAGATCGTCGAGTATAACCTCTCTCCAGGCAAGCTGACCGGCTATGACTGCCCGATCTGCCGCAATAAGGGCAACCTGATCGGCATCGACGATGCCGGCAAACAGGTGCTCTGGCTGTGCAGCTGCCGGGAAAAGCGCCAGATTATCCGCAATGCCCACAGCTCCAACCTCGGTGAACTGCTCCAGAAGCGCTTCTCCAACTTCCGTATCGAGGAGGACTGGCAGAAGGTGATGGTCAAAGCTGCCCGCGATTTTGCAGCCGAAGGCGGCAAAGGGTGGCTTGCGATGCTGGGCCAGACCGGCTGCGGCAAGACCCACCTCTGTTCGGCTGCCGCCAACCAGCTGCTCAATATGGGCCGGAAGGTCGTCTATATGCTCTGGACGACCGATGCGCGCCAGCTCAAACGGCTGTCGATGGAGGAAGTGTATGACCGGATGTTCGACCGGTTCCGAAAGGCGGACGTGCTCTACATCGACGACCTGTTCAAGGGCAAAATCACCGATGCCGACGTCCAGCTCTGCTACGACCTGCTCAACTTCCGCTACAACGACAGCCGTCTGACGACCATCCTGTCCAGTGAACTGAGCCTCGAACAGATTCAGGCGGTCGACGGGGCGATTGCCGGACGGATACGGGAGCGGTGCGGCAAAAACTTTGTGACGGTGTCGCCCGACCCGAACAAAAACTGGCGGTTACGGCAAAATTGATGCGGAAAGCAGGTGAGCAGATGAGAACCATACCGGTCAGACTGGACAATCCGGCACCGATTTTGCTCGGACGGCAGGGAGATCCTGCCGGTTCGGTGGTGGTCTGGAATATCGCTGGGTGGCAGCGATGCCACGGCGATGGCAGGGTGACGCTGCTGTATACGCTGGACGGTGCCGAGGACATCCTCTATCCCTGCCGGGTCAGGGTGGACGGTGACCGGGTGGAATGGCTGGTGACGCCGGACGATCTTGCAATCGAGGTCCGGGGCAAATGCCAGCTGGTGTATACCGTCGGCGATGTGATTGTCGCATACAGCCCGGTGTATCCGACCCGGACAGCTGGATAAACTACGCCGGATTATGCGAGGGTAACCGGCAGATAGGCCGCCTCATTGGTCAATGGGTCGCGCCGGGTGTAATCAAACAGCACCGCCGTCAGCCCGGTGTATCCGACCCGGACGGCTGGATAAACTACGCCGGATTATGCGAGGGTAACCGGCAGATAGGCCGCCTCATTGGTCAATGGGTCGCGCCGGGT